>JBCCGH010000009.1:0-114447 GCA_039029375.1 Planctomycetota bacterium
CCCGCCGCCATTGCCCGGCGTCCGATTGTCGCGGATCTCGCAGTGCTCGAGGTCGACTACGGTGTCGTCGATCCGCAGTCCACTGTTGCTGGCGCGCTCGATGCGACAGTGCTGGAGTGTGGACTGCTCACCTGCGCGGTCGAACCAGAGGCCGCCCCAGCGCCCCGCTGGATCGTCGCCGGTGAAGACGATCGGCTGGACCGCCGTGCCGAGTCCGCGCAGCGTACCCGTCACACGGATCTGTGCGCCGGGTGCGACGCGCACCTGGACGCCGCTTTCGATCGTCAACGAACCCGGGAAGGCATCGCGACTTACGGTGAGGTCGCCCACCACGCAGTAGGGCGACCCCGCGAGGGTCCAGGTGCCGACGGCGATCCCCTGCACCTGGGTGCCGCACGGCTGCGCCCTGGCGCTCGCGGTCAAGAAAAGTGTCGCAACGACGACGGCTCCTGCGATTCGGTGGTTCATCATATGCGCCCGGTTGGAGGCTTCTTGGGTGCTGGGCCTGGCACCGGGGAAGCGCTTCCACAAACCGGCGGAGCGCCCGAAGCTGCGCTTGTTCCGGGACTACACCTCGCTTGTCGCAGACGCTTCGAGCACCGGCTGTGGTACCGCGGTCGGCGGAATGTGCTGGTGGAAAGCCGCGAGACTCTCGGTGATGACGGTCTGCGTCGTCGCCGGCAACTTGCGCAGCTGGTGGAAGAACTCCCGCTCACAGGTCTTCAGGATCCCGGTCACGACGTCGGCGGCGGCCGCCCCGTGAATGGCGGTGAGCGTCCGGAGCGTGTTGAAGTGGTCGCGCTCGATGTCCGCCTCGTACGACCCAAGGTCGTCGTTGATCTCGGCCCACACTTCCATCGGTGCCAGCGCCGCGAAGACGTCGGGATTGCCCTCGCGGCCGCTGAGCTCGAGCAGCAGAGAATGCTGGATGCGGAGATCCGATGGCCGCAGCGCCTGCGCCGTCATGAGGCCTTCTTCGGTTGGTTCGGATTGCCGCAGGAACGCCGTCTCGGATTCGTAGTAGCGGGCTTGCTCGTGGATGTAGCGGTGCAGCAGGCCGCTCTCCAGCCCCTGTGCCGCGGCGAACTCTAGCATCTCCCGCTTCATGACCTCCCACGGCGGCGTGCCACTCGGGGAGCTCGCCGCCTGCCACGCCTCGACGTGCGAATCGGCGCGATAGACGAGTGCCTCCATGTAGGCGAGCGTCGGGTACATGCGAAAGAAGTCGCGCTGCGATAGCCCGTAGATGGGGAAGTAGGCGACGGTGAGAACATCCAGGATCCGCGCCGACTTGCGCAGGTCGCGGAAGCTCAGGATCGGCTGACGTTCGTCAAAGTTCATGGCTGCCTTGGGAATGCGGCTGCGGGCCGCAACCTTGCACACGACGGAGCGGGCCCATGTGGGCACTGATTTCTCGAGTTTCGGCCCTTGGCTCCGGCGTGGATGGTCTCCGTCGGGGCGCGTGTCAAGGTGACTTGACACTGGTTTGGTGTCAAGATAGCGTGACATCATGTCAACGTTTGATGTCGAGCCAGGAAACCGTTGGCCCGGCGCTTCATTCGAGGAGAAGAGCGTCTGGATCCAGCTTGCGAGCCTGGTGCTCGCGCTGGGGGGCTACTTCTACGTCGCTGGTTCCATGCTTGGCGCCGGCGAGCGCGCGCTCTCGCCGTTTGCCCCGTTGTTCGTCACCGCCGTCGTCCTGATGGTCGTGATCAACATCGTGGGCCACGTGGCGTCGGCGATCGCGAGCCGCCCCGAGCTTCGGGACGAGCGCGATCGGCTGATTGGGTGGCGCGCGGAGAGCGCGTCGAGTTGGCTGTTGGCGATCGGCATCTTCGCGGCGATCTCCGCGATGCTCTGCGACTTCGACAACGTCTGGACGGCCCACGTCCTGCTGCTTGCGCTGTTTTTCGCCGAGCTCCTGCGCTGCGTGCTCCAGCTCCTGTTCTACCGACGGGGCGTCTAGGTGGCGGGGCCCCGCCCGCCGAAGGTCGTCGTCCACAACCGAATCCGTGCCCTGCGGTTTGCCGCGGACGAGATGACCCAAGCTGAGCTCGCGCGTGAGGTGGGCGTCAGTCGGCAGACGATCAACGCCATCGAGGGAGGCAAGTACGCGCCGTCGCTCGAGGTCGCGTTTCGCATGGCCCGAGTGTTCGACGTGCCGCTCGGCCACGTGTTTCAATGCGAGATTGACGGCGAGCCGCATCGCCTGTGAGGTCCGCCGCGGCGTCGAGATCGCCGGAGCAGAAGCCGTAGAACCCGGCCTGGCTTGTCCGGCATGACGCGTCACACACTCGCGACGCTGCTGGTTGGGCGCGTCGCCGGTTGGTGTTTTTGGCGGTTTGTGCCGGGCACGGTACGCCACGCGCACGCGGGCCGATATGTTCCTCCGCCCCTTCCCGGAGACCCCATGACTCGCGACCCTCTCGTCACGTATCAGACCGACGGCCCGCTGGCCATCCTCACGCTCACCAACGCGCCGGCGAACTGCTACTCCCACGACATGATGCGCGACCTCGACGACGCCGTGCTGCGTGCGCGGTTCGCCCCCGAGGTCCAGGTCCTGCTGCTGACCGGGCAGGGCGACAAGTTCTTCTGCGCGGGGGCGGACATCGCGATGCTGAACGCGGCCGACCCGACCTGGAAGTACTACTTCTGCCTCCACGCCAACGAGACGCTCTCGCGCTTGGAGCAGACGCCCAAGCTGGTGGTCGCGGCGCTCAACGGCCACGCCGTCGGCGGCGGCCTGGAGGTGGCGATGGCGGCGGACCTGCGCGTGGCCAAGCGTGCCGGCGGCAAGATCGGGCTGCCCGAGGTGGCGCTCGGCGTGCTGCCTGGGACCGGCGGCACCCAGCGCCTGGCGCGTATGGTGGGCAAGGCGCGAGCGATCGAGCTGATGTGCGCCGGCCGGACGTTTGACGCGGCCGAAGCCGAGCGGCTCGGGATCGTCAACGAGGTCTTTGACGCCGACGGCTTCGCCGACCGCGCCCGCGAGTACGCGCGTGGGTTCTGCACGCCGGGTAAGGCGGCGATGGCCGTCGGCCACATCAAGCGCGCCGTCCAGACGGGCGCGGAGCTGCCTCTGGAAAGCGGGTTGGCGCTGGAGCGCGAGCTGCAGGCGAAGCTATTCGCCAGCGAAGACGCCGGCGAGGGCATCGCCGCGTTTGGGGACAAGCGGCAGGCGAAGTTCAAGGGTTGCTAGTTGCCATGAGCAATGACGAACGCGTGTTGATCGAGCGGCGTGGCGCTGTGGCGTTGCTGACGCTCAACGCCGAGGCGAAGCGCAACGCCATCGATCTGGAGATGATCCACGGGTTGCACGGCGCGCTGGACGCACTCGGCGCCGCCAGCGCCGACGAGTTGGCGGCGGTCGTGTTGACGGGGGCGGGCGAGAAGGCCTTTGCCGCCGGCGCCGACATCGGCCAGCTGCTGGAGCGCAAGGCGCCGCAGGCGCTGTCGGCGATCAATTCGGCGCTGTTCCAGCGCATCGAGGAGTTTCCCGTGCCCGTCATCGCGGCGGTTCGAGGGTGGTGTCTGGGTGGCGGCTGTGAGCTGGCGATCGCTTGCGACCTGCGCGTCGCCGGCGCGTCGGCCAAGCTCGGCCAGCCCGAGGTGAAGCTCGGCATCATCCCGGCGGCCGGCGGCACGTATCGCCTGCCGCGTTTGATCGGGCTCGGCCGCGCGCGCGAGCTCGTCTACACCGGGCGTATCCTGGACGCCGAGGAGTGCCTACGCATCGGGCTCGTCAACCACGTCGTGCCCGACGATCAGGTGCTGGAGCGGGCACTCGCGCTCGCCGATGAGATCGCCGCCAACGGTCGGCTCGCAGTGCGTCTGGCGAAGACCGCGATGAACACCTTGGCCCGGCCGGAACAGCAGGTGGCGGGCACGCTGGAGAGCGTCGCGCAAGCGGTGCTCTTTGAGAGCGATGACAAGCATGCGCGCATGGCGGCGTTCTTGGCCAAGCAGCGTGCGAAACAGCAGAAGAAGAGCGGAGGCGCATCGTGAGCCCTAACCCACCGACCTTTCGAAACGTTACCGTCATCGGCGCCGGCACCATGGGCGCGGGCATCGCCCAGGTCTGTGCCGCGGCCGGCTCGGCCGTGGCGCTCGCCGACGTCAACCGCGAGGTGCTCGACCGCGCGATCGCCGGGATCAGCGCCTTCCTCGACAAAGGCATCGCCAAAGGCAAGGCCACGCCCGATGACAAGGACCGCGTGCTCACTGGGATCCAGCTCACCGAGGACGTTGCCGGCGCGATGGCCGAGGCCGACCTGGTGATCGAGGCCGTGCCGGAGAAGCTCGAGCTCAAGCGCGACCTGTTCGCCAAGGCCGCGGCGTCGGCCCCGGCGGCCTGCGTGCTGGCGACCAACACCTCGTCGCTGTCGCTCGCCGAGATCTTCGCCGGCATCCCCGGACCCGAGCGTTGCCTCGGCACGCACTTCTTCAACCCGCCGCCGATCATGGCGTTGCTCGAGGTCGTGCGGCCGGCGAGCGCCGCGGAGGCGACGGTGCAGCGCGTGCTCGACTACGCCCGCGAGCTCGGCAAGGACCCGATCGTGGTGCGGGACAGCCCGGGCTTTGCCACGAGCCGTCTCGGCGTGGCGCTCGGCCTCGAGGCGATCCGCATGATCGAGGAAGACGTGGCGTCGCCCGAGGACATCGACAAGGCTCTGGTCCTCGGCTACCGGCACCCGATGGGGCCGCTGCGGCTGACCGATCTCGTCGGTCTCGATGTGCGCATGGCGATCGCCGACTACCTGCGCGAGAAGCTCAACAGCCCGGCGTTTGAAGTGCCGCAGCTCATGCGCGATATGGTCGCGCGCGGTGAGCTCGGCAAGAAATCCGGCCGCGGCTTCTACGATTGGTCGACCGACGGGCGTTGACCGCTCGGACGACGAGACGCCGGGTCGCGTCGCCGGGCTCGCCTCACAGCCCGCCGATCGCGGCGGTGTAGGCGTCGCTCGTCGTCATCATTCCACCGTTCAGGTCTCAGAGTCTTGATTCAGAAGTGGCCGTTGGATCGAGCGGCCGGCGATCTGCCGGCCGCTGACCGCGACACGTCGCGGACCCCGAGGCTCCGCAACGAAAAGGCCGTGCTGACGCCTGTGACTCCGCCGACCCGAACAGCGGATCCGGCCAGCGCGGGCTCCAAGGGGGGGACGACCGATGCGGTTCATCCCGCGGAGATTCGGGCGCTAATCTCGAGGGCATGTCCGAACCACCCCCCGCATCCGGCCAAACGCGCAGCGCCGCGCGTCGGCGGTGGCTGGGCAGCGGAGCTGGGCCTTGGCGCTTCGCCTTTCACGTCGGCTTGGTCCCCGCGGTCTTGTTCGGCTGCGTCCTCGAACTACGCGCGAGCCTCGGCGACGTGTCGAGGTTCGCGGTTTGGTGCTGGCTCGTGGCCGTGGGTGGCGGCGTCTTGTTGTGGTGGGGACACGTGCGCATCCGCGACTGGTGCCGGGTCCTGGTGGTCGGTCTGGCTGCGGCTTTGCTCCTCGCGTGGCTGGTGGGCGACGTCGATCTCGGCCGGATGGACGCGGCGGCTTGGGGCGCGGTCGCGGCGCTCGCCATCGTCGTCAGCGCCCCGGCGTCGTTCGTCGTCAGCCTCGTCACGCGCGACCTTCGCGGCCTGCCGGCCCGCATGCGCCGCGGTCCCGGCCCGTCCAACCACCCCTGATCGTGTGGCAACCGCCGCGGCGGGTGGCGCCCATGGACGGCCGCCTCTAGTGTCGCGGTTACGGCAAGCGTCGCTTCGCAAAGGAGGTCGCCGTGACAGCTCGCACCCTGTTCGCCGTCGTTCTCGTCTCCCCCCTCGTCTCTGCACAGCAAGAATGGGTTGCTGTCGATGGCCCGGTTCGGGCCTATCGGCAGACTGCGTTCGACACGGCGCGTGGTCGCCTCGTGCAGTTTGGCGCCGAGGCGGAGACCTGGGAGTTCGACGGCAGCCGGCGCCTGCAACGCGCCAACACCAGCTCTCTGCCCGGTCCCATCGGTCGGACCCGTGGCACGATGGCCGCGGATGACAATGGCAACGCCATCCTGTTCAGCGGCGCCATTGGCGGTGCGCTGGGCACGATCCTTGGCGATACCTGGCGCTGGGACGGCGCGGAGTGGCGTCGCCTGACCGACATTCCCTCCCCGGCGCCGCGGCTCGACGGCGAGATGACCTTCGACTCGCGCCGCCAGCGCTACGTGCTCTATGGCGGCCAAGGCGTCTCGGGTCTGCTGAACGACACCTGGGAGCACGACGGCACGCGCTGGTTCCAGATCACGACCGCGACTACGCCGTTCCCCTCGCGCGGTGGCTTTGCCTACGACTCCGACCGCGGCGTCTGTGTGCTCGTGTCCGCGCCGGGGATCCTTGGGCAGCCGATGCTGGTGAATGAGTACGACGGCACCAACTGGCGCGCCCGTCCACCCATCGGCTCGTGGCCGACGCACCGCCAGAACCTCGCCCTCGCGTACGACCCGGCGCGCCAGAGCATGGTCATGCTCGGCGGTGCCCCGGACGGCGACGAGATCTGGGATTACGACGGCAACCGCTGGCAGCTCGTCCGCCGGCTGAGCGCGCCGCTGCGCAGCAGTGCGCGAGGCTACTACGACGCCGGGCGCGGCGCCGTCGTCGTGGTGGGCGGTCAAGTCGGCACGCCGCCGGTGGAGCACACCGACGCGTTTGCCTGGGACGGCACGACGCTGACCCAGTTGCGCGGCGACCACAGTCCGCCGATTCGCTTCGGCTTCGCCTGGATGCAGGACGTGACCCCGGGACAGATGATCATGGTGGGGGGCTCGACGGCCGCGCCGCCCAACGAGACGTGGCGCTGGGACGGCGTCCGTTGGTCCTTGCTGCAGCCTTCGACCCAACCTGTCAACCGGCGCGACGCTGGCACGGCCTTCGACCCGGTACGGCAGCAAGCGCTGATGTTCGCCGGCTTCTCCGTCGGCAGCTACCTCGATGATCTTTGGGCCTGGGACGGCGTGGATTGGTCGCTGCTGGCCACCGGCAGTGGTCCGTCGGAACGCAGCGGCCCGGCCATGGCGTTCGATTCTGGGCGCGATCGCGCGGTGATCTTTGGCGGTCGAGGACCCGCGACGATTGGCATCAGTCTGCGCAACGACACGTGGGAGTGGGACGGCGATGGTTGGCAGCAGGCGCCGGCTGGCGTCGCCCCGCGGGCGCGTATGGACGCGACGCTCGCTTACGACGAGGCGCGGGGCGTCACGGTGCTGTTCGGCGGTCGGATCGGCTTTACCGCCGCCGATCAGCTCAACGACACCTGGGAATGGGATGGCGTGAGCTGGAGTCAGGTCACGCCGCCGACGTCGCCGCCGAACTTGCTGAGCCCGCGGCTCTACTACGACCCGCTGGTGCAGCGGACGCGTCTCGCCGGCTGGCTGGGTGGGATCATCGAGCTGTGGGAGTACGACGGCGCCACGTGGACGTCGCTTGGCATCACGACGCCGGCGATCAACGGTGGCCCGGACGTCGTGTGGGACCCGCGGCGGCAGCAGGCCACGATGTACGAGGGGCACACGATCAAGGTGCTCACCGACGTGCCGGCCGTGGCGACCACCTATGGCAACTCTTGCCTCACCGCGTCGACGCTGATGGTGCGGACGCGGGCGCGCATCGGCGACCAGAACTTTGGCTTCGAGACCCACGTGGGCGCGACCGGCGAGCCGGCGTTCTTCGCCTTGGGCACGGGGCCCGCGAGCGTCCCGCTCGGCGGTTCGGGCTGCACGTTCCTGGTCTCTGGTCTCGCCCTGCTGACTCCGGTGGCGCCTGGGCCAAACGGCACGGCGACGCTGCCAATCCCGCTGCCGTTGGTCAACGCGCTGCGCGGGCTGTCGCTCTACGGCCAGGCGCTGGTGCGCGAGCCGGGGACCGTGTCGGCCTACGCGTTCAGCCGCGGCCTGCAGGTCACCATCGGCGAGTAGTCGTCAACCCAACGGTGCGCGTCCCCCCTCCCCCGGGGGCGGTCGGCGGCCGGCCTACTGCATGCCGAAGGTCTGGGTGATCTTCGCGTCCTGCAGCTGTGCGGCGAACGCTTCGCGCGCGGCCAGGTAGACCTCATCCGTCTTCGTGAAGTCGAACAGGCCGCTGGTCTGGATCCGCGGGTTGAGGAGCAGCAGCTGCGTGTCCTCGCGGGCGCGCGCCTCTTTGAGCTGATAGTCCCAGGCGAGGTTCTCGAGCGCGTCGAGCGTGGTCAGAAACCGGTTGTGGAAGCCCTTCGCCGGGCCTGGTGACTCGCCCGCGAAGTGAGTGCAGAGTAGGAGGAGCTTGCGCCGGTCGCCGCTGCGCGCGTGCTCGGCAATGGGTGACAGCAGCGGGGTCTTTTCGACGAGCCCGCCGTCGTAGTAGGACTCCCCGTCCGGGAGGGGGCGCGGCACGATCACGCCCGGAATGCTCATGCTGGCGAAGATCGCCGGCAGGAGCGGGCCGCGACGGAACACCTTGCGCCGCATACTGCCATCGTCGGCGACGGCGATGCAGCGGAACGGGGTCGGGCACTGCTCAAACGTGTCGACCGCCAGGCCCGCCTCGATCGTGCGCCAGAAGTTCTTGCCGCGCACCACCCCGTCGGGCATCGGTCGTCGGATTGGCCAGCGCGAGGCCATGACGGACAACACCAGCTTGACCAAGCCGACGTCGACCGCGCCGCGGCGGCCGAGCTCGCGCGTGAGCTCGAGAATACGGATCGCGTCACTCCCCGTGGCCCAGCCGCCGCCGACCACGGCGCCGGCGCTCGTGCCCCAGACCTCCTCGACCGAGGGGCGTAGCCCCAGCTCTTCGAGAATCTGCGCAAACGCCGTGTTGCCGCAGATGCCCGGCATGGAGCCGCCGCCGAACGAGACGACGAGCCGGTGTTGGTCGTCCTGGACCAGCCGCCGCAGCGTCGTGTAGCGGGCTGGGTCGAGCGGCTGGGCGCTCGCCGTCATGAGGCGGGGGGCGCGCCCTGCAGGGAGTCGAGCAGCCGGGACAGGGCCTGATCGAGCTCGAGCGAAACCGGGTGGTCGGGCTCCTGGCTCGCGATGAGGCCGCGACTGCCGAGCACGAGCAGGTCGTCGCTGAGGGGCAGCAGCCCGATGACGTCCTGCTTGAACGCCTGCTCGACTTTCTTGCGGACGTCCGCGGCGTCGAGGCGCGCCACGACCTTGTTGATGAGCACCGACACGTGGGGCACGCCGAGCCGCCCGGCCAGCTCCATGAGGACCGCGGTGCCGTGGAAGTCCTGCGTGTCGGGTCGGACGACCACGACGAGCGCCTGCGAGACCGCAGTCGTGAGCATCGTCTCGCGGTTGAGGCCCGGGTGGGTGTCCAGCCACAGGAGGTCGATGCTGAGGTCCTGCATGAGCCGCTGCAGGTGCTCATTGAGGCGGCCGGCGTCATAGCCCTCGGAGACCACCCGGACGATCGCTTCGACCTTCATGCTGGACGGCAGCAAGAACAGCGCCCCGCCGGAGTCCTGGAGGCCGAGGTCCGTGGTCATGTCGTAGGCCGCGTCTTCGAGCTCGCACTTGCCAAACAGATAGTCTGACAGCGAGTGCACCATCCGGCTGGGGTCCATGCCCAGGACCATGTGGACTCCCGGCGACTGCACGTCAGTGTCCAGCACGGCGACGCGGCGGCCGCGCTTGGCCGCTAGGTAGGCGAGGTTGGCGGTGAGGTTGCTCTTGCCGGTCCCGCCGCGGTAGGAGTGGATCGAGATCAACTGGCCCATGCGGTCGGCGCTCACGATACCGATCCGCAGAGCCTGGCCAAGACGAGGGAACGATCCCCGGCGCGCGGCGGTGGTAGGATGAGGCAGCCATGCCGGACTCTGAGCACCCGGACTTCAACGGCAACACCATCGAGGCGGGGCCGTCCTGCGACGCCCCCGCGCACGTCGTGGTGATTCGGGGGGCGCCGTTTGGCCGTGCCGTGCCGCTCTCGGGCGCCCAGCTGAGTGTCGGCCGCCATCCCGACTGCGACCTGGTGCTCGAATCGAGCGCCGTCAGCCGCCGTCACGCGCAGATCGTGGCGCACGACGGCGTGTTCTTTGTCGAGGACGCCGGGTCGCGCAACGGTGTGTTCTTGAACGGCACGAAGCTGGATCCGGCGCGGCGCCACGCCCTTCGGCACAAGGACGTGCTGTCCCTGTCCGACTGCCGCCTCTTGTTTCTCACCTGCCGCGATGAGGCGGAGCTGCAGTCCCTGGCGACGATCCACTTGGATCGCGACCGGATCGGCCAGGAGGCCGAGAAGCTGCTCGACGATTTCCTGGGGCGGTAGCCGCCCGGCCGGTGGGGCGCCACTCGTCGGGGCTACGCCTGGGCCGCCAGCCGCTCGAGGATGACGCCGTGCGCGGGGAAATCGGAGTCATCGGCCCGCTTGTTCCAGAGCTCGCGGCCGTCGACTTTGACGATGAAGTCCCCGCGGCCGCCCCGGACGAGGTCGACGCGGGCGTCGGGCAACGCCTGTTCAATCGCGGCGCCCAGACCGGACGCCTTTGGCTCGTAGTTTCAAACGACGCAGTATTCGATCGTGATGTGCATGGTCTTGGCGGCGTCTTTCGGCCATGCGGCCGACGTTCTCAATGGCCTTGGAGTTCGCTCACTGGCCCTTGCGCATGGAGGCGAGCAGGTAGACCTCGAGGTCGCGCGCCATGTCATAGGTGCGCGCCAGGAAGGAGCGCAGTCCCTCGGCGTCGAGCTCGCGGGCCAGGAGCTTTTGGTGGCCAAACCGCACCATGCCCCAGAAGTGCCGCTGCCAGCTCTCCAGGGTCACGTCGCGGGTCACGGCCTCGGTGAAGCCGGCGGCCAGCGCGCGCTCCTCGTACGCCGTGAGGTTGGGCAGGTAGTTCTCCTCCTGGAACGTCGGCCGGCGTGACTCGGCGCCGGGCGCCATCAGCACGTCCGATAGCACGAGTTGGCCGCCGGGCTTGAGGACGCGCAGCACCTCGCCGAAGAAGCGCTCGCGCGTTTTGAAGTGGAACGCCGCCTCGACGCAGATCACGTTGTCGAAGGACGCCGACGGGAAACCCAGCTCGACGGCGTCCATGACCGCGAAGCCACAGCCCGCCGCGTTGTCCCGTGCCGTGCCCAGCTGCTTGGCGGAGATGTTGATCGCGGTGATCTGCTCGGGCTGGTAGTGCTGCAACAGACGGCGCGTCGTCGCGCCCTTGCCGCAGGCCACGTCCAAGATGGTGCCCTCGCGGCTGGACAGCATGCCGACCAGCTGGTCGACGAGCCCTTCGCTGGCGGCGCGAGCGCTGACGTCGTCGGCCTCGCGGTAGCCGAAGTTGGCGAAGTCGCCGCCGCCGCAATATTCGGCGACGATGTCGCTGTAGAGGAGCTCGTCGTAGTGCGCGCGCGTGGTTTGCAGTGCCATGCCGGGTCTCAATCCGGCGCTACAGTAGCGTCGGCAGCGCCGTCGGTGCCACTCGCCTTTCGGGCCCGCTCGAGAGCTTCACGCGCTTCGTCCAGTGGCGGTGCGAGTTCGAGAGCCTTCTCCAGCCGCGGGATGGCCTCCTCGGGCCGGCCGAGCTCCAGCAGGCAGGCGCCGAGACGGTATTCGGAGTGGGGGAGGCGCTCATCGATGCGGGTCGCTTCCCGGTAGGCCTCGATCGCGCCTTCGCGATCCCCTTCCAATTCGAGAACCTCGCCGATGCGATGGTGGGTCGTGGCGGTCTGGTCCAGCTGCAGGGCCCCGCGATACTGCGCCAGCGCGGCCTTGTTCTTGCCGCGGTGTCGATAGAGGTCGCCGAGCTGCACGCGCGCGGCCAGCGACAGCGGGTTGATCTTGAGCGCCTTCTCCAGGGCGTCGATCGCCCGGTCCGGCGCGCCGACGGTGAGGTGGAGGCGCGCCAGAAAGTAATAGGCCGGGCCCACCTGGGGGTTGAGCCGGAGCGCCTCCTCGAGGGCGGCGATGGCATCCTGTGGTCGGTGCATCGACGACAGGTAGAGGCCCAGTAGCAGGCGCCCCATCAGCGAGTCGGGCTTCGTCTCCAGGGCTTTCTCGCACGACGCGACCGCGGCCTCGAAGTTGGACCGCATGCCGTAGGCCGCGGCAGCGACGATGTTGGCGACCAGCGAGCTCGGGTCGAACTCCAGGGCCCGTGCGGTGGCGACCAGGGCCTCGTCCGGCTTGCCGGCCTGCAGCTGGCGGAACCCGTGCACCGCGTGGATGAGACCTTCGTTCTGGCCGCCCGGTCCCTCGAACTGTTGAAGGACGTCGACCATGCTGTCGCGCGGGAACTCCAGGCCGGCCAGGGCCAGCAGGGTCTCCCAGCTCAGCTGGAACGGCAGGGCCGTGGTCATTGGGCGTGTCGCCGCCGGCGGCGGCCACGGCGGTAGATCTCGGTGGCGCCAGGGTCGCCGGACAACGGCAGCAGGCGACCCCGCCGCCGCTCGTCGGCTGGTTTTTCGACGCGCGCGGTGGAGACGATGAAGTACTTGGTGTCGGCGGAGTCGCCGACACCGAGCCCCTGGAGTAGCTGCTTGCCGAGCGCCGCGTCGGCGTCGCCGCCCAGCATCTTCTCGGCGACAAAGGCGGTGAGCCGGTGCGCCAAGGGGTGCAGGGTCTTTTCGGTGACGTCGTGGATGGCGCTGTTGTCGAAGCCAGCCTTGAACAAGAACGTGTCGTACGACGCTGCGTCGTCGAGCCCCTCGGTGTCGCCGGGCGCCACCACATCGGCGTAGACCAGGCGGCCGCCTGGTTTCAGGACGCGGCGCACCTCCGCGAGCACCTGCTCGCGCGGCGCCGTGTCGCGCGGTAGCTCGGCGGCGAACACGCGGTCGAACGACTCGTCGGCAAACGGCAGGCGGGGCAAGCGCACGAGCTCGAAGGTCGCGTCCGGCAGCTCATCGCGGCAGTGCTTGACCTTCCACGGCTCATCAGTGAGGCCGACGACCTTGCGCGGTTCGTAGTGCTGCAGCAGCCAGCGCGTCGATGCGCCGAGGCCGCAATTGAGGTCGAGGATGCGCTCGGTGAGGCGCTCGTCGGATTCGGCTTCGGCGAGCTCCCAGGGGCGTTCCACGTCCTTGCCGCGCCACTTCGCGAATGTCTCGTCGTCGGGATAGCGCGGCTCGCGCAGCGGCGGATCGGGCAGGAGGAACGCGTGCAGCTCTTCCATCAGGTTGAGGCACGCCGCCTTGGCGGAGTCCGTTGATAGCCCCCAGAAGCCGACGTGCCGCCAGCCGGTGCCGCCATAGAACTCATGCAACAGCTCGTCTTCCCGCGTGGCGCTCATCGACGGTGCGGGCACGAACTTCGGCTCGGGCGCCTTGCCGTCGGGATGCACGAAGTCGATCTCGGCCGGCATGTTGGGCGTGGCGATCCACACCTCGGCACCGCCGCGCGGGTTCATCTCGTAGCGCCAGCCCGCAGTGCGCTTCGTGGCGACGTGTGGCGCGAACTGGTTCACCGTGCCGATGCAGAGCCCGTACGGCGTCGAGACCAGAGTGCGCGCGCCACAGTTGAACGGGTTGTTCAGCCCGTCGTTGAAGACCAGCTCCCAGTGGTCGCCGTCGCCGGTGCTCCACAGATCGAAGCCGCCGCTCTTCTCAAGGAACTCCTGGGTCCGGTCGTCCTTGAAGAACCGTTTGGCGGCGTCCGCCCAGCGATCGCGCCGCGCGAACGGGATCCACGGGGACCACACACAGGTGCCGAGGTAGAGGCGCCCCGCGTGCACGCACATGCGCCAGAAGTAGCCACAGAAGATGTTGTTGAAGCCAGGCGGGAAGCCGCTGGCCGGCGCCTTGAAGCCGTCGGGCGTGTTGCGCGGCTCACCCACCACGAGGTCCCACGAGTCGTCCGGGTAGAGGCGGACCATCTCGGGCAGGCCGGGGCCGACATTGTAGATCCGGTCGAACCCGAGGTTGTAGATCGAGATCCCGATGTAGATCGCGCCGTTGAACGCGCACAACGTGCACGGCACCTCGTTCATCTTGCCGCGGCCCGCACCGCCGGACATGACTTTGGTCCAGCGGTAGGGCGGCTTGCCGCGGCAGTCGGTCTTCCACACCTGAAACCCGTCGTACGGGTTCATGGTGCCGGCGTAGAGGTGGTCGTTGAACGTCTCGATGTCGAAGATCGTGACGTTCTTTTGGTCGCCGAACGAGGGGACGTTGATGCGGACCCACTCGCCGCCGCGCGGGTCGGCGCTCTCGAGCACGAAGACGCCGGCGTGCTCGGTATCGGTGCCGCCACAGCGCCCGGTGGGGATCGTGTAGAGCTTGTCGCGCAGGCGGACCAGCGCGCGCAGCGTCTGGCCACCGAAGATCTCCTCGTCCTTGGGCGTTGCCTCCTCGAACCGATCGCCGTCCTCGCAGCGAAGGATGTAGGGCCCGGGACCCATGTGGGAGCCCCACGACGTCACGTAGAGGGCTGGCGCGTCATCACTGAGGCCCTGGAACGCGACCATGTCGCGGTAGCCCCACTGTCTCGGGATGTTGAAGCCGCGGCTCCCCATCACGATGGGGGACAGGTGGACGCGCTCGACCTTGCCGGTGCGCGGTCGATACCGCCAGATTTGACCGCGCCAGTCGAGGTCCCAGTGGATCTCCGGGATCTTGACCGGCCAGATCTCGAGCTCGCGCTGACGGTCATAGGGGCGCGCGCCACACAGCGCGTGGCGCGTGAAGCCGACGTACAGCGCGTCGTCAAACCAGCCCATGGCGTGGGCGTAGGTGTTCCCGCCATCCCCAAAGCCGTTCCTAGCGACGAGGTTGAAGTCGGCCTTGGTGAGTCTCTGCGCCGCGTCGGCGGGTGGGTTCGTCAGCGTTGCGGGGTCCGAGTGTCTCAATGCAGTGCTCTATTGGGATCTATATGACGATCGTCAACGCGGCGTCGATCACGGATCGAAAGCCGAGCCCAGGGCATCCTCGTCGATCGCGCGAATGGCATCCTCGCGTCCGGCCAGGGTGCCGATCGCGTAGGAATTATGCGCTCCAAGCGGCGGCCCGGGCCAGCGGACGGCGCCCGGGGTCCGCGATAGGCGGATGGGCACCCCGGGAAACACGCCCTCCGACCCGTCCTGGGGTGTGACGAAGAAGCCTCGCGCCTGGAGGTGTCGGTCCGCGGCGACATCGGCCATGTCCAAGACCGCGGCGGCGGCGAGGCCGACCTGCTGGAGATCGGTCATCCACTCGGCGGCGCGGCGCTTTTGGGTCTCGGCTTCGATCAGTGCGTCCAGCGCGTCGTGCTGCTCCGCGCGCTGGGCGGCGGTCCGGTAGCGAGGGTCCTGGCCCAGATCGGGGCGGCTCAGGGCGTCGCAGAGCGTCACCCACTCGTCGTCGTTGCGAATGGTCAGCGCGAGCCAGCGGTCGTCGCCGTCGCAGCGGTAGCAGCCCTGCGGCGCGTGGATTCGGTGGCGGTTCCCGCGTGCGGGTTGGCGTTGACCCGTGGCGGCGTATTCGAGCAGGTGCTCGCCGATGAGCGAGTGCATCGCGCCTTCCAGCTGCGACACATCGGCCCACTGGCCACGCCCGTCCCGTTGGCGGGCCATCAGCGCCGTGAGCACCGCGCACGCGCCCACCAGGCCGTTGGTGATGTCGACCTCCTTGATCCGCATCGGCTTCTCACCGGGGCCGTAGCCGGTGAGGTTTTGGATGCCGCCCATGGCCTCGAGCACACCGCCGTAGGCTCCCACGTCGCGGTGGGGGCCGGTCGCGCCGTACGCCGCCATCGACACCACGATGAGATCGGGACGCCATTCGCGCAGCTGCTCGTAGGTGATGCCGTACTTCTGCGCGACGTCGGTGCGCGAGTTGGTGACGACCACGTCGGCCTCCGCGACCAGGGCGTGGAACGCCTCGAGCTGCGCCGGGTCGGCGAAGTCCAGCGTGACCGACATCTTGTTGCGGTTGACCTGGTGCCACATCGGGTGACGGTTGTAGGTCTCGTCGCGCATCGTCCCGCCGCGCAGCATGCAGAGCCGCGCTGGATACTCGATGCGTAGGACCTCGGCGCCGAAGTCGGCGAGCACGCGGGTGCCGTGTGGCGCCGCCCAGCTGTGCGACAGGTCGAGAATGCGGATACCCTCGAGCGCCTGCGCGCGTTCACTGGCGCCGTTGGTCGCCGCGTTGCGCGGCCGTGGCGGTTGCTCGGCAGCGGCCAGAACCGACTCGGTGTGCTCGCCGAGCAGCGGCGCCCGCTCCTGGCGCCATGGCGTCGCCGAGAGGGCAAAGGGAGCGCCGCAGTACTGCAGCGTGCCGGCGCTCGGGTGTTCGGTCGCGACGAAGAACTTTCGGTCCTGGAGCTGGGGCGATGCGACGACCTCGCCGAACTCCGCGAGGTAGCCCCAGGCCATCTTCGTCCGCTGGCCCGCCGCGAAGACCTCGGCGCGCGTCTTGCTCTGCAGGACGGGGGCCATCAGCGCCTCCGTCTCGTCGCGATGCTCGAGTCGGTCGCGAATGTGTAGAAAGCGTTCCTCCAGCAGCTTGGGCTCGCCGAACCACGGTCGCACCTCCTTCCAGTTGCGGAAGGGCGCGCACGTGATGCAGGCCCAGCCGTCGGCGGTGGCGTAGAGGTCCCACGGCACCATCGGATGCTTGCCACGCTTGGGCGTGGCGCCCTTGTGCAGGTGGTTGATCAACGCCAGCTCGACGTTGTCGACGCCGCACTCCTGCATGGAGATGTCGACGTGCTGACCGACGCCCGCGGCGTGCGCGTGGAAGAGCGCCAGCAGGCTGCCGACGTAGGCGCACAGGCCGGCGGTGTACTGACAGTTCTCGACACCGGGATTCAGCGGCGGTTGGCTGGGGTGACCGGTCAGATACATGCCGCCGCTCAGCGCGTTCAGCTGCATCTCTTCGGCTTCGTAGTCCCGATACGGACCGTCTTGGCCAAACGGTGTGACCGACGTCATGACCAATCGAGGGTGGTCGGTGCGGAGGGCGTCGAAACCTAGGCCGAGTGCCTCCATCGCCCCGGGCCTACCGCTCTCGATGACTAGATCGGCGTCGCGGATTAGTTGGCGGACGCGGTCGCGGTCCTGGCCTAGATCGAGCGCGACGCTCTTCTTGGCGGTGTTGAGCCAGAGGTGGGGGATGCTGGCCTCGTGATCGTCGCCGGCAGCGAAAGGCCCGAGGCGGCGTAGCGCATCGCCGCGATCGGGCGTCTCGATCTTGATCACCTCCGCGCCGAAGCCGGCGAGGAGCTTGGTGCAGTAGGCGCCGGCGATCGACTCGGACAGATCGATGACTCGCAGGTGTCCCAAAGCGTGCATGTCGCGTCCTGGTTGTGCGCGCGCGCCCGGCCGATGACAACGCGTCAACGGGTCGGCGGCGTCCTTGCCGCGGGCGGAGCCCGCGGTTTCCCCACACAGTAGCTTACTACCTGCCGGCTCGCGTGGCGCGCTTGTCGCGGTGGCGGCGCGGGCCGGCGGCAGCGACGCCGGTCAGCGCGGCAGCACGAGTTGCGACGGATGCGGGCCGCCGCGGTGCACCTGGTTGTTGGCGATCTTCTCGCCGCGCAGCAGGCGCCAGCGGTCGACATTCTTGTTCACGGCGAACCGTGGGTAGTTGGCCGAGGACACGATGAGACGGATGCGATGCCCTTGCTGGAAGGCGTAGCTGGTCAACGACGTCGCCACCGAGATCTTGTAGATCTCACCGGGTTCGAGGAGCTCTTCGTCGCTGGCCGAGTTGCGGTAGCGCATTCGCTGGATGCCGTCGCAAATCAGGATGGAGCGGCCGTCGGGAAACACGTCGCAGAGACGGATGGCGACATCGGTGTCGAGGCAATCCGAGGCGAAGTGCAGTTCCGCGGTCGCCGCGCCGGTCAGCTCCACGTCCTCCTCCAGGACGGCCGACGTGTAGACCAGGCTGTCGGCCCGCTGCTCGACCTTGGGGGCTTGGTCGGCGGGGCCGGAGCCCACGGTCCGCGCGCGCGGGTCGTTGCTGAGGAAGGCCGTGTTCCCCCCCACGGTGGGCGAGGGGTCGTCGGGATCGTGCTGGTATTCGTCGCGCCCGGCCTCGCGGGCCGGCTTGGCGGACAGTGTCCGATCCGGGCCCAGGTAGAGCTTGGTCTCGCCCCGCTTCGGCGGCGGGAAGGTCGACGCCTCCAGCCACCGGTTGGAGCCCATCTGGAAGTAACGGACCCGCGGCTGCTTGTCGCCGCCGGTGCCGCGCAGGTGGTGGTCTAGAAACGCCGTCGACCCCGAGGCGCTGGCGCCCGCGGCGTTGGGGAACTGCAGATCCCCTTGGCGTAGCTTGCCAACGGCCGCGTGACGCCACGGCCCGACGATGAGGCGGCTCTCCCGACGCGCCTTGGCCCCGCCCTTCTCAAGGATCTCCCGATACGTGTCGATCACCGACTCCGCATCGAAGTCGTACCAGCCCGTGATGACGAGCGTCGGCAGGTTGACTGCGGCGCAGTTCTTCGAGCTGGTCTCGACTTTGCGCCAGAGATCGTCCTTGGTCGGGTGGCTCTTCACGACGCGTTGGGGGCCGTAGCCCACCTTGCCCAAGAGCTCGACGTACGCTTCGCGCAGCACGCCGCCGGTGTAGAACTGCTCGTAGCGATAGCCGAACGGCGCGACCATCGGCACGATGCACTCGAGGTGCGGCGGCTTGTTGGCGGCCACCGCGTATTGGACCCGGCCCAGGGCCGATGGCCCCCACATGCCGACCTTGCCGTTGCTCCACTCCTGCTTCGCGATCCATTCGACGACGTCGTAGCCGTCCTTGCCGTGATCGGCCATCGTCGCCGGGCGTCGGCCCGCGGCGGGTTTGGAGTCGAAGAAGCCGCGCCAGTCGACGAGCACGTAGGCGTAGTGCTCCTGATCCGGAAGGTCGAGCTCGGAGTCGGGGTCGGGCAGCGCGCCGCCGATCTTCTTGCGCCCATAGGGCGTCATCATGAGGACGGTCGGGTAGCGCTCGCCCCGGGCCGGCAGCCAGATGTCGGCGACCAGCGACTTGCCGTCGCGCAGCGGAATCTCCACGCCGACGAGATCGTTCGGCCCCTGCTCTCTAGGCTCCACCGCGCCTCCACTTGCGTCCACTGGGGTTCCGCCGCCAGCCGCGCCGCCGTCGCCCCGCGCCGCCTGTTTGCAGCCAGCGAGCAGCGCGAGCGTCAGCGCGAGGACGGCCGTCGCGCAAGGGGACGCGGCGGCCCGGCGGATGGAGGCAAGACAACGGACGATGTGAGGTTGGCGCATTTTCGGCTGGCGTTTGATTGCAGCGCCGTCGGCGGCGCCGCCGGCAAACATAGACGACGACCAAGCCCGCCGTCCCGTGTCTCCTGTCGATCCGGCGGCCCGGCGGTCGGGCCCGAGACTTCACCCGCCGGCGCGGAAGCGATTGAGTGGCCGGAGCGGCTCGGTCAGCGGCGCGTCCAGATACGTGTCGCGCGGCAGCGTGATCATGTAGAGCATCAGGTCGGCGACCCGGTCGGGCGGCGGCAGCCCCTCCGGGCGGCCGAAGCTCGGGTTCTGGTCCCAGAGTGCGGTGTCGAATTCGCCGGGCAGCAGGCACTGTGCGCGCACGCCCTGCGCCCGCACCTCCTCGGCCACCGACTCGGTCAAGCCGATGATCGCGAACTTGGTGGCGCAGTAGGCCGAATCGTAGGCCAGGCCGGTGCGGCCCGACTTGGAGGAGATGGTCAGGATGTCGCCGTGACGCTGCCTCAGCATCTGCGGCAACACCGCGCGCACGCTGAGGAAAGTCCCCGTCAGGTTGATGTCGACGAGCGTGTCCCAGTCGGCCTTGGGGGTGCGTGCCATCATCTCCATCCGCCGGGTCCCCGGTGGCCGCAGGAGGCCGGCGGAGGTGATGAGGATGTCGATGCGCCCGAACGCCTCGACGGTGCGTTGCGCCATCTCCGCCATGTGGTCCTCGCGCTGGACCTCGAGGCGGAGTGGCAGCGCCCGCCGTCCGGCGGCTTCGACGCTTTGCCCGACCTCGGCGAGGCGTTCCTCATTGCGGCCGACGATCGCGACATCGGCGCCTTCCCGCGCCAGCGCTTCGCACGCGGCGCGGCCGAGTCCGGCGGTGCCGCCGGTCACGATCGCGACGCTGCCGGTCAGCCGCGGTCGTTGGCTGCCGCTCGGCTCACGGGCCACCGGTTTTCCTGGCCCACACCTGCAGCCAGTTTCGCGGGATGCGCTGAGCGCCGTAGGCCTCGAGGGCGGGGGCGACGGTGGACTGAAGCGCCCACGAGGCGTCCTCGACCGGGTAGCCGCTCAGCAGCACGCTGGCGAAGCCCCCGTAGGCGCTGATCGCGACAAAGCAACGCTCGTCCAGCATCACGTTGCGCTCCACGACATCGCTGGGCTCGAGGCCGTGCTCGACCACGAGGTCGAGCCACTCTTGTTGGCTGAGCCAGCGGTTTTCGAACGCGCGGTGTGAGGTCTTGCGCTTGCGCTTCAGCGGGGGCTTGCCGGCGGCGACGAGCTCGCGACTGCGATCGGTGAGCGCTTGCGCGGCGAGCTTCAGCCAGTCGGTGTAGAAGCGGTCGGTGTCGCCGGGGAACGTCCCCGCGTAGAAGCACGAGTTGAACCCGAACCAGCCGCCCGGCTTGAGGACGCGGGTCGCGGCCTCCACGAAGCGGGTCTTGTCCGGCAGCATGTGGATCGCGTTGGCGATCGTCACGTAGTCGAACGTGGCTTCGGGAAACGGCAGCTCGTCGGCGCTGCTCACCCCAAACACCAGCACCGGCTTGTCGCCGGCCATGTCGTCCGTGATCTCGAAGCCGCGCCGCACGTCGTAGCCCAGCTCGCGAAACCTCTTTTCGCTGAGCTGAATTCCCACTTCGTCGATGTCCACGCCGTTGAGGTGAACGTGAGGGGCCGCTCCGACCAGCATCGCGGTGCTGCCGCCGTTGCCGCACGCGAGGTCGAGGATGCGCGTGACACCGCTGAAGTCGCGGTTCTGCAAGAACGTGCGATTCTCCTCCACATACTCGGGCTCGAGGCTGAACGGCTCGTACGACGTGTTGACTTGCTGAAGGTCGACCATGGCAAGGGGTCAGGCGCGGACGAAAGGGCGCGGAGTGTCGCACCGGCGGCGGTGGCTCGCCAGAGGGCGGCGCGTGAAGTTCTCGGGTTGGTTGCAGGCTCTGAGAGCGGGTGGCTCTCTTGAGAGCCCGCGCTCTCCGCGGCGCGGAGCGGCGCCAGGAGCATGGATCAGAGCCTGTAGCGTGGATTTGGTTGCAGGCTCTGAGAGCGGGTGGCTCTGTTGAGAGCCCGCGCTCTCCGCGGCGCGGAGCGGCGCCAGGAGCATCCAGATCGGTCACACCACTAGGAGCCGGGGACCTGCCAAGCTGGGGCTTCGTGGCCGGCGCTGCGGCGCTGTCGGCCCGCCGCCAGCTAGCCTTCGGCTGCGTCGCGGGCCGCCTGAGCTTGGCCCAGGAGTGTCACGGCCTCGGTCAGCTCCGGGTCTGCGACGCGTGCTTGTTCGAAGGCTTCTACCGCTTCTGAGTGGGCGGCGACGGCGAGGTACACGCGACCGAGCCCCAAATACGCGCGTGCGTCTTGGGCGTTTGCGACGGACGCCATCCGAAATGACTGCAGAGCCTCGAGGTGCAGCGCTCTGTCCAAAAAAAGCTCACCCAAACGCACATATGCGCGACTGTCGTGGGGTCGCCGGAGCGCCGCGGTCCGATACTCCTCCATCGCTCGGTCAAAGTCGCCGGATTCGCGCCATGAATCGCCGAGCTCGAGACAGGGCTCTGGGTCCCAGCGGCCGATCGAGCGGGCGGCGGTCAGGTGCTCGACGGCGGTTGTCGGCAACCCGTTGCTGCGCAGCAGGCGACCGAGCTCGAGGTGCGCGGCGGCGTGCCGGGGCTCGAGATCCAAGACGGCTCGGTACGCCGCCACGGCTTCATCATGCTTTTGGAGGGCCTTGAGGATGCGTGCACGAAGCAGGGCAATGCTCAGGGGATGCGGCTCGCCCAACTCCTCGTACGTCGCCATGGCGCGCTCGAGCGCGTCATGCGCGGCGCTGGGCTCATCGCTTTCCGTGAGGGTCAGCGCCAGCCCGGCCCACGCCTCGGCGTGCGCTGGATCGAGCTGAACGGTGCGCTCCAGGTGCCGGCGGGCGTCCTTCAACAGGCCCCGGGCTCGCGCGATCAGGCCCTTGGCATGGTGCGCGTCGGCGCTCTCGGGGTTGGCGCGCAGCGCTGCGTCCGCGGCTTCCTCGGCGTCGTCGAGCCGCCCTGTCCCCACAAGACTCTTGGCCAGGGCTGCTTGCGCCGCAGGCGATCGCCCGACGGGCTTCAGTTTCGGCGTATGATCGGTCACGACAGCGGTTCGACGGATCGCGCAACAGCCCCCTGCGAACGCCCTCAAGGGGTAGTTGAGTCGCTCCTCCCTTTGTGTAGTCTACCGCGCCGCGGTGTGCATCACGAGGTAGCCTTTCGTGTGGCGAGGAAGCGCCCACGAATGCACCGCGCTCGGGCCTTTGTCCCTCTGCCCCCGACCGACGCCTTTCCCGAGGAAGATCCGATGACCGATTCTGCTCCCAGCAAGGAGACCGTGCTTCAGGACCTTGTCACGATCGTCACTGATATGACGAGTGACTGGGATCTCGACTTTGGTGGGAAGATTGATCACAGCACACGACTGATGGGAGATCTGGCATTCGAGTCCATCGACGTCGTGCAGTTCATCGTCGCGATCGAAGAGAAATATCAGCGGCGCGATCTACCTTTTGAATCGCTACTGATGACTGGCGGGCGCTACGTCGACGACCTGACCCTGGACAAGGTCGCCGACTTCCTGGTCGCGCAGACCAGCAACGCGCCTGCTGCCGACGCCTGACGCCCCCGCGCCGCACCCGCGCGACGGGTGCGGTAGGATCGTTCTCTCGCCTCTCTCGCCCAACTTCGCGGCACCTTCGTCGCTTCAACCAGAGATGAATCCCACAATCCTCCTCGGCGTTGACGGGGCCACGTTCTCCGTCCTGGATCACATGATGGAGGGCGGCCACATGCCGCGGCTGCGTCAGCTGTGCGAAACCGGCGTAAGGGGCGAACTGCTCTCGACGCCCCACCCGCTGACGCCTCCGGCGTGGACCACCCTCGCGACGGGGCGCACACCTGGCAATCACGGAGTCTTTGACTTCATTTGGGCCGAGGAGCGTGGTTCGACCGTCTACTTCACGCTCAACAACTACCGCGACATCAAGGCCGAGACGATCTGGACGTTGATCGGCCGCCGCGGCGGCAGCGTGACCTCGCTGAACTTCCCGTTCATGTCACCGCCACCCGAGGTGGTCGGCTCGCTAGTGCCAGGACTGACGAGCTGGAAGCATCTGCGCCGCAGTGTCTATCCGGCGAGCTTGTTCGACGAGCTCAAGACCCTGCCGGGCTTCAACACCAAGGAGTTCGCTTGGGACTTCGATCGCGAAGCGCGGGCGACCAAGCTCATCGACGATGATGAGCACGCGGAGTGGGTCGAGTTCCACATCACGCGCGAGAAGCACTGGTTCAACATCTTCCGCTACCTGTGGAAGAAGCATCCCGCCGACCTCACCGCCGTGCTCCTCGACGGTGTCGACAAGCTGCAGCATGTGTGTTGGCGCTACCTCGATCCGAACTGCTTCCATGAGAGCCCGACCGAGGCGCAGCGGCGTGCCCGTGAGCTGTGCTTGGAGTTCTTCGGTGGGCTCGATGCGTTCATCGGCGAGGTCATGGATACGGCGCCCCCCGGGGCACGCATCTTCTTGGCCTCGGACCATGGTTTTGGTCCCACGGAGCACGTGTTCCGCCTGAACACCTGGCTCGCGGAGAACGGCTACCTCACCTGGGCCACCACCGACGACCTGCCGGAGGACGAGCGGGCCAAGGTCGACAAGATGGCGAACCGCCACTTCGTCCACCTGGATTGGACGCGGACCACCGCGTATGCGCAGAGCTCGGCGACCAACGGGATTCATATCCGGGTGGCGCGGGAGCCGGGTCAGACCGGCATCAAGCCGGAGGAATATGACGCCTTCCGCGAGAAGCTGATCAGCGAGCTGCGCGCGATCAAGGTTCCGGGGACCGGTCAGCCGCTGGTGCGTGACATCCTGAAAAAGGAAGAGGTGTTCCCCGGCGAGCACAACGGGCGTTGTCCGGATCTCACCCTGGTGCTGTTCGACTACGGCTTCTGCTCGGTCCTCGACAAGCAGCCGACGATCTGGGAGCGGCCGGAGCCGTCGGGCACGCACCAGCCAGAGGGCGTCTTCTTGGCGTGGGGCGAAGGGATTCGCCGGGGGGAGCGGCTGCCGTTGCAGCAGATCCTCGATATGGCGCCGACCCTTCTCTACAGCCTTGGGATGCCGATTCCCTCCGATATGGAAGGCAAGGTCATGACCGACGCCTTCACCGAGGAGCATCTGAGCAAGACGCCGATCGAGACCGGTCCGCCGACCCACGCCGACCGCGACGACGCCGGCACAGCCGCGGACGTCGCCGAGGAGGAAGAGGACGAGGACGTCATCTTCGAGCGCCTGCGGGCGCTGGGCTACGTCGAGTAGATCGGCCAGCGACCCATGCCCAAGATTCAGCACGGCGACGTCGAGATCAGCTATCGCCAGGCCGGCCAGGGGCCGGACCTGGTTCTGATCCACGGCCTCGCAGCCAATCAGGCGTTTTGGCACCCGCACCTGATCCGCGCGCTCGCGGATGACTTCCGCGTGACGCTGTTTGATTTGCGCGGTCATGGCTACTCGAGCATGCCCAGCTCGGGCTACTGCACCGCGAGTCTGGCGCAGGATCTCACGGTGCTGCTCGACCACCTCGAGATCGAGCGGCCGCATCTCGTCGCCCATAGCTTTGGCGGTGCGGTGGCGCTGCACCACGCGATCGAGAACCCCAATCGAGCGAGTTCGCTGACGTTGCTGGACACCAGGATCAAAGCCCTGCAGCCGCACCAGCGCATGCGTGACTGGCCCGAGTGGGAGTCGGCCAAGAAGGAGTTCGCCGACCACGGCATGGAGGTCGACGAGAATGAGGACGACATCGGGCTGCGGGTCCTGGAGTTTGCCGCGTCGCCGGCGTGGCGAGCCAACCGCGAGCTCTATGCCAAGAAGTACGGCTTCGTACCGTTCGGTGGTTGGACGTTGAGCGATCGTTCGGCGCAGCGATGGATCAAGCTGCTCCACACGACGAGCGCCCGCGCGGACTTCGCGTCGGTGGCCGGCGTGACCGTCGAGCGGCTGCCGGCTGTGCGCTGTCCGGTCGTGGGGATCTACGCAGAGAAGTCGCGCTGCCGCGCGACCTTCGACCGCCTCCATGAGGTTTTTCGTGACTGTCGTCGCGTCACCGTGCCGGGTGTGGGGCACTTCTTTCCCGTGACACGTCCTTTGGCGACGGCGCGGATGATCCTGCCGGCTCTCCATCAGCTGGAGGGCATCGTCACCCGAGAAGGTCAGGGAGCAGCATGATGGCAGCGCCGAGCGACAACAATTCCGTCTCGGGCCGCGTCGCGGTCGTCACCGGAGGTGGCAGTGGCATCGGCCGAGCGACCTGCCGAGCGCTGGCGGCGCGCGGTGCGAGCGTGGTGGCTGTCGACATCAAATCCGAAGGGGTCGATCAGACCCTGGAGCTGATCGCGAGTGACGGCTCTGGCGGCGAGCACCTGGGCATGGCGCTCGATGTGCGCAGCGAGGAGGACATGCAGGCGATGGCGGATCGAGCCGTCGAGCGGTTTGGCCGCATCGACATCCTCGCCGCCTGTGCCGGGGTCCTGCACGGGCCCGATGGCCGGCTGCGCAAGCTCGCGGACACTACGCTGGACGAGTGGAACCGCGTCATCGACACCAACCTGCGGGGCATGTTCTTGTGCAACCGCGCCGTGCTCGGCCCGATGCTGAAGCAGCGGAGCGGCGACATCGTCAACGTGTCGTCCGTGTCCGGCAAAGCTGGCCGCGCGCACGACGCGCCCTACTGCGCCTCCAAGTTCGGGGTGATCGGCATGTCCGAATCGCTCGGGGAGGAGGTGCGCAGCGTCGGTGTGCGCGTGCAGGTCGTCTGTCCCGACGCGGTGGACACGCCGATGTGGGAGCAGAACGGTCCGGTGCCGCCACCGGAGCACGTTCTCCCGCCGGAGCGGGTTGCCGACTTAATCGTCTATCTGGTGGAGCAGCCCGCCGACACCCTGTTGCTCGGGCCGGTCATCGCGCCGTTCAAGACGCGGCGGCGCCGCAAGGCGACGCCGAAGCCCAGCGAGGGAGCGACTGCGTGAGCGTCACCCTCGGCAGCCAGCGCCAAGGCGTTCCAGTCGACGAGCTCCACGACGAGTTCTGGGGCGGTTCGTCGCTGCGCAACATCGGCTTCTGGGGTGAGACCGAGCACGACGGCGGCGCCGCGAGCCGGCGCCTCGTGGACGAGGTGTGGGGCCTGGCCGGGCGCGCGGGCGGTGACGTGCTGATGCTGGAGCGCAGCGATGGGGCCGAAGCCGAGCACGTCGGCGCCGACCGCGCGCGCCGCGTGACCGTGCTCGCTCCGGGCGCCTCCCCGGCGGGACTGCCCGCTGCGGCGTTTGACGTGGCGCTGTGTAGTGAGGTCACCGACGATCTCGGTCACGACGCCGATCTGTGGCGCACCATCCACCGCTCGCTGCGGCCGGACGGGTGCTTGGTCTTCTCGTGTCCGGTGGCGCGGCCGGCGGCAGGAGCTGAGCCGACGGACGTCGTGGCGCTGGCTCGCGGCGGACCGCTGCTGCAACAGCTCGCCGCCGTCGGCTTTGTCGAGCCAGAGATCCGCGACGTGACCACGTCGTGCTGGCACGGGTACTACTGGCGCATGACGCGCTACTGGCACGATCGCCTATGGAGCTGCGCGGTCGGGCCGGAAGCGAAGATCGCGGCCCTGGACGATGTGTACCGTCGTGCCGATCTGCAGGCCGGCCACGTCCTCGTTCGCCTGCGCGCCGGGGGGTGCGACGCCTGATGGCGATGCGCGGGATTATCGGCACGCGGCCACCGATCGAGTCGGGCTACGACGAGCTGATGTACTGGGCGCCGCTGCGCGAGTACTACGGCCACAGCGACTTCGTCAACTACGGCTACTGGGAACCCGGGATCGCGAACGCGCGCGCTGCGTGCGAGAACCTCGTGGAGAAGCTGCTTGCCTTCATCCCCGAGAAGGACGGCACCATCCTGGATGTCGCGTGCGGCAAGGGCGCGACGACGCAGCACCTTCTGCATCACTACGCGCCGACCCGGGTGACCGCGATCGATCGGGCGGACAAGCAGATCAAGCTCTGCCAAGAGAAGCTGCCCGACTGCCGCTTCATGGTCATGGACGCGACCGCCCTCGAGTTCGAGGACGATTCGTTCGACAACATTCTCTCGGTCGAGGCCGCCTTTCACTTCGTGCCGCGGCTGGCCTTCCTGCGCGAGGCTCGGCGCGTGCTGCGCCCAGGCGGTCGGCTGGTGCTCTCCGACATGCTGATGACCCGCGCCGGAGAAGCCGAGCGGCGGCTCGGCAGCGTCGAGAACCACGTCCCTGACCTCGATGCCTACCGCGAGCTGTGCCGTGAGGCCGGCTTCTCGGAGGTTGCCGTAGAGGATGTCACTGAGCCGTGCCTACACGGTACGTTCGATCACCTGGTGCAGTTCAGCCACTCGCGCCTGTTGTCGGGAGAGATCAGCGTGGAGGAGTTGCAAACCTTCACGCGCCGCTTCTTTGGTCTCGTCCCTGACCTGCGCTACTACTTGCTCGCCTGTCTTCGCGCCTGATCCGGGGCGCTATCACCGACGAAGGACACAACGACGATGACCTCCGCTCGCAACGATCTGGACGTGCTGTTTATCGGCGCGGTCATGAACTACGACGGCACCGTCGGTTCGCTCGCCAACCACATTCGCCAGGACGGCAAGTGGGTCGCGCCCTTCCAGTACATCTACCAGAAGCGGCCTGAGATCTTTCGCGATGAGGCGCACGCCTGTGTCTACGGCGTGCCCAACCTGAGCATTAGCAAGCTCGCGGACTACCTCAAGCGGACCGTGGAGGACGTCAACTTCCACATCGTGTGGCACTTCGACTACCACAAGGACGAGGTGCTGGACATCCTGCAGAACCGTCCGCCGAAGCTGGTAGCGATCTCGACGACGCTCGCGTTCTATCCGCAGTTCTTGAACGACGCGGTGGCGTGGATCCAGGCGCACAAGCGCCCAGAGACCAAGGTGGTGCTGGGCGGCAAGTGGATCTACGACCGGTACAAGCTGCACGGCTACGCCGACGAGCTGGATGCCGAGATGGACGCCACTGGCGCTGACTACATCGTGCTCAACGGCTACGGCGAAGAGGCGCTGCATCAGCTGCTGTTGGCTCAGCGCGACGGCGACGACCTGCGCGCCGCGAGCCTGCCCAACATGGCGACGCGCCGCGCGACGTGCGCCGAGCCGTCGTCGGACGCTCTGGCGTTCACCGGCAAGCACTACTGCATCAACCATGTGGTCAACGAGCAGCACACGCCCGGCGAGCCGATGATCGACTTCGCCAACATCGGGCGCGAGTTCTTGTCCGACGTGGTGCACGTGCGCACTTGCAGCTCGTGTCCGTTCAAGTGCAAGTTCTGCACGTTTCCGGTGCTGCAGGGTGAGCACGTTCTGTTCGAACTCGATGACGTCATGCATCAGCTGCACCAGCTGGCCGACATGGGCGTCAAGAGCCTGTTCTTCATCGACGACACGTTCAACGTGCCGCCAAAGCGGTTCAACAAGCTGCTCGACCGCATGATCGAGGCGGACCTCGGCATGACCTGGGTGAGCTTCTACCGCGCGCAGTTCGCCAATGCCGAGATGACCCAGAAGATGTACGACGCTGGGTGTCGCATGGTGTTCTGCGGCTTCGAGTCTGGGAACGACCAGATCCTGAAGCTCATGGACAAGCACGTGAAGGTCACGCAGTACCAGAACGGCCTGAAGTACCTCTCCGACGCCGGCATCGAGACGCTGGCGTCCTACATCGTCGGCTACCCGGGTGAGACCCGCGAGACCGCGATGGACACGCTGGAGCTGATCGACGATCCGCGCGTGTCGTTCTCGCGCGGCAGCCTCTTCTACTACGAGCCGAGCGCGCCGGTCGGCAAGATCGCCGCCGAGTGGGAGCTGACGGGCTACGGCAGTGAGTGGAAGCACAAGACGATGGACAGCGACACCGCCGCCGAGATCCATCTCGAGATGCTCAGCAAGCTCAAGGGCATCAACACGCCGATCTCGGACGGTGGCGCCTGGAGCTTGTTCAACCTGTTCGCGCGCGGCCTGTCGTGGGACGAGGTGCGGCAGCTCTACCGCGACTTCAACGCGATCCAAAAGCAGCAGGTCGCTGAGGCGGGGCAGGACGCGCTCGACGGCTACCGCGCCCACGCGCAGTCCGCGAAGCGGCGGCAAGATCGCGCGACCGAGGAGAAGCAGAGCTCGTTCAAGGCCGCGCTCGAGTTCGCTCGTTCGCGCGGCCGCGCCGGCTCCGTCCAGGCGCCGCCTGAGATCTGAGAGCATGTGACTTTTCGAAGTCACGCGCTCTCCGCGACGCGGAGCGGCGGCTGAGCACGGTGCGGCGCGTGTGGGGTTGATTCGGCTAGCTCTGGCTCGCCGGAAGTTGCACGCTCACCAGCCGTGAGCCGCTACCTGGTGTTCTTGTTCACCGCGACAACCGTGGTGAGCCTGTTCGACGCGTTCTCGACCGAGTTTCGCGCGACCATGATCCCCTACGTGCGGGCCGATCTTGGCGTGTCGCGCGCGGACTTTGTGGCCATGTTCTCGTGGCTGTTTCTCGGCTCGTGCCTGTCGTTCGTGCCGCGCGTGCTCGCCGATGTCGTCGGGCGCAAGCCGATGCTGATCGCCAACTTGGTCGGTCTGTGTCTGCTGCAGTGGCTCTTGGGCGCGGCGGAGGGCCCGCGCACGTACGTGGTGCTGCTCATCCTCCTGGCCCTGTTCTACAAATCGGACCTGTGGCTGCTGGTCCTCTCCGAAGAGGCGTCGGCGCAGCATCGCGGGCGGTTGATCGCGGTGAGCACGGCGCTCAGCGGCCTTGGCGCGCTGGCCCTGGGGCAGCTGGTCAAAGGCATGAACGAAGACCCCAGCGCCTGGCGAGACATCGCCCGGTTCCCGGTCTGGGGTGCATTCGGGGCGATCCCGCTGCTGCTATTCATGCGCGAGACCGAGAACTTCCGGCGCGGGCGCGTTGGGCTGCCACGCGCCGATCGCGGGCTGCTGCTGGCGCCGTTCCGCGGTAAATCCCGGCGTCCGCTCATGGTGTTGTGCGTGCTGAAGGCGCTGTTTCCGGGCGGGATTTTCGTGCTGTTACTGCTCTTGGGTGTTGAGTTTCTCAAGGTCGACAACGAATTCCCGGACGAGGTGGTCGGCGCGGTCGTGCAGTGGACCGTGCTGATCAGCATGGCGGCGTGGCTCGTCGTCGGTGCCTTGGCGGACTCGATCGGCCGGGCACGCACCTTCTACCTCTTCGGGGCCGCCTTCTTTGCGTCGCTACTGGGGCTGGCGCTGTTGCCAAGCGGTTCCAGCTGGATTCAGGTCGCCTTCGTCGGGCAGTCGGCGGCGGCGACCGGCGCGTACGCCGTGCTGCGCATCGCCACGATGGAGGTGTTTTCCGACGGGCACCGCGCGACCGGATCGGCCTGGACGGACCTCTGCATGACCCTCGCCGCGGCCGGCACGGCGCGGATCTCCGGCCGCCTCACGGCGATCGAAGGCGTCAGCATCGCCGACATCTTCTGGTGGGTCGGGCTGTGTGGGCCGCTGGCGCTCGTGCTCTATCGGTGGATGCCCGAGACTCGGGCGCGGCAGCTGTCGGAGGTCGCCGACTGAGGTCGTTGAGCCTCAGCGCGTTTGCAGCCGGAAGAGGTCGCAGCAGAGCCCGTAGACCGTGGGCACCACGAACAGCGTCAAGCCGGTCGAGAGCCCCAGCCCGAAGATCATCGCCCACGACATGCCGGCCCACATCGGACCACCGAGCAGGGCGAGTGGGAGCAACCCGCCGATCGTGGTGAGTGTCGTCAGAACGATCGGCTGCATCCGCAATCGGCCGGCGTTCGCAATCGCGTCGTCGAGCTTCTGCCCTTCGCGGACGTTCTCTTCGATGAAGTCGATAAGCACGATCGCGTTGTTGATCACGACGCCAGCGAGCGAAACGATGCCGAGGCTCGGCATGAAGCCGAGCGCCCAGCCGGTGCTGAAGAGCCCCACGAGCGCGCCGATCAGCGCCAGCGGCACCGTCGAGAGCACGACGATCGGCTTGATGACCGAGTTGTACTGCGCGATCAGCACCAAGATGATGAGCGCCCCAGCGATGGCGAACGCGTTGCCGATCTTCTCGCTCGACTCCGTGGTCTGCTCGAATTCGCCGCCGATCGTCAGCTTGTAGGACGCTGGCAGGTCGGCGATCGCGGCTTGCACTTGGGGCAGCACCCGGGCGCTCACGGAGTTGGAGAGGTAGCCGGGCAGGCATTGGCTGCCGACGCTGACCGTCGGAATGGTGTCGACCCGAGCGATGCAGGCGGGCTCACGCGACGAGATCAGGTCAGCGACGGACTCCAGGGGGACCTTGTCGCGGTTGCCGTCGACGTAGAGCTGACCCAGGCCGTTGAGCACGTTGGGGCGGAGCTCCTTCTTGATGCGCAGCATCACCGGCACCAGATGGTCGCCTTCGCGAAAGGTCGTGAGCTGCCCACCCGAGATCATCGTGTCCATGGTCGTCGCGATGCTCTCGTTGGAGACACCGGCCAGGTTGGCGGTCATCTCGTCGATCGACACGGCGTAGACCGAGGCGTCGTTGTACCAGTCGTGGAACGGGCTGTAGGTGCCCTCGGCAGCGCGGAAGATGCCGATGATCTCTTCGGCCTTTGCCCGCAGGACGTCGTGGTCTGGGCCGCTCAGCTTGAACTCGACCGGGTTGGGGATGTAGGGCCCGAGGCGGAAGGCCCGCACGTCGATCCGCACGCCGGGTAGCTGGTCGGTTTGCTCGCGGATGTCCGCCGTCCAATCCGCCGAGAAGCGGCCGTCGGTCGTGTTGACCAACACGACCGCGTAGTTGCTCAGCTGCTGCTCGGGGTTTGTGGTCAGATTGAGGCGTGGCCCGCCCGTGCCGACGATGCTGGTCACGGACTTCAGGCGCTCGACGTCGACGCCGTCGATGGTGGCGCGGCTCGTAGCCAGGATGATCTCCTCCACCTGTCGGGCCGCGTCCGAGGTCGCGTTGATCGAGGATCCCTCGGGGAGCCAAACGTGCACCCAGAACTGGTCGCGGCGGCCGCCGGGGAAGAACTCACTGCCGATCAGCGGCACCAGCTGCAGGCTGGCGACGACCGCCGCCGCGGCGACCCCGCACGTCAGCCATCGGTGGCCCAGGCACCAGCGGATCATGCGGTCGTAGCCGTTGGATGCTGCCGCGGCCGGCCGCGCCGCGCCGGTGCCGGCGTCTGCGGTCGGGGCGCGCTTGCGTCGCCGCAAGAGCGCGCCGAGGATCTGGCCGAGCCTCGCGACGACGCCGGCATAGGGCGCGCGGTCGCTGGTGGGGCGCAGCAGCCACACGCACATGATGGGGGTCACCATCATGGCGACGACAAAACTCACGCTGAGCGTCATCGCCACCACGATGGGGAGGCTGCGCATGTACTCGCCGGCGCTGCCCTCGATCGTCAGCATGGGCAAGAACGCGCTGACGGTGGTGGCGGTCGACGTGAGCAGCGGCGTGCTCAGGCCCCAGGCGCCGGCCTCCACCGCCTTGGCCCTGGCCGCCGCGGACGTGGCCTGGTCGGCGTCGATCCGACGCAGGGCGTTGTCGGAGACCACGATCGCGTTGTCCACCAACATCCCGAGCGCGATGATCAGCGAGGCGATCGAGAACTGCTCGAGCTCCACGCCGAGGAAGCTCACGAGCAGCACCGAAGAGATCATGCAGAGTGGCACCGCCGCCGCCATGATCAACGCCGGGCGCCAGCCCATCATCAGCAGGGCCACCAGGAGCACGATCAGGATCGCCTGCCAGAGGTTGGTCATGAAGTCGGCGACCAGGACGTCCACCTGTCTCGGCAGGTCGTTGACGCGGCTGAGCTCGAGGTCGGGGGGCAACAGGGATGCCTGCAGGCGCTGCAGCCGCGCCTCGACGGCGCTGCCCATCTCGACGATGTTCTCGCCATCCTTCATCGATACGGCGATGAGGAGTGCTCGCTCCGCCCGGCTCTCCGGCGACGTGTGACGCACGTGCGGCCGCATCGGATCGACGTAGTCGCGCACGACGTTGATCGGCAGGTCGCGTAGCAGGACGGGGATCTCGTCGTCCTGTACGCGGACCGGCAACATCTCGATTTGGTCAACCGACGTGAACTCGCCGGTCGGCTTGATCGTGAAGCGTGAGGGGCCGCGGCTGACCTCGCCGCCGGACGCGACGATGTTGCGGGACCGGAGCAGCGACCGCAGCTGGTCGGCGCTCATGCCGATTTTGCCCCACTCGGCCGGATCGACCTCCAGGTAGATGCGCTCGTCTTGGACGCCGAAGAGATCGACGCGACCGACCTCGCGCAGGTTCTTCAGCTCATCCTCGATCGTCTCGGCAAAGACCTCGAGCTGCCGGTAGGAGTAGCGGTCGGCGGGTGCCGAAGGGCGTTGATACAGCGCTAGGACGACGTCGTAGACGTCGCCGAAGTCGGTGTTGACCCGTGGCTCACCGCAACCTTCGGGTAGCTCGCTGGTGGCGTCTTGGACCTTGGTGCGCAGCTCGTCGAAGTACTGGTCGACGGCGGCGGCGGGGACGGACTCGAGCAGATCGACGTACACCAGCGACAAGCCGATGCGCGACTTGGAGCGGATCTCGTCCACGCCTTGCATCTTCTTGATCGAAGTTTCGATCGGGTCGGTGACCAAGTCCTCGATCTTGGCGGTCGGTGCGCCCGGCCAGCGCGTGGTGATCACCGCGGTGCGGATCGTGATCGCTGGGTCTTCGCGCCGCGACATGGTGGCGAACGTGTAGAGGCCGGCCAAGAACGTGGCCGACACCACGCACAGCACGAGGACTCGGTTGCGCAGAGCGAATCGCGTGAGATTCACGGTGGTCGTCTCCGCTACTTGCCGAGCTTGGGCACGACGGTGACCGCCTCGCCGTCCGCCACGTAGTGGACGCCGTCGACGACGACGCTCGTGCCGTCCTCGAGGCCCTCGCCTTCGACCCGGCGCAGCATGCCGACTGTCTCGTGCGTCGAGACCGGGACGCGGCGCGCGATCGAGTCGGCGCCGATGGCAAAGACGCTGGCGTCGCCGTTGAGCGTGCGAATGGCTTCGGCTGGCACGTAGAACCCGGGCGGTGCGCGGCCGACGTTGAGATGCAGGGGCACGATGTCACCAGGCCGAATCGCCCAGTCGAAGCTCGAGACCGCCACGCCCTCGAGGTAGCCCGGCTGCGGGTCGACGATGAGGACGTCGCCTTGGCGGAGATCGGAGCCCTCGGCGATCCGCTGGAACGACCACTGCAGGATCGAGAAAGACGCATCGGCCAGCCGGACGGGCAGCTTCTCCGGCTTGAATACCCCCGAGATGGAGCGGCCACCGCCGAACTGCAGGCCCGGCAGGCGGTAGACGAAGTCCTGCTCGCCTTCGCGCCGCAGCGTGTCGATGGGGACAAACAACGGTCCCTTGACTTGCCGTTCCTCGAACACCACAGGCAGCACTTTGTCGATCGTGTGGATCACCGCCCCCTCGGTGTTGACGATGAACTCGGGCCGGCGCAGGTTGCGCGTAATGATGTCGATGAGATAGGTGCGGGTCGTCGAGTCGGCGACCTCCGGCTTGTCGAACACGTGGCCGTAGAGCACGGTTTCGCTGGTGAAGCGCGCCAGGTCCTTGGGGAAGACGGCCACGGCCGCTCCCGGCAGGAGGTCCCGGCTACGCTCGGGCGTGACGGTCGCCGTGATCTTGATCGGATCCATCATCGTCAGCGTCACGACCGCTGTGCCGGGTGCCACGTAGCCGCCTCGGCCGACCAGCTTGGCGGTGACGCGGCCGGTAAACGGCGCGGTCAGAGTGCAGTCGTCCAGGTCCTGCTGTGCTTGGACCTGCTGTTGTTCGAGCTCGGCGATCTGCGCCTGGGTCTGCTCGACGTTGGCGGCTTTGAGCTGGATGTTCGCCTCGGCGCTGGCAACGGCGGCATCGGCGGCGACCGCATCCTGTCGCGCGGCCGCGAGCGCGGCGACTTCGCCGTCAAACTCCGCCTGGCTGCGGTCGAGATCCTGCTGGGAGGCGTTACCGCTCGCAAACAGCTCCTTGACCCGGGCGAAGTTGGCTTCGGACAACTTCTGTTGTGCCTCGCTCGCCTGGACTTGGTCCGCCGCGCGTTCGGCGCGAGCGACCGCCTGTTTCAGGTCGGACTGCGCCACCGCCTCGAGCTCGATTTCCTGCGCGCGAAGCCCTTTTAGCGCTGCTTCGAGACCGCGCCGCACGACTTCGAAGGCCTGTCGATAGCGAGTATCCTGGAGCTGCGCGACGACCTGGCCCTTGGTCACCACGCGCCCGTCTCGGTCCATGATCGGACCCTCGACCTCTTGGCCGACGGGCACGACACGTTCGACCCGGCCGCCGACTTCGAAGCCGATCGGCTCCGCGCGGTATGACCGAGCGATGCCGGTCAGCTGGCCGGGCAGCTCTGGCGAAGCGTGCGCCAGCTCGATCACCGTGACTGGCCGGGCGCGCGTCGCCTGGGGTTGGCGGTCATCGGCGGCGCAGCTGACCGCGAGGGCGCAGAACAGCGGCCACGACCGCTGGGAGAGTCGACGTTGTTTCATGCTGGCTCGCTCGAGAGTGAGCACACTAGTGGAGCGCGGCCGAAGTTTCGGTACCGGCGATGGGATGGTCGGCTGGGCTGAGGGCGCCCCCGGTGGCGCTGCGGCGCGCCGCCGGCGATCCCGGGGTCGGGCTGCTTGCAAGCGCCGGCTCGGGCCTGAAGATGGCGTCAATGCCCGCGCGGCGCTTTCCGGAAACCAGCCCGAGCCTGGTCTCGAGGTTGAGCGAGACGGCGCGTCACGGCGATGGCCTCGAGCAGCTGAGCCAGCGCTACTGGCGCCCGGTGTATCTCTACGTTCGCGCGGCCTGGAGCAAGTCGACCGAGGACGCCGGCGATCTCACGCAGGCGTTCTTTCTCTGGCTGATCGAAGAGCGGCCGCTGCGGAGCTACGCGCCGGAACGCGGTTCACTCCGGGCGTTCCTCAAGGTCTTGCTGCGCCGCTTCGTCGGCCACCAGGAGAGGGCCCTGCGCCAATTGAAGCGCGGCGGTGGTGCCCGTCTGGTGTCGATCGGCGACTGCGAGCCGCCGGCCGCGGGTTCGGAGACCGATCCCGAGCGCTTGTTCGACCGGGCCTGGGTGACCGAGGTCGTGACGCAGGCCGTCGACCGCGTGTGCGCGCAACTGACCGAAGCCGGATCGCGGGTGGCCGTTGATGTGTACGAACGCTACGAGCTGGCGCCGCCCGGCGCGCGGCCGACCTACGTCGAGCTCGCGGCTGAGCTGGGTCAAGACGTCGGCCAGGTGAAGCGGCACCTGGTCCACGTGCGTGACGCAGTGCGCCGTGAGATCCGCGCGGAGCTCCGGCAGATGACTTCGGACGACGGTGAACTCGAGGCGGAGTGGCGTGAGTACTTCCAACGCTGACGATCGCGCCAGCCGCGCCGAACGGGCTCTGCAGGGGCTGGGCGAGGCTCCCCGCGCGGTTGTCCCCGAGCGCTACGAGCTGCACGAAGAGGTCGGCCGGGGCGGTATGGCGATCGTCTACCGCGCGCGCGATCGGCAGCTCGATCGCGAGTGCGCCGTGAAGGTCGTGCGCGATGACGTGCGGGTGGCCGACGACGCGCTGCGGCGGTTTCGGCGTGAGGTCGGCGTGACCGCGAGCCTCCAGCATGCCAACGTCGTCACGGTCTACGACGCCGGTGAGAGCTACTTGGTGATGGAGCTCGTCGAGGGGCAATCGCTCGCCGAGGCGTTGGCCGAGCGCCGCATGCCCGTGCGCGAGTTGGTGGGCCTCGTGGAGAAGATCGCCCGTGGCGTTCACGCGGCGCATTTGCAGGGGATCGTGCACCGCGACCTCAAGCCGTCCAACGTGCTCCTGCCGCACGACGGCGAGCCCAAGGTCGCGGACTTCGGCGTCGCCCATCTCTCCGGCAACATCACCGAGCTCACGCGGAGTGGCGCCGTCATTGGCACGCCGCGCTACATGGCACCAGAGCAGGTGCAGGCCAAGGGGCGCCCGGTAACGCCGCGGACGGACGTCTATGCGCTCGGCTCGATTCTCTATGAAGGGCTGACCGGCCATACCCCGCATCCCGGTGACACGCCGATGGAAGTGTTTGCCAAGATCGTCGGTGAAGAGCCGGCGCGGCCACGCGACCTGTTGCCGTCGGTTCCTGGTGATCTGCAAACGATCGCGCTGAAGGCACTCGAGAAGGATCCCGCGCGTCGCTACGCCACTGCGAGTGCGTTGGCCGACGACTTGGCGCGCTGGCTCCACGGTCAGCCGATCCTGGCGCAGCCGCCGTCGTGGTTGGCGCGTACCGCGAGGGCCGTCGCCAAGCGACGCATCCTGGTTGCCGCGACGGTGACGGGCGTCGCCGCCGTGGTCGCGGTTCTGCTGGTGATGCTCCCGGTGTTGGGTCGGTCCGAGCGCACGCTCGAGCTGTGGCGACGGATCACCCAGGTCTTGCGGGACGCCGAGCTCGACGGCCGCGGCGGCGCGGTCGATCGCGCGCACGAGCGCCTCGATCGCGGCGTCCAGCTCTGTCGCGAGTTCCTCGGCCGCGACGACGTCGCCGATGCACACTACTTTCTCGGCCGCCTCCTGCGCGCCCGCGGTGATGCCGAGGCGTCGGTCCTCGCCCTCGACGAAGCCCTGCGGCAGAAGCCGGACCTCCGCGAGGCCAACCTCGAGCGCGGCTTGGCCTTCGTGCAGCAATACGCCGCGCTGACCGCCGGCGCCCGTGCCGAGCTCGCCGGCCAGCCGGCCGGTAGCGATCGCGCCACGCCCCCTGACGCCCTCGAAGGCCTGCACCCGCGGCTCAAGGAGCTGCGCCTCAAGGCGATCGAGGATCTCGCCAAGCCCCTGGGCGACAGCTTCTATTTGCGCCAAGTCGACGCCACTTTTGGCGCTTCCGAGCTGGCGCGCATGCGCTGGGAGTGGGGCGAAGCGCGCCGCGGGCTGGAGGCGGTGTTGGCGGAGGAGCCGCTGTACGTCGAGGCGCACCTGTCGCTCGCGAAGTTGGGCATGGACCTTCTCGACTGGGACTTCGCGCTCAAGCACGCGGACGCGGCGATCGACAAGCACGCCGGTCTGGGCGAGGCGCATCTGATTCGCGGCCAGGCCTATTTCGAGAAGTCGGAGACGGCTGGGTTCACCCGCTTCGGCGTGCTCGCCCGCGCGAACGCCAGGCGGGACCTGGACCGCGCGGTCGAGCTGCTCGACGACCGGGTGGTCGCGCTCACCGCCCGTGGCGTGGTGTATTGGCGCCTGGGGGATCTGCGGCGCGCGCTCGAAGATCTCGATGCCGCGGTGCAGTTCGAGCACCCGCTGCGGGCCATTGCGCTCAATCACCGCGGCGTCCTGCACGTGACCCGCAAAGAGCTGCCCGCCGCGATCGAGGATTTTGTCGCGGCGACGCAGCTCAGTCCGTTTTACGCGGTGGCCTGGGCGAACTCCGCCAAGGCCAAGGCCCTCAATGGCGACGTCGACGGGGCCATCGCCGACGCGCGCCGGGCCGTGGAGGTCGCACCCGAAGGCGCCAGCTACCGCGCCGAGATCGCGTCGTTCTTGGACTTCTTGGAGCGGCAGTGATGCGAGTTTGCTGGTCGATCCGGCTCTCGCCGGATCGACCCTCTTGCACGACGAGTAGTGTCGAGAGCCGAGTGTATTGAGGCCGCGCGACAATGTCTGCCGCGGTGCCGCATCCCGGTCGCAATGGACCAGAAGCCCGGGTTGCTCGTCAGCCTTGCCTACGTCGAGCCGCGCGTGTGGTCTCGGGGTTCGGCGACGACCGTACGCGCGACGAGAGCGGATGCACGTTGCCGGGGCCGGCTGTTGGTTGGCGCGGGGTCAGTCTTTGTCCGCGCCGGCGGAGGTGGGTTGCGAGGTGGCGGCGTTGTCGTTGGCCTTCTCCGCGGTCTTCTCGCGCTTGGCCGTGGTCTTGTCCAGGGAGACCCACTTCTCGCCCTGGAGGGTGAGGGTGTCGATGGACAGGGTGTCGTCGTCGATCTTGACGATGACGGTGCGGAACTTCTTCCAAGGGCTGTTGCCGGTGGTTTGTCCGTCGATGACAAAGGCTTGGGCGTCAGCGGGCACGCCGACTTCCGTCTGGTCCAGTTCGGCGCCGCCGCCGATGGTGCCGTCGATGCCGAAGACGAAGGAGACGAACTTCTGCTGGTCCTTGTCCCAGCCGAGCATGCCGGTGTCGTGCCAGATGACGTCGCCACCGACTTTCATCCAGTAGTCGGCCTTCATGAAGTTCTTGTTCATCGTCCAGGACAGCTCGTAGCGGAAGGTGTAGTCGCCGTAGCCTTGCATGGCGCCTTCGCCGACCCAGTTGCCGACCATCCAGCCGAGCTTGGCCATGGTGGCGGAGTTGTCAGGCATGGGCGGAGTGTCCTGCGCGGCGAGGGGGACAGCGAACAGGAGGCAGGAGGCGAGCGTGGGGAGGGGGGTGCGCATATGGGTCTCCGAGGATGGTTGCTTAGTGACCTGTTGCCCTTTGCGGGCCGAGTTTCCTTGGTGCGGTGGGATTTTTCGCGGGCTGGGGCCAGGCGGGGCGGGGCTTCCCGGCTGCTGGCGGCCTTGCGATGGTGGCTTGGGGCGTGGCTTAGGTTCGGGGGGGCGTCAGTTCGACAGCCCCTGAATGCGGGACGTCGTGAGCGAGGGGCAGGGCGAGCGGCTCGCCCTAGAACGCCGTCGGAGCGAGCTGTTGCAAGCCGTGATCGAGGGCGTGGCCCTCATTGCGCTGATCGAGGTCGCGTTCTTCAGCGGTTTGGGGGCTGCGTTGCTCACGGGGCTCGCCGTGGGCGGTGGGCTCGGCGTGCTGTGGCACGTGACCGGTTCGAACGCCGGAGTGTCGGCGTTGCTGGCGGTTCTGGTGGTGCTGGGGCGGGTCGTCGCGACCGGTGGCCCCGTGGCCCTGCTCACGCCCATGTCCCTGGCCGCACTTGTTTTGGCCGCGGCGGCCGCGCGTTTGATGGGGCAGCAGCGGCAGAAAACTCGGATGGGCATCTGAGCCCCGCCCCACGAGCCCCGGCCCGCTAGCCGCGCCTCACGAGCCCTGCCCCACGAGCCCAGGCCCGCTAGCCGCGCGCGGCGCGCTCTGGGCTGGAGGGAGTGATCCACCAGAAGAACGCGGCGATGACGGTGAGCGCGCCACCCAGGCCGTACTGCTGGCCGAGGAAGTAGCCGCCGCCCAGCACGATGAGGAGCGCGCCAGCGACGCGGTACAGGAGGTCGGCGAGCCCGTAAGCGCGGAGCCAAAAGCGCTCGCGCCAAGTCAGGGCGGCCGGGGCACGGCGGCTCAGGAGCCACGCCGCGGTCTCTTGGCGCGCGGCGTCGAGGAGCTGCGGGCGTCGATGGGTTTGGCTGAGCCAGATATGGACGGTCGACCCGGCGAAAAACGGGTTCAGCTGGATGATCAGGCGCAGCAGCGCCGGGGCGATGAAGAGTGCGCAGAGTAGGCCGCCAGTGGAGCGCGGTCGGGCGATCGCCCAACCGAGCATGCCTGCGGCAACAATCGCCAATGGCACGGTGATGCGTCCGGCCATCATCGTCCGGCGCCCGCGGGGGCTGAGCGTCTTCATCGAGTCGCCCAGGTCGGTCTGGAACATCGGCAGCACGCCAGCCCACGAGCGCAGGCCAAAGCCGCGGACGGTGCCGCCGAAGCGCCGCGTCACCATGGCCACGACCACTGCATTGGCGAGGCTCAGGAGGATCAGCTTGGGCGCGATGAATACCAGCATGTAGAACAGCAGGTGGTAGTCGGCGGAGTGGCTGAGGAGCTGGGTGAGGAGGCGCTCGCCGTCCCGCACTGCGACGTTGGCGGCGAGGAGGGCAAGCGCCAGCAGCGGTAGGATCATCACCGGGCTGAGGATCCAGCCGAACAGCAGCACCAAGGCGTCGATCCGGTGGTTCAGCGCGAGGACCCGTCGGGGGTCTTCTTCGGGCGTCGGCACCACCGGGGCCGGCGCTGCGGGCTCTGGCTCGGGCGCGGCGCGAGGCCATGCGTGCGTTGGCGCGTCTTCGCTGAGGAGGTCGAGTCGCCGCAGCTCCTCGACGAAATCGAGCACGCCGCGGGCCGTCGTCGCCTTGCCAAAGCGCGCCTTGAACGCGGTGACCACCTCATCGATGGAGTCGTGCTTGCTGAGGAGGTCGACGAGACCGTGCTCTTCGGCGCCGATGGCGAACGACTCGCCGGTCGTCGAATCGACGATGAAGTAGCTCTGCGGCCCGCTGCGCACCAGCTCCACGCCGCGGCGCAGCAGTGGGCGGCCGGGCGCGCTCACGGCAGCCAGGACCAGACCTCGACGCGGAAGAACCGCAGGAACGGGGCCGTCAGCGCGCGCCAGAACGGCACGTTACCGATCACGATGCGCGCCTGTCCGGTCATGCCCGGGACGAGGCGATACTCGGTCTCGGCGATCCGGGCCGAGACCCGCACGTGGCGGTGCCCTTCGGTCTGGATCATCTCTTCGGCCTGGATCTCGCGGTCGGAGCGGTAGCCCTCGATGTGAAATAGCGAGTCGTCGACCGCGCTGGCCCCCACGGTCTCGACCGAGCCGCGCAAGAGCTCGCCGTCGAGGGCGTTGAGCCTGATCTTCACCCGTTGCCCTACCTGGACTCGCGCCGCGGCCGACTCCTCGGCGGCGATCACCAGGCGCAGCTCGGACAGATCCTGCAGCAGCAAGATGAGATCGCCGCGCACCACGCTGTGGCCGATCCGCTTATGCAGGCTGGGGGTGGCGACGCGCCCGGAGATCGGCGCCGTGATCGTGCCGAGCTCGATCTGTTCCCGGGAGTAGGTGATCTGTGCCTCGATGCGCCGCACGTCGGCTTCGGCCGCGCGGATCTGCTCGATGCGCGCACCGGCTTGGAGCTCGGCGAGCTCTTGCAGCCGCGACTCCAGCAGGATCTCGGCGTTGCTGTGGTTGCGCTTCGCCCGATCCAGCCGCTCCTGGGCGGCGTTCTCGTCGGCGCGCAATCCCTCGGCGCGGGCCAGCTCCGCCTCGAAGAACGTGAGCTCGACGCGCTGTCGCTCGACGGCATTCTCGGCGAGCTTGATCTGCTCCGGCCGCGCACCGTTGCGCAATAGCTCGAGGTCGGCTTTGGCGCGGGCCAGCTCCGCATCCGCGGTTGCCACGGCCGCCCGCTCGTCGCGCATGGCCAGCACGGCCACTACCTCGCCGGCCGCCACGATCTGTCCCTCGACGACGCGGATCTCGAGGATCTCGCTGTCGACCTGGGCTCGCACGCTCCGCTCGCTCAGCGGTTCGACCAGGCACTCGCCGCCGACCTCCTGGCCGTAATCGAGCAGGCAGCAGTAGACCAGGCCGACCACGATGAGCAGTCGGATGGGCCAGCGGATCCACCATGCGCCGCCGCGCCGCACCAGAGATCGCCAACCGCGCTTCTTGGCCATGGCTCGACGTTTATCGGCCTACATCGCCCCCAGGCATGACCGAACGCCGCCGTGGGCCTTGCCTGGCAGCTTCCGGCGCGCGGTCGCGAGCCCGATCATTTGCGGTTGCGGTAGAGGTCGGGGTCGACGCGTTGTGCCATCTTCTCGGTGCTTCCCTCGGGTAGCTCCAAAAACTCGGCGATCCGCGCCGCTTCGGGGGCGGGGTTCGCGACCACCTCGTGGTACTGGAGCTCGAGGCACTGCATCGTCGGCCGCGACTCGATGAGCTTCTGCACCGTCTCCAAGTGCTTGCGGTAGACGGCCGTCATCTGGGCGTCGTTGACCTTTGAGGCTTCGCCGCGCCGCTCCAGCATCTTCGCTTGCGAGGCGAGGACCTCTTCGATGCGGCGATGCATGAAGACGATGCGGCAGTCGAGGTCTTCGGGCACTTCGCGCAGCAAGAAGGAGATGATCTTGATCGCCTGGCCGCGCGACTCGTGGAGCCACGCGGTGTCCTTCTCCTTGCCCAGCACCTTGACTCGGTCGTGCTCGTAGTAGCCCTTGGGGTTGTCGTCGTCAGCGGTCCGCTGCCCGTCTTGGAAGACCGGAATGCCAGCGGCCTCGAGCATCATCATGGCCAGCGATGTCCCCGAGCGAGGCAGTCCGGAGACGATGATGGCGGGTGCAGTATCGGAGGGCGAGGTCATGAGCCAGCGCTATGCGAAGGGCGGATGGAGGGAACCCGCGATCGTGGCACGCATTCCCGCAAGAGCAAGACCGCGCTCCTTAAGTTCCTGTGTGGTGTCGCGCAGCCCCTGGGCGCGTGGGCCCAACGCCCAGGCGCGGCCCGGTTCTGGCGGCTAATATCGAGCCATGGTGTTTCCTCGCAGCCGCGTCGCGGTCGCGGCATTGCTCTGCTCCATCGCCGCGCCAGTCGCCCAGACGCCCATTACGACTCCAGAGGCCTATCTCGGTCACGCCGTGGGGGCGGACGAGTCGCTCGCCAACTACACCCAGCTGCAGGGCTATTGGCACCAGCTTGCGAGCGAGAGCGATCGCCTCGTCGTCGAGGAGATCGGCACCACTTCCTATGGCCAGGCCATGGTGATGGGCATCGTCTCGTCCCCGGCCAACCTGGCGCGGCTCGAAGATCTGCGGGGGACCGCGGAGACCCTCTGTCGAGCGCGAATCGGTGAAGCTGAGGCGCGAGAGCTCGCCGCCGCGGGGCGCGCGGTGGTCTGGATCGACGCGGGGCTCCACGCGACCGAGTGCATCGCCGGACAGAACATCCTCGAGCTCGTCTACCGAATGTGCGCTCGGGACGACGCGGAGACGCAGCGCATTCTCGACAACGTCGTGTTGCTCGTCTGTCCGGCCAATCCAGACGGGATGGAGCTGATCGCCAATGCCTATATGGCGACGCAGCGTGTCGGCGACATCCCGGTGCTGTACCAGCGCTACGTCGGTCACGACAACAACCGCGACTTCTACATGGCCAACATGTTGGAGACCGAGGCGATCAACAGGATCCTGTATCGCCGCTGGTATCCGCAGATCATCTACAACCACCACCAGACAGCGCCGTCGGGCACGATCATCTTCACGCCGCCGTTTCGCGATCCCTTCAACTACTACATCGATCCGATGGTGGTGCGCGGGATCGAGCTGGTCGCGGCGCACATGAATGCGCGCTTCGCCGCCGAGGGCAAGGCGGGAGTGATCTCGCGCGGCGGCGCGTCCTACTCCACCTGGTGGAACGGCGGGCTGCGCACGACCGGCTACTTCCACAACATGATCGGGATCTTGACCGAGTCGTTTGGCCGGCCGACCCCGACGACCCTGCGGCAGCCGCTGCGGCGCCGTTTGCCGTCCGGCGACTACCCGATGCCGATCGAGACGCAGCAGTGGCATGCGCGGCAGACCATCGAGTACCTGCAGACCGCGAACTACGCCATTCTGGATCTGGCGGCGCGGTATCGCGAAGAGCTGCTACTCAACATCTGGCGGATGGGTCGCAATGCGATCGAGCGCGGCAGTGCCGACCATTGGACCCCGACGCCGCACCTGCTGGCCGAGGCCGAGCGACGGGATGAGATCGAGCGCGGCGCGGCCGAGGCCGCCAGTGAGACCGAAGGCGGCGAGGGCGGGGACGACGAGGCCGCGCCGGTCGACGATCGGGACCGCGCGGCGGATCATGTCGATGCGGCGCCGGTCGATGCCTTTCGCGACCCCGCCTTGCGCGACGCACGCGGCTATCTGTTGCCCGCGGACCAAGCGGACTTCGCGGCCGCGACGCGCTTGGTCAACGCACTACTCAAAGGCGGCGTTGAGGTGCTACGGACGACCGAGGACGCGGTGGTCGCCGGCGTGCGAGCCCCGCGTGGGTCGTACGTAGTCTCCGCGGCGCAGGCGTTTCGGGCGCACGTGCTCGACATGTTCGAGCCGCAATGGCACCCGCACGACATCGGCGCCCGGGGCGAGCCGGTGCGACCCTACGACTCTGCGGGCTGGACCCCGGCGCTGTCGATGGCGGTGCAATTCGAGCGGCTCATGGAGCCGGTCGAGGGCTCTCTCGAGCCAGTGGTCTACCCGGCCACTCGGGCGCCGGGCCCGGTGACCGACGCGCGGGGTGGCTGGCTCTTCAGCCACGCCGACAGCGCCAGCTACATTGCGACGAACCGCTTGCTCGCCGCGGGCGAAGAGGTGCTATGGATCCACGATGAGGTGGAGGCCGGTGGGCGCCAGTTCCCGCCGGGCACGCCGGTTGTGCGGCGCGGGGCCCAGACGGCGGCGCGCGTCGCGGCGTTGGCGGCGGAGCTGGGGCTTCGGTTCACCGGCCTCGACCAGGTGCCGTACACCGCCAAGCAGCGGCTGACGCGCGGCCGGGTGGGGCTGTTCGACGTCTACGGCGGCAACATGGCGACCGGCTGGACGCGGTGGGTGCTCGAGCAGCACGAGTTCGACGTGCGCACCGTGCACGGGCCGCGGGTGCACGCCGGCGATCTTCGGGCCGACTTCGACGTGTTGATCTTCCAGACCGGGCTGCCGGCGGCGGAAGGCGACGGCAGCCGCACGCAGCGCGCTCTGCGCCGCGGGCGCCGGCGGCCCATCTCGGCGGAAGATCTCGAGCAGCTGTTGCCGGCGTTGCCAGCCTTCGAGGATTGGTCGGGCGCCGCGGACGCGGTGGTGCGTCTCGAAGCCGAGCCGGCGATTCCGGCTCTGCGCGACTTCGTCGAGCAGGGCGGCATCCTGCTGGCGATCGGCAACCAGGCGAGCACCGTCATCGACCACTTCGACCTGCCCATCGTGGAGGGCACGTTCGTCCCTGGCGACGACGGCGAAGAGCGCCGCACGCGGCGCTCGGAGTTCTACATCCCAACGAGCCTTGTCCGCACCGAGGTGCAGACCTACCTCATGCCGGGCTGGGGCGTGCCGGCCGAGCTGGCCATGGTGTTTCGACGCAGCCCGGTGTTCGCGATTCCGCCGGACACCGAGGGTGTCGAGGCGTTGGTACGCTACGCCGCGGAAGACACGTTGGTCAGCGGTTGGGCGATCGGCACCGAGCACCTTGCCGGCAAGGCAGCGGTGGTCGGCGCCTATCGCGGCAAAGGGGCGATCTACCTGTTTGGCGCGGATCCCATCTATCGCGGTCAGCCGCAGGGCAGCATCAAGCTGTTCCTCAACACGGTGCTGATCGGCGGCAGCGAGCGGACCTGACCGGGCCGGCTAGCGCAACGGCTCGCCGCTACGGCATCAGCCGCAGGGGCACCGCGTTGCTCACCCAGCTGACGATCGTCGTGCGCGGCGCAACGGCCGCGAACGCGTGGTGGAGCGTCAGGCCGGCCAGAGCCGGCTCGGGCGGCAGTGTGAGCGTGGCGGTCGCGCCCCCGCGCGGGTCCAGCGTGCCCACGAACGTCGGCAGGGCGCGGGTCGCCGCGGCGGCGTAGAGCAGTCGTAGGTAGGGGTCGGGGTTGAGCGGCAACGTCACGCCAAACGTGCGCGCGCCTGGGGTCGTCCCGCTTGCCGATCCGAGCATCACGTAGACGTCGCCGGCTCGTGGGCTGCCCGCGAGGAGGTCGAGCTGGAGTGCCAACGGGCGCGCGGCGCTGCTGGTCCCGCGATCGGTCCAGAGGGAGCGTTCGTAGTAGCCGGTGCGAAAAGGGGTCGCCGGTGGTGATACGCGGTGTTCCCACGCGATCTGCCCGTCTGGACGGACCTCGAAGAGCCAGCTCTGCGCGCTGCTGCAGACCAAGGTGTTGCCGTTGGGCAGCCGTTCGGCGTTGGACTTCCCGGCCGAGTAGAAGGCGGTCGGGGTCGGGTTGATGTACTCCCACGCGAACCGGCGCGGTCCCCACGCGACGCCTGGCTCATAGGTGAGCGTCGCCGGGAGATCGAGCTCGACAACACTCGAGAACCTCATCCCAAACGGGACCCCCGCCTGGTTGTTGAAGATCAGCAAGTTGCCGGCGCCGAGGCGACCCGGCGGGATGAAGTGGGTGCCGTGGTGAAACCAGAGCTTCTGGTCCTCGGGCGTACCGGCGCGGTAGGCCTGCGGGTTGCCCCAGCGGTAGAGGATGTCGCCACCCTGGCCGTAGCGCCCGCCGACGGACCCAGCCGCCTCCGCGGTCGTCGTCGAATGGTCGATCAAGTAGACCTCGCGCTGGTAGGGAAAGCTGACGACGATCAGGTTGCGGGAGGGGTCGTAGTCGATCGCGTTGCAGTGGTTGAATTCGCCGTTCGTCGAAATCTCGCGGGGGAAGTTGATGTCGAGGAGCTCGGGGTGATCGGCGACGACGCCGAAGTTCGCCTTGGTCGCATCAAAGTCCTGGATCAGGTGATCCATGACGTGCCACTCCCACACGATGTCGCCCGAAGTCGGACCCGTCGGTCGAATCTCGACGACGCCGTCCGGTCGCCAGCCCGGGAACGGCAGCAGCGCTGGATCGCGTCCGGCGTCGAACGCCTCCTGCTGGGACATCAGGTCCCACGCGATCATGAGGATGTTGCCGTTGGGCATGATCGCGATGTCGTGGTGGGCCCACTGCGTGGGCGACGCGACCTGGTAGCGCCAGGCCACCGTGCCGTCGAACGCCACGCGCTCGATGCCGCCCATCGCGCCGCCGGCAAAGGCCGGGGCGCCGGGCAGCTTGGGCGTGCGCAGCAGCGAGCCGTCGCCATCGAGATAGAGGCCGTGGCCGCGGTCACGGCCGGGCCACGTGTGGACGATGGTCCCGGCCGTGTCGACCAGATAGGTGTCGCCAGTCGACACCCGGTCATAGAGGCGATGCCCGGGCGCCTGGGCCCGGAGCTCGGCGAGCAGCACGACGGCCAGTGCCGCGGCCGCCCCTGCGTTGGTGGAATGCATGGCTCTCTTCCTGTCGAGCGACGGGACCGCCAGCTCGAGCGGGGCCGCGATCCTCCGACCGCGGTGAATCAGTGCGGTGGGGACAAAGAGCGAAACGCCAAGGGTCGAAACCGTGATACTACCGGCGCCGAGATCTCGGTGTGATGGGAGGTTCCCGGGAGTCCGACCCCCCCAAGCCGGGCGGCCTAGCCGCCCGCGACCGGCACCCAGGTGCCGCCGTCGTTGCGCAGCCGGTCACCCCGCGCGGTCGGCCCAAGCGCGCGGGTGCCAAGGGGGTAGGCCGCGTAGGGCTCGGGCGCCCGCTCCCCCCCGTAGCGCTGCTGCTCGTTGTCGGTCACCAGCACCGTGCCTTCTTGGTTGATGAAGAAGGCGCGCGTCCCGCTCCGGCCGCGCTCGATCGGCCACGCGTAGCCACACCACGCCGCGGCGCTCGCGTCTGGGTCGGGCGTTGTCGAGCCCGGGCCGCCGCTGTCGGCCTCGGACACCGCCGCGCGGGTCGCGGTCGGGAGCCACGTCTGCAGGTAGTAGCCTCGAGCCGCGACGACGCCGCCGCGCACCGCGAAGGCCGCGGGCGGTAGCAGTGGCGGCTCTGTCGCCACCAGATCGCCGAAGTAGCCGAACTCGCCGACGCCGTCGTCGTTGCGGTCTACGGCTGCGCTGGCGGCCGCGCGCGTCTGGGCCTCGTGGAGCAGCCGCAGGAGCGCGACTGCCGCGGCTTCTCCGGCCTCGATCGACGCGGTTTGCAGGTCGGCCCGGGCCGCTGCGAGCTCGGTCTCGGTGACGATCCCATCGCGGTTGTCGTCGACCTGGCGCCGCAACGCATCGCCCAGCGCGATCACCTGCGCCGCCGAAGTGCCATGCAGGCGTTGCATCACGGCGTCGGCGGATGGTGACATGTGGCGCAAGAGGCCGAGTGCCGCGGTCAGACGTTCTTGGTCTTTTGGTGCCAGCGCCGCATTCACCCGTCGCATCGAGGCGCGGAACGCGCTGGTGCTTCGGCCGTCGAGCAAGCGCGGCGCGGCTCCTCCTGGCGGCGACGGTTGAGCGGCGAGCGGTGCGAGCAGTGCGACGGCGAGGCCGGCGCCCAGGGCGGCTAGGCGAGACGCGATCATGCGAAGCACCCGTCGTCGGTGTTCACCGCCCGCCTTGACGAGGGCAGCACCGATGTCTCGTTTCAGGAGATCTGCGATCCGGCGCGAGCTGGACGCCCCATTAGTGGGGCGACTCGGCCTCGGGCTGCGACAACACCGTCTTGTTCGGCGTGGGCGGCGGCGGCGACGCGGTCGCTGGCTCGGCTGGGCCGAGGTAGGTCGTGGCGGCCAGGCCCTCCTCGTAGCGCCGCAGCAGGAGGGCGCATTCCTCGACCCGGATGTGGCGGTTGCGCATGGCGCGCTCGGCCGCCGCCCGCACGCGGCGCATCAAGTCCCGACGGTCATACTGCACGTAGCCCAGCACCTCGGTCACGGTGTCGCCCTCGACCACGTGCTCGACGTGGTAGCCGTGTTCGCGCTCGAGGCGAATGTGGATCGCCGTGGTGTCGCCGAACAGATTGTGCAGGTCGCCCAAGATCTCTTGGTACGCGCCGATCAAGAAGACGCCGAGGTAGTACGGCTGCCCCGGTACTGGCTCGTGTAGCTCGAGGGCGTCCTTGACGTCGTGGAGGTCGATGAAGCGATCGACGCGGCCGTCACTGTCGCACGTCAGGTCCGACAAGATCGCTCGGTTGGTCGGGCGTTCCCGCAGCCGATGGATCGGCATGATCGGAAACAGCTGCTTCACGGCCCAGTGGTCCGGCAGCGACTGGAAGACCGAGAAGTTGCAGTAGTAGTTGTCGGCCAGGGCGCGCTCGAGGCCCTCGAGCTCGTCGGGGACGTAGTCGAGGTGCCGCACGATGCGGTGCACCCGATCGCACACGGCCCAAAACAAACCCTCGAGGGTCGCCCGTCCGGGCAGGTCGAGGTAGCCGAGGTTGAACAGCTGGAGGCCGTCTTCGCGGCTCTGCAGCGCGTCGTGGTAGCACTCCTGGAACGTCTTGCGGGAGACGCGCGCGTAGGTGTGGCGCAGCTCTTGGATCGGTGCGGCTTCCTCGCCGGCCAGCACGGGCGGGGCCATGCGCGTCGCCTGACTCGTGCCCAGTACGTCCATCACCAACACGGCGTGGTGTGCGACCATCGCCCGACCGGACTCGCTCACGATGTCGGGGTGCGGGATGCCGCGGCCGTCGCACGCCTCGCGAATGGCGTAGACGACGTCGTTGGCGTATTCCTGCAGCGAGTAGTTGGTCGACGAGTGGAAGTTGGTCTTGGAGCCGTCGTAGTCGACGCCCAGCCCGCCGCCGACGTCGATGAGCTGCAGCGGCGCGCCCATCGCGCACAGCTCGACGAAGATGCGACTGGACTCACGCAGCGCGTCCTTGAAGGCGCGGATCGCGGTGATTTGGCTGCCAAGGTGGAAGTGCAGGAGCTCCAGGCAGTCCAGCATCTCGCACTCGCGCAGCCGTTCGACGACGCGCACCAGCTCCGCGGCCGTCAGGCCGAACTTCGAGCGCGGGCCGGTGGACTCGGCCCACTTGCCGGCACCGCGCGAAGCGAGGCGCGCGCGCACGCCGATGTGGGGGCGCAAGTCGAGGCGCCGGCTCGCCCGCAGCACCAGCTCGAGCTCGTCGAACCGGTCGAGGACGATGACCGGGTGCCGCCCCAGCTTTTGCGCGAGGAGCGCGGTTTCGATGTAGGCCAGGTCCTTGTAGCCGTTGCAGATGATCAGCCCGTCCGGCGCGTCGCACAACGCGAGTGCCACCAGCAGCTCGGGTTTGCTGCCGGCCTCGAGGCCGAGGCCGACGCTGGCGCCACAGCGCACCAGCTCCTCGACGACGTCGCGCTGTTGGTTGACCTTGATCGGGTAGACCGGCCGGTAGCGCCCGGTGAAGGATTCCTCGGCGATGGCCCCGCCGAACGCTTCGGTGATTTGGCGGACGCGGTCGTGGAGCACGTCGCTGAAGCGCAGGAGCAGCGGCAACGGATAGCCGCGGTGCTGCAGGTCTTGGACCAGGTCCAAGAGGCTCACCTGCACGTCGGCGTTGGTCGACGGCGCCACCATGAGGTGGCCGCGGTCGTCGACCGAGAAGTAGCCACAGCCCCAAGCGTCGACCTGATAGAGCTCAGCGCTGTCTTGGGGCGTCCACTTGTGCAGATCGGAGTTGGTCGTCACGACCTGCGGATCGTAACGATCACCGTCCCGTTCCACGACAAGCCGTCACGTGCGGCGCGGTCGAGAAGGTCGGCCCAGGCGCGACGGTCGGCGCTGTCGGCAGCCAAGGGCTCCAGCCATGGCTCGGCCTCGGCAACGAGGTCCTCCAGAGGGCGTCGCCGCAGCCGCAGAACGATGTCGAAGTCGAGGTCGAATCCGCCGTCGGCGGGGACCAGACCCATCAGAGCGGCGATGTCGAGGACCTCGCCGTGGACCTGACCGGCGCGGCGATGCTGTCGCTTGAGCCAGCGGTCGGCGAGCTCGGCGACGCGCTGGCTGGGGACCTCTGGGTCGAACCAGGGCTCGGCCGCCAGGAGTCCGGAGCGGCCCACGCGGAGCGCTTCGGTGACCGCCTGGGCGGGCTCGGCGAGGTGGTGCGGAACGTGCCGCATCGTCACCCAGCCCCACGTCCGGTCGGCAAAGGGCAGGGCTTCGGCCGGTGCACACACCACGGGGAGGCCCCGCTCTCGCGCCGCTTCGGCCGTGGGCCGGTGCGGCTCGATGCCGCTGGCCGGGATGCCGGCGGCGGCGCACTGGGACAGTAGGTCGCCGCTGCCGCAGCCCACGTCGAGGACCGAGGTCGGCGTCAGAGCTTCGAGCCGTCTCGCAAACTGGGCCGCCAAATGGTCCGCGTTGTCGCGGCGGTCGGCGGCGCGCATGGTCAGCGAGTCTCGGCTTCGCCCGACGCCGCTTCGCGGAGTGGGACCTCGGCGATCTCGGCGGCGGCGTCGCCCTCCATGCGATCTCGCACGGCGCCGTGGTCTCGGTTGAGCTCGACCGCCGTGACCGGGAACTCCGGGTTGCGCGGGTTGGGCTTCTTGCACGTCGACAGGATGCCTTGCTCGATCGCGTCGGCGATGACGCGCTGGCACGTCTGCGGCGACCGCGTCCACGTCAAGCGCGACTGTGGCAGCAACCGGTCGCGTAGGAACTTCAGCGCCACGAAGTTGAGCTGCGGGTTGCGCTCGGCCTCGAGCACGACTTGAACCAGGTCGCCGAACGGGTCGACGTCCTCGTCGCGCCGCTCGCGGGATGGGTAGTAAGACAGGGTCACCTGGCCGCCGTGGGCATGCCAGCGGCGCGCCCCGTGCGGCCCCTCGTCGAGCGGTTCATCCATGTGCACTTCCACATCCATCCCGCCGCCTGGAGTGATGGCCAGGAGTGGCTCCAAGATGGGCGGCAGTGTGCCGTCGTGGTGCATGCTGAGCAGAGCGCGCAGCGCGTGCGCAACTCGGCCCTCGGTGTCTCGGCTGGTCATGGAGGGGAGGCCGCGTGAGCGAGCGTCGGCACTGTCTACTTCTCGACCGCTCGACGCAAGAGGTCGGTGATCGACCTCGCCAGCCGCGATGGATCTTCGGGCAAGCTGCCTTCGGCGACGAGGGCTTGATCGTAGACCAGCCGCGTCCACTCCTCGAACTCCGCGCCCTGCTGTTCGTCCTGCGACATTTTCTCCAGCGAACGGATCACCGGGTGCTCCGGGTTCAGCTCGAGAATGCGCTTTTGCTCGGGCACGCTTTGGCCGCTCGCACGCAGGATGCGTTCGAGCCGCGGGCTCAGGCCGTGCTCGTCGGTCACCAAGCACGCCGGCGAATCGGTCAAGCGATCGGTGAGACGCACGTCCTTCACGCGCTCGCTAAACAGACCCTTCACCTTCTCGAGCATGTCGGCGAACGCGCTCTGCGTTGCCTCCCGCTTCTTCTTGTCTTCATCGGACTCGGGCAGCTCGAGCGCCCCCTTGTCGGCGGCGATCAGCTTCTTCCCCTCAAACTCGTGCAGGCTGTCCGCGACCCACTCGTCGATGGGGTCGGTCATGAACAGCACCTCGTAGCCGTGCTTGCGCAGGGCCTCCGTGTGCGGGCTGCCGCGAGCCGTGTCCAGGCTCTGAGCGGTCAGGTAGTAGATCCCGGGTTGGCCATCCGGCATCCGGCCGAGGTAGTCGGTCAGCGACGTGACCCCCTCCTGGCCCGAGCTCTCGTAGCGCAGCAGCTTGGCGAGCCGGTCGCGGTTTTCGTGATCGAGGTGCACGCCCTCCTTGAGCACCGAGCCGAAGTTGCCCCACAGCTCGGCAAAGCGGTTCACCTCGGTCGTCTCCGCCTCGTCGCCGGCCTTCTCGTCGTCGGTCGTCTCGCTCTTCGCCGGCCGCTGGATGGGGCCTTCGGCGGCGAGCTCCTCCAACAGCGTCAGCACGCGGCTCGTCACCTGCTTCTTGATGAACGCCGACGTGCGGTCCTGCTGCAGCAGCTCACGTGAGACGTTGAGTGGCAGGTCCTCCGAGTCGATGACGCCGCGCACGAAGCGCAGGTATTCGGGCAGTAGCTCCGCGCAGTCCTCCATGATGAAGACGCGCTTCACGAACAACCGCAGGCCCTTAGGGGTGCGGTCGAACAGGTCGAGCGGGCGGCGGCCCGGCACAAACAGCAAGCCGGTCAGCTCGTGCGTGCCCTCAATCTTGAAGTGGGTGTGCGCCAGCGGCGTCTCCCAGTCGTGGGCGAGGTGCTTGTAGAACTCCTCGTACTGCTCGTCGGTGATCTCGTTCCGCGGCCGCGTCCACAGCGCGCTTGCCGAGTTGATCGTCTCCCATTCGCGGACGGTTTCGGTCTCCTTGGGCTGACCCTGCTCGTCCTTCTCGTCGCCCACGGGGCGGGTGCGTTCCACTTGCAGGCGGATCGGGTGGCGCACATAGTCGGAGTACTTGCGCACCAGCTCTTTGATCCGCCACTCGTCGAGGAACTCCTTGGCGTCCTCTTTGAGGTGCAGGATGACGTTGGTTCCCGGCTGCTCCCGCTCGCTCTCCGCGACGCTGAACTCACCCTTGGCCTCGCTTTCCCACTGGTGGCCGGGGCCGTCCTCGCCGGCCTGCTTGCTGGTCACGGTGACGCGGTCGGCGACCAAGAACGCCGAGTAGAACCCAACGCCGAACTGACCGATGAGCGACAGGTCGGACTTGTTGTCGCCGGACAGCGACTCCATCAGCTTCTTCGAGCCAGAGCGGGCGATCGTGCCGAGGTTGCCGATGAGCTCGTCCCGGCTCATCCCGATGCCGGAGTCGCGGATCGTCAGCGTGCCGGCCTCTTGGGACGGGATGACGTCGATCGTGCGTTCTTCGCCGCTGTCGAGATCGTGCTGTGTGAGTGCTGCGAACGACAACTTGTCGGTGGCGTCGCTGGCGTTGCTGATCAGCTCGCGCAGGAACACCTCACGGTGGCTGTAGAGCGAGTTGACAACGATGGACAGGACTTCGTTGACTTCGGCCTGAAACGAATGGGTCTCCGTGGCGGTCATTGCAGTGAAGAGTGGGTCATAGGGGGGGCGAGTGAGGTCAGTCCGTGGCGCCCGATCTCGGGCGCCCTCATGCCTCTAGGCTTGCAGATCGAAGCGTTGCAGATCGGCGGCCAGCACGAGGTCTCCGGTGTAGGCCTGGCGCGTCTGCGCCGCCAGATCCACACCCTCACACTCCGGGTAGAAGTGCGTCAGGCAGAGCAGCTTGGCGTCGGCCGCCGCCGCCGCCGCGCCGGCCAGGCGTGGCGTCAGGTGCCCGTCGCAGCGAAGCTCGTCGGGGAACGAGCACTCGCACACGAACAGGTCGACGCCGCGGGCCACGTCGACGAGGCCATCGCGGACGTCGGCGTCGCCACTGATCGCGGCCGTCGCTCCCGAGGGCGCCTCGAGCCGATACGCCAAACTCTGCGCGGTGTGCTCGATCGGCACCGCGGTGATTTGCAGTGGCGGTACAGTGAAGCGGCCCGGGCCGATCTCCTGCAGCTCCAAGGGATAGCCACCGCGCGGGTCCAGCCACGGCCAGGCCTTGGTCAGGTGCGCGACCAGATCGCGCAGGCCTGGCGCGCCGAACACACGCAGAGGCGGCCGCCCCTGGTAGCGCGGATTACGCAGGGCGAACAGCAGCGCCGCCAGGTCCGAGGTGTGGTCCGTGTGGTAGTGCGTGAGCAACACCGCACCGATCTGCTCGAGACCGACGCCGGCCTCGGGCAGGCGCCGCAGCGTCCCGGGGCCCACGTCCACAAGCAAGGCGAGATCGCCGCTCTCCACCAGCACGCCGGCCGGGAAGCGCCCGGGTGCAGGAATCGAAGTGCCCGAGCCGAGGATCGTGACGCGCATGTGCGGGAGGTCTAGCTCTTCTCCGCGTCCGCCACGGCCGCCTCGTACTCTTCGCGGCTGTTGACGTTGCGCAGCAGCTGGCGTCCGGGGTCGAATTCATCCATCGCCTTCTCGTCGAGCTCCTTGGCGCGAAGTTGCTCGACGAGGGCGACGAGCGAGCGCTCGCCTTTGGCCACCAGCGCGTCGACCTGGTCGAGCACATCGATGCGGTAGATCGCCGCCAGAGGCTGCAGCGTGCCGCCGATCCGTGGGACCACGACTTGGGCGTCGCCGATGCGTCCCACGAGTGCCCCGATGGGCGTCTCGCTTAGGAACGGGGTGTCGCAGCCCGTCACGAACGCGAGATCGCAATGACCCTGCAGCGCGCGCAGCCCGGCGGAGAGGCCGACCAGCGGCCCGCCGCCTGGATCGGCGTCATAAGCCATGTCGGCTTCGAGCGGCACGGGCGGCAAGTCCTGGGCCTCGTCCCGGGCGACGATGATCACCGGGTGCGTGCAACGGAGCAGCGTCTCGACGGTCCAGCCCAGCAGCGTAGTGCCGCGAAACGGCAGCGACTCCTTGGCTTGCCCCATGCGGCGGCTTTGTCCACCGGTGAGGACAATCGAGCCGAGTAGAGGGTCGCTCTGGCTTTTCATGCGTGGCCCCTGGTTACCGCCGCGAGCCGTCCGTGCAAGCGAAACCCCCGAGCGCTTGCCCAGCGCGCGTGCGCTCGCTGTCATGGCGCGGCCGATGAGCCCCGCCGATCGACCTTCTGAAGCCACCTGCGAGCTGCTGGCGCGCCTCTTCGCCGCGCTCGACTGGACGGTCCTGGGCGAGGTCTACTGCGAAGAGGGCGGGGCGGCGTTCTGGGCCGACCGGCGTGACCCGGTGGTCGAAGCGGGCTTGGCATGGGCCCGGCAGTTGGCCCCCCGCGTGGCGCCCGGCGGTGCCAGCCTCTACGTGGGGGCCGGTGTGGCAGAGTTGCCGGTGCTGCTGACCGAGGTAATGGAGCTCGGGCGCCAGTGCCGCGTGCATTGTTTGCGCGCGGCAGAATGTGCGGCGCTCAACCGCGGCTTGGCGGCGGTCGGCGTCGGCGAGGCGCTGCAGTGGCGGGCCGAAGACGCGCGCTTGGCGGCCGGGGCTGGGCCGTTCGACCACGTATCGCTGGTCAGCGTGCTCAGCGATCCGGAGACGTATGGGGCGCTGAGCGCCGTTGCGTATGGCCGGGCCGATCCGTTGACGCTCGACGCCGCGGCGTTCGAGCGTCAACGCGCCGATGCGCGAGCGCTGGTGGGGGCGGCGCTCGATCTGTTGACGTTGCCGGCGGTCGTCACAACCACCGTGGAGGAGGTGCCGTGGATCGCCGAGGCCGCGACCCAGCGGGGTTGGCACGTCGGCGCGGATGACGAGCTGGTGGAGACCGCCGTCGTTGGCGATCCGATCGGCTTTCTGCGGCTGGAGGCGGGGCCGTGACCGAGGCGGCGGTTTTGGTGTTGGGCCGAGACGAGGCCGCGGCGGTCGAGGTCCGCGTGTGGTCGCGCGCGCATCCCGGCGGTCTGGGCGTCTTCGACGACAACTGGCTGTTCGCCCAGATTGCGGTGCGTGGGGGCGCGGCGGCCAGGGCGAGGGCGACGGGGGCGACGGAGACGGGGGCGAGGGCGACGGGGGCGACGGTGACGGCAGCGCCGCGCTTTCGCTATCACGCGTTCCTGCGCACGAGCGACTTCGGGCGCTTTGCCGAGCGGCTGACCCGGCTGCGCGACGGCGCGACGGCGCGGGCGCGCTTTTGGCCGCGGGATCCCTGGCTCGCCGTGGTCGTGGCGCGAGATGGCGACGCGGCCGACGGCTGCTGCGAGGTCAGCGTCCGGGCCCGGGATCACGGCTCGGAGCGGGCGGTGCGCTTCCGCTACGCTCTCGACGCCTCGGGCCTGGCACAGCTCGCCGACCAGGTCGACGCCATCGCCAGCCGTTTCCCCGTGCGCCCGTGATCTTCCACACCACCCTGCCCATCCTCGCGCCGCTCACCAAGGGCGGCAATTTGCCGTTTCGCCGACTGTGCATCGATCTCGGCGCCGAGATCACGATGTCGGAGATGGCCTACTCGCGGCAGGTCGTGCGCGGCAGCAAGTCGGAGATGGCGCTGCTGCGCAAGCACGCCTCCGAGGGGTGTTTTGGCGTGCAGCTCGCCAGCGGCAAGCCCGAAGAGGCGGTCAAGGCGGCGAAGATCGCCGCCGATCGGGGCGCGGCGTTTGTGGATTTGAACTGCGGGTGTCCGATCCACGACGTCGTGCGCCGCGGGATGGGCGCGACCCTGCTGCGCCGGCCGGCGGCGCTGGCGCGGATCGTCGCGGCGATGGTCGAGGCGGTGGACGTGCCGGTCACGGTCAAGCTGCGCTCCGGGTGGAGCGAGGGCAAGGACAACGCGCTGGAGATCGGTCGCGCCGTGCAGGAGGCCGGGGCTGCCGCGGTGACGCTGCATGCCCGCGCGCGCGAGCAGCGGTACACCAAGGCCGCGAACTGGGAGCTCATCGGCGAGATGGTGAGCACTCTGTCGATCCCGGTGATTGGCAACGGCGATCTGCTGACGCACTACGAGGTGCGCCGCCGCCAGCGCGAGTCGGGCTGCGCGGCCGTGATGCTGGGGCGCGGCGCGCTGATCAAGCCGTGGCTGTTCCGCGAAGTCGCGGAGGGCCGCGAGATCGAGCCGGCCGCGGCCGAGCGCGTGGCGATCTACGCGCGGCTGGTGCGCTACCTCAAGGAGCACTTCCGCGAAGACGAGAAGGGCCGCGAGCGAACGATGCGGTTTCTGCCGTGGCACTTCGACTTCTTTTGCCGCTACCGGCCGCTGCCCGAGGCGGAGTGGCGGGAGCGGGCCAAGGAGCATCCGCTGCTGCAGACGCGCATCCCCGACGAAGAGGGGCTGCCGTTGCTCGAGCGGGTGCTGCGCGACCCGCGGCCCGAGGTGCACCAGCGCCTGGCGGACGAGCTGTGGGCATGCGACGGCGACGAGGACGCGGTGGCGCGGTTCGAGGCGGTGGGGCAGGAGTCGCCGCCCGAAGCCGGCGAGCACGCCGACGTCAAGGTCGCGCACGGGTAGGGGGGCGAGCTCCCCGTGCCGCGCGGTTGGTAGGCATACGGGTCGCGCTACCAACCCACCTCTACGCGCAGGTCATCGGACAGCACAACGCCCAGTGGTGCCGACGCATCGCCGATCGCGGCCTGGGTGTGGAGGCTTGCGCCGGCGAGATCCCGCAAGGTTGGAATTGGCAACCGGAAGCTCGCAAAGCCGACCGCGTTGGCGGATCCCACGCCGCTCACCATTGCCCTGGGATCGACGCGCAGCACGCACCCACCGAGCAACGGCAACGATGTGCTCCCCGTCGACAGCAACCACAGCACCGCGGCCGCTGGACTTGTCTGCACGTCGGTCGTCGAGCAGGGACTTTTGCACCCAGTCTTGGGCTGCTGCGTCTTGGACGATCAGGGGGACCGCGCTGAGCAGCGCGACCGCGAGGCCGGCGAGCGCCGGCGCCGAGGATGAGCATCGCATCATGGGTTCAGGAGCCGCTTTGTTCGGCGGCCACCTGTGTCCCGCGAATTCTGATGGCGCCGGTGGGCCCCTGGGCTCACCGGCGCTTTGCGATCACTCGATCACGAACACTTGGAAGCTGCGCGCCGGCATGAAGTCCGGCGCCGGGGCGTCGTAGAACTGCAGCGGCACGTCTGCGGCCGGGTTGCCCCAGCCGAGCGTCGTCACGCCGTCGCCGACGCCCACCGGGAACTCGGCGACCGTGACCCCATCCACCGGCCGAAGCCCGGTGATCGTGAAGTCCGTGTCGATGCCGTCGTACTTCGCCGGGTCGAACGTGCCGGTCCAAGCGGCCGGGAAGTCGCTCCAGTTCACGAACACGAGGGCGACCTTGTCGTCGGTCGGCGAGGCGCGCCAGACGCCGTGGAACACGGTTGCGACCGGGTACGGCGTGATCGTTAGCGCGTCCTCATTGAAGTGCAGGACGCCGGGCGTCGCCGGCGACACGAGGCCAAACACCGGCGTGGAGGGGTTGGTCAGCGTTGTGACGTCGGTCGGGTTGAAGCCCGCCGGGCCGCGCGCTGGCAGCGCCAGCGGGCGCTCGAGGATGCCGCCACACACGAACTGGCCGAACTCGGCGTCGCACGCGGTCGCGGCGTGGAGCCGCTGTAGGAACTCGATGACCCCGGTCTGCTGCGGGTTGCTGGGATCGCGCGCCTCGACGACGCCGCCGCGGTTCACAAACAACGTGAAGTCGCGGTAGTCGTAGAAGTACGGGAACACGGTCGGCTTCATGCCCTGGGCCAGCTCCATGGCGAACACCATGCGGGTGTAGTCGGCCCACTGCTGCCAGGTCAGACCCAAGCCGGGCGGCTGCGCGCCGCCGAGGTCACCGCGCACGCCGGTGGTGTGCAGCATCACGCCGATCGCGTCAGCCCGCGAGTACTCGTGATACACCGCGTTCCACAGCGGCGGGTTGGGGTTGGCCGACTCGACGGGCGTCGGGCTCGTGTTGCCGGCGATGAGGTCAAGCGTGGTCAGCAGCTGCGTCTGCAGCGGCACTGGCTTGATGCCGTGTTGGGCGAAGTCGTAGTGCCCGGTGTAGAACTCCTGCGCCGCCTCGGTCAGGACGAACGGGATGTCCGGGTGCTGGGCGCCGGTCTTGTCGCGGCCGATGCGGGCGCGCACCGCGTCGAACGTGCGCTGCACGCCTTGGACGTACTCGGTGCCACCGTTGTAGGTAAACCGGAACGTCGGCGTCGGCGGATCGGGCGGCGGATAGCGCAGGAAGCTGCCTTGGCCGCCGAGGGTGTCTAGGAACATGCCGCCGAGCGACGGGTTGGTGTTCACGATGTCGTCGTAGAGGACGTCGCCCATCCACGGCGGCACGTCGTTCTTATTGCCGTAGTCGACCAAGAACGCGTTGCCCGCCGGCGGCGGTCGGGTGCCGTCGCGCAGGTACAAGAACCAGTTGGGATCAAACGACGTCCAGATCTGCTCGTTGATCGCGAGCGGAAAGCTGTACATCGACATGTTGATGCCGAGCGCGGTGGCCCGAGCGATTTCGTCGCGCGCCGACTGCGGCGGCTCGCGGAAGGCGCCCGGCACGCCGGTGAACGGGACCGGGGTGCGGCCGACCGGGTCCTCGGTGGCGTTGCCCTTCAGCCATTTCTGCCACTCCATGAAGAGTGGCGACGCCGAGCCGTCTGGCTCGCGGAACACCTGCTGGAAGTCCTCGGCGACGTCGACGAAGTTCTTGAACACCGCCGGCAGGTCCGGGTTCACGTCGTTGAAGACCGAGGTCGGCACGAAGACCGAGCTGCGCGGGTAGTCGGGGTTGCCGGTGTACGCCGGGTCATCGACGCGGACGAGGCCCATGTCGTTGCGTACGAAGTCGCGGTAGTGGCTGGTGACGTCGTACCAAAACGCGTCGTCCTCGGACTCGAGCGCGCAGGTGACGGCCGGGTAGGGCGAGTCAAAGAAGTTGATGAACGGTGTTGGGCCGTAGGCCGGGAAGTAGACGGGGCACCAGCGGTAGTGCTCGAGCCCGGCGGCGTCGGCAATGCAGTCGTGGCGGAAGCGCTTGTAGTGCCCCCTGTCGTCTTCGGTGGCGAAGTAGAGGGTCTTGCGGAACGCGGTGAAGACCTCGCTACCCGACGGGATCTCGGTCGGGTCGCCGCCGTAGAGCGCGCTGAACTGCATCTGCTGGCCGCGCGCTGGATGCTCGAGGTCGAGAGCGAAGCCGAAGATGCGCCACAGGCTCATCGGCAGGTTGGTCGACGGCAGCTGAAAGTTGGTCGACACCGGGATCATGATGCGGGCCTGCGTCGCGTTGCCCGGCTGCTGCGCGTAGATGATCGGCGCGTGGACTTCGTCAATGGTGTGCGGCTCGCCGCCGCCCCACGGCAGCTGGAGACGGATCACCTTGCTGTTCCACTCGCAGCGGTTGGGCGTGCCGCTCTTGATGCGCGCCTCCAGCTCGACCCAGAAGAGTGAGCTCTGGCACGCCGACGCGCAGCCAAACCAGCTGAAGACCACGCGGTTGGGGTCGGAGCGGTCGTCCACCCACGTGTCGAACCAGAGCGCGGTTTCGGGCAGGATGTCGCTTGGCGTCTGGCTGCTGAGCGGGCGGGTGACGGCCTTCCACAGGCCGCGTGGCTCGCCGGCGGGCGGCTCGGCGACGTAGTCAAAGCGCGTGACCGTGCCGTCGGCACGCGTGCCGCGGTGCCCGATCGTCTCGAGCACGGCGCCCACTTGGCTGTCGCGGCGGAAGGTGAGAGCGATGGCGGACGTGCCGCTGTCGACGTCGCCGATCTGCAAGACGTCGCCGGGGTTCCAGCGGTAGGGCCTCAGGCGCCACTTCGAGAACGGCGAGCCCTGTGCGGCTAGGGGGCCCGAGAGTGTGAGCGCGCCGGCCATAGCCAACGGTGCCCAGAGTGAACGAAGCTGCATGGCTACCTCGCGAAAGGAGAGTTGCGAGACATGCCGTGAACGTGACGCTCCATCCTCCGGCGTCCCGTTCTCCGGCGAGCGCGGGGGTCGCGCCTGCCGCCCAGTCTATGTCATGGCGAGGGCGCGTGTGGACGAACGCGCCGGTGGCAACGGCGCCTCAGCACCATCTCTGGGAAGATTCTTCGCGTGCGTTGGAGGTGCGTGAAGATCACGTGTGCAACGCGAACGCCGAAGGCGTTCCCGCCTCGACCGCCGTGCGCAAGGCGGCCGCGCATTGGATCGCACTCTCACTGAAGCCGAGTGGGAACACCGGGCCGTCGACGTCGCGCCAGTCGCGGACGTCAGCGTGGCGTTGCTCGAGATCGTCGCGCAACCGTTGCGCGAGCTCGGCGTGGCCGGCGGTCTCCAGCACTTGCACCAAGTTCTGGATCGCCGGCAAGTACGCCGGCGCCAGAGCGCGGGCGCGCTGCAGCAGCTCGAGCGCGCTGTTGGCGGAGTCGTCGTCGCTGCAGTAGAGACGAGCCAACGCCAAGGCGTTGAGCGGTCGCGGGTCGTCGGGCGCCAGTCGTGCCGCCTCCAGCAGACCGCCGAGTGCCGGGGCGCCGCGCGCCCAGGTGGACAACATCGCCGTGCCGCGGCCCAACGCGCGCTCGGCCGGTGTGGACGCCGGTCGCCCGGGACCGGGGCGCTGCAGCAGCTTCTCGAGCGTGTCGAGTCGATGCCGCATGCGATGCTCGCGCTGCACGCGCTCGTAGCCCGCGCGCGCCAGGCGCTCGCGCCGCGGGGCGTCGCGGAGGAGCTCGAGGACCACGTCCTCGAAGTCGTCCTCGCCGTAGAGCGCGCACTCTTCGCCGGGGCTGAAGAAGTCGCGAATCTCGGTGTTGTCGCGCTCGTTGAGCAGCACGGCGCCGCACGCGGGCACTTCGAAGGCGCGCAGGTTGGCCTCGCCACGGATCGAGCGGTTGAAGCCGAGCTTGGCGCGGGATAGCAGGCGCCCGTAGTCGGCGCCGTGCACGCCAGAGGCCACGGCGACCGACACGCCGCGCTCCTCCAGACGCCGCAGCCGCTCGATCCAGGGCATGCGCTCGCGTTGGACGCGCGGGTTGAGGTTGCCGCAAAACGCGATGTCGATGTCGCGGCGCTCCCCGGGGTGCGGGTAGTGCCACGGCGCCTTGAACGAGTACTGGCAGAACTCGCGGACGTCGGTGAAGCCCAGCCGCTGGAACAATGGGACTCCGGGTCGATCGAGCAGCACGACGTCAAAGAACGGCCACAGCCCGACGTGGTGCTGGAGCGTGAGGTTGTAGTCCGAGACGACGCCGACGACCGGGCACGGACATTCCTCGAGCTGCTCGGGCAGCGGCTCCTGGTCCGGCCACCACAGCAGCAGCAGGTCCGGCGTGAAGTCGCTGGGCAGCCGCGCCAGGAGCTCGTGGATGGAGCCGCGCGCTGGATCGAAGGCGACGTCGAACGGAAAGAACGTCCCCGCGATCCACATGCGGTCCGGCGGCCCATACGTCACCAGGCGATGACCGAGCGCTTCGCGCGGCTCGAAGCACTCCAGCGGCAGGTTGCAGAGGATGTTCATGCCGCAGGCCCCCGGGCGGTCAGGGCACGGGCGCGGGTCCGCGCTCCAGCTTGGCCGCGGCTTCGCGCAGGGCGAGTGCCTCGCCGGGGCGCGAAGCGTCCTCGTATGCCTTGCTCACGCTCCGCAGCGCATCGATCATTGCGCGGTTCAGGTGGCTGAGATCTGGGGCCTTCGCCGGCAGCACGGCGGCGGGTGCGTTTGCCGTTGCGGTCGCCGGCGGCGATGCGCAGAGCGAGGCGAAGAACGCCTCGAGTGCATCGACGTGGGCCTCCGGGCGGTAGCGCGCGGCGACGGCGAGCCCCGCCTCGCGCAAGGCGCTGCGTGCGACCTGGTGGCTGCTGCCCACCACGATGGCCTCGGCCAACGCTGCCGGGTCCTCCGGCGGCACGAACAGGGCATACTGGCCTTCGCCGTAGCCGCGGTGGCAGGGAATGTCGGTGAGGACGCAGGGCACACCGCATGCCATGGCCTCGACGGCCGGCAGATAGAACCCTTCTCCGCGGTGCCGGCAGGAGCCGACGAGCAGATCGAGGCTGCGGTAGATCTGGCCCATCTGCGCGGGCGGCACGTTGGTGTGCCACTCCACGGGGAACGGCTGCGGCTCCTCCCCGGCGCAAGGTCCACCCGTGCTCACGCGCACGACCTGCAGCTCGAGGCCAGCCCGGTGGGCGAGCTCGCACGCGGCCAACGCGCCGGGGATGTCCTTCCCCGGGACATCGTACGGGCCGACGATGCCGATGCGCACCGGCCGCGACGGCGCCCGCTCCGCTTCGGCAAAGAGGGTGTCGGTGTTGATCATGTAGGGCACTTCGTGTGCCTCGACGCCAAACCGATCCCGCAGCAGGTTGGTGAGATGCGGCGAGATCGTGACCTTGTGGGTCTCCGCGAGCGCGTAGATCGCCTCGATCTGCTCGCGGTGCGGTGCGGACTCCGGGTTGTCGCCTTCGTAGCCTTGGCAGAGGTGCACCGGGACGCCGCGACCGCAGCGGACGGCGGTCGGCACGGTGGGCCAGAAGGTGCCGACGACGATGTCGGCCTCGGGGACGGCCTCGGAGTTCAGCCGCGGCACGGTGAGGAGCTCGCAGCGCAGGTCCATCCAGTCCGGTGGCCCGCTCTGCGTCACCACGGTCACTTGATGGCCGCGGTCGACGAGCAGGTTGGCGCCTTCCAGGACCGACTTGACCCCTCCCCAGAGCTCGTCTGCCCATGACAGCAGGTACACGATGCGCATGGGGTGCTCATCGGCCGATCGCGTCGGCCGGGTGGAGAGGCGGCAGAATCGAAGTCGGGCGTTTGCTAACGTCCCGCCAGGTCAGCCGTGAGACTCTTCGTCCGCATCATCCCGTCCCCACTCGTTCGCCTGTTCGCGAGCCCCTACGTCGCGGGCGACTCGCTGCAGAAAGCGATGGACGCCGCGGCCTCGGCCTATGCGGACCGGGGCGTGCGCACCACGCTGGATCTGCTCGCCGAGGACATTGACGGTCAGGAGACGGTCCAGCGCAACATCGACACCTACCTCCGCATGGCGGACGCGTCGGCGACCGACCCGCGCTTTGACGGCTCGGGCACCCGGCCGACGCTGTCGCTGAAGCTGTCGAGCTACACGACAGCGCCGCTCGATCGCGGTGGTGACGCCGCGGGCGCCCGCGAGGCGGTGTTTCAGATCGCCGACCACGCGCAGGAGAAGGGCGTGGGCCTCACCATCGACATGGAGGGGCTGGCCTGGACCGACTTCACGCTGCAGACGCTCGACGACCTGCACCGCGCCGGCTATCGCGACGTCGGCGCCGTGCTGCAGACGCGCTTGCACCGCACCGAGGCTGACCTCGATCGATTGCCCGAGGGGTGCCGCGTGCGCCTCGTGATCGGGATCTACCAAGAGCCTGAAGAGGTCGCCACGACGCGCAAGGCCGAGATGAAGCAGCGGATGCTGGAGTACGCGGGGGTGCTGCTGCGGCGCGGCCACTACGTCGAGTTTGCCACCCACGACGAAGCGGTCGTGAAGCGCTTTCTCGATGAGGTCGTGCCGGCCACGGGAGCGACCACGGACCGCTTCGAGGTGCAGATGCTCTACGGCGTGCCGCGGACCAAGCTGCTCGCGCAGCTGGTGCAGCGCGGCGTCACGGCGCGGCGCTACATTCCGTTCGCGCTGAGCTGGCCGCTGGCGATCCAGTACTTGCGCCGGCGGCTGGATGAGTACCCCCAGATGATGTTCCTAGTGCTGCGCAACCTCCTGCTCCGGAGGTGAACGGCGTCGCAGGGCGCGCCGCAGTCGGCGGCGCGGGCGCGGGTCCCTGGGGGCGGGGTTTCAGCCCATTTGCGGCGGCTCCTGGCCCGGAGTCGGCCTGGCGCCGGCGCCAGCGGCGCGTCACCTTCTTGGTCGCCGGGGGCGTATACACCCTCCGGTCGCCCCCTTAGGACCGAAATCTTGCGCCTTTCGCCAGCCGGGGGCGGCGGTCTCCGCGGCGGGCAGGTATAATCCTTGCCTCATTATGGATGCACTTGGAACCATAGTAGAGCGGCTCTGCGCCTGGAAAGACGTAACTCGCGCGAACGAAGACGGAAAGGACAGCTTCTTCGTCCGAGGACAGATCTTCGCCTATCTCGGGAAGAAGGGGGTGGTGGTCAAGCTGGCGCCCCCTCAGGTCACGGAAGCCTTGAAGATTCCGGGCGCCAAGCGGCAGCCCGACGACGGTGATCCCCACTCTCGTGAGTTTGTGGAGATCCCGGTGACTGGCCCTCGCGAAGTCGAGCGCGCAATGATGTGGCTACGCCGGGCGTGTCGCCTCGGGCGTACAGCCGCAGGCCCCGTCTGACGGGGCCGCCGCCGGCGCGGCGCAGTTCAGCCGCGTTGGTCTGCCCGCCCGTTCCAGGGCACGTCGGCGACGCCATGCTGGTGATTGGCATGGCGGGCCCAGACGAAGAACAGGTCAGAGAGTCGGTTCAAGTACGTGCCGATCTCCACCGGGACTTCTTCCTGGTGCATGACCTCCCAGACGCGCCGTTCGGCGCGCCGGCACACGGTCCGCAGGACGTGCAGTAGCGCGGCAGACCGGTGCCCGCCCGGCAGGATGAAGGTCCGCAGCTCGGGTAGGTCGCGGTCATCGCGATCAATCCAAGCCTCCATCTCGGCCACTCCTTGCTCGGCTCGTGCCACCGAGCTGTTGCCGCTCGGCGTGGCGAGGTCGGCGCCGATCTCGAACAGCGTCTCCTGGATCTCTTTCAGCTCTTGGTCGCGCGTCGCTGGGAGGTCCTCGCAGCGCAGGAGCCCGAGCAGTGCGTTGAGCTCATCGACCGTGCCGTAGGCTTCGACCCGCGCGTGTGTCTTGGTTACGCGCTGGTTGCCAAACAGACCGGTCTCGCCACGGTCCCCACCCTTGGTGTAGATCGGCATGCTGTGTTCTGGATCAGGAATGCGTGCGCACAAGGTGCGTCACTGGGCGGTGCTCACAAGGAGCCGCCGACGCAGGCATCTCCGGGAGATGCTGCGGGGAGGCGCGACGCCTCGAGCGACAAGTTGGAGGTTTGAGAAGGGGCCGGCCGGGGGAAACCACCGGCCGGCCGGATCCGTCCGGTCCGGACCGTCCACCAAGGCAGACGAGAAGAAGACCCCGGCCCCCCTAGATGTGGTGGCCGGGTTGCGGACCGGCCCAGTCTTGGGTGTGGAGTCAGGTGGGGGGCGCGAACAGATCGGAAGACCCCGGAGAAGTATCGGATTGGCACACCCCTGCCAAGCCGGGCGTGCGATTCCGCGCTCCGAAGGCCCGAACCCGTCCGGCCTCGAAGGCTCGTGGTTGCTCTGGGAGCCGTCGGGACTACCCAAGGGGTCAGCGCGCCGGGCCTCTGCGGGCCCGGCGGATACACTTTTCTGCGGTCCCGCGCCCTCGATGCCATGAAGCTTGTCACGACCCTGTCCTTCCTCGCTGCCTCCGCGCTCCTTGTTACGTCAGGGCGAACGCAGCCTTCGGCCGTGGTGTTGCCGAACACGGTGCCGCTGTGGGTGGCCGACAACGAGCCCTTCGCTGGGGCGTCGCCGAAGCGGTACCAGCAGTGGTTCTCCGCCAGCGAGCTCACGCTGGGGCTGATGAATCCGGTGCGGATCGTGGGCTTGCGCTTTCCGGCGTGGACGCCGGGCGGCCAGCCCGGTGCCGTCCAGGACTTGCAGGTGTCAATGGCGATCAGCGCGAGCCCGTTCGAGCCGGTGACGTTTCAGAACACCGGGCTCGAGGTGGTCGTGCCGCGCGGCTCGTACACCCTCGGGGCGGCCACGGGCTTCCCGATCAGCTTCGACTTCAAGCAGTTCTCGACCGAGTTCGTCTGGGACGGCTCGTCCTCGATCATTCTGGAGATCAAGATCTGGGACAACGGTCGCGGCGGCAACCCGTTCCCGTTCTCCATGCAGGCGACCTTCACGGCGTTTGGCGCCACGGCGCGGCTGATCGGCTACGGCCCGAACCCCGACGGCATCTCCACGCCGAGTGTGGTGCAGTCCAACGCCGGCGTCGCCGTTGAGTTCCAGTTCGAGCAGGGTGTCTCCACGCTCTACGGCGACGGGTGCCCGGGCGCGTCGGGCTTCGTGCCGCAGGCGTTCACGAGCGGCGGCCATCCGTTGCCCGGCAACTCCAGCTGGACCCTCAACCTCGCGAACGCCAACTCGCAGATGACGACGGCGCTGCTGATCGGCACCGACCGCACGCAGATTCGCGGCGTGCCGCTGCCGGTCGAGCTCCGCTTCGCCGGCGCGCCGGGTTGCGACCTGCTCACCAACGTCGCTGTGATCTTCCCTGGGGCCACGGTCGGCGGCGGCCACGGTTCAGGTGTTGCATCGTTCAACATTCCGGTTCCGCCGGTCACGATCTTCCAGGGCGCGGAGATGTTTTCGCAGTGGCTGGTCCTGGACGATGACGTGACGTCCACGTTCGTGCTCTCCAATGGCGTCTGGCACATCTTCGGCTGACCCCGTCGCCGCGGGCGAGCCGCCCGTCGCACTGTCTCTTGGTGCGGACTCGCCGGCGCGAAGGCGGTCCTGGCGCCGGCCGGCACGCCCGTCAAGTGCGCTCTGTCGCGTTGCCGATAGCGACAGGGGGCGTCATGGCCATGCGACGGGATGTCGAAAAAGTAGTGGCGGCCCAGTTCCTCGAGTCGACGAAGGAGGTTCTGGACCACCTCAGTCGATGGAAGATCTCGCTCAACGAGCGTAGTGAGGAGGCTCCCGAAGGCCTCGCCAGTACCTATGGCAAGGTGCGCCGCCTGCGCGACTACCTGCAGCGTTGCGTGGCGGCCTACCCCAATCCGGTCAGCTTGGACCTCAGCGAAGAGGACGAGAACCTACTGGTCTCGTGCGCGGTGCATGCCCTTGGCGTGGTGGAGCTCGAGCTTCGCGATTCGGACGAGGACGATCGTGGGCAGCGGCCATGGCTCGAGGAGAAGCGGCGCAACCTGTCGCAGTGGGCGGTGAAGATCGCCAACCGCCCGGTCGAACGCATCCCGTCGCCCGAAGCCATGCGGCTCAACACCGAGACCGTGCGCAGCGTGGTGGCGATGATCCTGCGCAGCACGAATGACGCGTCGGCGCCCGTGGGCAGCAAGACGCCGTTCTTCGGCGCCGGGCCCGGCAAAGCCGCCGTGGAGCCGCCGCAAGCGCTGGCGCCCCAACCCCCAAGCGGCTCGCTGCTCGGCGGCGGCGGGAGTTCCGGCGGCGGTCTGGAGCCGCGGCCCGTCGCGCCGTCGAGCCCGGCACGCGGGCTCCCCGCGGCGTTTGGTGGTGCGGGGGGCCGGCTCCCCGGGGATCCGCCGGCGCCGGCGGCGCAGGCCAATGCGTCCGCGCCGTCATTGCTCGACGCGCGGCGTGTTCGCGATCCGCGGTTGCGGTCGATGCTGGCGATGGATCTGCGCGCTCTCGAGCGTGCGCAAGAGGCTCACGACCACCGGCTCGCGATGGTCCACCTGTCGTCGATCCTCGAAGCCGCCGTGATGGACTACGCGCTGCCCCGCTACAAGCAGCTGGGGATCAAGGGGCCACCGGAGACGTGGAAGGTCGAGGACATCGTCTTGGTGGCGATGGGCGATCGGCTGGGGTCCATGGACCGGGCGTATCTGTTTCAGGTTGTGGCGGGCCGCAACTTGGTGCGGCCGGGGATCCAGCTCCACGCACCCATGGTGGTGACGTCCTCTAGCCTGGACCAGAGTCTGGAGTTCGTGAAGCGCGTCCTGGTCGACATGGGCTACGCCGGCTCGATGACAGTGGCGGTCGCCACCGACCGCGGCCAAGGCGCCGCCAAGCCGACGGGGTTGCCCCCGCTGCCGAACTTGGCGCCGCGGGTCGGCCCGACACCATCGCCGCCGACACCGGGCCGCGCCCCGGACCGGCCGCGTTTGCCCTGGAGCTGATCCGGCCCACTAGAGGGCCGCGCTTGTTCGAGGACTAGTACGACTGGTTCCGGAGACCTTTTTGGTGTCTCTTGGCCACGCCGCGACCTACCCGAGCGCCTGCCCGCGCGGCCTGATCAAGCGCAATGACCCACTCTCGCCCTCTGGTCCTGGATGAGCTCGACGCGCAGATCGAGGCGCGATTGGTGGGCAGCCCCATGTCGAGCGGCCGTCGCTTGCTGGGCATCGAGCTGGAGCGTTTGGTTCTGCACCGGGAGACCCAGGAAAGCGCGCCGCTCGAGTTCTGTCGCCAGCTGCTCGCGGACTTGGTGGACGCCTTCGGTGCCGAGGGGTGGTCCGAGCACGGCGTGTTGGCGAAGCTGCGGGGACCGGACTTCGGGATCTCGCTGGAGCCGGGTGGGCAGCTCGAAGTGGACGCGGGGCCGTGCGCGGATCTGGACGGGCTCGAGGTGGTGTTCCGCCGGGTCACGCAGGCGATTGAGGCGCGCCTGGCCGCCACGCCCTACACGTTGTTCGCGTTCGGTCATGCGCCGCGCACGCGGGTCGCGGATCTCGGTCTGTTGCCGCGACCGCGCTATCGCATCATGGACAAGGCGATGCCGGAGCGCGGCGCCCTGGCGCGGCACATGATGCGTGCGACTGCGGGCACCCAGCTCACGTGCGACTTCGCCGATCGCGAGGACGCGGGCCGCAAGATGGCGCTGACCAACCGCCTGGTCCCGGTGCTGACGGCGCTGACCGCGAACTCTAGGCTCGCCGAAGGTGCCGATACTGGTTACGCGAGCTTTCGCCACCGGGTGTGGTGGGAAACCGATCCGAGCCGCTGTGGCATTCCAGAAGGCGCGTTGGACGCCGATACGGCCGTCGACGGCTACGTGCGTTTTGCCCGCCGAGCCCTGACGTTGTTCGTGCATCGGGGCGAAGAGGTGGTCGCTGCCGACGGCCGGCCGTTCGAAGATTTGGTCGCTGCCGGCGGTCTGAGCGAGGCGGACCTCCAACTGCACCTCTCCTCTCTGTTTCCGTTCGTGCGCTTGCGCAACTATCTCGAGCTGCGCTGCTTTGACACGGTGCGCTGGACGCTGGCGAAGGGCGTCCTGGCGCTGGTTTCCGGCGTCGTCTATTGCCCCAACGCCACCGCCGCGGCCTGGGATCTCTCCGAGCAGCTGGCGATCCGTGACCCCGCGGCGCTGCGGGAGTTTCACATCGCGGCGGCGCGCGACGGCCTCGACGCGTCCGTCCCGGGCGGGCCCAAGTTTCGCGACCTGGCAGGTCAGCTGTTGGACTTCGCGTGCTCCACCCTCGGCGGACCGGACTGCACTTGGGGCTCGACCGCGGATCTCGACGTCGTGCGCCAGCGCATCGATGCCGGCGACTGACTGCGTGGCAGTTGCATGCGGCTGTTTGCGATTAGCGACCTGCACCTGAGCCACGGCGTCGACAAGCCGATGGACATCTTTGGCCCGCAGTGGGTGGGTCACGCGGAGAAGATCCGCGCCGCCTGGGACGAGCGGATCGGCGCCGACGATTGGGTGCTGGTGGGCGGCGATACGTCGTGGGGGCTTACGCTGCGGGAGGCCGAGCCGGACCTGCGTTGGCTCGGCGAGCGGCCGGGCCACAAGATCCTGATCAAGGGCAACCACTGCACTTGGTGGACATCCCGCGCGAAAGTCGAGGCGGTGATCGACCCCTCGATCCGGCTGCTCCAGAACGATGCCGTGCAGATGGCGGATGGCACTATCGTGGTCGGCGCCCGGCTCTGGGATCCGCCCGACGCGCCTTGGGCAGACGCGCAGGCCGCGAAGATCTTCAACCGCGAGCTCGGTCGACTGCAGCGGTCGATCGACGCCGCGGCCAAGCTCGAGGGGCCCCGGCGCATCGCGCTGATCCACTATCCGCCGCGCTACTCGGACGGCCGGGAGACGGCGGCGGTGCCGCTGCTCAAGGCGGCCGGTGTGAGCTGGTGCATCTACGGCCATTTGCACGGCAAGGATCACAAGCACGGCTTCCAAGGGGAAGCCGACGGGATTCGCTACGTGCTGACCGCGTGCGACGCCATCGACTTCGCACCGATCGAGCTGCACTTGGACGGGTGACGCCCGGTCGTGCGTGATGGAACCGCGCCGGGGCGCGGCTACGTTGGGCGCGATGCGCGCTCTGCTGTTGACCCTCGCTCTGCTTGCGCCGGCGGCGGAGGCGCAGCAGGCGTTCCCCTTTGACTACACGGCGGACGAGCTGCCCAACGGCCTGCGGATCGTCACGGTCCCGACGCCCCACCCGCGCGTCGTGAGCCTGCGGATCTTGGTCGCCGTCGGGGTACGCGACGAGGTGGAGAGGGGCGACGCCGGAGTCGCGCGCGTCCTTGGGCGTGTCCTGTCGCGGGGCTCGGGGGGCACCGATGGGGAAGGCCCAGCGGCACGATCCCGGCGCATTGGTGCGACCCGCAGCGTGCTGACCGGCGACGACGTCACGAGCTTGGCTGTCACCTGTGCTCGCGCGGATCTGGAGGACGTGCTGCAGTTTGAGGCCGCGCGGCTGCGGCAGCTCCCCGCTGATGAGCCGGGCTTCCGCGCCGCGGCACTAGCGATCCTGGCCGAGTATCGCGCGCGCGCTGCCGATCCGCGGTTTCGCCTGCGGGAGGAGCTACGGCGCAAGGTGTTTCGCGTCCACTCCTACGGGCACACGCCGGCGGGGCGACTCGCCGACCTCGAGACCATGCCCGACCGGTTCGAGCACGGTGCGACCTTCTTCGCGCGCCATTATCGACCCGACCGCACCACCGTCCTGCTGGTCGGCGACGTGGACCGGCGCCACGCCCGGGAGTTGGTCGAGCGGTTCTTTGGTGATTGGACCGCGCCGCCCATGGCCATCGTGCCGGTCTCCGAGCCCGAGCCGTCGCAGAGCACGCCGCGGTTGGAGCACGTCGAATGGCCGTCACCCACGCAACCGTGGTTGGCCGTCGGGTTTCGCGGCCCACCGTTCTCGCTCGTCGATCGAGACCAGGCGGTGCTGCGGGTCATCGCCGAGCTGGCGTTCGGTCGGAGCTCGGACCTGTACCGGCGACTCTGTGTGCGCGACCGCACCGTCGACTTGTTGGAGGTGCGCTGCGAGCACCGCATCGATCCCTATCTGATTTGGGTCGCCGCACGCGTGGTGGATCTCGATCAACTCCGCACGGTGCGTCGACAGATTCTGGCGACCTGCGCCGAGCTGGTGACGGAACCGCCGCCGGTCGAGGATCTCGAGCGTGTCGTCGACCATCTCCGCTTCGCCTTCCTGCAGCAGCTCGACAATCCCCATGCGATCGCGGCGGCAATCGCGGGGTCGGTCGCGCGGACTGGTACGCCGGAGGCGATCAACACCGTCCACGAGTGGTACCACAAGATCACGCCCGAGGACGTGCGCGACGTGGCGAGCCGCTACCTCGTGGACGAGCGGCGCACCGCGGTGACCCTTGCGCACGAAGCGCTGCCCAACGAGACGATGCGGGCGTTGACCGCCAAGTCCGGCGAGGAGTTTCCTGGCGTGCTGCAGCCGAGCGCATCGCCGCTGGTCAGCCTGCGTCTCGTGTTTGCCGCTGGTGCCGTGGACGATCCCGTCGGCAAGGAGGGGCTCGCGCACTTGACGGCTCAGGCGGTGGTGCACGGGGCGACCGCGCGCCGCAGCGAGCGAGATCTGGCGGCGGCGCTGTACCCGATGGCGGCGTCGCTCGACGTGCAGGTCGACAAGGAGATGACGGTGCTGCGGGGCAGCGTCCACCGCACCAACTTGCAGCGCTTCTATCGCTTGCTGCGCGAGTGCGTGCTGCATCCCGCGTTGGTTGAGCGTGATGTCGACCGGCTCAAAGCGGACGCGATCCGTGCTCTCGAGGTCGACCTGCGCGGCGATCCGGTGACCCTTGGTGCCGAGGTGCTGTGGACCAAGCTGTTCTCCGGCCACCCCTACGAGCATCACTGCATCGGTCGCATCGAGGCGATCCGGACCTTGGCGGCCGCTGATGTCCGCGCGTTCTGGGAGCGACACTACACGCTCGATCGGCTGAGTCTCGGCGTGGCCGGCGGGTTCCCCGACCTATTCCCCAACCGTTTGCTCGCGGACCTGCGGGCCGGTTTGCCCGACACGGGTGCCGCGCCACGCGGGCGGCTGCCGCGGTTGCCCGACGTGCCCCGCACTCGGCTGACGATCGTGGAGATGCCGACGCGCGCGACGACGATTCATGTCGGCGTCCCGATCGCGGTGTCGCGTGGGCACCGTGAGTGGCCGGCGCTCTGGCTCGTCCGTGCGTGGCTGGCCGAGCATCGCTGGGTGGACGCGCGACTCTTCGAACGCCTGCGCGCCGAAGCCGTGGGCGCCCCAGGCGCCGCTCGGGTCGCGATCGAAACCACGGGCCACGGCCCGAATCGAGCGCCGTGGGCGAGCGGCCTGGTTCGATCCAGCCAGGTGTTCCACGTCGAGGTTCCCGCCGCCGAGCCCGCTAACGGTCCGTTTGCGTTGAAGGCGGTGGTGCATGAGCTCCGCGCTCTCGTCGCCGATGGTCTGGACGAAGAGCGGTTCGACCGCACGCGGCGCTCGTTGCGCAAGAGCAGTCGGATCCTCGGTGGTAGCCTCGACCGACGGCTCGGCGCGGCGCTCGGCCAGCGCTGGTTTGGCCTCGAGGAGGGCTTTGCCGGCTTCTTGCAAGAGCGATTGGGGTGGCTGACGCACCGCGACGTGAATCGCGCCATCCGCGCCCATCTGCGCGGGGATCGGTTGCAGATCGTCGTCGTGACGGCCGACGCCGCCGCGTTCCGCGACGCGCTGCTCGGCGCTGCGCCGACCCCGCCGGACTACGGCGCTCTGGAGGTGTCGGACGAGCGTCGGGCCGAGGACACGGTCATCGCCGGTCTGCGCCTCGAGATCGAGGCCGACGACATCGAGGTCGTGGCGGTCGACGAGCTCTTTCGGTAGCAAACCCTGCGGGCCGAGCTGCGCGGCAGTACGGCTTGCTCCTCCTGGGGGCCGGGCCCAGCCTCAACCTCCCGCCACGCGATCCCAATCGATCGCGTCGCGGCGCAGGCGGGGAAGCTCGGTGTCGAGGGCCTCGACGTACTTCTGTGCGGCGCCGGTGTTGAAGACCACGACGCGCTCGTCGGGTCGGATGGTGCCGTTCGCGACGCACTCCTGCAGGGCGCCGATGCAGGTGGCGGTCTCCGGGCACAGCGCGATGCCCTCGAGCGCCGCCGCCCACCCCATCCACTCGAGGACGCGCTCCTCTGCTGCGGCCAGCGCCTGACCACCCGAACGGCGCACGGCGTCGAGAATCAGGAAGTCGCCGAGGGCTTTGGGGACGCGGACGCCGCTGGCGATCGTGTGGGGGGTCGGCACGTCGGCGCCGCGTGAGGCGCCGGCAGCGAAGGCCGAGACGATGGGCGCGCAGCCGCTGGATTGGCACGCAAAGAAGCGCGGTGTGCGTGGCTCCTCGAGCCAGCCCAGTTCCTGGAGTTCGGCGAAGGCCTTGTCCATCCCGATCAGGCCGGTGCCGCCACCGGTCGGGTAGAAGATGGCGTCCGGGAGGTGCCAGTCGAGCTGCTCGGCGAGTTCTAGGCCCATCGTCTTCTTGCCCTCGAGGCGGTACGGCTCGCGCAGGGTGCTCATGTCGAACCACCCCATCCGCTCGATGCCTTGCCGGACGATCGCGCCACAGTCGTGGATGAGGCCGTCGACGAGAAACGCGTGGCCGCCGTGGAGCGCGACCTCCAGCCGATTGACCAACGGCGTGTCGTCCGGCATGAAGACCCAGCACTCCAGCCCGGCGCGCGCCGCGTAGGCCGCCAGCGCGCCGCCGGCGTTGCCCTGCGTGGGCGCCGCCAAGCGCTTGATGCCGAGCTCAGCCGCCCGCGACACGGCGACCGCCATCCCGCGCGCCTTGAACGAGCCGGTGGGCAGCTGAGACTCGTCTTTGATCCACAGCTGCTGAAGGCCGAGTTGGGCCGCCAGCCGCGGGCACCGCAGCAGCGGAGTGCGCCCCTCACCCAGCGACGCGCGAGGCTGTGCCTCGCGAATCGGCAGGAGCTCGGCAAAGCGCCACATGGTCTCCGGGCGCGCGCGCAGAGCGTCGCGCGTGACCGCGGCGCCCACTGCGGCGAGGTCGTACCGCGCGACCAGCGGCTTGCCGTCGTGGACCGTCTGCGGCTGATCGGCGGCGTGCTTGCTGCCGTCGGCCGTCGACTCGAGGTGGGTCAAGAACGTCACGGCTTCGCGGCGACCCACAGCTCGGAGGTGAGGATGCGGGCCCGGCGCCGTATGGCGCCGCCGCGCGTGCAGTCGACGACCCAACGGGCGTCGCCGTGCCGGATGTAGGCGCGAAACCACTCCGCACCCGGGTCACCCTGAACCGCGTCGACGCGTTGGATGGCTCCCCGCACCGCCCGCTCGATCTGCGCGGCGACACTGGCGGGGAGCTCGAGGCGCGGCAGCGAGTGGCTGCGCTCGCGCACCGTGCCGTCGCCGTCGAGCAGCACGCTGCGCCACGACGTCGCGTCGCCGTCGACGTAGCGCTTGGTGGAGCGGTAGAGCTCGTCGCCATCCTGGATGACCCGCTGGAGGGTATGGGGTTCTCCGCCCGGCTGGATCGTGTCGATCGCGACCGAGACCGCTCGCGGTAGATCGCCGACGGCCACCGGCACGCCGGCCGCGGCGAGCGCGCCGCCCGTCTGAAGCTCGACCTGGAGGGGCCCCGCGGCCGCGTTCTGCAGCGCCTGCACGGCGTCGGTGGTCGAGGGCGGGGTGGCGCACGCGGTGAACCACCCGGCGGCGAACAGAGCGGCGCTCCTTGCCTTGAGCATGTCGCCGGCGATCATAGGCCGACGACATGCAGTCTCTATGTCTGATCGCGGGGCTCCTCTGCGCGCCGCAAGCTCAGGAGCCGGCGATCGATGCGGCGGTCGCGCGCCTGGTGGCGCAAGTCGACGCGGCGCGGCTCCGGACCACGGTCGAAGACCTGGTCGGGTTCACCACTAGGCACGTGGCCTCGGCGACGCAGGCGCCGACCGCCGGCACCGGTGCCGCGCGCAGCTATCTCGAGGCCAGGTTCCGCGAGCTCATCGAGCCGTCCGGCGGCCGCCTGCAGGTGGCGCGACACGTTTACCCGGTAACGAGCCGTCGCCTCGAGCGCGAGGTCGAGATCGTCAATGTGATCGCCGTGTTGCCTGGCACGAGCGATCCGGAGCGTACCTACGTGATCGGTGGCCATTACGACTCGCGCAACGGCGACCCGCGCGACGGAGCCCGTGCCGCCCCCGGCGCCAACGACGACGCGTCAGGCACGGCTGCCGTCCTGGAGGCGTGCCGTGTTTTGTGCGCCGAGCCGCTCGCGGCGACGGTGGTCTTCTGCTGCTACGACGGCGAAGAGATGGGGTTGCTCGGATCCACGGAGCACGCCCGTGACCTGGCCAATGCCGAGGCGCGCGTGGACGGCATGATCACCAACGACATCGTCGGCAACACCATGGGGATCGACGGCGTGCGGCGCGACGGCTACGTGCGTTGCTTTAGTTACGCTCGCATCGGCGCCGACTCCAGCGGCCGCAGTCTGGCCCGCGCTGCGCGGTGGGCGGCCCGCCACGTCGAGGGGCTCGACGTCATGCTGGTCTTTCGTGGCGACCGCTACGGCCGCGGCGGTGACCACCGGCCGTTCTTTCAGAACGGTTACCCCGGCGTGCGGTTCACCGAGCCGCGCGAGGACTACTCCCGGCAGCATCAGAACCTGACCGAGCGCAACGGCCGCCGGTACGGCGACCTGCCGGATTACATGGACTTCGACTATCTCAAGTCCGTGTGCGCGCTGGACGTCGCCATCCTGGCGGAGCTCGCCTGGGCGCCACCGCCGCCCGCGTCGGTGCGGGTGCGCGGGGCTCGCGACGCCTACGACGTGGCCGTGGCGTGGCAGGCGCCTGACATCCCCGATGAGGCGAGCGCAGCAACTGGTGCACTGCGCTACGAGTTGCTCTGGCGGGCCACGACGGCGGCGGACTGGGAGCACCGGCGCGTGGTCGAGGGCGCCGCCGACGCGCAGCGCCCCGGCTGGCTCGCCGCCGTGTTGCCGGAGGTGTGCCTCGACGATGTCGTGGTCGGTGTGCGCACCCTCGGCTCGAACGGCGCGCGCAGCCGCGCGGTGACGCCGCCCGAACCCGACGCCTTTGCGCTGCGGCCGCGGTAGCGAACATGCCGCGCGAGTCGCAGAAAGCCCGTGGGGCACGAGCCGAGCGGCTGCTCGAGTTGCTCGGCACCGCGCACCCGGATGCGCGGTGCGCGCTCGACTTCGAGACACCGTTCCAGCTCCTTGCCGCGACGATCCTCTCGGCGCAAAACACGGACGAGAACGTCAACAAGGTCACTCCGAAGCTGTTCGCTCGCTACCCCGACGCCGCGGCCATGGCCGAGGCATCGCGCGACGAACTCGAGGAGCTGGTGCACGCCACGGGCTTCTTCCGGCAAAAGGCCAAGTCGCTGTCTGGCATGGCGCTGGCGTTGGTGGAGCGGCACGGCGGCGAGGTGCCCCTCGATCGCGACGATTTGGTGAAGCTGCCGGGCGTGGGGCGCAAGACCGCGAACCTCGTCTTGGGAGTGTGCTTCGACGTGCCCGGGATCGTGGTCGATACCCACGTCTCGCGTCTCGTCCAGCGCTGGCGGCTGACTGCGGCGACCGATCCGGTGAAGATTGAGCAAGACTTGATGCAGTGTCTGCCCGAGGCGTCGTGGACGCAGTTCTCGCACGCCACCATTTTCCACGGCCGCCGCGTCTGCGCGGCTCGCAAGCCGAAGTGTGAGCAATGCACGTTGGTGCCGGAGTGCCCCTCGGCGGCGGCATCGCCGCCGCCGCGGCGTCGGCGCGGTGGCGCGGCATCGGCGCTCCTGCTTGCCGTCGCCTGCGCGGCCGCCGCGTGCGAGGGCGGCGGTTCCGACATCGGCCCGACGATCCCGATCATCGCCGATGCCGACTATCGGGTCCTCGTGCGCGACGATGCCGGTCGCGCCGTGTCGGCGGCGCGCGTCACCGTTGAGGGTATAAGTGCGGCCGGCGCGTCGAACTCACGCGGTCGCGCGATCGTCGCGGGCGCGCCTTCCGGCCAGCGCCTGGTGACCGTGGATGGCACGGCCGCGTCGGCGGTCGCCACGGATGCGCTCGGCGGACTCGTGGTGTCCGCGGACACCAGCACGCGCGAGCTGCCCTGGACCCTGCACCTGCCCGATCTCGCGGCCAGCAATGGCCTGGCACTGGCGACCGGCACGCAGCCCGGCGCGGTGGTGTTGGATGACACCACGACCTCCGGTGCGGTGGTGACCCTGCCGAGCGGTGCGTCGGTTGGCTTGGGCGCGTCGACCACCGTCCTGATCCGCACCGGTCCGTTGGCGGCGCATCACCTCCCGCTACCACTGCCCCTGCCGGCGAGCGGCGAGCGTTTGTTCGGCGCTGGTGTCTTCATCGGGCCGAGCGAGCTCACGATCACGCCGGGCGCGGCGTTGTCCATGCCCAACGATCTGGGGCTCGCCGCCGGTGGCAGCGCCGAGCTGTGGCGGCTGGACGCGGCCACGGGCGTTTGGGTCGTGGCGGGCAGTGGCACCGTCGACGGTGCCGGGGCGCGGATCGAGGCCAGTCCCGGCGTTGTGGCGGTGGGCGGTCTGTACGCGTTCGCGACCACGGCGGTGCCGGCGGGCAATGCCTGCACCGTGGTCGGGCGGGTGGTCGACGCCGCGGGTTTCGCGGTGGCCGCGGTGCGGCTGCGCGTCGGCCGCGCCGTCGCCAACAGCAACGACGACGGCACGTTTGCCCTTGGTCCGATCCCGGCGACCGACGCCGCCGGGGCCGACCGGCGGATTCCCCTCGAGCTGCACGGCAGTCGCGATCAGCTGCCGCTGGACGCTTCGTTCTTGCTCGAGCTCGAGCCCGGCTCGATCAACGCCGGCGACGTCGAGCTCGAAACAGGCCCCGTGGGCATCCTGCGGATGCAGCTGATCAACCGCGGCGGGACCGATCCACGCCGCCGCATGAACGTCAGCTCTGCCCTCGGCGTCACCGTCGGCTTCGCGGTCGGCGACGGGGAAGCGCGGGCCTGCTTTGACGATCAGGCGGCGGATGATTTTGTCGGCACGCTCACCTCGCGCGTGCTCGATGACCGGCGCGTGCTGATCGCCGAGGCGTCGCGCTTTCTGCCGCGTGGGCGACATCACATCGACCTGCAGATCTTCTCTCGGGAAGCGGATTGGTGGAGTGGCCGGCGCAGCGGCAGCGGCACCGATGTGTTTGTCGTCGATGCCGACGGCACCGGGCCGCTGCGCTTCGTGCCGGTGATCCGCGGCGTCACGCCCGAACAGGGCTTCTTGGCCAACACTCGTGAGACCGGCGTGGTCACTGGTGACTTCGGCGTCGCGGGGCGCGCCACCGCGGTTAGCTCGAGCAGCATCGGCGGCACGACCGTGGTGAGCGCGTTCAGCTTCGTCGACGTGGATGGCTCGCGCATCGAGATCCCGCTGCAGCGGGCGCGACGCACTGGCGGCTCGTTCGAACGGCACGGGCTCGCGCGGGGCACGCTGGCCGGAGCCGCCGGGGCCGGGCGAGAGCGCCGGATGCGGGCCTCGCGCTTTCAGAGCATCGAGGGCTGGTTCGACGAGGTGATGCTCGACCGTCCCGGTGTCTCGTTGCCGATCAAGGTCGATCCGGCAAGCACCGGGGGGCTCGACTACCGCATCGGCGTGCCGGTGCCCGAGGGCCACATCGCCGCGGTCGAAGGCGTCAACGCCGTGGACGGCTTCGCGCTGGAACGGCTCGGCTTCGCGCTGCGCGTCGCGCCGATCCCGGGCGGCGAGCTGTCGCGCGACGTGGCGCTGAGCCGTGTCGCCGACACCGATTTTCTGGCGACGGAGGCGTTGCGTGGTCTCCACCCGGCGATCGCCGATGCCGACCTCGAGTTCGATCTCGGCCTCCAGTTCGCCGGTGAGGTGCTGCTGGACGTGGCCCGTGATCTGGACGGGGGCTTCACGCGCAGCGGCGACAGTGCGGTGTTTCGGCTGCCGGCTCTGGTCGGGCCCATGGTGGGGGGGCGCTGGCTCGTGGCGCTGGCCGGGGAGCAGACCGCCGGGGGCGTGACGGTGGCGCAGCGTTCGCTCATCCCGCTGGACGCGGCGTCGATCCCCAGCGTGTCACTGCTCGAGGTGCCGGACATCATCTCTCCGGCCCCGGGGGCGACCGTCGACGCGACCGGCTTCGCCGTGCGCTACACCGTTCCCGCCGGTACCACCTACCTCGAGGTGCGGCTGCGGTCGGAGATCGCCGGCGAGGTGCGCGACTGGACCGCGGTCCTGCCGCCGATGGTCGACTCCTTCGAGTTCATCGAGCTGCCCGAAGAAGCCGCCGCGGTGCTGGCGCCGAGCCGCACGTGGCAGCTGCGGGTCACGGCGGCCCGGATCGAGACCGGTCCGCTGATCACCGGGCCGATGATCTCACCCGGCTCGGCCTACCGCCGGATCATGCAGAACTGGGTCGGCATCTCCGCGGGCGAGCGCGAGGTGAACGCGCTGGCCAGCACCGAGATCACGGTGCTGACCGGGTCGTAGCGCGACGCGCGCTACGGGTGGTTCGAGAAGAAGACGTAGCCGCCGTCGCCCGAGCCAGTCGCCATCGTGGCGCTCGGGTCCAGTGCCCAGAAGTGCTTGGCGCCCGACGTGGTCGGCGGGTCAGACGGGATCGCCGTCTTGCGCTGGTCGGTCACCGCCAGCTTGAACGAGCCAGGCTGGCCCACGTCCAGCACCATGCCCTGCGCGTAGAGCTCCGCGCCGATCAAGGCCGGGTTGTAGGGCAGCGGGTCGAACGTCGCGGTGACGTCGCCGAAGCCGTCGGTGATGCCGAGGCCGAGGGTAAGCATGCCGACCGGGTTCACCAGCAGCTGCGCGCACAGGCCGGGCAGCGGGAACGCGGCGGGCCCGCCGGCGAGGTTGCCGAACGCGGGCGCGCCGGCGACGTTGTTCGAGACGCCGTAGTTCATCGACAGCTTCGAGCCCCAGTTGAGCATCTCGAGCGAGACGGTGCTGGGCGAGGCGCGGCCCGTGGCGATACAACCCGTGCCGGAGCCTTCGCCACCGTTGATGAGGAACAGCGGTGCGGCGGTGTCCGCGTCGCCGGGGTAGCCCCGACCGGCTTGATCGTTCGAGTACACGCGGAACTCGATCAGGAAGTCCGTGCCGCCGGTCGAGCCGGGGTAGCTCCAGTTCGTGTCGAGCCCGATCGTAATGAACTCGGGTGCCTGGCCCGTCGTGACCGGCGGGACCACCGGGGCGAACGTCCAGTCGCCGAACGAAATCGTCTTGCGGCTGACCACCGTGGACGTGTTGCCCGTGTAGTTGCCGGCGAAGTTCATCGACGAGCTACCGAGGTCGGCTTCGGAGAAGATGACCTCGAGCTCGACGTTGCGCGAGCGATACTGGGTGCTGTCGAGGATGAGGCCGTCGCGGCGAAAGCCAACCCGATTGCGGTTGGCTCGAGGACCGCTGGTCGTGTCGATCTGCTGGAAGCGCAGCAGGCCTTCACGACCGATCAGGTCGAGGCTCATGTTGCCTTCGACGCTTTCGAGGCCGGAAGGGCTGGACTCCCAGTGGTCCGCCTGCGCGGAGAGAGAAACACACGCGACGAGTGCCGCCGCGACTGGAGCGAGAATGGTCCGCATGGATGAGCGTGTCGAAGCAGAAAGATGGATGTGTGATGGTGGTGGAGGACGGACCCCGTGGCTACCAGTAGGATAGCACTCTTGACGGGGCTGCGAGACCTACGTAACACCCGTTGCGGTGGCTGTTTTGGCGTCGTCCGGACTTGGCATCCCGGCCCTGCGTCACCCCCCGGGCACCGGCGGGCAACATTCGGTGCTCCGGGGCGCGAGAGCGCCCGCGGAGCCTTGTCGCCTGGATGCCCCCTAAGCCCCGTCGTTAGGGGGTTTCACGACCGAGGCTTGGGGCGGCGTCGAACTCGGACGCGCCGCGGAGCGGCGAACGCCCGAGCGGACGAGCTGGGCGCCCCTGAGTTCGGCATGCGGGGGCTGTTGGCGTAGCGAGCAGCCGGGCCGGTTGTCACGGGCGGGGCGCCCACGCGGAGCACGGCACCGAACGAGGTCGCCCGACTCGCGACCGTCTGGGAGCGGCTCGCCAGGCGCGTCGAGGTGCTGCGGGGGTCGGAAATGGCGGGGATGGCCTCGCCTTCGGCCACGCCCGAGAGTCCGGAGATGAGCAGCGTGGGCCCGTGGGCGCCAACGCGGTTGCGGTTGGCGCGAGGACCGCTGGTCGTGTCGATCTGCTGGAAGCGCAGCAGGCCTTCACGACCGATCAGGTCGAGGCTCATGTTGCCTTCGACGCTTTCGAGGCCGGAAGGGCTGGACTCCCAGCGGTCCGCATGCGCGGAGAGAAAAACACACGCGACGAGTGCCGCCGCGACTGGAGCGAGAATGGTCCGCATGCAAGAGCGTGTCGAAGCAGAAGGATGGATGTGTGATGGTGGTGGAGGGCTTGGACGGACCCCGTGGCTTAATGCAGGATAAGACTCCCGATGGGGTTTCGAGACCTACGTAACATCCCTTGCCGTGGCTCTTTCGGCGTCGGGTCTCGATTTGGCGGCGTCGCAGGGCTCCTCGTTGGGGGCGCGATGGGCCTGCTGGCCGTCATCGCCGCCTGCCGCAGCGCGCCCCGTAACCCCCGTCGCGAGGTCTCATCGCGGATCGAGACGGTCCGGGCGGCCCTGCGGGACGGCGAGCTCGAACGTGCTGAAGAGCAGCTGGCTTATGCCCGCCAGCGGTTTCCCGACAACGGTGCCGTGCGCCTGTGGTCGGCCAAGCTCGCCGCCATGCGGTGGCACACCGGTGAGGCGCTGGAGCATCTGCGGGCGGTGGTCGGGGCCGAGGACCGGGGGAGCTGGACCCAGGCCGAGGTCGAAGGCGAGATCGGCGATCTCCTGTTCCGCGCCGGCCGCTGGCGCGAGAGCGTGCCGCATCTCGAGGCCGGGCAGGTTGGACCGATGGGGGCGGCGCGCGGGGCCTGGGCGCAGCTGGCCCGCGACCTGCCGTCGGTCCGCGATCAGCCGCGGCTCGACTTCGCCGAGTTGCCGCTGGTCGGCGACGGGCTGCCGCGCCTCGTGTGCGCGATCGGCAGCAAGGAACGTGTGTTTGCCGTCGATACCGGCGCGACGTTCACCACGCTGTCCAACACGATGGCGACGGAGCTCGACGTCTCACCGGTCATCGCCGCCGGCACCGGCACCGACGGCACGGGGCGGCTCTTCCCGACCGCCGTGGGCATCCTCAACTCGTTCTCGTTCGGCGATGTGCAGGTCGGCCATCATCCGGTGCTCGTCGTCGAGGACGCGCGGCTACAGCTGCGCGAGGGTGGCGCCAGTGGCCCGCACGCGGTCATCGGTCTCGATGTGATCACGAGGTTTCGCGCGATCTACGATCCGCAGCGCCGGTCCATCACGTTCCAGACTTCGAAGGGGCTGGCGTCGCCTGAGTCGGTGCCCTGCGTTTGGGTCGACGACCGGCTGCTCGTCGCGGTCGTCGTGGAAGACCGGCAGCTGTGGTTCGCGCTGGATACCGGTGCGAGCCGCTCGAGCCTGACCGACCGGGGGCTGACGCGACTGCCCGGCGGCGCGCGGCGCGCGCACGAGACCTACTGGCGCGTGCATACGCCCGGCGGGGTGCGGGTGGCGGTGCAAGTGGTGCGCGGACTCTTGCTGGAGGTGTCGGACGTGCGTCTGCCGGGCGTCGACTTGCCGGTCGTCGAACGCGAGCCGTCGGCCTTCTTTCCGCTTGATGGTGTGCTGGGTGCCGACCTCTTGCTGCGGTGCCGCGTCACGCTGGACGCGGGGCGGGTCAGAATCGAGGCGGTGTAGGGGCCATGAGTCGGGATCCGGGGTCTGTGGAGCGGTGCCGTCTCGTGGTGTCGGGTCGGGTGCAGGGCGTGGGGTTTCGCTGGTTCACCCGTGAGGCCGCCGCGGCGACCGGAGTTCTCGGCTGGGTGCAGAACCGCCCCGACGGGACGGTGCTTTGTGAAGCGCAGGGCGAGCCAACCGCGCTGGCGGTCTTTGTCGCGGCCCTGCAGCGCGGGCCAAGCCACGCGCGCGTGGATGACGTCGCGCAACGCGCGTTGGCCCCGGATCCCGCGGTCGACGGTTTCGAGATCAGGTGACGCGGCGTGCGGCGCGGACGCCGGCGGCCAAGTGTTGTCGCCGTTCGGCATCGAGGGGCCGACCGCCGAAGCGCACGTCCTGGTAGGCGCGAACGGCCGCGGCGATCGCCATCCAATCGAGGTCGGGGCGCGGGCGCAGGCTCTCGAGGTGACGCTCTAGGGTGGCGCCCGGGGCGCGGCCGAGGCCGCGGCGCCGCAGCGCCGTGAGCATCGCATTGAGCTGCTGCCTGGCTTCTCGCGCCGCGCCCGTCAGCGCCGCCGTCGTCGGCCGACCGGCGCGCGCGCTGGCGAACGGACGCAGCCGTAGCACGACGAGCACGGCGAGCAGGCCGAGCCACGACCATGCGTATCGAGGGAGCCCGGCGGCGTTGGCCGCGGCGTCGGCAGCGGTGGGGGGCGGCGCGGGGCCCTCCGCGGTCCCGCCCGCGCCGAGGCCGGCCCCGCCCGCTGGCACGGTCGTTCGGCGCACCGTCGCGGCCGGCGATGGATCGAACACCACCCAGCCTAGTCCGTCGAACGGGATCTCCACCCAGGCGTGCGCGTGCTGCGAGCCAAACACGCGGGTCTGCGGCTCGCCCTCGATCACGTCGCCGTTGCACAGTCCGACGGCGATGCGGCAGGGCACGTTGCGCAGGCGCAGCAGGATCGCCAGGGTGGAGGCAAAGTGCATGCAGTAGCCGGTGCGGCTGCCGAACAGGAAGTTGTCCAGCGCATGCGACGAAGGCCCGGAGGGTTCGCTCAGCGCATAGCTGCAGCGTCGCCGCAGGCTCGCGCTCAGCCGGCGCGCCAACGTCGCCGGGTGCCGCGCGTCGTGGCCGAGCTCGGTGGCGAGCCGCACCAGATCGGCGCGGCGGCGCAGCGCGTCGGGCAGCTGCGTGAACGGCGCGCCGGCGTTGGCCACCTGGGCGCGGTAGGCCTGCAGCCGCAGGTCCTGGAAGCGCACCGTGTAGTCAATGGCCCCGGGGCCGCCGACCTGTAGCACGACCTCGAGCACCGGGTTGGCGGCGAGGGTCCACGGGCGCGCGGGAGCCGCGATCGCGTGGGTGCCCGGCGGGACGTAGACGAAGTCCGATACGCCCTCGAGGCGCGCCACCGCGAGCTCGCGAGAGACCATGCCTCGGGCCGGCGCGCGGCGCCACGACCCGTTGGCGAGATCCCATCGGCGGACGCGACGCCCTGGTAGCACAGTCCAGCGATCGAGGTCGGCCACCTCGAAGGAGCCGCAGCGCAGGTAGAGGTCGTCATCAATGGCGGCGCCCGTCGGGTCGGTCACGCGCACCAACTCGTCTGCGACGAGGTGCAGCGGTCCCAGGACATCGCCGCCGAGATTGAATTCCGAGGACACGCCGACGGACCGCCCCGCCGGCAGCGGGCCGGTCCGGTTCGATGTCGCGGCCGGGAGCTGGTGGAGCAGGCCGTAGATGCCGCCAAAGGCGAGGACGCAAGCGAGCGCCACGCCGGCACGTTCGGCCAGGCGTTGGACGCGGTGGGCTCGCGTCCGCTGGGCGAGCGTGCGGCCGGCGGTCAGCGCGCCCCTCGATTCGCGCTGCAGGACCACGCTGGCACAAGCGACGAAGCCCACGACCGCGGCCCAGGCCGGCTGCGGGCGGAGGATCGTGCCGATGAGCAGCAGGCAGAGCGATAGGAACAGCCCGTGCAGGGCGTCCAGCCCCCGGTGATGCAGCGTGGCGTAGGCGAGTGGTGCGAAGAGCAGGTAGGTCAGCGCCGCCTGTGGGCCGGGCGCGGCGCTGGTTCGGTGGATGATCAGGGACAGCGCGACCTGCAGGAGGACCGCGACGGTGAGCCGCGCGGCCAGCGAGCGCGGCGCAGCCCCGCGGCCGAGCAACCAAAACAGAATGCCCGGCAAGCAGAAGAGCGCCGCCCACGTGGCCGAGAACCGCTCCGGCGGCAGCGTCGCCGCAGCGCTGGCGACGGCGCCCCAAGACGCAAGTCGGCTCCACCCGACGCGCCGGCGTCGCGCGCCGGTCACGAGGCGGCCCCCTGGCCGAGGAGCACGACCCGTTGCAGGGCGGCGCGTTCGTCGTGCGCGGGGTGGCCGCCCGCGGCGATCCACAAACAGCTCGCGTGTTGTCGCAGGCGGTCGAGGACCGTGTCCGGCAAAGGCAGCGGCGGCGCCGGCCGAGCGGTCGCGAGGTGCAGTAGCAGCTCGGTCGCGCCCGCCGCAGTCAGCGGCGCGCACAGACGCGGCGGTTGTTCGAGCAAGAGAAACGACACCGCGGCGTCGCCGTTTGGCAGCGTGTCGATGAGGCGTGCCGCCACGCCGAGGGCCCACTCGAAGTAGCGGCCGCCGGTCGCATCCACCGGGCCCGGAGGCCGGCGCAGATCCAAGACAATGCAGAAGTCGCGCTCGTCGGCGCCGCGGCGGACCTGCCGCACGAGCGTCGCTTGGGTAGCCGAGCGCAGCGCGTGCACTTCGCGGGCGTCGTCGCCGACGCGATACTCCCGCAGGGCGTAGAACTCGCCGTCGCCCCGGCTGCGAGTGAATGCGGTGGCGGCGGCCATCTCTGCCGCGGCGGGCAAGGCGGTGAGGGGGACCGCGGCGCGCGCGGGCTCGACGATGAGCTCGGCGCGGCATGGCACCGCGGCGCGGTTGCGTACTAGGCCGAGGGGGTAGCACGTCTCGACGAAGATCACCCGCTGCAGCAGGCGACCCCGACGCCGCATCCGTGCCGGCAGCGGCACGATGGCGCGCTGCCCTGGCGCGAGGCGCTCGACGAACACGGCCCGACTGCGGCCGGCGGTGCGCGGCTCGGCGATGCGGAGATCGCGCAGCGTGCGATGTCGGCTCTCGTTGTGGAGATAGAGGCGCTCGACGAACGGGCTGCCGGCGACCGTCCGGCGGTCGTGGAGTTCGATTGCCAGGGGCAGCCGGCCCTGGCGCCACAGGACGTCGACGAGTAAGGGCGCGAGCAGCAGCGCCGCCGCGAGCGCGGCGTCTGGCCCACCGGCGGCGACCGCGCCGCAAGTCGCCAGGCACGCCAGCATGGCCAGCGTGCGCCCGCGCGCCGTGAGCTCCCACGTGGCCTTCACCGCGTTTAGTCGGGGCTCGCCACGGCGTGCAGGAGTTGCTCGATCACTGCCTCGGCGGCGTGCTCGCCGCCCTTCGCGATCAGTCGATGTGTGAACACCGCGGGCGCCAGCTCGCGGATGTCGTCGGGCGTGACGTAGTCGCGGCCCAAAGTCACTGCGCGGGCTCGGCAAGCCCGATGCAGGGCTTGGGCGCCGCGGGTACTCACCCCGAGGCGGACTTCGCGCGAGCTGCGGGTCCGCGCCGCCAGCTCGACGATGTAGGCGACGAGCGACGCGTCGACACGCACCGCGCGGGCGTCCTCTTGCGCCGCCAAGAGGGCGGCGCCGTCCGCCACTGGGGTTAGCTCGGCGATGCGCTCATGGCCATCGGCCATGGCGACGATCTCGGCCTCGTGCGCGGCGTCCGGGTGGCCAATCGTTGTGCGGATCAGGAAACGATCCAGCTGGCTTTCCGGCAGCGGATAGGTGCCGGCAAACGTCACGGGGTTTTGCGTGGCAACGACGAAGAACGGTTCGGGCAGGTCGTGTGTCTGTCGGTCGACGGACACGCGCCGCTCCTGCATGCACTCGAGGAGCGCCGACTGCGTCCGAGGTGGCGTCCGATTGAGCTCATCGGCGACCAGCACCGACGTGAACACCGGCCCGGGGCGAAACGACAGGTCGCCGCTGCCGGGGTGATAAACCTGCGCGCCGACGATGTCCGCGGGCAGCAGATCGGCCGTGCATTGTACTCGCTGAAACGGCAGGCCGAGACACCGGGCGATCGCCCGGGCGAGCAGCGTCTTGCCGACGCCCGGCCGGTCCTCGACCAGCAGGTGGCCGCGCGCCAGCAGAGTGATCACCGCCAGCTGCACCGCGCGGGGGCGGCCGATGAGCGCGCGGCCGACGCCCTCCTGGAGCGCGGTGGCAAAGGCCTGGCTGCTGGATGGCGGCATGTGCCAACGGGGCCCGCGACCCGTGGGGGCCGGGCGAGCATGGCCAATGTCGCACATGCGGCAGGCTCTGGCTAGGCGCCAGCGCCTGACGGTGCCGTCCGGCGTGCGGGGGGATCGGGGTGTGGAGATTTGCTGTGGCGCGGCGGCGTTGGAGATGGCTGTGGCGGCCGACGCTGGAGATGAAGGTGCTGTTCGGTCGATAGCTGCGGTGAACAGGATGACCACAGTCCCCCTCGCGCTTTCCCTCGCGCTCGCCGTTCCCCAGGGCGCCTTGCCGCAGGGCTCCCTGCCGCAGGGGCCCGTTCCAGTGGCCCCAGCGCCGGCGTCCGCGCCGGCGCTCTCCGAGGCGTCGATCGTCACCGGAGTGCTGCGTTCCGGCGTCATGTCCCTCGAGGCGCTCGGCCTCGGTGCCGGCGGGTTTGGCCGCCGAGACGCGCGGCCGGCGACCGAATACCGGACGCCCGGCGAGGCCTGGACCCCTGGCGGTGCGCGCGTCCGCGCCCAGCGCGAGGGCGTCAAGATCGACTTTCCGAGTGGTGTCGAGCTGCTGCTATCGCCGGACGGCCTCGTGCACCTGCGCGATGGCGCGCATACGACGCGTCGACACAGCGTGTTAGAGCTTTGGCTTGCCGACGGGAGCCGTGTGCGGGCCGTGACCGCCGCCGGCCCCCGGCCCCTGCAGACCGTCGAGCTGCAGGTCGAGGAGCGCTTTGGCGTGCGTCTGTGGGATCGGACGCGATCGGTGCACACGCGCGCGCGCATGGCGCCGCGCCGGGCCGAGCTCCTGGTGGCGCTCGGACGCGGTGATGTTCTCTATGGCTTTGCTTGCGCTGGGCCGATGGTTGCCCTCGAACGCGAGCTGTGCCCCGTGGCCCGCGTCGCGGATCTGCCGCCGCGGCGCCTGGTGGTGCTCGGAGATCTTCTGGTCGAGTCCCTGCAACGGCTGCCGGGGCACGTGCCACCCGCGTCGGTGCAGATGCCGCAGGCCCCGGAAGCGGCGCAGACGCTGGCAGCGCTGGCGACCCGGCTGTTTCCCGCCGGCCGGGTGGTCGAGCGACCCGCGGGCGCGGTCGGGGATCTGGTCGTGCCGCTCATCGCCGGTTTTCGGCTGCAGGTCGAGGAGCGCGTGGGCGGGGTGTTCTGGCTGGGGCTACATCGGGGAGATTCGGGTCTCCCGGCGGTCGAGTGGCGCGCCGGGCCGTCCCCGACGCTCCACCTCGTGCGGCCCTTCGGCGGCCGCCAGGGCGTGCCACGCCACTTCCTACGCGGTCTCCGCTTGGTCGCGGACGCCGCGACCCTGTTGGGCGCACCCCGCTCTGCAACTGTCGGACCGCGGCTGACGCGCGTCCTCCGTGGCCTGGGCGCGGCGCCGCCGAGCCGGCAGGTACCGGTGAACGCGACGACACGCCGCGTTCGCTGATTTCGCCCCACGCACTGCGATGCGCGCGGTAGGCTCGCCCGCCGATTCTCCGAGATGACCGCAGTCGTCGCGATCGCGGCCCTCGTGCTGCTCATTAGCTTTGCGTGCTCGCTGTTCGAGGCCGCGCTCTACGCCATCACGCCTACGCAGCTAGAGGTTCTGCGGCAGCGCGGCACCAAGGGCGCCGGGCGGATCGCGCGACTCCGCGCCAACGTGGAGGAGCCGATCGCGGCCATCCTCACGATCAACACCGTGTCCAACACGCTTGGACCCCTGGTGTGCGGCGCCATGGTGAGCAAGTTGGCCGGCGGCGATCAGCTCGTCGGCGTCCTCGCGGCGATCCTGACGCTGGCGGTCTTGATTGGTGGCGAGATCGTCCCGAAGAGCCTCGGCGTGCGCTACGCGCCGTCGATCGCGCCGTGGATCGCTTTCCCGCTGCAGATCATGATCTGGGTGTCGTGGCCCGTGGCCCGTTCGGCGCGCGGCCTGATGCACCTGCTCTCGTCGGGGAGCTCGGAGCGCGGCGCGACGGCCGAGGAGATCCTCGTGCTGACGCGGCTCGCATCGCGCAGCGGTGCACTGCGGCCGCACGAGCTGCGCTGGGTGGAGAATGCGTTGCGGCTCGACGACGTGACGGCGCAGCACATCATGACACCTCGCACCGTCGTCGAGTCGCTGGCTGCCGAACTGACCGTGCGAGACCTGCAGGCCGAGAAGCTGCAGTGGGTGCACACCAGACTACCGCTCGTCGAGAACGGCAACCCAGACGCGATCGTCGGGATCGTGCACGGCAAGGACGTGTTTCGCGCGATCCTCGCCGGGGACCGGGAGCGACCCATACGTGAGCTGGCGCAGCCGGTGGACATCGTCCCCGAGACCATGACCGGCGGCGACTTGCTCAACAAGTTCATCAAGGAGCGCAAGCACCTGATGGTCGTGGTCGACGAGTACGGCGGGTTCGAGGGCATCGTGACGCTCGAGGACGTGCTGGAGTGCATGCTCGGCTCGGAGATTCTCGACGAGCACGACGAGCACGCCGACATGCAGCTGGTGGCGCGGCGTCAGGCGCTCGAGCGGGCGCGGGCGTTGTCGGCCGAGGCCCCGGCGTCACCGCCCGGCACCGCGGCCGGCGGCCGCGCGCCCGGCTGAGCGCGCGCGCCTAACGAATCGGCTGGGTGGGCACCGGGTGCCCGACGAGCCACGTCGCTTCCATCCAGGTGCGCGTGCCGTCGGACGTCTCCGCCATTTGCGTGTTGGAGACGGTGCCGTCGGCGTGGACGTAGTATTGGATGCCGTAGGTCGGGTTGGTGTAGATCTGCACCACCGGCGCGTAGGGGCGGCCGTTGAAGCCGGGGAACGGCGGCGCCTCCTTCACCCCGTTGATGGGTTCCAGCCAGGTGCCATCGGGGAACACGGCCGCGCCTTGCGGGGGTTCCCCATGTTTGCCGATCGGAATCTGCGGCAGATTCTCGGCGGCCGGCGGTTGCCCGACGAGCTTCGCGGGGCCGCCGCCGGCACTGCGATGGACGCTGCCGAGTCCGCCGGGCGGCGGATCCGTCGCCGCGTAGTCTTGAACGGCAAACCAGGCCGCGACCCCGCCCGCAAGCGCGGTCGTCGCCAGCCCAAAGCGAATCCACTCGGCGCGCGTCATGGCATTCCCTGGGCAGCGTATCACACCGCGGTGCCCCACCCCGTGGGACGTTGACGAGGTATCCTTGTTGGGGACCGTATGGAGACACTGCCGATGCGTCTTTCGCCTTTGTTGCTCCTCGCGTGGGTCGCGCCTGCATTGGCCGCCCAGGGCGATGCGCTATCGCGAGTGCAGCACAAGCTGCACCCCTACCTGACCGACCGGCTGCGCACCGCGGACGCCGACGAGCACGTCGGCGCCTACTTCGTGATCGCGGATCGGTTGGGTTATCACCATTGGTTTCCGCGGGTGCAGCGCATGTCGCTGGCCGAGCGCCAGGCCACGGTGATGCGGGAGCTACGCGAGCACGCCGCGCGCACGCAGGCCGACTTGCTGCGGCAGCTGGACGCCGCCGCCGACAGCGGGGCCTGCGTGTCGGTCCGCTCCAACTGGCTAGGCAACTTCGTCCAGGTGTCGGCGACGCGTGACGTGATCGCGCGCGCCGCCGCGGTCGATGGCGTGGCCGAAGTTTGGTCGGACCACGCCTTCGCGGCGACCAGCTGCGAGGACGGGGCCGCCCCGGATGGGACGTGCCCGCCCGAGAACGGCCCCGCGGCAGTGGGCGCTGATCGCGTCTGGGCGCTGGGGTTTTGCGGGGAGGGCATCACGGTGATGAACGCCGACAGCGGCATCAACGTGCAGCACCGCGCCCTGCAGGATCGCGTGTGGGTGAACGGCGGCGAGATCCCGGCCAACGGCATCGATGACGATGGCAACGGGTTCATCGACGACATCCACGGCTGGGACTTTGGCCTCTGGAGCAACGACCTCGACGACCGCGGCGGCCACGGCACGTCGACGGCCGGCGTCCTGGTCGGTGACTGCGCCTGCGGCGGTCAGACCCTTGGCATTGCGCCGGGCGCCCAGGTGATGACCGGCAAGCTGCTCAACGAGAGCAGCCAGTGGTGGGCCGTGCAGTACGCCATCGAGATGGGAGCCCAGGTCCAGACCAGCTCGCACTCCTACAAGAACAACTTCGTGCCGCCGCCCAACTACGAGATGCACCGTTACGTGGCGGACGCGTCGCTGGCCTACGGCCTGGTGCGGACCAACTCCACCTCCAACAACGGCGGCTTCTGCGACGACCCCACGCAGTCGATCCGGCGGCCGTTCAACGTGTCGGCCCCGGCCAACGTGCCAGCGCCCTACCTGGATCCAGCGCAGACCTTGATGGCGCGCAAGAGCGGCGTGATCGCCGTGGGGGCCTTCAGTGTCAGCAGTGGCGCGCTCGATGGCGGCTCGCCCTGCGGCCCGTCCGCATGGCATCTGCAGGATCTGCTCGCGGTGCTGCCGAGTTACGGGCTCACCGAATGGGACCCCGACCACAACGACTACCCCTGGTTTGGCGGCACGCAATTGGGGCTCATCAAGCCCGACGTGGTGGCGCCGACCGGCACCATGACCACGGTGGCGCCGGGCACTTCCTGTTTGATTCGGCCGTTTGGCGGCACCTCGAACGCGACGCCGATCGTGGCCGGCTGCGCCGTGCTGTGGAAGAGCGCCAACCCGAGCCTGACCCCGGAGGACGTGGCGATGATCGTGCACACGACGTCCAACGACGCGGGGCTGGTGCCGGGGAAGGAGAACACCTGGGGGGCCGGTCGCGTGGATGCGTTGGCCGGTGTGCAGCGGGCGCTGGCCGTGCATCGGGTCAATGGCGAGCCCGCCTGGCAAGTGCGGCACCGCAGTGGTCGACCGCTGGAATTCGCCTTCGACGGCGCGTCGCAGAGCAGCGTGGTGCTGGCGGTTGGGCTGGTGCGCGAGAGCGCGTCGCTCGGCGTGGTGCAGTCGGGAATCGGCTCGAGTGTGTGGGAGATTGCCTGCGGCTCGAGTGACGCGAACGGTGACCTCAAGGCTGTGGTCCCGGTGCCGCCGGTGGGACAAGAGGTGCGCGTCTTCAGCCAGGCCTTCGTCGATGATCGGGCGGGGGCGACTGGGATGGTGTTGGCGTCGAACGTGATCGAGATCGTGATCGAGCCCTAGAGAAGGCGGGCCGCGCCGCCGCTGTTTGAGCAACCGCGAGGTTGCGCTTCTCGGTCGGTGGCGCTAGCCTCTCATGCAATCAAGAGGTTGCATGATGACTCCAGCATCGACGACGGACCGCATTCACAAAGAGATCACCCTGAGAGCGCCCCGAGCCCGCATCTGGCGCGCGCTCACCGATGCCGGCGAGTTCGGCGCCTGGTTCGGCGTGGAGCTCGACAGCGGTTTCCAGGCGGGCCAGACGGTCCGTGGCCGCATCACCAGCCCGGGCTGTGAGAGCCTCAGGTTCGAGGCGACCGTCGAGTGGCTCCGGCCGGAGGAGAGCTTTGCCTTCCGCTGGTCTCCGTGCGGCGACGGGACCCAGCCCGCGGCGGCCGACGCCCCCTCCACGTTGGTCGAGTTCCGGCTGGACGGGGTCGACGGCGCCGTGCGCCTGACCGTCACCGAGTCGGGGTTCGACACCCTGCCCGCGGACCAGCGGCGCGAGCTGTTCGCCCGCAACGAGGGCGGCTGGGCGATCCAAGTCGAGAACTTCCGCCGGCACGTCGATGGCTGACCGCGCCGCAGGACCCAAGGTGGACCGCGCCGCCCCGCTCTTCGCCGCGCTCGGTGACCCGACCAGGCTCGGGCTCGTCGTGCGGCTGGCCAGCGGCGGGCCGGTGTCGATCTCCGCGCTTAGCGCGACCGCCAGCGTGTCCCGCCAAGCCGTCTCCAAGCACCTCCGCGTGCTGGCGGACGCCGGGCTGGTCAGTGGCGAGCGCCGGGGGCGAGAGCACGTTTGGCGCCTGCGACCCGAGCGTCTCGAGGACGCTCGAGCCTCGCTCGATCGGATCGAGGCGCAGTGGGATGCCGCGCTCGAGCGACTGCGCCGATTCGTCGAGGACTAGGCGCGTCGCGTCGCGAGCTGCCCACTAGTGGTGTGCCTTATCCACGGCCCTCAGCGCCGCTCGCAGCGTTGGGTCGTCCTCGCCGTATCCAGCAATATGCCTGCGGCGACCCGCCTTGCGACCGGCGCCGATGTCTCGCGGATAAGGCCCCATCTGCCTGAATCACACCACTAGAGGCCGAAGTGCACGATGACGCCGCCCTCGGCCGGCCCGAAGGCCGCGAAGAACCCGGACGTCGAGGTGCCCCAGATGCGGCCCGCGGTCGGGCGGTCGGGGTCGGCCGGCACGGTCAGCCGCTGCGCGCCACTGAGCGCGAACGGTAGGCCAGACTGGCTCGCATCGGGCGTGATCGCCTGCAGGTAGAGGTCGACGCCGATGAAGCTCTTGTTGTAGGGGAGCGGGCGGATGAAGGTCCGCACCACGCGCCCAGGGCTCATGATGCCGTTGGGCACGATGACGTCGGGCAGCGCGTGCAGGGTCGTGCAGAGCTGCGGCAGCGGTAGCGCCGCGTCGAACGTGCTCATGAACAAGGTGACGGGCTGGCCGGGGACGCCGTCGAGTGCGATCGACTCGATCTCAAACATCGTCCGGTCGTTGCGCATCGTCTCCTGCAGGCGGAACGGACCCGGCGCGCCGGGGACCTGGCAGCCGGTATTGAGCTCGACACCCATCGACTCGCGCGGCGGTGGCGTCTGTCCAAACGAGGCGCCGGGCGGGCCGACGTACTCGAGGTCGAACGGGTAGTCCATGCCCGCCGCGCTGTTGCTGAAGACCTTCATCTCCCAGATCAGGTCGCGGCAGCTGACCTCGCGGCCGGAATAGCTCCAGGCCTGATCGAAGGCGATCGTCAGGTCGACCGGCGCCGGCAGGCTGGGCGGCACCTGCGTCCAGTCGGGGAAGCTCACCATCTTGCGGTTCACCACGACGGCGTCGTTCGCCTGGCGGTTGCCGTCGAACACCAATGAGAACGCCCAGACGTCGCCCTCGGCCATGGTCAGCTCGACCTCGACCATGCGTGCGATCGCGTCGGGGTTGGCCAGCGCCTGCCCGTCGCGCCGGAAGCCGATGCTGCTGATCGGGCCCATCGGATCGTCGTTGGTGGCGTCGATCTGCTGGTAGCGCAGAGTCGGCTCACTGGCGAGCACGTTGTCCGACACGGAGAAGCCTTCGATGAACTCGAAGCCCCGTGGCGACGTGCCCAGCCAGGGCTGGGCGGCGAGGGTGGGGGTGAGGGCGGCCGTGATCAGGCCGAGGCGAATGATGTGGCTCATGGGTGTGCGGTCTGGACGATGATACCGCCCGGGAACGGACCGACGCCGAATTGGGCGTCGGCGGTGAAGCCCCAGACGCGGCCAACCGCCGGCGGCCTGGGGTCGCCCGGGATCGTCATGACGACGCCGCTACTGAGGATGGGGATCCCTGGCCGCGCCGAATCGATCGCCACGGCTTGCGCGTAGAGGTCGATGCCGATCCATGTGGCGTTGTAGGGCAGCGGGTCGATGTCGAGGTCGTGGTCGCCGTTGAAGTCGGCCAGGCCGGCGACGATCGTGGCGCCCGGCAGGGCGTGCACCTGCGCGCACCAGCCCGGGATTTGCACGGCGGCGTTGAACAGGTTGAACGTGTAGATGACCGGTGACAGCGGCACGGTGTGCAAGTGCGCGTCGATGGCGAACTTGTCGCCGTGGTTCCACACGTCCATGTCCATGTGGGACTCGCCGCGCGGCGGCACTTGGCAGCCGAAGCCGAGGTCGAAGTGGCCGCTGCGGGATGGCGAGAGGATGCCGAACTGCGCGTTGCGAACGACGTACTGGAAGTCGAACGGGTAGTCCTTGCCAGCCTGGTCGTTGCTCCAGACCTTGACCTCCCAGAGGAGGTCGTTGCCGGATGCCGTCCGGCCCGGGTAGCTCCACGGGCGGTCAAAGAGGATCATCGCGTCGGCCGGCGCCGGCATGAGCGGGGGCTGCTGGGTCCAGTCCGGGAGCTGGATCTGCTTGCGGTCAAAAACCGTGACGACGTTCGTCTTGTAGTTGTTGTCCAGGACGGTCGAGATCGCGGCGAGGTCGGACTCGGCCATCACCACCTCGAGGTCGAGGGTGCGGCCGGCGTAATCCGGGTTGTCGCGCAGATGGCCGTCGCGGCGGAAGGCCAGGCGATCGCGGCTGGGCAGCGGGTCCGGGTTTTCCGAGTCGATCTGCTGGTAGCGCAGTGCGCCCAACGTGCCGAGCACGTCGCGGCTGTCGGTGCCGCCTTCAGTCCACTCGTAGCCGTTGGGGCTGGAGACGAGGACGCCGGGCTGCGCGGCGATCGGGGTCGCCGCGATCGCGGCGCTGATCAGGAGGTAGGTCGTGCGCATCGGGAGGCTCCAGAATCTCACTTGTGGTTGGTGAAGAGGACGATGCCGCCCGGCAGCGGTCCCACGGTTGCCGTCGACGCGGTTGGGTCCAGGGCCCACACGCGGCCCACGACCGGGTCCTGGGGGTCGCTCGGGACGGTCACCTTGAGGCCGTTGGACAGCGCCATCGGCATGCCCGATTGGCTCGCGTCGGGCGTGACCGCCTGCACGTAGAGGTCCTGGCCGACCAGTCGTGGTCGGTAGGGCATGGTGAAGCCAAAGCTCGTGTGGCCGGCGGCGTCGGCGATGCCGTGTGGCACCGACGCGAGCACCGCGTGCAAGGTCGTGCACAGGGTCGGCAGCGGCGCGGCCCAGTCCTGCCCGTCGACCAGCAAGATGACCGGCGCGCCGGCGACGCCGTACCAGGTCGCCGACTGCCACTGCATGTTCTGCAGGTCGTTCAGGATCGTGATGCTCGCAGTCAGCGGGTTGGTCTGGCCGGGCACGGTGCAGCCGGTGCTGAGCGAGTCGCCCATGCCGCGCGTCGGCACCTTGGGGAAGCCGAACTTGGCGTTGGGAACGACGTATTCGAAGTCGAACGCGTAATCCTGGCCCGCCTGGTCATTGCTGTAGACGCGGATCTCCCAGAGCAGGTCATTGCCGGAGGCGGTGACGCCCGAGTAGTCCCACAGCTGGTCGAAGAAGATCGCGTTGGAGACGTCCCCGGGTGGCACGGTCGGCGCAAACAGCCAGTCGTCAAACGAGACCGACTTGCGGGCGACGACCATGGACATGTTGCGCTGGTAGTTGGCGGCGAAGTCCGTCGAGATCGTGTCGAGGTCTCCCTCGGCCAGCACCACCTCCAGCTCGATCGTCCGCGGCCCGTAGGATGTGTTGTCCGGCAGGCGCCCGTCGCGGCGGAAGGCGATCTCTTGGCGCTGCAGCAGCCCGCGCGTCGCCGTCGCGTCGATCTGCTGGTAGCGCAGGAGGGGCTGCGTGCCGATGAGGTCGCGGCTGTCCGAGTTGCCCTCGGTGGTGTCGTAGCCTTGCGGCACGGTGGTGAAGTGATCTTCCTGCGCGAGCGCGGATGCTGCGGGAAGCGTGAGCGCCAGGGCGACGAACGGAAGAAATCGGTTGGCCATCTTTGAACGTGGAGTCGAGAGCGCGCCTCGACGTGTCGCGCGGGGGCGTCGGCAGGTGTGCTTGGCGCACTCGAAGGCATGACCGCGTGCGCCACCGTCGTCAGGACGGCGGGCGCACGAGGCCTGCGGTGCATGGATGTAGGTTGCCTCGGTCATGTCGCTGCTCCGAAGAGCATCTGGTGGAAAGCGACGGGTCGCCCTGAGGCGGGGCTGCCGTGGCCGGCAGTCTATAGACAAGCCTACTCGGTCCGTTTTCGAGCCGGCAAGTCCTGTCGGGGGCGGGGCCCAACCGGGGATGCCCGCGGCGGCGTGAGGGTCCAAGATCGGGACGGGTCGCGGCGGGCTCCCTGCCGTCCGTGTTCCGACGCTGCGCGGCGGTGGAGCGACGCTTTTGGCGGGCCCTCGCGAACCTCGGGAAACGACGGAACCCGGCCCCGGGTCAAGCCGTAGCCGCATCGGCAATGGGCCGAGAAAGGCTCGGCCCAGTCCGTGCATGGGCCGCGGCTCGGTCTAGCGTTCGCTATACTTCGCTGCCCGGTTCCCGGGCCGTCCCTCCTGATCCGCTGACTACCCATCCCTCATGATGCGAAGCGTTCTCGTCTGTGCACTTCTCGCGGTTGCCCCCGCGGCGCAAATGACCGTCTTGGTCAATGACCCGTTGTCCAAGGGGGTCCTGGGCGATGACAAGGTTTCGTTGCACGAGGCGATCATGGTCCTCAACACGAACCTGCCTTTCACGGCCTTCTCGACCGCCGAGCAGAACCAGTTCCGCGGCCTGCCGACGACCGTGCTCGACACGGTGGAGATCGACTTCAACATCACGCCGGTGATCACGATCGAGGAGTCGCTGCCGATCATCAAGGGCGACACGATCTCGCACGTGGACTGCATCTTCCGCGGGCTGAACGGCCGGCCGGTCATCGATGCCACAGGGGTGAGCGTCAACGCGGTGTTCCCCTCGGCCACCAACCACACGATGCTCCACGACCTGATCATCCGGGGCGGCAAGGCCGGGCTCGATACGGACTCGACCCTCCACTACCACCCCGGGATCATCATGACGGTCGAGAACTGCCTCTTCGAGCAGCAGAGCGAGGTGTGCGTGCGGATTCGCATCCCCTTTCAATCGACGGGCGCGATCGAGCCCGGTCAGCTGCTGCGCAACGAGTTCCGCAACCTACCGATCGGCGCTGAGCTGGTGGAGCAGGGCTTGTTTGCCGACCTCGACACCTCCTTGTCCGGCAACTTCTTCAACGGCTGCGATATCGGCTTGAAGATCCGCATGCTCGGGCTCGGTGGCCTGGCCGATGTGATCGCGGATCGGACCCGCGTGGTCGGCGCCACGACGGGCATCTATGTCGAGCGGCAGCTCGGTAGCGACAGCACGCTCAGGTTCGACCTAGTTCACGGCGACGTCGCCGCGTCCGACGTGGCGCTGGACATCGAGGGCGGCCGGCCGGCGGCGACCAACGTCTCGGTGCATCACTTCGACTTGCAGGGCGGCGCCTCCGGCTACGCGCTGCGCGCGTCGCCCTCCAACGCGTGGCTTGGGCTGCGGCTGGGCGAGACCCACTTTGACGGCCCGGTCTCGGTGGAGATCGGCAACAGCCTCCAGGCGCAGCTGGACGTGGGGAACTGCCGCTTCGAGAACGGTGCGGTCACGTTGGACTATCAGGGGCCGGCCACGCGCCCGACGCCGGTGCTCGACCGCTGCGTGTTCGAGAGCGCGCCGCTGACCATTGCCGCGGCCTCGACTCGGGCGTTCGCGTTCACCGACTCCGAGTTCTCCTCGAGCCCGATCGACAACCAGTCGTCGTCGGCCGCGACGCTCGACGCCTGCTTCCTCGGCAGCAGCTCGACTTCGGGCATGGTCACCAGCCAGAACCCGATCAGCCAGCGTTGGATTGGCCAGGCCTCGGTGTCGCCGAACAACCCGCCGCTCGGCGGCACGTTCAGCCTCAACGTCGACCTGCAGCCCGACACCCTCGCGGTCTGGCTGCTCGGTGTGTCGGAGCAACGGCCGCTGACGACCTTCTCGCCGCGGCTCTACTTCAGCTTGTTCGCGTTCCTGACGCTGCCGATCCCGGTGACGGGGACGGACTCGCTGAACTTCCCGGTGCCCATCAACCCCATCTTCTCGGGCGCCGAGCTCTACTGCCAGCCGGGCATGATCCCGGTGCCGGGCACCCAGAGCCCGGCCCCTGAGTGGTCGCTGCCCCGTGGCGGCCTGCTCAAGATTCAGTGATTGATACCTATCGCAACCGCTAGACCCTCCATGCGACTCGTCTACACCGCCCTTCTCGCTGCACTCGCCGTTCCCGCGGCGGCGCAGGATTTCTACGTCGATGCCAACGCCGCTGCCGGCGGTGACGGCCTCTCGTGGGCGACCGCGACCGACGACCTGCAGAAGGCGTTGGACGATGCGGCCGCCGCCGGCGGCGGTACTGTGCACGTCGGCTTCGGGCCCTACTCTGGCGACTTCGTCATCCCGGCGGGCGTCGAGGTCTTGGGTGGCTACGTCGCCACCGATCCCAACGGCCGCCACCCCAAGTCGATTCTGCAGCGCTCCTTCCAGGCGCGAACGACGATCCTCGCCGCGAGCGCTCGCGCGGTGGAGATGAAGGCCAACAGCACGTTGGACGGGTTCTGGGTGCAGTTCGGCCAGGCCGGTTCCCCCGGTGGTGGCGGCATCCTCATCGACGGCGTCGATGCCACCGTGCGCAACTGCTTCATTCGGCTCAACAACGACAGTGTTGGCGCTGGGGCCGCCCTCCTGGTGCGCAACGGCGCCAGCCCGCGCATCGAGAACAGCGTGTTCACACTCAACGGCGACCCCGCGAGCGGGGCGGCGATCGAGGTCGATGGTGCGGGCGGGACCTACGTCAACCTCACGATCGACAGTAACGAGCACAGCGGTCTGCGGCTGTCGAACGGTGCCACGCCGGCCATTTACAACAGCATCTTCTCCAACAATGGTGCGTTGTCTGGTGCTACCGCGTACGGGATTGAGGCCGACGCGGCCTCGAGCCCGATCCTCGAGCACAACCTGTTCTTCAACAACAACAGTGGCCACTACTTGGACGGCGGCACACCGGTCATGACCGTGGCGCAGCTCAACGCGCTCGGCTACGCCCAGAACAACATCGAGGGCGACCCGAAGTTCGAGGTAGCGGGCTCGGTCTGGCGCCTCCAGGCGGACTCGCCGGCGATCGACGTGGGCCACCCGACGGAGTTCGCGGCGCGCCCGCAGGGCCTCTATGACCAGCCGCGACGGTTGGATGGCCGCATGGACGGCTTGGTCCGCGTCGACATCGGCGCCGCCGAGTTCAGCAACATCATCCTGGGGATGCCGGTCGACAGCCACACGCACGTTCACGCCGAGGTGAGCGGCACACCGGGCTTGCCGGTCTGCCTGATCATCGGCACGAACGCCCATGAGGGCGGCATCTTCTATGGTTTCGCCGGGCGGTTGTTTGTCGATCCGTTTGGCTCGGTCGTGCTCCCCTACTTCACGGTTCCGACGCCACCGGGCGTGGCCATTGACTATCCCAGCCCGGCGTTTGGCACCCCGGGCACGCCGACCTACTGGCAAGCCTTGACCACGAACGGCATCGGTGTGGCGATCTCCAACCCCACCGTCCACCTTTCCAACTGAGCATTGACGCCTCGCCGTGGCGAGGCGATGTGATTGATCATGAAGCGTTCCTTCTCCGTTGTTGTCGCTGCGGCGCTAGTCTCTGGCGCCGTGCTGGCGCAGCCGGCGCCTCGTTTGGTCTTTCCGACGCAAGCCTCGGGTGCGGAGGGCTCGGTCTCGGTGGACGACCACACTGGAGGCGTGCCGTGGTGGCCGAACGAGAGTCAGCTCCCGGGGGCGATGCATTTTCGCATGCAGCTCGTGACGGGTTTGCCCGCGGGCTACGTCGGCACGATCGAGTCGCTGAGCTTCCGGCGCGACGGCGCGTTTCGGCCGGGTTTGAACCTGCAGCCATTCTTCGTCGAGATGGAAATCACCATGTCGACGGCGATCAATGACGCGACCACGCTGTCCGGCACCTTTGCCGCCAACGTCGGCGCCGATGCGCAGGTCGTGGTGCCTCGGCAGGTGGTGCCCTTCGGTGGCCAGCAGTTCGACGGGACGTTCCCGGAGCCGTTCAAGTACACGATTCGCCTGGCGACGCCGTTCCAGTACGACTCGTCGAAGGGCCCGCTCCTGATCGACGTCAAGCACTGGTCCAACGACCTCAAGCATCCCTCCAAGCTGACCCCCACGAACATCGAGCTCGATTCGATGCCTGGGGGCACGATGGGGCCGACCCTGCCGACGGGCAGTCGCTGCCCGCCGCCCCGAGCGTGGTCGCCGAACATCGACCTCAATCCCATCGTCGAGGTCGATGACAGCTCGGGCTCGGCGGTGATGCGCTTTTGGGCCTGGCGCCAGCACGCACAGCACCATAGCCGGGGCTTCTTGCTCGGCTCGTTCGAGCGCGTGGCGTTTGGCACCGGTTTCCCCGTCTACTCGCTCTCGCCGGGCAGCTGCGGCACGATCGACCTCGACCTCAACGCGACGTTCGGGTTGTCCGCGGTCAGTAACTCCAACGACTACGGTGACATTCGCTGGCCGGAGCGCGAGGGCACCTATGTCTGGGAGCTGCCGTGGAACCCTCGTCATGTCGGCTTCAAGTTCTGGGTCCAGGAGCTGAACGATGACGTTCACACCGAGGACTACCAGGTCTCGAACATGGTGCTGGTCCAGTCGCCCAACTACATGACGCAGCCGCCGGCTTCGCGGGTGGTCTACGCCGATGGCTTCGGCTCCCACGGTGCGCCGACGGGCACGATGGGGCCGATCGGACGCGCGCCGGTCATCGCCTACAACAACTAGAACCATGCGAAAGCGCCTGATCTGCGCCGTCGTCTTGGCCAGCAGTGGGCTGGTCATGCCGCACGGCGCAAAAGAGAAGCCGTTCTTCAACGACACCACGGCCAACGGCGCCACGCGTGGCGGCGCCGGCGGGGCACAGGCGCACCTGTACATGATGCAGCCGCGGTTGCAGCTGACCGGGTATCACGACACGGTCGGCTTCGTGTGCACGCTGCAGGACGAGGACCCCAGCACGATCGAGCAGTTCGAGCTCAGCTACGTGCGGTACAACAGCAGCGGTACGGGCCCGGACGAGGGCCCGACCGGGTTGATCCTGAGGAAGTCGCTGCGGGCGTTCGGTTTCGGCGGCAAGACCGTCAAGCTGAACTTCACGATCGGGCTTCCCGTCAAGATCGATACCCCCAACTACGGGCTCGCGATTCGAATGCCCGCGGCGCCGAATTGGCCAACGGACGGCTTGTCCATGGTCGGCCAGCTCAACGAGCCCGGCGACCCGAAGCGGCCACGCGTTCCAGCGGCCCACGCGCAAGAGGTGTGGGCGTACGAGCGCTTGCCCGGGGCTTTGCAGGCGACGCCGTACGCCGGCCGCGCCTTGGACAGCCTGTCCATGACGGGTTGGTATGCCGGGTCGGTTCTGCAGGGCTTCGTGCAGAGCAATGCCTATGGCGGGGCGTCGGAGCAGCTTTGGGGCCCGGAGAGCATGTTCCCGGACGCGTCGCGCGGCGATTCGGTCGGCGTCTTTGCCCACTCCAACGACCCGCTGTTTCCATTCCTGCTGCTCTACGTATCCCCGGCGCTCAACCCAACGCCGTGGTGCTGCCACGGCCCGCCCAACGACACGTGGTTCCTCAACTTTGGGCGCCCGTTCCCGTTCCTCTTGGCGGCGCTCAAGCTCGACTTGAACGGTCAAGCGACCATCGGACCGTTCCCCCTTGCGGGCTTCCCGGCGGAGATGGATGAGCTCTGGATGCAGGGGATGGTCATGAGCGACGCAGGCCAAGTGCAGCTCACCGACGCTGTCGGCTTCGCGCTCAAGTGAGTGCCCGCTACCGCTGAGAGTGGTTGGGCGTCGGCTCGACCTCGGTCTTGGGGATGACGATCAGATCGAAGCGGTGGAACCAGCCGCGCAGGTAGTCGTCGTCGAGGTCGATCCGGCCGTAGTACTCCAGCTCGTCGCGCAGCGGCCGTAGGTCAATCATCGTCCACTGGTCGGCCTTGGCCATGGCTAGAAACGGGGCCTCCCGCGCGCCTTCCGCCAGGCGATCGTACGTGTCGTCCCCGTCGCGCCCGAACCTCGACGCGAACTGCACGTGCAGTGACCGGCGCCCGTTCAGCTCGGCCACCTCGCTGAGCGTGTTGCCGATCTCAAAGAGCGATAGCGGGCTGAGGCCGCGGCCGGTGTGCACGCCACCCATCTTCAGCAGCAGGCGATCGGTCGTGAGGTCGAGCCCGGTCCGCGCGCAGGCCTCGCGCAGGTTGTCCTTCATGTGTTGGATGCGGCCGCTGTTGCACTCGTAGTAGCGACGGAGCCCGTTGTCGCGGTAGATGCGCGTCGTGGCTCGGATCGCCGCGGCGACCCGGGCGTTCTCGGCGTGGCCTTCGGCGGCGGCGGTCAGGTACGCGGCGATGGGCTCGTTGTCGTGCACCAGTGCCGCGAAATCGCCGTCCTGCGCGCGTTGCGAGGCGTAGCACGCCGCCAGCGCCGATGTGGCGGCGCGGTAGGGCTCCACCAGCGCGGCGGCGCGTGCTGGCTCTAGATGGTCCTGCATCCTCTCCAGCAGCGGCTGGTAGCCGTAGATGAACTCTTGATCCAAGCCGACCACCCGCCACTCGCGCTCGATCGCCTCGTCGAGGAAGGCCGCGTCCTCCAGGTTGGCGAAGAACGGGATGGCCGCAGTCCACCGGGAGGTCCGCGTGCGCTGCCCGTAGGTGTCGTGGAACTGGCGCAGAGCGTCGACGCTGGAGCCCTGCCCGCGGGCGAGGTCGGCGAGGATCTCGGCGGAGACCGGTCCGATCTCCAGGCCGAGATGCCGGCAGCCGTCGTCGTGCATCACCGCCACGATGGCCTGCGTTAGCTCGGAGATGCGCGTCGAGCCGTGATACTCCCCGAGCAACACAAACTGGCTGGCGGCGATCTCCTCGCGTAGCAAGGCAGCGCCGTTTTTGGCCGCATCCCCAGCGGCAACGAGCCGCCCGTCCCGGACGTCGAAGTGGGAGGTGTACGGCGCCAGCATGGCCGGCGACAGCGGTTGCCACCGCTCCCGGTCGAGGATCTGCAGCGCCCGGACAACTTCGAAGCCGGTGTGCGCCTCGAAGAACTGCAGGAGGATTGGAACGTGGCCTTGGCCGACGATGACCAGAAGCCGTTCGTCCGACTCCCGCACGCTGCGGACGATGTTGCCGTAGATCCTCGCGTTGCGTTTGTACCACTCGCCCACGAGCTCGGCGCCGACGTCGTCGCTGCCTTGGATGAGCGGGCAGATCTCATTGTAGAAGGCGTGATTCTCACGCAGGCTCGCCTTGCGGTTCAGGTCGATCAAGTTCTCCAGCACCGTTTGGCTGGCGAAGGTCTTCTCCTCCTCGGCGGTCCGCCGCGACGACGCTTCTCGGTGGTCGGCGTACTCCGCGACACCGTCCTCGGCCGCTGCCTCGCGCACCGCGGCCCCGAGCCAGCGCCCGGGCGCATCGACACAGACCACCCGGTCGTGGCCGAGCGCCGCGGCGGCCCGAAAGCCGAGTTGGTAGACCTCGGAGCGACCATACGACAGGTCGGTGAGCGCAAGCTCGCCGTCGCGAAAGGCGGCGTAGCGGGTGTCGATGGTGGCCTGTTGGCCGGCGCGGGCCTCGACGCAGATGGTCGTGGGGGCGAACTCCACCAAGTGGTCGACGACCTGTTGCAGCTCGGCCTGCCGTTTCTCGGCAAAGTAGTCGTCGACGATGATGTTGTGCTCGTCGAGGCCGGGGTTGGCGAAGTGATAGGTGCCCAAGATCACGATCTCGACGGGCGGGCGCGTCGGCGGCGCCGCGCCCTCAGTGCTTTGACCGAGGATCGGCGCGACGAGCGCCAGGGCCGCGGCGGTGGGGGAAAGGGCCTGGGTGAGTACAGTCTTCATGATGCGACGGTTTCCTTCGTATGAGCGACCGGTGACGGGGGGGCTATCGGGGCGTGCGGTCGGTGGGGGGGAGCCGAACGCGGGTGATCTCGTCGGCGCGAATCTCGAGCCGCTGCGTCGTGCCCGCATGGCTCAGCGCATAGATGCCCGGCAGGAGCGGGCGTCGCACGGGTTGGTCGACGCGGAGCTGGAGGCGAAACGACGGGTCGCCCAGTGCGGTCAGCTGCGCGATGTCCTGGGTCGCGGGGTAGAAGTTCGGCGCCGAGGGCCCGACTTCGAACGCCAGCTCCCCGTGAGGCGGGACATCGATGATGAGCGGGCTATCGGGGGCCGCACAGTCGCGGGCGTAGGCGCGGCCGCCCAGGGTGACGCGCACCGTCAGTGGTCCGGACGGTAGTCCCGCCAGCCGATGGCGCCCGTCGAGGAACTGGCCCGCCACCTCGTAGCCACCGGGCACGCGCGCGGCGAGGCCTTCGGGAGTGCGCTCGCGGCCGCTGGGCTCGCGCGTACGCACCTCGAGCACGCGAGCGGGCTCGAGCACGATGGTCCCGAGGTCGCCACTGGCCAGGCCGTCCGCGAGCTCGACGCGCCGCGTGGCGAGACCCGGGGCCTCGACGCGGATCGCCCGCGCGGTGCGACCGGGCACCGCGGTGAGGTCCGCCGCGAACGTGCCGTCGTCGCGCGTCGAGGCGAGCCACTGCGTCCCGAGGGTGGGCCACTCGAGGACCACCCGCGCCTCGGCGATCCCGCGACCGTCCAGGCCCACGACGGCGCCGTGGGCGCGGATGCGGCGGCCGCTCACCTCGATCGTGACGCGACGCGTCTCCTGGGGACCTGGCCCGACCAGCGACCGGGTGGCCAACACCTGCCCGTGGGCTTCGCGCACTTCGACGGTCAGCGGCCGCGCCGGCCGGAGGCCGCACAGCACCCAGACATTCTCGTCGTCGCGGCATCCGTGCTGGTATTGCCCCGGCGTCGATCCGTTGCCGCAGCCGAGCATCTGCAAGACCCGGTTGCGGACCACGTCGTTGCCGTCGCCCTCCGCGTCCAGCAGCGGTCCCTCGTGGGTCAACACCACCCGGAGGCCGTCCAGCGGGATGCCGTGAGGGATGACCTCGAGCTCGAGTGCGTTGGTCGGCGTCAAGGTGACTTGCAGCGGCGCGTCCGGCCGACCGCGTCGGCGGGCGATCGACACCTTCTGCACCGCGTAGCCGCCAGCGCCAACCGTCACGTGGTCCTGAGAGTCGGGCACGTTGCGCAGCTGCGCGCGCCCCGCGGTGTCAGTGCGCACGTACTTGCGGTACTGCCCGTGGTCGCGCGGTAGACGCCCGGCGACCAGGGCCCCTGCCACCGGGCCGCCGGCGGGGTCCGTCACCACCACGTGCACGTCGGCGACGCGTTGCACGACGATCGGCGCGAGTGTGCCGGTCGGCGGTGGCGGCGCCAGCAACACCGAGCGGTGCGCCCCGCCCTCGGGATGGACGTCGACCTGAACGCTCTGGACCCCGGGCCGGTCGTAGGGGGCGGCGTAAGGGAAGACGCCGGCGGCGAATGTGCCCGCCTCGTCCAGCGGGCGGTTGGTGATGTAGGACTTCTGACCGTTGGCGTAGAGCACCGCCACGGCGGCGACGCCTTCGGTGACGGGCGCCCTGGTGTCGGACCAAACCGCGGTGCCGCGCATCACGGGCGTGGACTGCACCTCGAGGGTCAGGCCTTCGATCGGTTGCCGCACCACGACGTCGGCGGGTTGGAGCGGCAGGTCGGGGTGGCAGGCGACCAGCTGGAAGCCGTTGCCGGCGACGAGGCGCCCCGCCCAGTCGGGCGGCAAGCTCGCCAGCCGGAACTCGTTGGCCGCGTCGAGGGCCAGCGGCGCGCGGGTGAGTCCGGGGACGCGCGCCACCACGGCGTCGCGCAGGGCCGCGGGCCAATCGGCGAGCGCCTTGCGGTCGTAGGGGACGATGAGCAGCGGCGCATCGTCCGTGGCCGGTTGGTCGGGTAGGTGGACGCGGCCGGACAGCACGCGGCCTTGGCCCAGCGCCAGGCGCAGCGGCGTGTCGGGCTCGGGCGCGGCCGCGTACGCCGGTCGCCGGCCCGGCGTCCAGGCGGCGACCTGCGCGCCGGGGGCTTGCTGGGTGAAGGTCCCGCGGCCCTGCGCGTCGAGCTCGCGCTCGATCGGTGTCTCGGCGCCGGGTGGGAGAACCCACACGCGCGCGTGTGGTAGCGCGGCGCCGTTCTCGGCTGCCACGACTTCGACATTGAGGCCCAGCACCGGAGTGCGGCCGACTGCGGTCCGCGCATTGCCGGCGGCCACGGCGATGGGCGTCGGTCCCCCGCGCGCCAGGGGCCGCGGTGGCGTTGCCGCGTCCCGGCGAGGGGCGTCGGCGGCGGCGCCAAGGCTCGCCGGCGTCGCTCCTGGCGTCTGTGCCTCGGGCTGCGAGCGCCACCCGAACACGCCGGTAGCCGCGACGAGGAGCACGATGCTGGCCGCACCGGCGACGACGGCCGGACTGAGAAGGCTCGATGGCCCCAACGCGGCGATCGCGAGCGCGGCGCGCGCGCGGTCTGCGCTACCCTCCTGCTCGACGAGGCGCCGGCGTAGCAGCTCGAGCCCGCGCGCCAGCTGAGAGCGCAGCGTCCCGGCGCTCACGCCCGTCCGCCGCGCCGTCTCGGCCGTTGACTCGCCGCGGTAGTAGCGCGCGAGGATGACCGTGCGATAGGGCTGCGGCAGATCACGCACGAGCCGAGCGAGCTGTTTCTGTCGTTCGAGCTGCTCGAGGAGGGCAGCGCCGTACGCGTCGCGTTCGGTGGCGGGGTCGGGCGTCGCACGGCGCTCGTGGTGTTGCCGGCGTCGCTCACCGCGGCGGCGGATTCGCAACGCATTGCCCAGCACGCGTCCGAGCCAGGGACGCGGATCGCGATCGGTGCTCGGCGGCCGGGCCAGCGCCGAGACCAAGGCGTCTTGCGTGATGTCATCGGCTTCGGCGGCGTCGCGCGCGAGACGTCGCGCAAGCGCTCGGACCCACCCAACATGTTGCAAGAGATCGCCCATCTCCACGCGGTGTGTCTCGCTCATGGCAGCTGCGTCCATGCCGCCGCTGCGGTGAGCGTGGCAGACTCGGCCAAGAAAATGATACGCGTCGCGCAGGCGCCCGCGCGGGCGGCGTCGCAACGCCCCTCGCCAAGGGCGTCGCCGTTGCGCGCTAGACGCGCGGCAGTTCGAATCGAAACACCGTTCGGCCCGGCCCCGAGGTCTCCAGGGCGATGTGGCCGCCGTGCGCCTCCAGGATGCGCCGGCAGATCGCGAGGCCGAGGCCGGTCCCTGACGATTTGGTCGTGAAGTACGGGTCGAAGAGCTTGGGCTGGACCTCGCCGCTGACGCCGGGACCGTCGTCCTCAACGCGATAGACCACGGCGGCGTCGGTGGGCGCCGACGTCACTCGCACCATCGTGACGCGGTCGCGCGGACCGTCACCGGCGCGGCAGGCCTCGATCGCGTTGTGCAGGAGATTCAGGAGGACGCGGCGGAGCTCCTCCCGGTCAACCCGCACCTGGGCGCCGGCCGCGCCGGGTGCGAACTCGACGCGAGCGTTGCCGATCTCGGCCATGCCGGCGAAGTGGCGCTGCGCGTCGGTCAAGATGTCGTCGGCGTCGAGGACTTCGAGCGTCCGCGCCGGCGGGCCCGCAAAGTGGCGGAAGTCCGAGGCGATGCGGGCCATGGCGTCGGTCTGCTCGAGCACGGTGCGGATGAGTCGCTCGGTCAGCTCGGGTTCGCGCGGGTCGCCTTCGCGCTTGGCTCGCGCCAGGAGCTGGGCGCTCATGCGCATCGGTGTCAGTGGATTCTTGATCTCGTGCGCCACTTGGCGCGCCATCTCGGCCCAGGCGGCCTGGCGCTCGGCTTGGCGCAGCTGCTCGGTGCGGCTGTCGAGGTCCCCGGCCATGCGGTTGAAGGCGCGACCGAGATCGGCGAGCTCGTGGCGGCCGCGCGCCGGCACCCGGGTCGAAAGGTCGCCGCGGGCGATCGATTCGGTCGCGACCGCCAGGCGGCGGACGGGCCGCAGGATGGCGCGCGACGCGACCATCGACCACACCACGAGGATGACAGCTGTGATGGCGGTCACGAATAGCAGGACGTTGCTGAGGTCGCGGCTGGTCCGCAGTAGCTCGTCGTCGCGCGCGTGCACGCCGATCCACCACTCGAACGGCGGCTTGTCGACGGAGGCAAAGCCGGCGCGGCGATCCTCGCCGGCCGCGGTGCGGTAGGGGTGCTCGACCGGATCGCCGCCAATGGGCAGCTGCACGGCCAGCTCAAGCGGCAGCCGCCCCCGGACGTAGTTGGCGCGCTCGGTGTGGGCCAGGTAGTGGCCCTGCGCGTTGCACAAGAAGACCTCGGCCGAGGCGAACCCAGCGTCCTGGCGCAGGAACTGCGCGGTCTGGTCGAGCACTTGCTGCACCTCGATCCACGAGAACAGCGCGAAGACCACGCCGCGTTGCGTGGTCCGCGTGGGGACCGAGAAGGCCAGGGCGAAGCTGTAGTCCTCGGGGTCGTACGACTCCTTGTTCGGCGTGCGATGGAGGAACTCCGACAGATGGCGTTTGCCCCACCAGGCCCCGGCGACGCGCCCCCGGTTGAGCGCCTCGAACCACGGCTTGTCGGCGACGTCCTGCGGCAGGAGCTGTTCCCGCGAGGCCGGGGTCTCACGGTCGAGGCGCGGGTGCAGGCGCTGCCCAACCACGCGGCCCGCGCCATCGGCGAGCAGCACGAGGTCGGGATCGAAGTTGCGCGTGAGGTCGACTTCCAAGGCCACGTCCAGCGAGTCGCCGCCCTCGCGGAGCACCTTCATGAGCGCGTTGCGCAGCATCCCCACCGCCTGCTCGATGCGCTCGAGCTGCGCCTTGATCTCATCCGCCGCCTGCTGTGCCAGCTGGGGCAGAAAGACCTGCACGACTTGCTGCTCGAGCCGCTCCTCCATCTCCGCGCGCGCGTACCAGCCGAAGGCCAGGAACGGCAGCGCCGTCGACAGCAACAGCGTGAGGAGGAACCGAGTGGTGAGGGAGTGGATGCGCACGTCGAGGCGCGCTCCGGCGCCCAGGATCGGCGGGAGGCGTCAGTGTGGCGGGTTGCCCCGCCACCACGCGAGCCTCAAGTCGACAGTTTCGGCGGCGCGGGCTCGGGCTCTCAGAGCCTGTAACTAAATCGATGCTACAGGCTCTGATCCATGCTCCTGGCGCCGCTCCGCGTCGCGGAGAGCGCGTGACTTCGAAAAGTCACACGCTCTCAGAGCCTGTAACTAAATCGATGCTACAGGCTCTGATCCATGCTTCTGGCGCCGCTCCGCGTCGCGGAGAGCGCGTGACTTCGAAAAAGTCACACGCGCTCAGCCCTCGACCTTGGCGCGCAGCGTGCGCAGCTTGGCGTCGGTGTCCCGGTAGCCAGGGTAGTGGAGCTGGACTTCGCCGAACGCGTCGATCGCCGCCTCGATGTCGCCTTCCCCCTCCGCGGCCTCGCCGAGGGCGTAGGCCTCGGTGGCGGCATCGATGGACGCCTGCAGGCTGCTAATACGGGCCTGCACGTCTTTGAAGTCGCTCCAGATCCCGGCGATCTCCTGGAAGACGCCGAGCGCATCCTCCAGGTGGTCCTCGAGCTCGAGAACGTGGGCCTCGCCGTAGCGATCCTCCAGCTCGTACTCGCGCACAAGGACGAGCAGGTCGCTGATCGCGACTTGCTCCGTGACGGTCATGTCGAGCGCCGCCTCGAGCTTTTCGCGGGCGCTGCTGTAGTCCTGCTTGAAGACGGCCATCTCGGCCTCGCGGACCATGCCCTCGACCTTCACCTCCACGCGCATGTGGGTGATGCGATCGGCGAGGCCCGCCAGCTCGGGCTCGAGCTCCTGGATCGCCAGGTATTCCTTCAGCGCGGCGCCGTAGTGCCTGGCGGCGGCCAGGTCCTTGGTGGCCTCGTAGCGCTGTTCGACGAGGCGCTCGGCCACGTGGTCGCGGCGCTCGCGCGCCCGGTCGTGCTTGGGGTCCTTGTCGACCGCGTTGACCATGTGGTAGTAGGCCTGACCCCAGAGCTGCTCACCGTGGGCGCGGACGCCGTCGATGTAGTGGGTCTGTGCCCGGCTCACGCGCCGCGTGACCTCTTGGTCGATGGCGCGCACGCCTTCGGCGACCGCGGGGAGGTCTGGCACCAACGTGCTCGCCTCGTGATAGGCATCGAGCGCTTCCTGCAAGTCGCCGGCCATGCGGAGCTCGTCGCCGCGGCGCGTGGCCCGAACCGCGAGCTTCTCCTGCGCCTTGGCCATCCACTGCCGCGCCACCAGGTTGTCCGGCGCCAGCTCGAGAGCGCGGCCGAGGTAGCCCAAGGCCTGTTGCTCACGATCGCTGAAGACCATGCGCTGGCCTTGCCAGATCAAGTACGCCAGCTCGGCGACGCGCAGCTCTGTCGTGCCCGCATACTCCTCCCGGTCCGCCAGCTCGTGGTAGGCCAGGAAGTAGTTGCCGCGGGCCATGTGGTAGCGGCTCCGGTCCAGCGCGCTGCCGCCGACCGCACAGCCGGTCAGGCCCAGCGCGCTCAGCCCCAGGGCGGCCAGTCCCAGGGCGGCCCGTGCCAGGGCGGGCCGTGCCAGGCCAGCCGGCGCCAGCCGGTGGGTGAGGCCACCCGGCCGAGGGGAAGGAGAGGGCGAAATGGGACGCGCGCGTCCGGTCATGCGAGAGTGCTCAGGCTTACTGGCGCCGCCGAACCGCGGCCAGGCGGCAAATGATGGGCGTAGGACGCCGAGCCGCCAAGGATCTTCCCCGTTTGTCCGCGGTGTCTGCGGAAAGCCCGCGGCGCGGCGGCGCCGGCCGCCCCCGCCGCTACGCCTTGCCGATGAACACTTCGAGGTCGTCGCGCAGATCGGTCAGCCCGTAGGACGGGACCGTGATGCAGCGGTAGACGATCTGCTCGAGTTCGGGCGGGGTCTTCGGGTTGAGCATCTGCGGCGGGCAGTAGCTGTAGAAGAACGACAGTGACAGCCGCACGGTTTCGCCGCCGCTCTTGCTGCCGGCGTACTCCCACGGCACTTCGTCGAACGGCAGCGTCCCGGTCAGGATCTCGTAGATCATGATCCCGATGGCCATCACGTCCGCCTTGCTGTCGCAGAGCAGAAGCGGGTTGTAGTGCGGCGTCGTCGTGACGACGGGCTGACCGTCGACTCGCATCGCCGGATCGATCAGCACGATCTTGCCGCTCGGCTTGACGATGATGTTCTCCGGCTTCAAGTCGCCGTGATACTCCATCGCGCCGTCGTCGCGGAGCTTGATGAGGGCGCGCACCGCGGCGAGGAACCAGTTGAGGTGGATCCCCTCGAGCTGGCGGATCTTCTCGCGCAGGGTCTTGCCGCGGACGTACTCGAGGGCCAGCGCCTGGCGGCCATCCACCTCGAGGCGCTCGCGGAGCTTCACGACGTTGGGCGAGTCGATCGACTCGAGGAGGCTGGCTTCGGCGTCGAGCATGCGATCGATCTCGCTGCCATCCAGCAGATCGATGCGAAAGCCGGCAGGTTCGAAGAAGACGGCTTCGCCCGGGAGCTCGTCAGGGCTGATGCCCTCTGGCGTGCGACGTGACGTCACTTCCAGGAGACGCGTCACCTGCCGGCCTCCGCCGGACAGATGGCCGACCTTCAACGCGACCTTCTCACCGTTGGCTTCGTGTTCGGCTAGGTATGCGGAAGTGAATCCGCCCCTGCCTAGGAAGCGTGCAATCTTGAAGTCTTGCACGACCTCCCCGACCGCGATTTTGATCATTGATGCGTTTCCCAGTTGCGCGAGGGGCTGCGGTCCCCCACCCCTGTTTCGGTCGCTTCGTGAGGGGGATTGAGATCGCGGCGGGCCGGGATCGAGTGCCGCCCATGCTGGTGGTGGTTGCCTTCCCCAATTTCTGGTGGCGATTCCCCCCGAAGGCGCAGCGACGGCGCGGCGCTTGCTAGTGGTGTGATTCAGACAGATGGGGCATTAACCGCGAGGTATCGGCGCCGGTCGCAAGGCGGGTCGCCGCAGGCATATTCGTGGATACGGCGAGGACGACCCAACGCTGCGAACGGCGTTGAGGGCCGCGGAGAATGC
>JBCCGH010000010.1:0-105009 GCA_039029375.1 Planctomycetota bacterium
GGCAGATGGGGCCTTATCCGCGAGACATCGGCGCCGGTCGCAAGGCGGGTCGCCGCAGGCATATTGGTGGATACGGCGAGGACGACCCAACGCTGCGAGCGGCGCTGAGGGCCGTGGATAAGGCCCCAGATTCCTGAATCACACCACAAGAGGGCCCCTCTCACGACACGACGATTCGAATCGGCTGCACTGACGGAATCGCCAGCGCAAAGCCGGGCCGCAGGTACTGCAGCTGCGCCGCATCCAGCACCAGGCCGTCCCCGGCCGTGATGTGAACACCGCGGAGGCTGGGATCCGCTGGCAACGCCACCAGACCGAATCCGGGCACCACGAGTAACGCCGCCGACAGCCCGAGCGGCGTCGATACCACCATCGCCGAGTAGGCCCCCGACGGCGCTAGGGTGTCCGGCGAGAGGAACACGCCCGACGGACTGAGCAGCAGCGGCACCAACGCCGACTGCACCAGCCAATCGCCACCCTGCATCGGCAGCACGACATTGGGGTCGGCGCCGTCGGCGCGGCCAAGACCGGGCAGGCCGCGGAGCGGCGTCCCCATCCGGGCGGACGCGCGGATGAACGGGTTCACGGCGCGCAGCAGATGGTCGTCGGCGACGGCTTCGGTCGAGAGCACGACGCCAGTCGACGTCGTGCGCGCGGCGCGCACGTCGAGTCCGCCGGGGAACCACGGCGGTACCGGTGACGGTCCCGTGAGGCTGAGGTTCTCGACGCCGACCGGCCCTTCGAGCGAAACGGTGTACCAGTCGACGCCGGTGTAGTAGCCGATCGCGCCGGTCATCGCCGAGCCCGCAAAGGAGGGAAAGATGATGATCCCGATGTAGGGCTCGAAGATCCCGTCGCCTGTCACTTGCAACGTCGGCAACACGCCCGTCGTGTCGGCCAGGTAGACCTCGTCGTGACCGATGCGGTCGACGTAGAGCAATCGGGTGCCGTCGTCGTTGAGCAGGAGCTTGGGCCCGCCCCGCATCTCGGGCAAGTAACCGGGCTCTTCGTAGTCGGCGGGTGGGGCGCCCAGGTTGCGCGCTGGGTTGTCGGCGTCCACGAGCCAGATCTGCTCGGCCTTGTCGGGTCCCAACACGAACGCGAGTAGCGATCCGTCGCCAGACGGAGCCATACGGGTCGCGAGCAAGGAGCCGGGTGCCGCGGTTGGCGTCACGTCTTCGGGCAGCGCCCCGTCGGTGAACGCGCAGCGCCACACCGTGGCATCGGTGGTCTGAAACCAAACACACGTGCGGCCAACGCACACACTCACCGGATCGACCGGGTTGCTGAGGGGCACCAGACGCGTCCGGCGTCCCCCCGCGTAAGTACCACCATCGAGCCGGGCGATGTGCAGCGCGCCGGTGGCACTGACCAACCCCGCGTGGAGACCGTCGTTGGCGAGGCCAAAACGATCGGCCAGGGGATCGCCGCCGCTGGTGCTTGGCAGCTCGAACAGCGTGACCGCGTGGCCGCGTTCGTCGACCCACAGCACCCCGTAGAGCGAGGCGCCGGCCCGCCGGTAGCGAATCAGCCGGCCGCGGCCGTCGGGCAGCTCTACCCAGGTGACGCCCTGGACCGTCTTGGCACGCGGCCGGTCCGGCCGCAGCTCTTGCTGCGTGGTGCGGTTGCTGATCTCGGCATCGAGCAGCTCGACGTCCGCCAGCAACGTCCGCGGCACCGCCGCGCGATCGGCCTCATCGACCGAACGCAGGGTCAGCTGGTCGAGCCGCGCGCCGTCGAAGAACGTCAGCTCCGTCTGCGTCGCCACCGGTGCCGCCAGCAGCGCCGCGGCCACGAGCCGCCACCCGGCCCGCCACGCGGGGCAACGACCGGGACCGCGAGACTTGAGAAGCGCCCGTCCAGCACCGGCAAACGGGTGAGGGCGACGCGCAATGTTGAGGGTGGGCGACATGTGTGACGAACTCCCAGGGCAAACCACGCAACGGGGGCGAGCAAGGTCTGTGCCCCCCGCGGCGCGGCGCGGGGCCGGGACGGCCCCACCGCGATCATCCCAGAAAACGCGCCCCCACGGCTTGCCTGACGTGAGCGCCATCGCCCCGCCCGATCCCGACCACCAAGCGCATGACCGGGTTCCGGACACCGGTGTTCAGACCGCCGACACCACCGAGCCCGTCGGTTCGGTTGTCCGGAAGGCCGGAACCCGGCAGCATTCCTGGACGCGCCCGACGCGGCCGGCCATGCCCAATCCTCCGCCGCACTCCCTGCCCGACCCAAGCCTCGCCGATCGCTTCGAGGTCGTCCACAGCTACGGCGGAGGCGAGGGCTGGTCCGGCGCCGTCCGGGTGCGCGGCGAATCCGAGCTGCGCTTTCTGAAGATCCTCGAGCCCGGACTCCAGATCCGCGAGGGCTCCTATCTCGCTTCCCTGTCGCACCCCTCGGTGCCGCGCGTGCTGGAGATCGGCCGCACTCCCGGCGATCGCCCATACTTGCTGCGAGAGCACGTCGCCGGCCACCCGTTGAACCGCATCCTGCCGCTGGCTCCGGAGGCCGCGCGGGAGCTGGCCGTGCAGATCCTCGAGGTGCTCGCTTACGTGCACCTGCGCGGCGTTCTGCACCTCGATCTCAAGCCGAGCAACGTGCTGCGTGGCGGCGACGCGGTCGCCCCCCACTACGTCTTGCTGGACTTCGGCCTCGGTCAGCGCGGCCGCGGTCGGGCCGCCGGCGGCACCATGGTCTATGCCGCTCCCGAAGTCCTGCTCGGGATCGAGCCCGACTCTCGCAGCGACCTGTTCTCGCTCGGCGTCCTCCTTCTCGTCGCGATCCGTGCGACGTCGCACCCGCTCCCCACTCAGCGCTTGGTCCGCGAGTTTCCCCGGCGCGGCCTGCTCGAGGTGCTCGGCTTGGCCGCGCAGGATTTGCCTGCGCCATTCGATGCGCTGCTGCCGAGGCTGGTCGCCCGCCAGCCAGACCGCCGGTTTGCGGACGCGCAAGAGGCCCTGGACTCGCTGGTCGGCGGCAGCGGCCGCCCGTCGCTGAGCCTGCTTCGCCCCGATCCCATCGCGCTGTGGGGCGAGCAACTCGAGCACAACGCCCGCGCGCTGCCGGCCGATGCCGACCTGCGCCTCGAGGGAGCGCCAACCGAAGACCTGCACGCGCTGGCACTCCACGCGGCATGCGCCGTCGACGAGCTGCGGGAGGTCGTCGCCGACGACGATGGCTACGTCCTGTGCCGCGGCGGCGCGACGCAGGTTGTGTTTCGCGTGCCGGAACTGCAGCCCGAGCAGCTAGCCCAACATCTCGTCGATGCCGCCACCCTGGCGCCAACGGCGGCGCGCCAAACGGCCGACGCGTTGTGGCGCGATGGCGTTACTAGCCCCGCGGCGGCGGGACAACGGTTGGTCGAGCTGGTTGAGCGGGGCGAGGTCGTGCCGCAGGGCCCGCGCTGGATCTGGCCCGAGGCGGAAGGCGGCCGGCTGCCGGCGGCGACCCAGGGACCCGCCTTGGACACCCCGCTGGCACTGCGCCACGCAGCGGCGCGCGGCCAGGTCGAGGCGGCGCTGCGCGGCTATCGGCGCGCCGCTGCGGGGCTCTCGGAACAGCAGGAGACCCCGCTGCGGGCCGCCCTCGCCACCGGCCTGATTGAGGTCGGCGAACCAGCCCGGGCGCTGCCGTTGGTGCATGATCTGCCGCTCCTGCGTCTGCGGACGCTGCTGGACCTCGGCGAAGTCGATCGCACCGCGGCACTCCTCCTCTCCCTGGAGCACCAACGGCCGGAGGCTCTGCTCGGTGAACCAGCGCAAGCGGAGTACGTGCGCGCCGAGTTGGCGTACAAGCGCGGCGACCCCCGCGGCGCCGAGGAGCGGCTCCGCCGCCTCGTCGACGCCCACCAGGAACCACGCGATCGCGTGGGCTGGGCGCCGCTGCTGTCGCGCCTTGGCCGCCATCAGCAGGCGGTCGATGCGCTCCTAGCGGTGCTCACCGAGATCGACGCAACGGCGCAACCGGCGCTAGCGGCGGCGGCACACAACAACCTCGCCGAGGCCCAAAGGAGCCTGGGGCAACTCGAGACCGCCGAGAGCAACTACGAAAAGGCGCTCACGCTCTACCGTTCCCTCGGCCACGTCCGGCACGCGGCGACCGCGCACAACAACCTCGGCGTGATGGCCAAAGACCGGGCGAACTATCGCGACGCCCTAGAGCACCTGCGGCGCGCCCAGGCCTTGTTTGCCCACGTCCAAGACCGGCACGGGGCCGCGCTTACCACCGCGAATCTGGGCGTTGTCTCGCTCGAAGCCGGGGACCCACAGGCGGCGGTCCGGCGTTTGCGGGGGGCGTTGGACGATCTACAACGCCTGGGATCGCGCCGAGCGCAGCCCTTGCTGCTGGTCCTCCTCGCCCGCGCCCACGCCGCATGCGGCGACGCGGCCGAGGCCACCGCTTCCCTCGATCGCGCCGGGCCGCTGACCGAAGGACGCCTGATGGACGAGGCCGAGAAGGTGCGAATGCTGCTGAACGACGCGCGAGCCAACGATCGCACCGAGGTGATGACCGAGCCCCCCAGCCACGCACGAGACCCCGAGCGCCGCGAGCTCGACGGCATCTTCCGCATGTTCGTGGCGATCAACCGCCGCCTGGCGACGGAAGCCGACCTCGAGCAGGCGATGCGATTCCTGCTCGACGCCGCGGTGACCCTCACCGGTGGTCGCCTGGGCTATCTGCTGATCAAACGACCCGACGGACTGCGGCTCGAGCTTCGCACCGGGCAGGCCAACGACGCGGTGGTGGCCTACAGCCGCTCGGTCGTGAACCGGGCGATTCAGCAGCGCCAAGTCCTGACCGCGGACGACGCGCTCGCCGACCGAGACCTCGCGGAGATGCCGAGCGTGCGCGGACTGCGCCGGCGCTCGGCGATCTGCGTGCCCTTTGTGTCGGCCGCGGGCGTCGAGGGAGCCATCTACGTCGAGCACCCTGGGCGCACCGGCGTCTTCGGTGAAATCGAGAAGGAACGCCTCGACGTCCTCGCCGATCAAGCTGCCATCGCGGTCGATCGCATGCTGCACGAGGAGCGCCTGGCCGCAGAGCTGGAGCGGAGCCGCCGGGACCTGCAGGTGGCGCAGCGGGCGCTCCGCACGACGAAGGCGGTGCAGATGGTGGGCCGCAGCAAGCCGATGACGGCGCTGCGCGAGGAGATCTCCCGCCTGGCCAAGTCCGACCTCAGCGTGCTGATCCTCGGCGAGACCGGCAGCGGCAAGGAGCTCGTGGCACGGGCACTGCACGAGGAGAGCCCGCGCGTCCGCGGCGCGTTCGTCGCCGAGAACTGCTCGTCGATTCCCGCCGAGCTCATGGAGAGTGAACTGTTCGGGCATCGGCGCGGCGCGTTCACCGGTGCCGACAAAGACAAAGTCGGACTGATGGAGCTCGCGTCGGGAGGCACGCTGTTCTTGGACGAAGTGGGCGACATGCCCGCCGATCTCCAAGTGAAGCTGCTGCGGGTGCTCCAGGAAGGCTGCATCCGCCGCGTGGGCGACCAGAAGACGATCCCCATCGACCTCCGGCTCATTGCCGCAACGCACCGCGAGCTGCCGGCGCTGATCGAGAACGGCGAATTCCGCGCCGACCTCTACTACCGCGTCGCCGCCGCGGAGGTCCGCGTGCCGCCGTTGCGCGCCCGCGGCAAGGACGTCCTGCTGTTGGCCGAGTCGGTCCTGAGCGAGCTCAACCAAAGACACCGGCGTTCGGTGCGGCTGACCGAGGCCGCGTGCCGCCAGCTGCAGGACTACACGTGGCCGGGCAACGTCCGCGAGCTCCGCCACGTGATCGAGCGAGCGTTCCTTCTGTCGAGCGAAGATGAGCTCGCGTCCTTCCCGCTGCCGGCCGCCACCCTGCCGGCGGCGCCGCGCGCGGACGGCGCCTGGCCGGTGATCAGCCTCGCCGAAGCGGAGGAGCACACGATCCGCGCGGCGTTGCGGGCGACCGACGGCGAAAAGGCCAAGGCGGCCCGCATCCTCAAAGTGTCGCGAACGGCGCTCTATGCCAAACTCGAGCGCATGGAGAAACGACGCACCGATCCATGACGCGATGGCCCCTGCTGCTGCTCGGCCTAGGCGCGATCGTCGGGCTCGGCTACTGGGCCAGCGCCACCGCCACGGAGCGCGAGCCGGCCGGCCGCGGCGCTGGCTCGGCCGTGGGCCCGCGCGTGCGGCCGCAAGGCGGCGCAATGGTCGGCGCCGTGACCGCCCCGAACGATCTCAATCCGTTCACCACGCAGGAGCAGGTCGCCCGCCGGTTCGTGCTGCGCTACACGCACGACACGCTGCTCGACCTCGATCCGCAGCAGGGCACGCTGCGCCCGGCCGCGGCGATCACGCACGAACGGCTCGACGATGGCCGCCGCGTGCGCTTTACCCTGCGCCCGGACCTGCGCTTTGCCGACGGCACGGTAGCCACGGTCGAGGACGCCCTATTCGCCTACCGCGCCGGCCGCAGCGCTGACCTGCCACTCGGCGCGTTCGGCATCGTCATGGACTACATCGCCGACGTCGCGGCGCTGGACGAGCGGCGCTTCGACCTCGTGCTCACGGAGCCGACGCGACGGGCGCTCGGCCTGGTCGCGACCGGCTATCCGCTGCTGAGTCGGGCCTTCTTTGTGGGCGCGGCCGCGCAGCAAGCCGAGGCGACGGGCACGACCACCGCACCAGGCGAACCAGGATTCGGTGCGCAGCTCCGGCTGGTCAACGACCCCGGACCGGGCACCGGCCCCTACGCTCTACCACGCGACCGCGATGGAAGGCTCCGACGGCCGGTCGACCGGCTCGACCTCGTCGCAAACCCGCACGCCTGGCACCGCGCCGCGCGCCCCGCGAGCTGGAACCTAGCGACGCTGCGCCTGCTCTATCTCGCCGACCCCGCGGCTCGACGCGCGGCGCTGCGGCGGCAGGAGATCGACTGGCTCGTGGTGCGCGATCCGACCGCACGGTTGGCCGACGACCCCGCCTTGGCCAAGCACTACCGCGGGCTGAGCTACGACCACCTCTACGGCGGCACCTATCTCATCGTCTGGAACCACCGGCGCCCGGGCCTCGACGACGCGCGGAGCCGCCGCGCTCTGACGCACCTGTTTGACCGGCGCGCGATCGCCATGGCGCTCTTCGCCGGCGCCGCCAACCCACCCGCGGGATGGTTCCCGCCGGGGAGCCCATTCGCCCCGCCCGACGCGGCGCCGCTCGAGCACGACCCCGCCGCGGCCCGCAGGCTCCTTGAGCAGGTTGCCGCGACCGGCGCAACGCCGCCGCAGACGCTGTCCCTCATCCACGCCACCGAGGCACCCGAGCACGCCCGGATCGCCGAGCTGGTGCAGCCCTCGTTCGCCAAAGCCGGCCTCGACCTCCAGCTGGAGCCGATGCCGTGGCCGCAGATGCGCGCACGGCTCGATGCGCGCGACTTTGACGGCATGCTGCTGGTGCTGTCCGGAGATCCCTGGCAGGAGCCTTACGCCTACTTCCACTCGAGCCAAACCGAAGTCCGCAACTGGATGGGCTACCACAGCGAGCGCGCCGACCGGCTGCTGGCCGAGGCGCGCACGACGTCGGATGCGGCGCGCCGGACCACCCTGCTGCGCGAGCTCGCCACCGTCTTGCGCGACGACCAACCGGTGACCTTGGTCGCCCGCCCTCGCACCAACGTCCTGCTGCACCGGCGCTTCCGGGACGCCGAGCCCACGCTCCTCGGGCTGGTTCCGGAGACCTGGTGGGTCCCCGAGGAAGAGCAACGGCAGCTCTAGACCTCGGGCCCCCATCCACAAAGACCGCGGGGATTCTCCTGGCGGTCGCTGCGCCGCGCGGTACGCCTCTCTGTCGCTGCTTTGGAACCCCTCCACCTGCTGGTTCTGATTCTGGTTGTTGCGGTCGGCGCGCAATGGCTCGCCGCGCGCCTGCACCTGCCTGCCCTTCTGCTGCTCCTGGCGATCGGCGTCCTGCTGGGCCCGATCGTCGGCGTCCTGCGGCCGGAGGCCGTCGTCGGCGCCGATCTGCTCACGCCGCTGGTACAGCTCGCCGTTGCCGTGATCCTCTTCGAAGGCGGCCTTTCGCTCCATTTCCGCGAAGCTCGGCATGTGGGCTCGACCTTGGGCCGGCTCATCCTGTCGGGCCTGATCGTCGGTTTTGGCTCGGTCACCATCCTGGCGATCCTCGTCGCCGGCCTGTCGCCGCCGACCGCCGCGGTGCTCGGCGCCATCCTGGTTGTGACCGGGCCCACCGTCATCATCCCGATGCTGCGCGGCGCCCGAATCTCGTTTCGACCGGCGGCGCTGCTGAAGTGGGAAGGCATCGTCAACGACCCCCTGGGCGCGCTGCTGGCGATTCTCGTGCTGCAGCTCACCCTGGCCTTCGAGGGGCAGAGCGGCGGGGCCCTGACCCTGGTGATGAACTTCGTCGGCAACGCCGGCCTCGGGTTCGCGCTCGGGTCGGTGGTCGGCTGGGGCCTCGGCCGCGCGCTCGAGTCCAATCAGATCCGCGAAGACCTGAAGGTGCCGGTCATCCTCGCGTCGGTCCTCGGCGTCTTCGCCGGCGCCGAGCTGATCCAGCACGAGAACGGCCTGCTCGCGGTCACCGCGATGGGCCTACTCCTCGGGAACTCCGGCACCTCGAGCCTGGAGGACATCCGCCACTTCAAGGAACAGGTGAGCACCGTCCTCGTGGGCGTGCTGTTCATCGTGCTGTCGGCACAGCTGGATCTAGACTCGCTGCGCGAGCTCCTCGGGGCACCGCTGGTCTTGGTGCTCCTCATCCTCGTCGTCGCGCGGCCGCTGGTCGCGCTCGTCGCCACGGCCGGCACGGAGCTCCCCTGGAATGAGCGGCTCCTCATCGGCTGGATCGCGCCGCGCGGCATCGTTGCCGCGGCCGTCGCCGGTGCGTTCCAACCGCGCCTGATCGAAGCCGGGTATGAAGACGCGCGGCTGCTCGTCCCGATCGTCTTCGGCGTGATTGCCGCCAGCGTGGTGCTGCACGGTTTGTCGATCCGCCCGCTGGCCCGGCGCCTGGACCTCGCGGGCAAAGCCGGCAACGGCATCTTGCTCGTCGGCGCCTCGACCTGGATGGTCGGGCTGGCCCGGTCCCTGGCCCGCGCCGGCGCGTTCGTCGTCCTCGCCGACACACGCTATCGACGCGTCTCACTGGCGCGGCAAGCCGGGCTCGAGGTGCACTTCGGCGATGTGCTCTCCGAAGAAACTGAGCTGGAGATGCCGCTCGAGCGCGTGTCGTGGCTGCTCGCGGGCACGGCCGACGACTCCTACAACGCGCTGGTGAGCGTGCACTTCGCGCGCGAGTTCGGCCGGCAAAACGTCCTCCAGCTCACCCCGGTCGCCGCGGTGGGCAGCGTGCGCGGTCGCGAAGTCGCGGCGCACATGAGCGGCGTGACGCCATGGGGTCAGAACGCGTCCTACGGCGCGATCGCCCGCCGGTTCTGGCAGGGTGGCTCGTTCAAGATGACGCAGACGACGGAGCAGTTCGGCATCGAGGTGCTCCGCGAGCAAAACCCCGACGCGCTGTTCATGTTCTATCTCCACCAAAGCCGCATCCACGTGATGACGGCGGAGAGCAGCCCGCCGATGGGCGCCAAAGTCGTCTACCTGGCGTCGGCGAACGAGAGCGCGCCGGCCGCGCAGCCGGCGGCCGTGGCTGAGTAGGCCCAGCCGCGCGGCGAGCCCATCAGCCGTCCGCGGCCGCCACCCGCTGCCAGCTCTCCCAACGCCGGCGCGCGATGCCCCCGGCGGCCACCGCGTCGCGCACCGCGCACTCTGGCTCGCGGTCGTGCCGGCAGTCGCGAAACCGACAAGCGGCGGCGGCGCCGGCGATCTCGGGAAAGGCCGCTGCCAGCTCGGCGGCGCTCACCTGGCCCAGCCCGAAAGCACGCACCCCCGGCGTATCGATGCACCGGGTGTCCGCGCCGAGCGCCACGAGACACGATGCCGTCGTCGTGTGGCGGCCCTTGCCGTCGGCGGTCCGCACCGCGCCTACCGCGCGGCTGGCCATGGGATCCAAGCAGTTGAGCAGCGACGATTTGCCCACGCCGCTCGGCCCGACGAACACGCAGGTGCAGCCGGCGAGCTGCGCGCGGAGCTCGTCGATGCCGAGCCCGCGCGAAGCTGAGACCTGACACACGGCCAGGCCTTGGTCGGTGTACGGAGCCAGCTGCTCCTCGAGTGCGGTGCGGTCACCCGCATCCGCCAACAAATCGACCTTGTTGATGCAGATCAGCGGCGCGACCCGGCCGCGCTCGACGGCAATGCAGAAGCGATCGATCAGGCCCGGGCGCAACGTCGGCTGGCGCGCCGCGACGACGAGCACCGCCACATCGAGATTGGCCGCGAACACTCGTTCGCGGCCGGCGATGCCGGGATCCGGCCGAGCCAGCCACGAGCGCCGCGGCGCCACGACGCGGACCCGCAGCTCGCGGTCCGAAGCAACCTCGCACTCGACGCGGTCGCCCACGGCGATCGCCGACTGCTGGTGACGGGCCAGCTCGGCGCTCAGCACCGCCTCATGCACAACGCCGTCGAGCTCGACCCGGGCAACGCCGCGGCCCAACCAAACGACGAGGCCAGCGGGGGTGCCGGGCTCAGTCACGCCGTCGCCCGCCGCATCGGCACTCGATGCCGCGGCCGGGTCGGGCCGCAGCCGCTCGGCGCGCTTGATCTTCTCGAAGGCGACCGAGTCGTCCTCATCCCAAGCGCGCGGGGCGCGCCGCGACGTCCGCGCCTTGCGTTGGCGCACGTGCTCGTCGATCTGTCGCTGCTCGTCGCGCGACCGATGGTGTTTGCGGCACTCGCGCTCGTACCGATCGCGCTGCCGCTCTTTGTCTGTCCGGCCCACTGGGGGACCTCCTTGGTCTCGAATCTCTAACTCCGGGTCCATTCGCGTCGCGCTCCGGCCTGAGGCTGGAGCGGTAGCCGAGCGCGCGGGGAGGCGCGCTGTCAGGGCGACGTCAAGGCCGCGCGGCGAGGCACCGGGCCGTCGGGAGACGGCCCGCGCCTCAGCAGGCGGCCGATGTGGCGGAGTTTGCGAGTCGGTTCGACACCAGGACGCGAAGCTACCGGGGGGCGGCCCGGGACGCCAGCCGGCCCCATTGCATCTCGGGCCAGGGACGGCACGAATGGTCACGAATGGACCCCTCGGGCATCGAAGACTGGTTCGAGCTCGCGCTCGACCTCCCGGAAAAGCGCCGCGAACGCATGCTGACGGACCTCGCCCGCAAGGACCCGGCGACGGCCGAAGCCGTGCGATCGCTGCTTCAGGGGATGATCAAGAACCCCGACTTCGCCTGCCAGACCGGTCGCGGTGGCTGGAGCGCCAAGTGGGCGCCGCCCGGCCCGCCGCTCCACGTGGCCATCATCGGCGCCGGGCTGGCCGGCCTCACCTGTGCGCGGCAGCTGCGCGGCCACGGTCTCAAGGTGTCCCTCTTCGACAAAGGGCGCGGGCCCGGCGGCCGCATGTCGACCCGTCGAACCGCCGATGGCGACGCCTTCGACCACGGCGCCCAATACTTCACCGCGCGCGATCCAAACTTCGCCGACGAGGTGGCGGCGTGGGTCGCCGCGGGAGCTGCCGCGGAGTGGCACGGCAGAATCGCGGAGCTGGAGGCCGGTCGATCGACGGCGGTGCCGACCACGCCGCGCTTCGTCGGCGTCCCACGCATGAGCGCCATCTTGCGCCATCTCAGCGGCGAGGAGGTCCAGTTCGGCCGGCGCGTGGCGCAGATCGAACGCACCGGCCGGCGCTTCACGCTCACGTTCACCGACGCCGAGCCGATCGACGGCATCGACGCGGTCGTCGTCGCCGCGCCAGCGCCGCAAACCGAGCAGCTGCTGCAGCCCGTCGCGCCGGACTTGGCGGCGCGCGCGGCGCAGGCTGAGCTGGCGCCGTGCTGGGCGGTCATGTTGACGTTCGCCACACGGCTGCCGATCAAGTTTGACGGCGCCTTCGTCGCGGACTCTCCCCTGGCGTGGATCGCGCGCAACAACAGCAAGCCGGGCCGTGACGCCACCGAGTGCTGGGTTCTGCACGGCTCGCCCGAATGGTCGCAGGACCGATTTGACGCGACGCCGGCCGCGGTCATTCAGGAGCTGAGCGCGGCGCTGGCGGAGGCGACCGGCGAGGTGCTGCCCGCGGCGACGACCGCGACCGCCCACCGCTGGGCCTACGCGCAGGCAGTCGGGGTCTTGAACGAGCCCTACCTCTTCGACGACGACCTGCGCATCGGCGCGTGCGGCGACTGGTGCGTCGCGCCGCGCGTCGAAGGCGCGTACCAGAGTGGCGCCGCCCTCGCCGCCCGGCTGTTGGTCAGGACGCGGCGGGCGGGGCGCTGAGGACGTCGATCGGCCGACGGGGTGCGGGGCCCCCTCCGACTGCGGAGCACCGTATTCGGCGCCGACTCAGGGAGCCGGGCGGCAAAGTTCAGCGTGGTCGACCGTCCAGCCGAGAGAATCGGTACCCCCAACGCCATCCCTTGGCTCACGCATGCAACGTTTGCTCACCGGCGCTTTAGGCGCCCTTCTCGCGCTGCTTCTCGGCTCCTGCTCGGAGCGCTCTGCGTCCTATGCAGCGGCGGCACCGCCGGCGTACTGCCGCCTCGGCATCAACCTCGCGCACCTGGCCTACTACAGCCCCGAGTATCCGTTCACCGACGCATTCAAGCTGTCGCAGCCCTTCATCCATCAAAGCACGACGCAGTGGGCGGTCGATGAACCGCTGAAGCTGCGCGATGACGGTTACCCCGCCGAGCTTGCACCCGGCCACATCGCCGGCACCCTCATCTTCCGCGACATCGGCACCAACTACCCGGCCGGCCGCTACGTCTGCCTCTACGACGGCAAGGGTCGCATCGAATTTGACTTTGCGGCGGCCGCGTCCGCGCACAGCCCCGGCCGCATCGATGTCCTGGTGACGCCGAAAGAGAGCGGGATCTACTTGAAGATCACGGCCACCGACCCGGCCGACCCGATCCGCAACATCCGCTTGCTGTTGCCGGGCTGCGAAGAGGAGCAGGTCTTCCATCCGGACTTCCTGCGGCGTTGGCGTGGGTTCGCGGTGGTGCGCTTCATGGATTGGCAGCGCATCAACGACTCGGAAGTCACGACGTGGGACGACCGCACGCTGTTGAGCGACCAGACGCAGGCGAGCCAACGCGGCATAGCACCGGAGTACATGGTGCAGCTGTGCAACGAGCTGGGGGCGGATCCCTGGGTGTGCATTCCACACCGTGCCGACGACGGCTACGTGACCGAGTTGGCCAAGCTCTTCGCCGCCGAGCTCGCCCCGGAGCGCAAGGTGTGGGTCGAATACTCCAACGAGACGTGGAACGATCAGTTCACGCAGGCGGATTGGTGTCGCAATCGCGGCACGGAACTCGGCCTCGACGGGGATCCGTCCACGGCCCAGATCTTCTACCACGCGTATCGCGCCGGCGAGGTGCACACGATCTGGACCGAACAGTTCGGTGGCCGCGACCGACTCGTCCGCGTCCTGGCGGCGCAGAGCGCCAACCCGTGGACGAGTGAGGCCATGCTCGACTGGCGCGACGCGGCCGCCAACGCCGACGTCCTGGCCATCGCCCCGTATTTTGGCCTGGAAATCGTCGGCATGGAGGTCGGCCAGGCCATTGCCAGCTTGACCGTGCCGCAGATCTTGGAGCGCTGCCAGACGAGTGTGGAGCAAACCCTGGTGCACGCCGGGGAACATCTGCAAAACGCCAACGGGTACGGTCTGCGACTCGTCGCGTACGAGGCCGGCCAGCATCTCGTGGGCAGCGTCGGCGCCGAGAACATCGAAGAGCTGACGGAGCGACTCCACGCCGCCAACCGCGACCCCGGGATGGGTGAGATCTACGACGGCTATCTCGCCGGCTGGCGGGCGCTCGGCGGCAGTCTCCTGTGCGCGTACCATTCCACCGGCGGCTACTCCAAGTGGGGTTCTTGGGGCCACTGCGAGGACTACGGCCCGGATTCGGAAGAGGCACCGAAGTACCGAGCACTCCGTTCGTTCTTGGCGTCGCTCGAGGAGTAGGCAGTAGACTGGCGCGCCGATGCGCGTCCTACTGATCAGCAACTCCACCCAGCACGGCAGCGGCTACCTCGAGCACTGCGCTGGCGAGGTCCAAGACTTCCTCGCCGGGTGCGAGCGCGTGGCCTTCGTGCCCTACGCGCTGTTCGACCACGACGACTATGCCATGGCGGTGAAGGCCGCGTTCAAGGGCATGGGGTTCGACGTCCGTTCCACGCACGCGAGCGATTCGCCGGTCGCGGCCCTGGACGACGCCGACGCCATCTTCGTGGGCGGCGGCAACACGTTCCGCCTCCTCAACAAGCTGTACGAAACGGATCTCCTGACGGCGATCCGCGACCGAGTGCGCGACGGCATGCCCTACATGGGCGCGAGCGCCGGGTCGAACGTCGCGTGCGCATCGCTCCGCACGACCAACGACATGCCGATCGTGCAGCCACCGAGCTTTGAGGCGATGGCCCTATTGCCGTTCAACCTCAACCCGCACTACCTCGACCCAACGCCTGGCTCCAGGCACATGGGTGAGACGCGGGAGACGCGGATTCGCGAATTCCACGAAGAGAACGATCAGCCGGTCGTCGGGCTACGCGAAGGCGGCTTGCTGCGCGTCGAAGACGACACCATGACGCTGAAGGGCAGCGCCGGCGCGCGGGTGTTTCGCCGCCACGCCGAGCCGCAAGAGTTCGAGCCCGGCGCCGACATGAGCGAGCTGCTGCAGGGTTAGTAACTAGTAAGCGCACGCCCGCTCGACGTCGCGCAGCTCTTTGGGCGCGGCCTCGGTCAGCACGCGCGGCCCGCTGCGAGTCACCAACACGTCGTCCTCGATCCGGACGCCGATCCCGCGCAGCTCCTTGGGCACGCGGGTGTCGCGCACGTCGAAGTAGAGGCCCGGCTCCACGGTGAGCACCATGCCAGCCGCGAGCTTGACCGGCTTGCCGGCCTGGCGGTAGGCGCCCACGTCGTGCACGTCGCGGCCGAGCCAGTGGCTGGTGCCGTGCATAAACCACGGCCGGAACGCCGCCTCCCTGAGCAACGCCTGGGGCTTGCCGCGCAGCACGCCGAGATTGATCAGGGCGCGCGTCAGCGCGCGTTGGCTGGCGCGGTGCGGCGCCTCGCAGGACGCGCCGGGCTTCGCGGCGCGGATCGCCGCCTTTTGCGCCTTGAGCACGGCGCGATAGACCGCGGCCTGCGGCGGCGTAAACGCCCCACTCACCGGGTAGGTCCGGGTGATGTCCGCGGTGTAGCCGCCAAACTCGGCACCGGCGTCGAGCAGCAGGAGGTCGCCGCCGCGCATCTTCCGGTCGTTCTCGTGGTAGTGCAGGATGCAGGCGTTGGGGCCGCTGGCGACGATCGACGGGTAGCCGTTGCGCGGTGATCCGCCGCGCCGAAACTCGCGTTCGAGCTCGGCCTGGACCTCGTACTCGACCGCGCCAGGCCGCGCCGCGCGCATCGCCGCCACGTGGCCAGCGACTGAGATCTCGGCCGCGCGCGTGAGGGCGTCGATCTCGGCGGCGTCCTTGATCGCGCGCAAGTCGGCCAAGACCGGGGTCGGATCCTCGAACGCCGGGTGCGCCGCGGGGTTGCTGCGCCGCGCCGACAGTGCGGTTCGGTGGCAGGCGCGCAGCAGCTGAGCGTCCCGCTCGGGGTCGCGGCCCAGCGCGTGGAAGACCCGCTGTTCGCCGGGCAGAAGCGTGGCCAGCTGTTTCCACAGCTCCTGGATCGGGTAGGCCGCATCCACGCCAAACCGGCGCTTCGCGCCCTGGGTGCCGAAGCGCTTGCCGTCCCAGATCTCGCGCTCGGGGTCGCGAGGCAGGACGAACAGCCAAGTTTGCAGCTCGCCGCGCCGGCGCTGCACGGCCAACGCGGCCTCTGGCTCGGGAAATCCAGTGAGGTAGGCGAAGTCGCTACCCGGGCGAAACTCGTGGTAGACGTCGCCGTTGCGCAACGTTTGCGGCGCGGTCCAGAGGATCAAGAGCCCATCGCCGAGCTTTGCCATGAGGCGTTCGCGGCGACGGGCGTAAACTTCAGCCTGCGGCTCGAGGGCAACCACGGGGGCAAGGCTAACCGCCTGGCACCACAAAGGCCTCAAGCGGAAGTCGCGGGCGGACCGAGGAATCGAAGAGACGGCGCCCGTCCCCCCTTTGCCAGGCGCCGCCTCCAACCCCGATGCCGTCCCACCCGGTTCGCCTGTTTCGCAGCCTGCGCACGCGCGGGCCGCTGCAGACCTGGCGCCTCGTCGCTGACAAAGCGCGGCGGGTCGACGCGCTCAACCCGTGGTTCTTGGATCCGCGACGCATCGCTACGCGGCGCTTCGTCCACCGCCACCTGCAGCCGTTCGACCGCAAGCTGACGTCCTTCGGCAACTACTGGTTGGATCCCAAGCCACTCGGCGAGGACGCCGTCGTCTACTCGTGTGGCGTGGGCTCACAGATCGACTTCGACCTCGCCGTCGCCGCGCGCGTCGGCTGCCAGGTCCACCTGTTCGATCCGACGCCGCGATCGATCGCGTTCATGAAGCGGTTCGCCGATCACCAGATGCTGCACTTCACGCCCGTGGGCGTGTGGACAGCCAACGGCGACGCAAGCTTCCACTTCGACGCCGTGGCCGGGCGAACCCAGGACGTTGGCAACGCGTCCATCACCAACCTGTTTGACCGTCCCGAGACCTTCACGGCACCGGTGAAGACTCTGCGCACGCTGATGCAGGAACGCGGCCACACCCAGCTCGACGTGCTCAAGATGGACATCGAAGGCGCCGCCCTCGACGTCCTGGAGCAGGCGCTGGCCGACGGGATCTGGCCGGGCCAGTTGGTGCTCGAGCTGGAGCGTCCGCGGCGCTGGAAGTCGATCCGCACCTACTTCGCGCGCGTGCGCGAGCTGCTCGAACGCCTCGCCGCCGAGGGCTACGAGGTCGTGCGCACGCCGCGCGACCACGGGCCCTACCGGTCGATCGAGCTCCTCGCCCGCCGGCGCACTCCAGCCCCGCGCAGCGACGCCGCAGCGGCAACGGCAACCCGGGCCGAGGCTGCCGTCGACATCGCTGCTGGCGCGGTCTAGGCCGCGGCAGACCATCGACTGAATCTCCGGCGGCCCCCCGGATACTCGCGCGGCATGGTTGCGAAGAGAAGCTGGGTCGTTGGCGCCGTGATCCAAGCACCTCGATCCCTGGGCCGACGCGGGGATGACCCCCGCGGCCTCGGTGGATCGCAGCCTGCTGCGGGGCTACGTGCTGCAGCTCGACTTCCCTAACCACCGCTACCGGCTCGTCGAGCCCGGTCGCTGATCGCGTCGCCGGGGGCGCGCTCCCGGCGCTAGGGCTTGGCGGTTCTCGCCAGGCACGGTACGCCAGTTTCGTGAGGTCGAAACACGCCCAGGGACGACTCTCCCTCTAGTCCCGTGACGCACCCATCCTCCGACGACCTCACGCAACAAGGCGCCGCACTCCGGCGACTCGCGATCCGACTCGTGGCGGATCCCGAGGCCGCCGAGGACGTGGTGCAGGACGCTTGGGTACAGGCTCTGGAGCGGCCGCCCCGCGAGGCCGGTGCCATCAGGAGCTGGCTGCAGCGGGTGGTGCATGGGCGGTCAGTCGACGCGCTCCGGGCGAAGGCTCGGCGGATGCGGGTCGAACAGCCGTTGGGCGAGATCGATCCGCCCGCGCGATCGTCGGCCGAGCACGCGCTCGACCTCCAAATCACGGTGCTCGAGGCGGTGCGGGCTCTGCCGGAGCCCTACCGCTGGACGATCTGGCGGCGCTACTTCGCGGATCAACCGCCGCGCGACATCGCCGCCGCCGACCGGCTGCCGGTGAAGACGGTGAAGACCCGGCTGCACCGCGCGCTGTCGATGCTGCGGGAGCAACTCGACGCGGAGCACGGCGGGCAGCGAAGGGCCTGGGTGGCGCCGCTCGCGACTTTCGCGATGTCCGACGCCCCGGCCGTCGCTGCGGCCGGGGCGGCAACGACGAGCGCGACGCCCGCCGGCGCGGTGGCCGCGCCGACCCTTGTGTTGTGGAGCCTGCTCATGAAGACGACTGCACTCCGTATCTCCGCCGTCGCCGCCCTGGCGCTTGGCGCCTTGGCGGTCAGCTGGTCCCTTTGGAGCGCGTCCAGCATCCCCGAGCCCGCGCAGCGGGCAGATTCGGCGCGGCTCGAAACCAACCTGGCCCCCGCATCCGACGCAGCGACCGTCGACATCGAGCCACCCGAACCACGAACACCACTCGACGACGAGAATCCGGTGGCAGCAACGACGGGTGCGCTCGCAGTTCGTGTGTTGTGGCACGACCGCACACCCGCCGCCGGCGTGGCGATCGCGCTGCGGCCCGACACCGCCGGGTTGCCTCGATCGGTGTTCGCGCAGGAGATCAGTGACCCTGCAGGGCGCGTGCTCTTCAACGAGCTCGGTCCCGGGTCCTACGGGCTGCGGAGCGACCGAGACGAAGGCGGTGAGGTTGCGGTCGAGGCAGGCACAACCACGGAGCACGAGCTGGTGCTGGACCGGGGCGTCGACGTCGAGGGCGTGGTCGTCCACGCGGACGGCAGTCCGGCGCCGGGGGCCGGCGTCTGGCTGCAGACCTACTATCGGGACTGGGCCGGCGGACGCCTCGTGACGCGGGCGGACGCCACCGGGAGCTTCCACGTCCGATCCGCGACCGTGGGCGCCTCTCTCGGCGCAATCGCTGCGACGGGCTCGCTGCATGCGCCATCGACCCTCGTCGACCTCGATCTGGTCAAGATCGTGGACCACTCGGCGGAAGTCCGCCTCCAACTCGGCGCGCGGGGGGGGCGCGTCGAAGGAACCGTCGTCGACGCGGTGGAGGGGAATCCCATCGCCCGCGCGCGGATCGCGTTCGGGTCCAAACCGCGCTCGCTCAATCACCTCGGCGACCGGGTCGTCGAACAATGGGGTCCACGGGCAGGCCTCAGTGACGACCAGGGCCGGTTCGCCGTCGACGGCCTCGCGCCTGGCGAGGTCGAGTATTCCGCGCGGCGACCAGACGGGGGCATCGCGCGGGGCACCGTCTACGTCGCCGCAGCCGAAACCGCCCACCTCGAGCTCCTGATGGCGCCGGCGGCCACGATCCATGGTCGCGTCGTCGACTCAGCGGGTGCTCCCCTCGAGGGCGTCGCCGTGTCGGCCTTCGACCAAAAGCCAGGGCTGGACTTCGTCCAGCTCGGACAAGTCGACGACGACCAGACCTTCGGCCACGTGGGCACGCTGACGGATGACGACGGAGCCTTTCGGCTCCCCGCCGTGACGCCAGGAACCGTGCACCTGGTGGTCCGGCAGCCCTTCGACCCGGGTCACCGCCGTGACCGCGCCGCCGGGCGTCCCTATGTCTACGAGACGCGTGAAATCGCCGCGGGTGCCGACGCGGAGTGGAATCCAGTCCTCGACGAAGGACGCACCATCGAGGGTCACGTCCTCTTCGGCGACGGCCATCCGATGAAGGGCCAGTACATCAGCCTGCGCGATGCCGCCGGGGACGAAGCCGGGACCCTCATGACAGGTCGCCAAGGTCAGTTTCGCTTCGTCTGTCTGAAGGAAGGCGTCTACGACATCTACGTCCAAGTCTTCGACAAGCCGCCAGACACACCGTCGGTCGAGCTGACCGACGTGGTCCCCGATCGCGGCCCCGTCGAGATCCGCGCCACGTTCAACCGGCCGGAGGAGAAGAAGCTGGGCAAGGTGCGCGGGCGCGTCCTCGATGCCGGGCAGCGCCTCGCGAACCCGAAGGCCGCCACCGTGATCCTCGTCACGGACTCGAACAGCTGGTACACGTGCAGCCTCGACGACGATGGGTCGTTCCACTTCGACTACGTGGAGCCAGGCCGACTGCGCTTGGTCGTGCTCACGAACGACTCGCCCGTGCACGAGGCCGAGCCGTTCGAGCTAGGCCCGGCCGAAGAGCGCGACGTTGGTGTGGTGACGACTTCGGCGGTCACCGCGAGCGTCAATGTCACCATCAGGCGCGGGCCAGCGGCGAGCGAGCTCGAGCCGTCGATCAGCCTCCGTCGCGACGATCGCGCGCGCGGTACGCAGGTGAAGCCCGGCCGCGACAGCGAGCTGGAGATCGACAACCTGGAGCCGGGCCCGTACACGTGGAAGCTCTATTGCCGAGGCGGCGTCTACCGCACAGGGAAGGTCACGCTTCACCAGGATGCTCCGGCCGAGCTCGCGATCGATCTGAACGCGGGAGCGTCTTGCCGCTTCGATCTCCAGGTCAACTCGGACGCCGAGCTCGGCGACGTGACCGTGGTCTATGAACGCGGCGGCGAGGAGTTTGACCGCGACAACTACCACCCCGACAGCGTACTGGACTTCCGCCGCTACCACGTGGGCGCCACGCTGCCGCTCGGCGAGTGGCGGGCCGTGATGACGACTACGACGGGCCTGCGGGCCGAGGCGCGGTTCACCGTCGAGTCGGTCGACCAGAAGCTCACGCCGGTCCTCGACTTGAAGTGACCGTACGGAGCCGCGACAAAAACCACCGCATTCGAGACTGGTCGGGCTGCTGCGTCCCACGCCAGTGCGGCGATTGCTGTTCGGCGGTCACTTGGACGGCGCGCCGCGCGGCGACACCTGGCTATGCGACGGAGCCACGTGGCAAGCGAGCACCGCGACGGAGCCGCCGGCGCAACTGCGCCACGCGATGTGCTATGACGCGACCCGAGAGCGCGTCGTCTTGTTTGGTGGCGCAACCGCCCTGTCGAGCGAACCGGCCTTCGCGGACACGTGGGAATGGGACGGCGCGGTCTGGTCGCTCCTACAGCCCTCGACCCAGCCGCCAGCGATGGAGAACCACGGCATGGCGTTCGACGCGGCCCGCGGGGTCGTCGTCATGTACAGCCCGCAGAACGGGACCTGGGAATGGGACGGCTACGACTGGCGGCAAGCGCCCGCGATCGCCGTGGGCGCGCTGCTGGGCAGCTCGATCGCCTACGACACCGAACGCTCCGCGGTCGCGATCGGCACCCGCGACCGGACCACAGATCGTCGGGACCAACGGCCTCGCCATCACGCTCGGCTCGTAGAACGTACGGTGCCGCGACAACAACTGCCGGATCCCTCGGGCCGCCGGCAGCCGGCCGACCCGAAGAACCCGAACAAAACCTGGCCGATCCGCGCCACGCTCCGCCCCGGTTGAGCGTTTCGGCTCGAGTTACCGCCTCGCTATCAGGCGCCGCACCGTATCCCCGGCGCCCACCTCGATGGCCCGACCCGCACACCTAGTGCTGGGGCTCCTGGTCCTCGGCCAGGGCACCTTACTGTCGACACACTTCGCGCCAGCCCTAGCAAGCACGGACGCGCACTGCTACCACGTTGCGGCTCGACAGCTAGCACGCTCCGGCACTCTCGCGCAGCACCCCGCGGACCCCTTGCGCTATGTCGGGTTGCTGTGGGTTGAAAACGAGACCGGCGACCTCTTCCCGAAGCACGCGCCGCTCTATCCGCTCCTGGCGGCGGCGGCGGAACGGTGCCTTGGCCACGACGCGGGCCTCTACGTCAACCCGTGCCTGGCGCCCCTCACCACGCTGCTCGCCTACGTTGCCGCGCGGGCCGCACCGCTCCCTCGAGCCGCGGCACTGCTCTCGGCAGCCGTCATTGCAACCCATCCTGTCGGCAACGCCATGGCCGTTGACCAACTCGCCCACCCAACCAGCACGGCTCTGCTCACTGGCGCCTTTGCGCTATTCCTCCGCGGCCGGCGGCGGCCACGGGCCCGATGGAGCTTCGCCGCTTGCGGGGTCTTACTCGGCCTGGCTACAGCAACCCGCTACCCCAACGCGCTCCTCCTCTTGCCGGTCGCCGCCTGGGCCGCGGCCGCGCCACGACGGCGCGCCGTCCGCCTCCTGAGCTTCGCAGTCGGCGCCGCGATGCCCATGTTGCCTCTCGCCCTCTATCACTGGCAGGCATTCGGCGCGCCGTGGCGCACCGGTTACGCGTTGACCGCGGAGCAAACCTCCTTCTCTTTCGCGGCCCTGCAACGCCACGCGGGGCGATACGCGTCTGGCATCCTCACGTACAGTGGTCCCGCTGCACTTCTCGCGCTGGGTGGATGGATCGCGCTGAGCCGCAGGCGACCGCTCCACGGCGCCTGGTTCACCCTCTGGATCGGGCCGATCATGGTGCTCTACGCCGCCTACTACCACGCTCCCGAGACTCAGCCGCTGCGCTTCCTGCGATTCCTGGCGCCCTTACATTTGCCCATCGCGCTCTTAGCCGGAGCCGCGGTCGCTGGCACAAAGCACCGGCGCGCCGCGTTGGTCGGCGCCGGCGTCATCCTCGCCGCATGGCCATTGCCCATATCGCTGCAGACGATCGAGCATCGCTACGAGATCAATGCGGCGTTGGCCGCGCGCACCGCGCAAATCCGCAACCACGTGTCCGCCGGGACCACCATCTTCGCCACACACTGGGTGCAGGACGAACTTGGCTACTTCCTCCATGGGGCAACACGGCTCTACGAAGCCGAGCTTCTAGACCGCGCGGTTCTGGCTCGAGCACTCCCGCGACGCCAGCAGAAGCGCTCGATCCAGCCGCGCCGACTCGCAGCTCTCAGCCGGCTTCTCGATGCGCCCGCAGAGCACTACAGCCACGAGATCGAACGGCGCCTGAGTGGTTCGCTTGCCCCTCGGCCGGTCTTGCTCGTCGGCAATGGCCGGGCGCGCGCTGCCTTTGCAAGGACGTTTGGCGACAGGTACTGCCTGGCCGCCGTTAGCGGACCCTTCGCGCCAAGACCACCTCGCCGATTACGAGGTCATGGCGCCGTGCCAACGGGCTCCGTCTGGGCATCACAGGAGATCGTCGAGATCACGCCAAAAAAGTGACCGCGGGCGCCACGCCGCCACCGAGCTTGGCGTTGCCCGCATCGGCGCTGGGACATCACCGCTCACCCGACATGGTCTGCCCTCCCCGAGACAGCATTGCGATCGTTGGCATGTCGGGGCGATTCCCCGGTGCGCGCAGCCCCGCGGAGCTGTGGAACGTCCTGGCCGCCGGCACGGACACGATCACTCACTTCGACGAAGCCGCGTTGCGGGAAGCCGGCGTGTCGCAGGAGCTGCTCGACGACGCCCGCTACGTGCGTGCGCGAGGCATCCTCGAGGACGTCGATCGCTTCGACGCCAAGCGGTTCTCGCTGACGGACAGCGAGGCCGCAGCCATGGACCCGCAGCAGCGCGTGTTCTTGGAGTGCTGCCTCGAAGCGCTCGAGATGGCCGGCTGCGATCCAGGGCGGACCGACGCTCGAATTGGCGTGTTCGCGGGTGCGCGCCGCAGCACCTACGGCGCGGTGGGCGCAAATCCAGCCACCACGCCGATGGGTCAAGCCACTGAGCGGCTCACCCACGATCCCGACTTTCTGACAGCACTCGTCTCGTACAAGCTCGACCTCACAGGGCCGAGCATGTCGGTCCAAACGGCGTGCTCGACGTCGCTCGTCGCGGTCCATCAAGCCTGTCAGGCTCTTCTTGCAGGGGACGCAGACCTGGCGCTGGCCGGTGGGGTCTCGATCACCCTGCCACAAGAGCGTGGTTACCTGTATCAGGCCGGAGGGATCGCCTCGGCCGACGGTCGCTGTCGCCCATTTGACCGTGCCGCCGACGGCACCGTGACCGCCAGCGGCGCCGGCGTGGTCACGCTAGAACGACTGGACGACGCGCTGAGCCGTGGCCGGACCATTCTCGCGGTCATCCGCGGCTCAGCGGTGAACAACGACGGCGCGCGCCGAGTTGGCTTTACCGCACCAGGCTACGCGGGACAGGTCGCGGTGATCCGCGATGCCCTCGCGGTCGCGGGCGTCGCCCCCAGCAGCATTAGCTACGTCGAGACGCACGGCACGGCGACCACGTTGGGCGACGCAATCGAAGTCGCAGCTCTAACCGAAGCACTGGAAGCGGCCGGCGACGGGCCCCCTTGCGGCCTCGGGGCGCTCAAATCCAACCTTGGGCACCTCGACGCCGCAGCGGGAGTCGCCGGCCTCATCAAGGTCGTGCTCGCGCTACAGCACCAGCAGATCCCCGCGACATTGCACCACACTCAGCCCCATCCCGACCTGGATCTGGCCGGCACGCGGTTTCGGGTGAACACGGAGCACCTCGACTGGAATACCGGCGCGACGCGACGCGCCGGTGTGAGCGCTTTTGGGGTCGGCGGCACCAACGCCCACGTCATCGTCGAAGAGGCGCCGAGACTGCCCGACCGCGACGCACCGGCCCAGAGCGCACCCGAGGTGCTCGTCCTATCTGCCAGCGACGACGATGCGCTCAGCGCAACGGCGCAACGACTCAGTGCGCACCTGACCGCGCATCCCGACCTGCGCCTCGGGGACGTCGCCCGAACCCTCCAGGAGGGTCGCACAGCGTTGCCCCACCGGCTCGCGGTCGTAACCCCCAGCGCGGCCGACGCGGCCACACGTCTTCGCTCGCCAATCAGCGGCAGCATTGCCCTCAATCGCACACCATCCGTCGCCTTCCTCCTGCCTGGCCAGGGCGCTGAGCACCCAGCCATGGGCGCCGGCCTTCGCGGCCGCCACCCGGTGTTCGAGCGCGAGTACGGCGCGTGCGCAGCGGCGCTTGCGCCCCGCCTAGGGCTCGACCTGCGCGATCCGTTGTTGGGCGACGGTGCGGCCTTGGCCGACACGCGGGTTGCACAGCCAGCGCTGTTTGCGTTCGAGTACGCGCTGTCGCGGCAGTGGCAAAGCATGGGGCTAGAGCCCGCCGCGCTGCTCGGCCACAGCCTCGGCGAGCTCGCCGCGGCTTGCCTCGCAGGTGTGTTCGACCGCGATGGCGGCCTATCACTGGCATGCACACGCGGCCAACTCATGCACGATCTTGCGCCGGGCGCCATGCTGGCAGTGCGGCTCAGTGAGGCAGAGCTGCGTGAGCGACTACCGCCGGAACTCGACGTCGCCGCGATCAACGGCCCGCGACTTTGCGTGGTGGCTGGGCCTCACGCGGGAGTCGACGCGTTTGCGGACCGGCTCGACCGCGAGCGGGTTGCATACCGCGCGGTCCGCCGTGACCACGCATTCCACTCGGCTCTGTGCGAACCGATGCTCGAACGCTACCGCGAGGCCATCGTGGCGCAGCGACGCTCTGCCCCAACGCACCCCATCGTGTCTGGCGTGACCGGCACGTGGCTCACGGACGCAGAGGCCGTGGACCCCGACCATTGGGTCCGCCAGGTCCGCGACCCAGTGCGCTACTGGAACGCGCTTGGGACGCTGGCCCAGCGTTGCGACGTCCTGCTCGAGGTTGGGCCAGGACGAACCCTCACCGGGTTCGCCGCCGAACACCCGAGTCACCCGGGCCGCATACGGGCTGTCGCTAGCCTTGGCGGCCCTCGCGACGAGCACGCGGCGATGCTCGCCGCTCTCGGCAACCTATGGACGGCGGGCGTGCCCGTCGACTGGGCTGCCCACCGCGCCGACAAGACCGCGCGGCTGCTGCCGCTGCCGACCTACCCCCTGCGACGCCAACGCTGTTGGATCGACTTAGCGGCCGCCGAACCAGCTCCGCTGCGGCGCCAAACGGCCAACGGCCGCGCGCGGAGCGATGCCGTGGTGTCAGCGTCCACGGTCGAAGCGGGCGTCGCCGAGGTATGGCAAGAGCTCTTCGGCGGGCAGCCCGTCGGTTCCGAGGACAACTTCTTTGCCCTCGGCGGCAACTCACTACTCGCCTTCTCGATGATCGCACGCCTCGAAGAACGGTTCGGCCGCGAGGTCGCACTGCGGGAGATCTTCGACGCGCCCACCGTCGCGGGCGTCGCCGCAGCACTGGTCAGGAGCTCTGCCACCTCCACACCACCCGTCCGCGCCACGACGACCGATTTGCCGGCGGCCCCCGCGACGCCGCCACTCCACAGAGGCCTGCAGCTCGGTCTCATGTTCTTTTCGGCGAATGACCACGGGTCTGGCACCGAGCCCTACCAGCTGGTGCTCGACTGCGCCCGGTTCGCTGACCGCCACGGGTTCTCCGCGGTCTGGACACCCGAGCGGCATTTCGAAGAGTTTGGCGGTTCGTACCCAAACCCCTCACTGCTGAGTGCCGCACTCAGCATGGTCACCGAACGCATCCACCTGCGCGCCGGCAGCGTGGTACTGCCGCTCCACCACTCGGTACGCGTCGCCGAGGAGTGGGCTGCGGTCGATCGCCTGTCGGGTGGCCGGGTCGGCCTGTCGGTCGCCACTGGCTGGCACCCGCGCGACTTCGTGCTAGCTCGCCGCGCCCACGCTGAACGGCGTGATGCAGCCATCCAAACGCTGCGCGAGCTGCGCGCGCTCTGGGCCGGCGAGGCCGTCGCGTTCCCCACACCGAACGGCGACACCCACGAGGTGCGGGTCCTGCCACGACCGGTGCAGCCTCAGTTGCCCCTGTGGTGGTCGATCGCCGGGAACCCCGTAACCTGGGATCTCGCCGGCGAGCTCGGCGTGAACGTGCTGACCGGTTTCGCCAACCAGCCGATCGCCGAGCTGACAGCCAAAATCGCGCGCTATCGCGCGGCCCGCGCGCAGCACGGCCACGATCCAGAAGCAGGGACGGTCACGGTGATGGTGCACACGTTCATCGGGCCAAGCGATCACGAGGTCGCAGCGCGGGTTGCGACACCGATGCGGACCTATCTGCGGTCCTTCCTCGCGCAGCACCGCGACGGTCCCGCAGGACAGGGCAATCCGCGCAACACCGAAGACGCGATTGACATGGCGCTAGCCCGCTACCTCGACGGCCAAGCGCTCTTTGGCAGCGAAGCGACGTGTCTCACGCGTGCGCGCCAGCTCGCCGCGGCAGGGGTCGACGAGCTGGCGTGTCTGATGGATTTCGGTTTGCCAGCCGGCGAGGTGCTGGGCGCCCTGCCGGCCCTGGCTCGGGTACGCGATCTGCTAGCGACGCCGACGTGATGAAGGACGACGCTTACGGCGCCTCGATCAGCACCTTGCCGATGTGAGCCGCCCGCGCCACGTGCTCAAACGCGTTCCCGATCTCGGCCGCAGGAAATACCCGGTTCGGCAGCGGCGGGAGCACGCCTTGCGCCACCGCCTGCAGCACGGCGCGCCATTCGAGATCGAACGTCGGTGCGTGCAGACCGGCGAGCACAGCGGTAAACGTCCGGCTACCGGCGAACGCGCTCATGCCCAGCGGTGTGTCCGCGGCAATGTCGCGCATGCCCAGCTCGAGAAAGCGACCGAACGGTCGCAGAACGGCCATTCCCTTGGCGACGTACGCGCCGGAGAGCGAGTTGAGGACGACGTCGACCCCCTCGCCTTCGGTCGAGGCGAGGACGGCACCCGCGAAGTCCAAGGTGCGCGAGTCCATGACGTGCTCGATGCCGAGGCCCCGCAGGAAGGCACGCTTCTCGTCGCTGCCGGCCGTCGCCCACACCTGGGCCCCACGCCAATGCGCCACCCGCACTGCCGCCAAGCCGACGCCGCCGGCCGCCGCGTGGACGAGCACCCGCTCGCCGCGCTGAAGACGTCCCTGGGTGATCAGCGCATGGTACGCGGTGAGATAGGCGCTCGGAACAGTCGCTGCATCACGAAGCCCCATGCCCGCCGGGATAGGCGCCACGGCCCGCGCGGACACTGTAACGAACGAGCGGTAGGCGGCACGCACCAGCGCGATCACGGACTGGCCAGGACGAAGATCGCGCACGCTGCGCCCCACGCGCGTCACGGTGCCCGCACACTCCATCCCCAAGTCGTCGTCACTCCCCGCGCGCAGCAGCCCAAGCGCATACATCACGTCCTTGAAGTTGACGCCAGTGTAGGCCACCTCGATCTCGACCTCGTCGGCACCGGGGAGGAGGCGCGGCGCCGGAGCAAACCGCAACGCTCCGAGATCCCCGGGGGTCGGAACAACCAGCGCGGCGTTGGCGGGCGCCGGCGCCGCGGGACGCGCCCGGCGCAAGGTGAAGCCTTCGATCCTGACCACCTCGCCGCCGCCGGCCGCGCACACGGTGACGTCGTAGCGCAGCTCGTCCGGCCCCGCGTCGTCACGACGCTCGGTGAGCGCTTCGCAGCGCAGCGGCATGGAGCCGCGCACGAGTACGCGATCGTAGCTGAACGGCAGCATGCCCGCCGCGGCCTCATCGAGATCGGCGACCGCAGCATCCAGCAACGCCGGATGCAGCACGAGCGCGCGGTCCTCGGCCGCCAAATGCTGCGGTAGCTCCACGGCCGTGAGGCGAGGTGCGCCGATTGCCCGACCCCGCCAGACACGACGGTCGCCCTGCCAGCGAGAGCCAAACGCCAACCCCCGATGGCGCCACGCCACGCCGATCGCCGCGTCGTGGGACTCTCCCTCCTGGTAGGCAGCCAAGTCACGAACTGGCCCCGCCCCTGCCTCCAGGCTGGTGATGTGGCCGGTGGCGTGCTCGATCTCGGTTCCATCCGGCCCGGCGCTGTGAACCCGAAGATCCGCGCTTCGATTGTCGGTTGGAGTCAGTTCCAGCACCACCTCGCGCTCAGCACCGTCGTCGACGGAGAGCGGCTGGAGTAGATGCACGTCCCGTAGCTCCACAGCCTCACCGCCCCCCCCGAGCTTGGCCTGCACAAAAGCTGCCCGGCCGAGCTCGAGATACGCGGTCCCAACCAGCACGGGCCGGCCGTCGAGGCGATGCTCATCCAGCACCCAGTGCCGCGCCGGCGACAGCGACATCCGCCATCGCAGCGTCGAGCCCACGCGTTGCGGCTCTCCGAGCCAGGGGTGCGACGCGGCGCGCTCCCCGCGCCGCGTGGTCGGTGCGGACGGAGCTGGCTCGGGCTCGGTGACGGGTTGGGCCACGGCGGCGAGCGACGCCACGTTCGGAGTCTCCAAAACCTGCCGCAGCGTCAGTCGCCAGCCACGCCGCTGCCGCAACTTGGCGACCAACCGGTGACCGATCAGGGAGTCGAAGCCGATCTCAAAGAAGTCATCGTTTGGCCCCACGGCGACGCCCAGAAGATCCTCCACCACAGCCGCAATCGACGTGGCCGCGTCATCCGACGCTGAGGCCAAGGCTGATTCGGTCGGCGGGACGAGCACACGCGGCGGCGGCGGTGCCGCCGACTCGAGCTCGCGCGTCGCCACCAACACGTGCGGCTCGCCCGCGGGCGCAAGTCGAACCAGGGCGCGCCAGCCCTCGTCGTCGCTCAAGCCCGCACCAACGCGATCGCCCCAAGCCTCGCGTAGTCCTGCCGCACCGCGCAGTGCCGCAAGGCCCATCCCCGAAGACCGCCAAGCATCCCAGCCCATTGCGACCACGGGCCACGGCGCTTCGTGCGCCCCTTGGGCGTGGGCATCGAGAACCGCATTGGCGGCGACATAGTCGATGGTGCCGGGTCGCGCCATCCAGGTGATCAATGACGAGCACAGCACCAAGCACTCGAGCGGCTCGTCCGCGAGCAGAGCGCGCAGAACCGCGGTCCCGTCCACCTTTGGGCCGAGTACGGCCTCCGTGCGGGCGCGGTCGCGCGTTACGGCCAGTCCGCCCGCGGCAACTCCCGCGGCGTGGATCACGGCGCGCAGCGAGCCGAACCGCCGCCGGACGCGCTCGAGCACCTCGCGCATCGCTGCCATATCGCCGACGTCGGCCGCTTCGAGCAAGAGCTCAGCGCCGCTTGCCTCGAGGCGCTGCAGACGGCTGAGCCGCGCACTGGTCGGGTGGTCGTCACCGTGTCGCGCGAGCCAGTCGGCCCAGGTGGATCGGGGGGGCAAGGGTTGCCGACTCAAGAGCGCGAGGCGCGTCCCTGGCACTTGTGCCAGTCGCTCTGCGAGCGCCAGGCCCACTCCGCCAACGCCGCCAGTAATCAGGAACGCGCCGCCCGGCCGCTGCCACAGCGTGGGCTCAACCGCGGCCAAACGCCGGTCCGGCACGAGCTCAGGCCGCCAACGCCGGCCGCCTCGGTACGCCACCACCGGCCAATCTCCTGGCGGCGCACGCCACTCGTCCAACAACGCATCGGTCGATCGCGGGTCATCACCGGGCAAGTCCGTCAACCGGCAGCGCCACCCCGCGAGCTCGACCGGCAGCACCCGCACGGCGCCAAGCAACATCGCGCGCTCCGGGGCCTTGCCCTCGCCGCCCCGCACGGCAAACAAATCCTCACTCACGAACTCGAGTCGCACGCCGACATCGGGCCGCCGCTCGTGCAGGCTCTGAGCCAAGCCTTGAATGCCGTAGAAGCAGCAGTCCCGCGCGGCCGTCGGCTCGCACTCCAACGCCCACAGGTAGGCCACCGCATCCGGCCATTGATCCGCGGCAAAAAGGGCGTCAATCAGCTTGTCGAAGTCCTCGTTCACACCCGGCCGCACCGTGTAGCCATTTTGGTCCCGACTAAACGTCGCGCCGCGGCGGACGACCACAACGTCGGCGTGCGGGCGCAAAGCCGCGACCACCGCCGCACCGTGGGGCTCACCGGGCGTCACGCAACACAACCAACGCCGCGGCGCCGGCTCCGCGGTCGATGGTGACCGGGGCGCCTTGCGCCATACTGGCACGCGAATCCAGCGGTCGAGATCACGGCGCTCCGTCGGCTCGGCCGGGGCCAGGTCAGGCTCGACCCAGTAGCGCTGGCGCTCGAACGGCGAAGTCGGTAGCCGCACGCGACGCCGACCGGAGCCCGCCAAGGCGTTCCAATCGATCTCGGTGCCTTCACACCACAGCCGGCCGACCGCGCCGAGAAGGGACGCCGAACCCGCGCTTTGGTCTTCGCGGTGCGGCATGGACGAGACCACCACCCGTCCCCGACAACGCGAGCCCTGCTGTTTGGCGAGGGCGGTCAGAGTCTGCCCTGGTCCGACCTCGAGCAGGGCCCGTGCCTCGTCGGCAAGCACACGTTGAACGGCCGCCGCGAAGCGCACCGGCTCGCACAGCGCGCGGCCCCAGTAGTCGGGGTCACACCAGTCGTCGGGCTCCATCCAGTCCCCAGTCAACGACGACGCGCAGAGGAGGCTGGCCGGCGCACGCTCGGTCTGCCGCACCATCTCCGTCCACGCGGCCGCCGCCGGCCCCATCATCCACGAGTGGAAAGCATGGCTGGTCGGGAGCCGACGGCAAGCCACGTCGTCAGCACGGAGCCGCGCCGACAGGGCGGCCACGGCGTCTGGCGGCCCGGCCACAACGCACGACGCCGGCGCGTTCACCGCGGCGAGCGATAGCGACGGCTCGAGCCGCTCGCGCGTCTCGTCCTCGCCCAGCGCCACGCTCAGCATCGCACCAGGCGGCAGCTCTTGCAGCAGCCGACCGCGTGCGGCGACCAAGTCGAGCGCGTCCTCCAACCGAAACACGCCGGCCTGACACGCCGCGGCTAGCTCACCAACGCTATGCCCCAGCAGGGCGACCGGCCGCACGCCGATGGCCCGCCAAAGCTCACTAAGTGCGTGGCTCATTACAAAGACCGCGGGTTGCGCCAAGCGGGTCGACGTAAGATCCCAGCGGCCCTGGTCCACCTCGCCGCCAAACAGCAACGAGCGAAGATCAACGCCGACCGTCGAAATGAGGTGCTCGCAGCAGACGTCAACCGCGTCTCGAAACACCGGCCAATCCCGATACAGGGAGCGGCCGACGCCTCGGTCGAGGGAGCCCTGACCGGGGAACAGAAACACGACGGACCGCCGGATGGCCGGGCCTGTTGCCGCCCTGGCCTCCTGGAGGGCCTCCACCGTAGAGCGATGATCACGGACGACCGCCGCCCAGCGATGCGGCATCGGCGTACGGCCGACTTGGGTCGTCCACGTCACGTCGGCCAACGACTGGTCCGGATGCCGGCGCAAGTGCGCGGCCAGGCGCGCAGCGTCCGCCTGCAGCGCGGTCGGACTGCGCGCGGACAACACGAGCAGCTGCTCTCGGCGGCGGGGGGGCGCGGGTGCCACGGCCTCGGCTTCCTCGAGCACGACGTGCGCGTTGGTGCCACCAACGCCGAACGAACTCACTCCGGCCCGACGCGGTCTGGGCCCGCGCGGCCATGGTCGCAGCCTAGCGTTCACGTAGAACGGACTGCGGGCGAAGTCGATCTCCGGGTTCGGCTCCTCGTAGTGCAAGCTCGGTGGAATCGCCTCCCGCTCTAGCGCCAGCGCAGCCTTGATCAGACCGGCGATCCCCGCCGCGGAATCCAGATGGCCGAGATTGGACTTCAAGGATCCGATCGCGCAGAACCCAACTCGGTCGGTGCCCTGCCGGAACGCCTGAGTCAGGGCGGCGACCTCGACGGGATCGCCAAGCGGCGTTGCCGTGCCGTGGCATTCGACGTAGCCAATGGTGTCCGGCTCGACAGCGCCGTCGCGCTGCGCCGTCGTAATGACCGCGGCCTGCCCATCGACGCTCGGCGCCGTGAAGCCGACCTTCTTGGCGCCGTCGTTGTTGATCGCCGCACCCCGGATGATCGCGCGGATGACGTCGCCGTCGCGCCGCGCCGCCTCGAGGGGCTTCAACAGCACAGCGCCCACACCCTCGCCGCTCACGGTGCCCTGCGCAGCGGCGTCAAACGGCCGACAGTGACCGTCCGGCGAGTGGATCTCGCCCTCGCGATACGGATGGCCCACGACCTGCGGCACCGCGAGATGGGCACCGCCGGCCAACGCCATGTCGCAGTTGCCGGCCTGCAGCGCCTGGCACGCTTGCACGACGGCGACCAGCCCCGTCGACGACGCCGTATCGACCTGCACGCTCGGTCCGGTGAGGTCGAGCTTGTGTGACACTCGCAGTGTGAGGAATTGGAGGTCGGACAACGATGCCTCAAAGCCCTCGGTCCGACGCACGAACGCGGCGTTGCGGGCCAGGTTGTGCCGTTCGTAGCTGTTGACCCCGCAACCGGCGAAGACGCCCACTGCCCCCGGCGCCCGGAGCGGGTCGTAGCCGGCGCTCTCGAGTGCCTCCCAGGCGACTTCGAGGAAGAGGCGCACCTGCGGGTCCATCCGCTCCGCCTCCCGCGGACTGATCTTGAACAGCGCCGCGTCGAACCGATCGATGTCCTCCAGCACGGCCCGGGCCCAGACGTAGCTGGGGTCGTTGAGCCGATCCTCGACCGCGGCGGCGCCACGTGCCGCGCGAATCTGCTCGGGAGAGAAGAAGGTGATCGCTTCGCGGCCCGCCACGAGGTTCTCCCAGAACACCTCCAGGTCGGGCGCCTTGGGGAACTTGCCCGCCATGCCGATGATGGCGATTGCGCCGTCGCGCGCCGGCGCAAGCGCCGGTGCGGGCGCCGCTGCCTGGGCGTCTGCCGCTTGCAGCGATGTTGCCATGGCGGCGACGGTGGGGTGGCGAAACAGCTCGGCCACGGAAACCTCGGTGCTGAACTCTTGCTCCAACCGCCGCCGCAGCTGGACCAGGTGCATCGAGTGACCGCCGAGCTCAAAGACAGTGTCAGCGCGGCCTACGTCCGCAATGCCCAACACGTCGCGCCACAGTGCGGCTACGCGCGCCTCGACCGGGCCGCGCGGCGGCTCGCCAGTCCGTGGGCCCGATGCCGGCAACGCCATACGGATCAAGTGGTCGCGATCGACTTTGCCGTTGGCGTTGCGCGGCAGCTCCGTTCGCCAAACCAAACGACGCGGCTGCATCGCTGGAGGCAGCCGCTCGGCCGCGAACGCGCCCACGGCATCCGCGTCGCGATCGCCTGCGACCCCAGCCGGCACCGCGACAGCAACGAGCTCGAGCTCCCCCGACGCTGCAGGGCGAGCCACGACCGCCACGGCCGCGATGGCGGGATGCTCGAGCAGTACTTGCTCGACTTCCGCTGGCTCCACTCGCACCCCGCGCACCTGCACCTGAGCGTCCGCGCGGCCGATGAAGTCAAGCTGACCGTCGGGACGCCATCGCACGAGGTCACCGGTGCGAAACATCCGTCGGCCGGCCCAGGCTGGCGTAGCAAAACGCGCCGCAGTCTGCGCCGGATCGCTCCGATACCCGCGCGCCAGCGCCGGGCCACCGAGCCACAGCTCGCCGGTCACGCCGACCGGCGCCAGCTCGCCTCGCGGGCCTAGGACCACAGCCTCGACGTGCTCCAAGGGCCGCCCGATCGGCGGTCGATTGGTGCCGACCGGGGAGACGGCCCCGCACGTGGCCACCACCGTGCATTCGGTGGGACCGTAGTGGTTGATCACCGGGAACGGCAGACCAGTCGGCGGGCGCGTTGACAGGCGGTCGCCGCCCGTGAGGAGCGCCCGAAGGCAGAGGTCATCGGGCAGCCTTTCCAGGAGCATCGCCTCCACCAGTGGCGTCGGTGCAAAGCACAGGTCGACCTGTTCCGCAGCGAGCCAGGCCAGCAACGCGTCGGGCGCGCGCCGAACCTGGTCGTCCGGCAGATGAACGCTCGCGCCCGTCGCGAGGTACGGCCAAACCTCCCAAACCGCGGCGTCAAAGCCCAAGCCTGACACACACGCACCGCGATCGGTCGGAGTGACGGCGTACTCCTGCACGTGCCAGGCGACGAGCTCGACCAGAGCGCTGTGCTCGACTTCAACACCCTTCGGGCACCCGGTGGACCCAGACGTGTGCATGACGTAGGCGAGGTCGCTCGGTGAAGCGGCAACCGGCGGCGCATCGATCGGCGCGTTGGCCCATGCGGCTTCGTCTTGGTCAACCTGCACAACTTGCTGAACGTGAGCTGAAGCGATCTCGTCATCCAGCAACACGGAGTCGACGAGCAGCGCCGCCGCACCGGCGGCGTCGATCATCGCCCTGGTACGCTTCGTCGGCTGCTCCGGGTCCAGCGGGGCAAACGCGGCGCCGACCTTCCAAACCGCCAGCTGCGCGACGACGAATGCCGGACGCCGCTGCATCAGCACGGCGATCAGCTCACCGCGACCGAGTCCGAGCTGCTGCAGGTGGTGAGCGAGACGGTTGGACCGAACCTCCAGCGAGGCGTAGTCGAGCGCGACTCCGGCGCCGCTCACGGCCAACGCGCGGGGAGTTGCCGCGGCGTGGCTCGCGACGCGCGACGGCAACAAAGCCGCGTCTGCGCGGGGTCGGCGCGGCCTCTGCGCAGCCTCCAACTTCTGGAGCTCGCTGGCATCCAGCATCGGCAGCTGCCAGACGTTGCCGTCGGGGTCGTGCACCGCCGCCCGCAACAGCTGTGTGAAGTGCCGAGTCAACCGCAGCACCCGCTCGGCGTCGAACAGGTCGGCGTCATACTCGAGAACACCGCGCAGTCCGCCGTCGTGCTCCGCCATCGCCACGGTGAGATCGAACTTCGCGGTGACGTGATCGATCGCGGGTCGATTCTGTTCGGCGATCAGCGGCAGCGGCTCCGCGCGCAGTCCGGAGAAGTCGATCGGCGCGCCTGGCTCGTCGAGCACGAAGACCACGTCGAACAGCGGGTTGCGGCCCGGTTCGCGGGTGACGCGCAGCTCGGCAACAAGCTGCTCAAACGGAAACTCGGCATGCTGGCACGCACCGAGCACCCGGTCACGCACGCGTCGCAGCGCAGTGGCGAAACCGGGTGCGTCACCCAAGTCCGTGCGCAAGACCAGCATGTTCGCGACCATCCCGATGATCGGCCGCAGCTCCGGCCGCCCGCGTTCCTGCGCCGTCGGCGATCCCAACACCACGTCATCCTGGCCGCTGTGCCGCGCCAACATCACCTTGAACGCCGTGAGCAGGACCATGTAGAGGCTCGCGCCCTCACGTTGGGCCAACCCCCTCAGTTGGTCCGTCAGGTCCGGCGCGATCGCGAACCCTAGGATGGCGCCGCGGTGCCGCGCGACTGGAGCGCGCGGCCAGTCAGTGGGGAGATCGAGCGTCGGTGCAAGCTCGAGCTGGGCACGCCAGTAGTCGATCAGTGCGGCGCGGCGCGGCGTGTAGCGACGCCGCTGCCACACCGCATAGTCAGCGAGCTGCACGGGCAGCGGCGGCGACTTGCGTGGGGTATCGCCATCGAGCACGGCGCCGTAGGCATCGGCCAGGTCCCGCCAAAACACCCCGAGCGACCACCCGTCGCAGATCAGGTGCGACAGCGTCACGGACAGGAGGTGATGCTCTGGCCCAACCCGCACCAACGCGATGCGGAAGAGTGGCCCTCGCTCAAGATCGAACGGCACCTGCGCGAACTGTCCAGCCAAGGCAACAGCCGCCGCCTCGTCGGCAGCCTGATGCAACGGCAGCTTGACGGCTCGCGCCGGCGAGATCCGCTGCACGGGCCGATCACCGCGTGCCACGACCGCCGTGCGCAACGCCTCGTGGCGTCGCACTAGGCGGGTGAACGCAAGCTCCAGCGCCGCCGTGTCCAGACCGCCGACCAACCAGAGATTCTGGGGTACGTTGTAGGGAACCAAGTCGCGGCCGAGCTGCGCCAACAGCCACAGGCGTTGCTGTCCGAACGACAGCGGGGCTTCGCGGACGGGCATCTCGGCCGCCGGTGTCGGGGCCGCCGGTGTCGGGGCCGCCGGTGTCGGGGCCGCCGGTGTCGGGTCGGGAGGAGAGATCATGCGGAATCGAGAAACGGCAACCCAGGCACTTACCAACGCCAGACGCCCAATCCGCGTTGCGCGAAAGCGCCCCTGACCGCGCCAGCCTTCAGGACCGCTGGCGCCGAAACCAACGCGCCAGGCGCTGCAGCCGGGAGCGCACCATCATCGGCGACAGCCAAGCGTGCGCGTGCACAGCGAGCCCCGGCCGCGGGTAGCGCCAATCTCGCAGCCGCGCCTTCCAGAAGAACGAGATCGCGCACGACAAACCGGGGCTCTCTACCGCGTGCCACCAATGCACCGGCACGTAGATCATGTCGCCGGGTCGCATGTCGACGACGATGGGCGTCGCGTCAGCGAAGCGCGGAAAACTCGCTCGGTCCGGCGCACGCGGATCCACGCGACTGAAATTCAGCACGTGGGTGTACCAAGGGAATGGGTAGAGCAGCCGGGACTGCCCTGGCGGAAACAAGACAATGCGCTTGGTGCCAAAAATCTGACACAGCACACCCTCCTCGTCGCCGTGATAGTGAGTCGGCGAGAAGACGTCACGACCGTAGAACAGCGCCGCTTCGCGGGTATCGCTGACCGCACTGCAATCACAGTCCTCAAGCAGCATCGGGAACGTGGCCGGTACCCGCATCGGCGCCAGGTAGTACCGGTTGTCGGGCGGCGTCGCCGTCAACTTGGCGTTGTACTCGGCGAACGACATCACCGCGTCGACGCCGCCGGCCGGCGTGTAGTAGCGTACGTGCTCGGCATCGGGCTCGAAGCGCGTAGTGATCTGCGCCTTGCCGGCCACGCGCGTGAAGTAGCTCGGGCCCCAGCGCGCGACCGCCGGCCAATCGGCGGCACCGCCAGGAAACACGGCCGGCCGGTTGTTTCCCACCAGCTCGCGTTCGAACCAGGCTCGGTCCGGGAGCGGCATCCTGACGATCCCATCGCTCCGCGACGACGCGGGACTTGTCAGCTCGGTGCGCTCGGCTTCACTGGGCAACCAAGGCTCAAGAACGACTTCGAGCTGCCGGACGTTGCGGACGTGCCGCGCCAAAAACTGCGGATTCAGCAGACGCGGCCGTCCGACCACGAAACCGCCGAATGCGGTGGTTTCTGTCGCGGCACGGTACGTTCGGTACGTTCAGAGCCCAAGCGCGGCGTGCACGGCGAGCGTCGCCGACGACTTGTTCAGCGTGTAGAAGTGCACGCCGGGCGCGCCGTTCTGCAGCAGCTCGCGCGCTTGATCGGCGATCCACAGCGCGCCGGTCGCGACCACGGCGCTGGCGTCCGCCTCGACGATGCGCAGGCGGCGACCCAGCTCGGCCGGGATGCGCGAGCCGCACATGCCGGTGAAACGCTCGGTCTGCGCGACGTTCGTGACCGGCATCAGCCCTGGGACGATCGGCAGCTCGATGCCGGCGCGGCGCGCGCGGCGCACGAACGACAGGTAGTCGCTGTTGTCGAAGAACAGCTGCGTGATCAGAAAATCCACGCCCTGCCGCACCTTGTTCGCGAGATTCTCGAGGTCCTTCTCCTGGTCGCCGCACTCGACGTGACCCTCGGGATAGCACGCCGCGCCCAGGCAGAAGTCGAAGCCCTCGTCGCGGATGAAGTGGACGAGCTCGCTGGCGTAGCCAAAGCCCCCCTCGACCGCGCGAAACTCGGTCTCGCCCTTGGGCGGGTCGCCGCGAAGCGGCAGGACGTTCTCGATGCCGCCATCGCGCAGCCGTTTGAGGATGTCGCGGATCTCGTCGCGGGTCGAGCCGACGCAGGTGAGGTGCGCCATGGTTTCGATGCCCAGCTCGCGCTTGATGCGCGTCACTAGGTCGATCGTGCGGTCGCGGGTGCTGCCCATCGCGCCGTAGGTGACCGACACAAAGGACGGACGGCACGGCACGAGTGCCTCAACCGTGCGGTAGAGCGCTTCGGTGCCTTCGGGCGTCTTCGGCGGAAAGAACTCGAAGGACACGACGGGCGCGCCCTTGTTGAACATGTCGCTGATCTTCATTACGGCAGAACCGATGCTACCGCGCTGCCGACCTGGCGACAGCTGCGGAATCAACCGGGGGGCGGCGCCACGCGCTCAGGCATTCCTCAGCGGCTGGTGGCGCCCTCGAGGATCCAGCGGTAGATGAGCTGCTTGGCCGCCGGGCTGATCGGCGGCAAGGCCTCCGGCATCTGCGCGCCGATTGACGGGTTGCGGTCCGCGACCTTGCGGTAGAAGAACGACGCCCCGGGATCCCCGGGCACGATCAGCGGCTCTGCCCCGTTCGATTCGCCAGGCTGCCGCAGCAGGTCCGGCGTGTCGACCCGGTAGTCACCAAGCGCCGCCCCGTTCATGTGGCACTGCGCACACTTCAGCCGCAGCAGCGGCTGGATGTGCTCCGACCACGTGATCGGATCCGTCGTCACCTCGGCCGCAGGGCTCGGGCCGTTGAGGATCTCACCCACAAACATCGGCGCCCGGCCATGCGCGCCGCCCGCCAGCGCCGGCTCGGGGATGCCATTGCCGTCGGTGTCCGGGATCCCGTCGTTCAAGACTTCGCCGGCGCCGTCCCACTCGGAGAACACCAGCACCGGCCGCAGCGCCGCCAGGAAGTCGTCGTGCACACCCGCCGCGTCCACGCGCCGGCCCTCACCCTCGCGCTCGTCGACAATCGGGCCATCGATCGCCACTTCGCGGAGCGCCTCGACGACTGCCGCGATCACCAGCGGCGTGTAGCGCGTGCCCGTCCGGTCCCGTTCGCTCCGGAACAGGCCCGTCGCCGGATCGTGGAAGTCGGCCAGCATCCGCAACATCGCCACCCGGCTCCGCTGCCGCACGTCGGCGCGGCCCAGCGCGCGCCCGGCTGCGGCGAGTCCCGCCGTCAACCGCGCATGGCCAAACAGGTCCGCCGCGCCCAGCGATCCACCCGTCGCGATCTCCACCGCCGCCCGCACGCCGCCGGCCGCGTCGCTCAGGCTCGCCAGCGCATAGCTCGCCGCGCGGTCCAACGCGCCGAGCGCTGCCGCGTCGTCGGGGTTTGCGCTGGTATACGACGCCAGCGCCACCAGCGCCACGCCCGTCGAATGGGCCGCGGCAAAGCCCGACGGCGCGTCGCCCTCGTGGCGGTCATGAAGCGCCCCGCTCGCGTCCTGGTGCAGGCCAATCAGGTTGCGGGCCAGCACGCCGGACAGATCGAAGCCCACGCTCGGCTGCTCCACCTGCGGTTCCTTAGGCGCACCGGCATCGATCCACTCGGCGATTAGATCGACGTCTTCCTGCTCGACTGCTGCTCGCGGGGGCTGCGGTGGCATCTTCAGCATCGGCGTCACCGGGGTCGTGCGGTTGAGCACCAACCACAACAGACTCTGCGTGTGGTCTCCCGGAACGACCGTGGGCCAGCTCTCACGATTCTCTCCCCCGCGAAGCGTCGAGCTGTAGTCGGAAACGTCGAAGTCGGCAAACTGGCGCGCCACGCCGTGACAGTCGGTGCACAGGACTTTGACGTGCAGAATCTCGCGAATGTCCTCCTCCCAGTTGGGCGGACCACCTGCGACCGGCGGCCCCGCGGTACCGATCTCGACTCCAAAAGGGCCCTCGACGAACAAGGCTCGCAGCTCGGCATCGGGGTTGGCCTCCGAGGCCAACCACGCCAGTTCGCTTGCACCCCGCAGCACGGCCGCAAGGCCGGCGAGCGACGCGGCCTGATCGACAGGGAAGTAGGCGCTCGGCGCCGCTGGCAGTGACGGATCACCCACGAAGTCAAAGGCGCGCGGCAGCCACCGCGGCGCAACGGCTGGGTCGTAGGTGTCCGGATCCTGAAGGCGACCGAGCAGCCGGCCGTCGTGGAACAACCGGCGCAGCAAGGTCTCCTCGAGCGCCGCGGCCTGCTGCAGCAGCATCAACCCCAGCGCGCCGCGCTCCGGCGTCGCGCCAAACTCGCTCCCGCGCCGTTCGGAGGCCAGCTTGGCGCCGACCAGCGTGCGCGCGCGCAGAGCGTGGCCGAGCTGCTCCACGGACACGTCGTCGAGCCCAACGCCCGCGGCCTGCTGACGCGCATAGTCGTCGCGCCCCGCGCCGTCGAGCGATACTGCGAAGTTCGCAAGGCCCGCCGCAAACGGAAACAGCACCGAGCGCGTCGCGGCCGGCACGGTGCCGCCCGCCAACGCCGCGAGCTGCACCTGGTCCTGGGCGAGCGTCTCGTCGAGGTTGGTCCCGTTGCCGTTGGCGTCCCCCGGCGCACCGGCCGCGGCCGCGAGCCGCCGGATGCGCGCCGAGCCCGCCAGATCCGGCCCGCCCACCGCGAGCGCCGCCGCCTCGACGTGGTGCTCGGCGCGGCGCTGCAGCTCCGCAGCCAGAGCGCCACTCGGCATGGTGAACGGCACCCGCGACGGCCGCGCCAGGGCGCCGTCGGTCGAGACCCAAAGCTCGGCCGCCAGCGCCTCGCCTTCGCCGCCGGCCGTCGAGCCGCTGGCGATCCGCAGGCCAGATTCTGGCAGCGGGCGCACGAGCGCACCGGAACCACCGGCGTCACCCCCGCACGACGCGAGCAGCGCGACCGAGACGAGCGAACCCCCAAGAAACGACAGGCGCAAAACAGCAGCCATAGGCGACCAGGGTTGAGGTCACGCGAACCACGCGTGAACCGACAGCGGATGATTCAGAGCCGCCGCGGACACGCGGCGGCCGACTTCGATGACTCTCGTGGGCCGTCGCGGCCCCGTTCCTCAGCGGCTGGTGGCGCCCTCGAGGATCCAGCGGTAGATCAGCTGTTTGGCCGCCGGGCTGATCGGCGGCAAGGCCTCCGGCATCTGTGCGCCGATCGACGGGTTGCGGTCCACGACCTTGCGGTAGAAGAACGACGCATCGGGATCGCCCGGCACGATCAGCGGCAGCGCACCGTCCGACTCGCCCGGCTCCCGCAGCAGGTCCGGCGTATCGACCCGGTAGTCGCCACGCGCCGCGCCGTTCATGTGGCACTGCGCACACTTCAGCCGCAGCAGTGGCTGGATGTGCTCCGACCACGTGATCGGATCCGTCGGCACCTCCGCCTCGGGGCTCGGGCCATCCAGGATCTCGCCCACGAACATCGGCGCGCGGCCATGCGCGCCCCCGGCCAGAGCCGGCTCGGGGATGCCGTTCCCGTCCGTGTCCGGGATCCCGTCGTTCAGCACCTCGCCAGCCCCATCCCACTCGGAGAAAACCAGCACGCCGCGCAGCGCCGCCAAGAAGTCGTCGTGCTTGCCGGCCGCGTCGATGCGCCGACCCTCGCCTTCGCGCTCGTCGATGATGGGGCCATCGATCGCCACCTCGCGCAGTGCCTCGACCACCGCCGCCACGATCAGTGGCGTGTAGCGCGTACCCTGGCGGTCGCGCTCGCTGCGGAACAGACCCGTCGCCGGATCATGGAAGTCGGCCAACATGCGCAGCATCGCCACCCGGCTCCGCTGCTGCACCTCGGGCCGGCCCAGGGTCCGGCCCGCCGCGGCGAGCCCAGCCGTCAGCCGCGCGTGGCCAAACAGATTCGCCGCACCCAGCGCCTCGCCCGTCGCGATCTCCACCGCCGCACGCACGCCGCCGTCGGCGTCGCTCAGCGTGGCCAAGGCGTAGTCCGCGGCGCGGTCGAGCGCGCCCAGCGCCGCCGCGTCGTCGGGGTTCGCGCCGACGTACGAAGCCAGCGCCGTCAATGCCGCACCGGTCGAGTGCGCCGCCGCGAAGCCCGACGGCGCATCGCCCTCGTGCCGGTCGTGCAGCGCGCCGCTGGCGTCCTGGTGCAGACCGATCAGGTTGCGCGCCAACACGCTCGACAGATCGAAGCCCACGCTCGGCTGCTCGACCTGAGGTTCCTTCAACGCACCGGCGTCGATCCACTCGGCGACCAGATCGATGTCGGCCTGGTCCATGGGTGGCCGCGGCGGCGTCGGCATCCGCACCCGGGTCACCGGCGTCGACCCCAAGAGCACCAGCCATAACAGGCTGTTCGCGTGGTCTCCCGGGACGACGCTCGGCCATGCAACGCGGTTGTTGCCGCCGGCCAACGTGGACTCATACGTCGTCACGTCAAACCCTGCACGCTGCCCTGGCCCAGTCAGGTGGCAGCCCAGGCATTGACCGCGGTCGTGCATGATCTCGCGGATGTCCTCCTCCCAGTTGGGTGGGCTGCCCGAGGACACCGGGGGCCCACCCGGCGCGGCCGCCGCCCCGAGCGGGCCATCGACAAAGAGGGCGCGCAGCTCGGCGTCTGGGTTCGCCTCGGAGGCGAGCCACGCCAGCTCGCTGGCTCCGCGCAACACGGCCGCCAGCCCACTCAGAGACGCGGCCTGGTCGACCGGGAAGTAGTCGCTCGGTGCCGCAGGAATCGCCGAGTCGCCGGCAAAGTCGAACGCGCGCGGCAGCCAGAGCGGCGACACCGCGGGGTCGTAAGTCTCCGGGTCCTGCACACGGCCCAACACGCTGCCGTTGTGGAACAGACGCCGCAGCAACGTCTCCTCGAGCGCCGCCGCCTGCTGCAGCAGCAGCAAGCCGAGCGCGCCGCGCTCCGGCGTGGCGCCAAACTCGGTCCCGCGCCGATCCGAGGCCAGCTTGGCACCGACCATGACTCGCGCCCGCAGCGCATGCCCGAGCTGCTCGACCGACACATCGTCGAGCGCGATGCCCGTCGTTTGCTGGCTCGCGTAGTCACCGCGGCCGGCGCCGTCCAACGGCGCCGAGAAGTCCGCCAAGCCCGCCGCAAACGGAAACAGCACCGGGCGCGTCGCGGCCGGCGCTGCGCCACCGGCCAGTGCCGCCAGCTGCGCTTGATCCTGCACCACGGTCTCGTCGAGGTTGGTGCCGTTGCCGTTGGCGTCGACGGGTGCTCCGGCATCGGCCGCGAGCCGCCGAATGCGGGCCGACCCGGCCAGGTCCGGCCCACCCACCGCCAAGGCCGCGGCCTCGACGTGATGCTCCGCGCGCCGCCGCAGCTCGGCCGCCAGCGCGCCGCTCGGCATGGTGAACCGCGCCCGCGAGGGGCGCGCCAGCGCGCCGCCGGTCGAGACCCACAGCTCGGCCGCCAGGGCCTCGCCTTCGCCGCCGGCCGTCGAGCCGCCGGCGATGCGCAGGCTGGATTCCGGCACTGGGCTGACCGGCGTGCCGGTGCCGCCGTCACTGCTACCGCTGCAACAGGGGAGCAGCGCGACCGTGAGAGACAGGACCCCGAGGGACGACAGACGCAGGAGGGCGGCCATAAGGATCGAGAGGCTCCGGGGACGGCGGACGGGGCAGTTCGCCCCGCCTGCCCCGACGCTTGCAACGAGTATACCGCCCTCCTGGCCGCGTGACGTTCGACCGCACGATCTGGCCCAACGTTCGACAAGAGGCGTTTTTCTCGATCGGTGGATCGGCCCTCCTTACCTATCGTAGGTTGCGTGCCGCGGCTGGTTTGCCGCTGCTCTCACGCCCGAGTCGGGCTCGATCAAGATAATGAAGAAGACCACCTCCTCTGTTCTGGCGGCCGCCGTGACCGGCCTCCTTCTCGGCGCCACCAGCTGCAGCAGCACGTCGACGAACTCCACCTCGCAGCCGACCATGGAGCAAGCCGGCCTTGAGAAGCACGCCTGCGCCACCATGAACTCTTGCGCCGGCAAAGGTGGCTGCAAGTCCGGTGACAACGGCTGCGCCCGCCAAAACTCGTGCGCGAAAAAGGGCGGCTGCGCGACGGTGGAGCACCACAGCTGCGCCCGCAAGAACGCCTGCAAGGGCCAAGGTGGCTGCAAGTCCGGTGACAACGGCTGCGCCGGCAACAACTCCTGCGCGACCAAGGGCGGCTGCGCGGTCCCGGTCAAGCACTGAGTCGACCTAGAGCGGGGCTGCGACCGGCGGCCCCGCGCTCCCGCCCATGACTCTCGAACGCCTCGTCCAAACGGACCTCGGCATCGGCATCGGCCTGCGGACGTCCCACTATCCGCACATCCTCGAGCACTGGCCCGAGCTGGACTGGTTCGAGATCCTGTCGGAGAACTTCATGTGCACCGGCGGCCGGCCGATGAGCGTTCTCGATCAGGTGGCAGAGCGCTATCCCGTGGTCATGCACGGCGTGTCGCTCAACATCGGCAGCGTCGATCCGTTGGACCGCGACTACCTCGTCCAGCTGCGCGCGCTGCGTGAGCGCTGCGGCGCCCGGATCGTCTCCGACCACGTCTGCTGGACCGGCGTCGACGGCACCAACCTGCACGACCTCATGCCGCTGCCCTACACACAAGAGGCACTGGCGCTCCTCGCCGCCCGCATCGGCCAAGTGCAGGACACGCTGGAGGCCCCCCTGGTCCTCGAGAACCCCAGCACCTACGTCGAGTTCACACACAGCGCGATGACCGAGTGGGAGTTCCTCGCGGCGATGACGCGCGAGAGTGGCTGCGGGCTGCTGCTCGACATCAACAACGTGTTCGTTTCCTGCACGAACCACGGTTGGGATCCACACGCCTACCTCGCCGGCATCCCCTGGGACCGGGTGGTGTATTTCCATCTAGCCGGCCACACCCGTTTCGAAACCCACCTGCTGGACACCCACAGCGCGCCGGTGTGCGACGAGGTCTGGGAGCTCTACGCCGAGGCACACCAACGCAGCGGCGGGCGTTCGACGCTGCTGGAGTGGGACGCCGACATCCCGAGCTTCGCCGAGGTGCGCGCCGAGGCCTGGAAGGCCAAGGCATGGCGCGGCGACCGCGACCGCGGGCAACCCCAAGGCGAGCCGCTTCGTGCCTGAGCCCTCCCTCGCCGCCCTGCAGCGCTGGATGTCGCTGGTGGTCCGCCATCCCGAGGACCCCAACGCCGCCAGCCACACCGAGGCGGCGCGCGCGCTCATCGAGCGCGGCCAGGTGCTGAACGGCGACGTCGTGCGCCCCTCACCACAGCAGCAACCCCTGCAGCGGCTCGGCGTCTATCACGGCGGCTACTTGGCAAGGCTGATCGAAGTCCTCGAGCACGACTACAGCGCGCTGCGGTACGCCTTGGGCGACGACGCGTGGCGCGCGCTCGCCACCGACTACGTTCTGCGGCACCCCAGCCAGCACCCCAACCTCAACGGCTTTGGGCACCGCCTCCCCGCTTTCGTCGCCAGTCAAGACTTGCCGGACGGCGCCTTCCTGGCCGAGCTCGCGCGCCTGCAGTGGGCCGTCACCGAGGCGTTCGACGCACCCGAGTTCGAGCCCCTCGACGTGCAGTCGCTCGCGACCCTGAGCGAAGGCCAGTGGGCCGATCTGGTGCTGCACACCAATCCGTCGTTGCGCCTGCTCGCGTTCGACTACCCGACCAACGGCTTCCTTCAGGCGTTCTTCGACGGCGAGCAACCGAAGCCGCCAAAGCCGCACACGATCTTCGTCTCGGTGTACCGGAAGGAGGGCCGAGTCTGGCGCACGAAGCTGCCGGAGCCGGCGTTCCGCATCCTGGCGGCGCTGCACTCGGGCGAGCCCTTCGGCAAAGCGCTGGACGCCGGCGGCGAGCACGAGGAGGACATCACCACCTGGTTCCAGGAGTGGTCGGCCGACGGCGTGTTCCGCGCGCAGTAGAGCGCCACCCGGCTTCCGTTGCCGGGCTACGACCAGTCGCGCGAGAGCCGGAACGCGGCGTTGATGAGACCGACGTGCGAGTAGGTCTGCGGGAAGTTGCCGGTCTGCTCCCGCGTGTCGGGCAGGATGTCCTCGCTGTAGAGGCCTAGCCCGTTGCCCAGCGACAGCAGCTGCTCAAACAGCTCACACGCCTCGTCGCGGCGCCCCACCATCGCCATCGCCTCGACGAGCCAGAAGGCGCACACGGTGAACGCCGCCTCCTGATGGCCGAAGTCGTCGCGTACGTCGTAGCGACGCAGCAGCCCGCCATCGACCGACAGCCCGGTCCGCACCGCTTCGACGTGACTGCGCGCGCGGTCGGGATCGGAGGCGAAGAAGCCGAGCTGGACCGCCAGCAGCATCGCCGCGTCTAGGTTGTCCCGGTCCGCCGCCTGGGTCAGCGCGCCCAGGCCTTGGTGCCAACAGCGCTCCTCAAGGATGTCTCGGGCGGTGGCCGCCGCCTTGCGGCCGCGGTGCTCGAGGTCCGCAGAGCCCAGCGCTTCGCCGATATCGGCAGCACGCGCGGCTCCGGCCCAGTGCATCAACAGCGTGAACGAGTGCAGCTGCTGCTGATTGCGGAGCTCCCACAGGCCGGCGTCGGGCTCGGTGAGCCGCTGCTCGATCTGCTGCAACAAGCGGTGCACCAGGCCTTGTGCGCCCTCGATCCCCTCGCTCCCCGCAAACCGGGTATCCATGAGGATCCGGCTGATGGCGAGGATCATCTCGCCGTAGACGTCGTTCTGGACGTGCTCGTACGCCTGATTGCCAATCCGCACCGGCTTCTCACCGCGGTAGCCATCCAGGTGCTCCAGGATGTGCTCGTGCAGCTCGGTTTCGCCGTTGATGCCGTAGAGCGGCTGCAGGCGGTCGCCGTGCGACGCACAGATCGTCAGCAAGAACTGGAGAAAGCGCTCCATCTCCTCGGCATGGCCAAGGCGCTCAAAGGCGTTGAGCGAGAAGTAGGCGTCGCGCAGCCAGCAGTAGCGGTAGTCCCAGCAGCGGCCACTGCCTGGGAACTCCGGCAGGCTCGTGGTCGTGGCGGCGATAATCGCGCCGGTGTCCTCGAACTGGTGCAGCTTCAAGACCAACGCCGAGCGGATGACCTCGGCCTGATAATCGCGCGGGATGCGCGCGTTCTTCACCCACCGGCGCCAGTAGTCGGTCGTCCGATTGAGGAAGCGCTCCGCAGTCTCCTCCAGCGCCGACTCCAGAGGTTGGCCCCACGTGAGCACGAGGTGCTGGTCGCCCAACAACACGAAGGGACGTTCGTCGACCATGTAGGTCAGCGGCACGTTCGTCGTGAGCCGCACCGGCGCATCCAGGCCGGTGTACTCGATGTGGTTGCTGGCGACGAAGGATGAGACCTTGTCCAGGTGGTAGCCGCCGACCGGGCGGCAGCGAGCCCGCACCAGCGGCGCACCCTCCAGCGGGCGCAAGATTCGCACCAGCATCGACGGCTTGAAGGATCGGTCGTAGAGTACGAACCGAGGCGCGAAGTCGATCAGCTCGAAGGAGCCAGTGGGAGACGTGAAGACGGTGCGGAGGATGTTGGTATTCTCGACATACTCCTGGCGCGACGAGGTCAAATCGACCGCCTCGATGTCGAAGCTGCCGCCGCGGGCCTCGTCGAGCAGCCCCCCGAACAAAAAGCTGCTGTCCATGCGGGGCCAGCACAGCCACCGCACGGAGCCTGCGTCGAGCAGGGCGCTGTAACCGCAGTTGCCGATGATGCCGAACTTCATGGTCGATGATCGCGATCGCCGATGACCACGGCAGAGCTTGATCGAAGGAGACGATGACCGAGCACCGCCCTCCCCCTGCTATCGCCCAGACCGGCCTCCCGGCTGCAGAGCGGAGTCTGATCGTGGTCAGTAATCGACTGCCGACCAGCCTCCGGCAGACTGGAGACCGCCTCATTCCGTTTCCCAGCTCCGGGGGGCTGGCGTCGGCGCTGACCGGAATTCAGGCGGACGAGGGCTTCACCTGGGTCGGCTGGCCCGGCTGCGAGGTGCCGGCCGGACAGCAGGAATCGGTACGCTCCCAGCTCGCCGAGCAGGGGCTGCAGCCGGTCTTTCTGTCGGAGCGCCAGGAGCGGCTCTACTACCGCGGGCTGTGCAACGAGGTGCTGTGGCCGCTGTTCCACTACTGCACCGACCGCATCCACTTCAGCGAGGATGACTGGGCCACCTACGTCGACGTTAACCGACGCTTCGCGGAGGAGGTGCTGGCGCGGGTCACGCCAGGCGCACGCGTTTGGGTTCACGACTTCCACCTGATGCTGGTCCCGGCCATGCTCCGGGAAGCGCAGCCCGATCTGGAGATCGGGTTCTTCCTGCACATACCGTTTCCGTCCTCCGAGATCTATCGCCTCTTGCCGCAGCGGACCGAGCTGCTCGAGGGCCTGCTGGGGGCGGACTACATCGGATTCCACACCAACAACTACGTGCGCCACTTCCGCAGCTCGTGCCTGCGGGTGATGGCGTTGGAGTCCGAACCCAACTCGATCTCGTTCGCCGGACGCACCATCCGCATCGGGAGCCACCCGATCGGCGTGGACGTCACCGGCTTCGCGCAGGCGCTTCGCAGCCCGCGCGCCTCGGCCTACTACCAGGAGCTCACGGAGCGCTACGGCGACCGCAAGCTCCTGCTCGGCGTCGAGCGCCTGGACTACACCAAGGGCATCCCGCTGAAGCTGCAGGCCTTCGAACGCTTCTTGGCGCGCGATCCGCAGCGCGCCAAGGCCGTCACGCTGCTGCAGGTCCTCGTGCCGTCGCGGCTCAACCACCCCGAGTACCGCGAGCTCAAGAGCGAGATCGAGGAGACCATCGGCCGCCTGAACGGCGAGTACGGGGGCCCGGGGGTCACGCCGGTGGAGTACCTGCACCGCACGGTCCCACCGGCCCAGTTGGCCGCGCTCTACCGTTTTGCCGACGCCGCGCTGGTCACCCCGGTGCGCGACGGGATGAACCTGGTGGCGCAGGAGTTCGCCCTGTGCCAGGGCCTCGAGGCCGACCTGCCCGCCAACAAGGGAATCCTAGTGCTGAGCGAGTTCGCCGGCGCCGCGCACTATCTGTCGCGGTCGCTGCTGGTGAACCCCTGGGATACTGAGCGCACCGCCGACGCGATCGAAACCGCGCTGTCGCTGACCGCCAAGGAGCGCGAGGATCGCATGGAGTCGATGACCAAGCAGGTGATCGAGCTCGACTGCACGGGCTGGGCGCGCGGGTTTCTCGAGCACCTCGCCGAGCACAGCCGCACCTCGCACCCCACCCCCCGCCCGCCACGCATCGGCGCAACGGAACACGATCACCTCGCCGCGCGCTTTGCCGCGGCCCCGCATCGGCTGCTGGCGCTCGACTACGACGGCACGCTGCGCGAGATGGCGAGCCGGCCGCACGAGGCCGTGCCGACGCCCGAGATCCTGCAGCTGCTCCAAGACCTGGCGGCCCTGCCCAATACCGCGGTCCACCTGATCAGCGGCCGCGCCCAGGAGACGATGGAGGAGTGGTTCGGCGACCTGCCGATCCACCTCTGCGCGGACCACGGCTATCTGGCGAAGGTTCCCAACGGTGAGGGCTGGACCCATCTCAGCGACGTCGACCTATCGTGGATCCCGATGGTCGAGCAGACCCTGCTCCAGGTCGCCCGGGAGGTGCCGGGAACATCGGTCGAGCGCAAGAGCTGCGCGCTCGCATGGCACTACCGCATGGCCGATCTCGACTACGGAGTCTGGCGCGCCCGCGAGCTGCTCAGCTCCTTGGAAGAGAACCTCGCCAACGAGCCGGTCGAGGTCATGCCCGGGCACCGCGTGATCGAGGTCCGCGCCAGCGGCATCAACAAGGGCAACTACCTGCGCCGCGTCGTCGAGGCCACGCCCGGGGACGCGATGGTGCTCTGCGCCGGCGACGACCGAACCGACCTCGACATGTATCGCGCCCTGCCCGAGCACGCCGTCACGATCCACGTCGGCACCTCGGTGCACGAGACCACATACATGATCGAGACGCCCGCCAAGGTCCGCGCTCTCCTGCGGGCCTTCTGCAGCTGAGCGCGGCACCGCGACCCGGCCCAGGCCGGGGCGTGCTCAGCCGGAGCTGTCGAGCTGCACGAGAGCGCGCTCCACGTCGAGGGCGCGCGGGGCCTGCAAGACCTGCTCGGCGATGCGGCGGCACTCGTCGACGGTGTAGCGGCGCAGAACCTTGAGCAGGCCACCCATTCGCACCGGCGCCACGGAGAAGTCGCGAATTCCCAGGCCGACGTAGAGCGGCACCAACCGGGACTCGGCCGCTCGTTCGCCGAACAGCACCAGCCGTTGACCGCTCTCCCGGCACTCGCGCGCCATGCGGTTGAGCAGCTCGAACAGCGCCGGGTGCACCATCTCGTAGTAATCGCGAACCCCGAAGTTGTCGCGGTCGGCCGCCAGGAGGTGAGCCTGCAGGTCATCGATGGACACGACGACGAAGTGGCTGTGCGCCAAGAAGGTCGGCAGCACGAAGGCGGCGGCCGGCACCTCGATGATCGGCGCGACCCGCAGCGACTCAGCGCAGGCGGTCCCTGCCTTGCGCAGCGCCACGCGCTCCTCCACGATCGCGTTCTCGACCTGCGTGAGATCCGCCACACTGGTGACGAACGGCACCAAGATGGCCGTATCCGAGGTGCCGACCGCCGCCCGCAGCAGGGCCCGGACCTGCAGACGCAGCAGGTCGGGCGATGCCAGGAGCAACCGCACACCGCGCACGCCCATGGCGCGGTTGCGCTCGTCCGCCGGGCTGCGCCCGCCCACCGGCACGTTGGAGCTCACATCCAGCAGTCGGAAGGCCACCAGCATCGAACCGGGCTGCCGCACGATCTCCCGATAGTGCTCGACCAAGTCCTCTTCCGCCGGGATCCGCGACTCGGCGAGAAACTCGAGCTCGGTGCGATACACGCCGATCCCATCCATGCCGTAGGTGCGCGCGAGACCGACCTCGCCGGCGCTGCCGCAGGAGGCCAGCAGGTTGACGGCCGTGCCGTCGCGCGTGGCGTGCTCGGGGTCGCCCGAAGGCAGAGACAGGCGCTCGTCGCGGTAGCGGGCGGCGGCCTTCTCGCACCGCGACAGCACCTCTTCATCAGGATCCACGACCAGCTCGCCGGCCGTCGCGTCGATCACGACGAAGACCCCGTCCTCGACTTTGGCCGGCAAGTCGCGGATCCCGGTGAGTGTGGGGATGCCCATCGACCGCTCGAGGATCGCCGCGTGCGAGCTGATCCCGCCTTCTTCGGCGACAATGCCTTCGACCTCGTCGCCGCCCAGGTCGAACATGTCGGCGGTGGTGAGCTTGGCTGCGGCCAAGATGTAGCGCCCCGGAGGCCGCGGCGACTCACCACGGCCGTTGGCGTCGCCGAGGTTGCGCTGGATGCGGATCCCCACATCGCGGAGATCGGCGGCGCGCTGCCGGAGATGCGGGCTCTCGACGAGCGCGAAGATCCGATCGTATTTTTCGACCAGCTTGGCGACGGCGGCCTGCACGCTCAGCCGCTCCTGCATGATCTGCTGCTCGATCTCGTCGACGAAGAGCGGGTCTTGCAGGTAGCTGAGATGAACGTCGAAGATTCGCAGCTGGTCGGGCGGCAACGCGCCGACCCGGCGCTCGCGAATCTCCTCGATCTGGGTACGGCCGCGGTCCAGGGCATCTCGCAGCCGGTTCAGCTCGAGCTCGACCTGATCAGACGGAATGCGCGTCACCAGCCCGGCATCGGCGCCGAAACCGCGAAGATGGACGCGGCCCAGGGCAACGCCGGCGGCGACAGCCTCACCCCGGTAGACCTTCATGCGGCTCTGTTCGGACGGTTCCAGCGCCCTCATGGCACCGGGAGCATAGCCGCGGGTCTGGCGGAAGTCGTTGCCATGACCGGGCGAAGCCTTGCCGCCGGCGGAAGCGGAACCGACAATGCCGCGGCCCGCCGCTCCCCAGCTGGGCCGCGGCGGCTTCATTGCATGGACGTACATCCAACAGCCGTCATCGCCGAAGGCGCGGAGCTCGGCGAAGGCGTCCGGGTCGGTCCCCACTGTGTCGTCGGGCCCCGAGTCCGCCTCGGGGACGGCTGCTGGCTGCGCTCCCATGTCGTCATCGAGGGCGACACGGTGCTCGGGCCAGACTGCCACGTCTGGCCGCAGGCAGTGCTCGGCACCATGGCACAACACCGCGATTCGGACCCGGAACAAGAGCTCGGCAAGCTGCGCATCGGCTCCGGGAACCGTTTTCGCGAGGGCGTCACCATCAACGCCGGCACCCCGGCGCACGGCGGCGTCACGACCCTCGGCAACGACAACCTGCTGCTGGCCGGCGCGCACATCGGCCACGACGCAACCGTCGGCAACAACGTCACCATGACGAACGTGTCGATGGCGGCCGGGCACACGATCATCCAAGACCGCGCGGTGATCGGCGCCATGGTGGGCATGCACCAATTCGCCCGCGTCGGCCGGCTGGCGATGCTCGCCGCCGGAGCGATGATGCCGAAAGACGCGCCTCCGTACGCGATGGTCCACGGTGACCGCGCTCGGATCCGTGGCGTCAACCTCATCGGCATGCGGCGTGCGGGCCTCTCGCAGGACGACATCAGCACCGTGAAACGCGCCTACCGCATGTTGTTTTGGCGCAACGAAGTGCTGTCGGATCGCTGCGACCGCGTCGAGGACGAGCTCGGCGACAACCACCTGGTCGCCGAGATCCTCACGTTCATGCGCGGCACTTCTCGCGGCGTGCTCATGGCGCGCGGCCGCTCCGACTTCGACGAGGAACGCGAACCGGCCGGGCTGTGAGGCACGCGGACCGAGGCTTCGGCACGGCCCCGGGCGCCGGCGTAGCGGGACCCCGGCGCCGCTGCCACTCGCCGTGGGCGTGCCGGTTGGGCTGGATCCTGGGCGCGTTCGCGCTGGCGACCAACGCGTCGCCCCAGCAGGGACAAGGCCAAGCGCCTACCCCGCAAGGCGCCCAGCAGCCCGCACCCAAGGCCACGCCGCCTCCGGGGACCCCAGCCCAAGGGACCCCAGCCCAGGCCGGCCAGCCCAAGCAAGCCACCGTGCGACACTTCCGGGCGCCGGACGGCAGCTACTTCATCCTGGTCTCGGCGCGCGGTGCCGGACTCGTGGACTGGGTCGTCGTCACGCCGGCCGGCCCCGTCGTGGACCCACCCGGCCTGCCCGGGCTCACCCAGGCCCTCGCCGAAGCAGCGCTGGCCGGGACCGGACGGGACGTGTCCCGCGACCTGACGCGCGAGCTCGAGGCGCTAGCGCGGCTGGGCCAGCTAGAGGTGGCCTACAGCCAAATGCGCGCCGCCAAGGCGACCATCCCGGCCGAGGTCGAGGCCGAGGTCGAAGCCGTGCGTCAAGCGACGGCCGCCCTGTCCGATCCGCTGGCGTGGCAGCGGGCCGTCCGCGCCGCCCCGGCGATGGGCCCCAACTTGCACCATCTGCCGCACGCCACGCTCCTCCACGTGCGGACCACGCCCGATGCGCTCCCGGCGGTCGGCCGCCTGCTGTGGGAGCAACGCGAGGGCGGCATGCTGCGCGGCGTGTCCGAGGCCTACCGCCGCGTCGTCGCGTCGCTGGCGCAGCAACAGAGCAGTGCGCCGCTCGGCGAGCTGCGGCGAGAGATCCTGGCGCTGGCCTACCCCGGTCATCCCCTGGCGCGCGCCTGGGAGACCCCGGCCGAGGCCCCGGTGCCGCCAGACGACGCGCTCGCGGCCTATCAGCGGACTCAGCACCCCAGCCAGTCGTGCCACGTCATCGTCGGCGACCTCAAGCTGAAAGCCGCGGTCGCGGTGCTGCGGGAAATCTTCGCGACCTCCGAGATTCGGCTGCCGCCGCCGGACGCGCCCAAGCTGCCGCCGCGCAGCGGGGTCGCTCGCGAGTCGCGGCTCCCGCCGGGCGGCGCCGTCGGCGTCGCGGTCGGCTACCGGATGCCGGCGGGCACGGCACCCGAAGCCGCCGAGGCGCTGGCCCGCTGGCTGACGCCGCGTTTGCGCACTCGGTTGGACAAAGTGGGCGGCGACGGCACCGTGACGGCGCCGTTCCCCAACCACACCGCAGACCTCTTGCTCGTCGAAGCGTGGCCGCTCCAGGGCAGCAAGTCGTCGGCCGGACGTATTCTCGGCGCCGCGACCACGGCGCTGAACGAGGCGGCCAACCAGGGCCCGACCCAGGGCGAGTTTCTCGCCGCGATGGCGGCGACGCTGACCGAGGCGGGTCGCGACCGCGTCGGGCAAGCAGCGTTCGCCGTCACACTCGCCAGCCGCTGTGGCCCCAACGGGCGCGGATTCAAGCGAGGCTATGAGCCCCAGCCCATCGGGCTGCCGACGCTGCGAAAGCTCGGTCGCGAGGTGCTGCGGCCGGCGGGCCGCATCGTCGTGCTACGGGGGAAACGATGAAGGCAGGACGGACGACACTGCTGCTGATGCTGACGCTGCCCGCGGCTGGCTGCTGGGCCACCGGCATGGCGATCGACACGGCATCGGTCGAGTCGCGCCCCGACGAAGGGCCGCGATCCGGCGCCGAACCGGAGCTGGACCGCGCCGTCGTCGAGCTAGCGCCACCCCTCGGCGCGGGCCGCACCGGCGCCACGCGCCCCTTGGCCGCGGCGGGAGGCCGGCGCGAGTTGGCGGTGCCGGCGATCGCCGTGGCCCGCGACCTCGACACCGGGCTGCCCCCGCCACAGCTCGCGACGGCGCGCATCATTCTCGCTGTCCCCGACGACCCTGGTGCGTTCGGGTTGGCGATGATCGCGGCTCACGCGTTGGTCGACGCCGCGGCCGCCGACGCCGGGCGCCCGCCCCTGCGCGCCCTCATCGAGGGAGTCGGCGGTGACATCACTTTGCGCGTCGACCCCACCGGGATCTGCATCGACCTGACCACGCCGATCGACCGCTGGCTCACCGGCATTCAGGCCCTGATGACGGCGGCGACCAGCCCACCCAACGCGACCTCGGGGATCGCGCGGGTGCGCGAAGAGCTCCTCGCCGGGCTCCGGCAGCGTCTGGCCCAGCGCGACATCGATGTGCTCGCCGAGGTGCTCGCGAACGGCAAGCGCAGCGCCGACGAGCTGATCGCCGTGATCGAGGACGCCACGATCGAACAGGTCCTGGCGTTCTGGCGCCTGCACATTGGGCCGCGTCACGGAGTGTTCGCGGCCTGGGTGCCGGGCAAAGCGCGGCGCGGTGTGCTGGATCAGATCGCCTCGCTGACCGAGGTGTGGAGCCAACGCACGCCAGTGCCCAGGCGGCTCGCGGCCGCGCCCCCCGAGCTGCCCGACGGCGTCTTCTGGGCCGAAGAGGAGCGCCAGCGCTGCACCGTCCGTCTCGCGCTGCCGATGCCCGACGCCGACGAAACACTGGGTGTGGCGCAGCTCGTGCTGCTCGAAGCGATCACGCTGGATGGCATCGGTGGCCGCTTGAGCCGGACGCTGCGCGAGACCGCCGCGGCCAACGTCGCCTTCACGCGCACCGAACGGCACAGCAGCACCTCGCGACTGCTCGAGCTCACCACGACCGTCGAGCCCGATCATGTCGAACTCATTTGGTGGGCCTTCATGCGCGCCCGCGCCTCTTTTCTGCGCGATCTGCCGCGCGGTCCGGAGATGCGGGTCGCCGCGGGACGGGCACGGCTACGGCTCCTCACCGATCACGGCAACCCGCAACAGTGGCTCGAGCTCGTCGGCAGACAGGCTCTCTCCGGGCGCCCCGCCGCCGACCTCACCGAGCTGCTGACGCACCTGAACGACCCTGGACTCGACCTCGAAGGCGGCGCGCGGGCGCTGCTCGAACGACCAGTGGCGATGATGGTGCACGGGCCCATGCCGGACTTGGCCCCCACGGGCCGCCTGCCAGTCCAGCGCGTCGACGGTGCGTTTCTGCCGGCCCACGGCGCGGCCATTCCACGCGAGATCGCCGGCCAGCGCGCCGCGGCCCGGACCTGGGCGGAGCGCGCACTGGCCGCGGTGGGCGGCCGTGATTCGGTCACCCGGGTGCGTGGTTTTCACGCCGCGTTGCGGCGCTCCAGCGCGCTCGGCGCAGCGGCCAGCGAGGACCTGTGGTTCCACTATCCCGATCGGCTACGGCGCATCCGCAGCGTCCTCTCGAGCGAGATCGAGACCGTGGTCGGCCCCACGCATCGCGTCGAGAGCGCCGACGGCCGCTCGATCCCCTTGGGCGCAGCTGATGTCGCCAACGAGCTGGCGGAGCCAAGCCGGCACCCCCTGGTCTTGCTGGGTCGTTGGGCCCGCGACGAGCTGCCGCTCCGGCTGGTTTCGATCCGCAACGAAGGGGACCGCGAGGTGGCCGTCCTGGAGGCGGACGAAGAAGCGCAACGGCTGCGCCTCTCGATCGACACCGAGTCCGGGCTCGTCCGGACGGTCGAATCCGTCGTCTGGCGCCCGGACCTGCGCGATCTCGTGCGCGTGGTCGAACGGTACGAGGACTACCGGTCGGTCGGGCGCATGCGCGCGCCGTTCTGGCGCCGCACCGTGACGGACGATGGCACCAACTCGATCACCACGGTGTGGCAGGACATGAGCCTGAGCACACCCGAGGACCGCTGGTTCGCCGCCGAGCCGCGCTGACGCGCGGGGCTACCGAGGTTCGTGGGCTCGTAGGTCCTTCTACGACTAGTGGTGTGTCACCGAAGTTCGGTGCATATGTCGGTGAGGCATCTGTGTCGTTCGCAGGGCGCTGTCGCCGATGTCTCGCGGATAAGGCCCCATCTGCCTGAATCACACCACTAGTTGCGCTGTCCGGCGAACCGCACCTCGAGACCGAAGAAGAAGCGGTGCTCGCCAAAGGTGTCGTCGGTGACGGACACCGGCGGCCGACTCTCGTTCTCGAGGAATGAGTACTCGCCGACGAGCGAGAGCCCGTCGCCGAAGTCGAAACGGGCATTGACCCCACCGCCGAAGAAGGTCTCTTGGTCGGTGCCGAGACCGGCCTCGTCGACGATGCGCAGAAACTGCAGCTGCGCGAACGGCTCCACCGCCAACGCCTGACCAAAGTCGAGGCGGAGCCCCAATTGGCCATCGACCCAAAGATGGCCTTGCGGCTTCTGTGCGTCGTAGTTGTAGACCCGGTCCTTCTCGTCGCTGATCTGCCCGTCGACCCGCAAGCCCCAAGTGGCGAGGGACGACTGCTGGTAGTACCACTCGAGATGGCCGCGCCCGCGCCACAGCCCCGACGGCAAGTCGGTCTCGAAGATCCCCACCGTGCCGAATCGGCGGCTGGCGTCGTTCTGCTCCCGCTCGCCGACGAGCGTCAGGACGAAGCCATCGCGCGGTCGACCGGTCACGCGATCGAGCACGAGCGTGCCGTGCTCCAGGAACGCGCGCACTCCGTACGCACTGAAGTCGTCCGGCGTCACGTAGTTGACCGGAGTGTCTTCGTTGCGATCGAAGGTCATGCGCCGGAAGAAGGGACCGAACTCCATACGCAAGCCCTCGGAGAGCTCGCGCGCGAACGTCAGCTGCGCGCCGTAGTCGAGCCCCTCGTAGCGCCCCGTGGGCACAAAGTCGCCGTCGCGATAGAAGCCCTCGCGGTAGAAGGGGAAGTAGCGCACCGTGAGCTCGAGCCGACTTTGCGTGTCCTGCCCCACCAGCTCGCCCTCGCTGACTCCCAGGTACGCGCCATCGCGGCCGGCATACGCATCCAGCGTCGCCTGACGGTCCGCAAAGCGCTGCTGCCGGTAGTAGACGTGACCGTCCCAGCCGATCTCGTCGTCGAGACCAATGGCCGGGTCCTCTTCGCCGGCGAGCGAGCCCAGCACCCCAGCGCGCACCTGCAGCACCTGCCCCCACGCTGACGGCCGGCCCCGCACCGTGGTCAAATCAGCGTAGGTCTGCGCCCCGAGCGGCGCCGCGACGGCGACCAAGACGACCGAGAGTCGAAATCCCATGCGCCCACACCGTAGAGAACGGTCCGGAGGCTGGCATCCCAGCGGCCAGGTTTCTTCGCAGCGGCATCGGCCTACGCTGCGGCGTAGGCGGACAAGAGGGCATCGACCTCGAGCGCGAGGCCGAAGCGACGCCGGAGATCCTCGCGCAGCCGCACGCCCAGCGCACCGGCGGCCGAGCGGTTACGGGCTAGGGCCAGGATCTGCTTGGTCATCTCGGTCTCGTCGTCGAACAGGAGGCCGGTCTCTTTGTGTCGGATGAGATCGCGGTTGCCGGCGACCCGGCTGGCCACCACGGGCCGCGCGAGACTCCCCGCCTCCAGGACGGACGCGGGGATGCCCTCGCTGACCGAGGTGTTGAGCACGACATCGGCGTCGGCGAAGGCCGCGCCCATCCGCTCCCAGGACAGCGCCGGCAGCACGCGGACACCGGGCTCTTCCGCAGCCCGCCGCCCCAGCTCCTCGGCGTAGTCCTCATCGTGCCGGGGACCGACGATGATCAGCTCGGCATCCACCCCGCTCTCACGCAGTGCTCGGGTCAACGACAGGGCGCGATGCTGCCCCTTTGCGGCGCGCAGACCACCGGAGAGCAGGATCAGGAACCGGCTGCGCGGAATGCCGAGGGAGCGCCGCAAGTCGGTGCCGTCGGTCGGCGGCACCTCGGCGGCGCGGGGCACCAAATCGATCTTGCCCACGATCTCGGGAACGCGCTCCTCGAGGGTCGTCGCCAGGCTCTCGCTCGGCACGATGACGCGATGCGCCCGCCGCATCACCTCGCAGACCAACGGGCCCCGTGACCCCCCGATCATGTCCTCGTTGACGTCGGCGCCGGCGACCGACACGACCCATGGCAGACGCAAACCCAGCAGCCCGATCCCGGTCCGGCTGACGTCATGGCCATGCACGATGTCCGGCTTGAAGCGGCCGATCGTGCCCTCCAGCGACTGCTTCAGGCCACCGTCCTCAGTCTGCCCGAAGACCTCACAGAGGTGGCCCCGCCGCTGCAGGCCGCTGCGGTAGCGGTGCACGGTCATGGCCCGCCCACGAAAGACCTCGGGCGGTGACGGTGTCAGCAGAAGCACCTTCACGCCCTGCTAGATCGACCATCGGCGCCAGCCGCGCTGAGAGCGGGTGACTTTTTCGAAGTCAGCCGCTCTCCGCAACGCGGAGCGGCGCCAGGGGCATGCATCTGAGCCTGTACCATCGATCTCGATACAGGCTCTGACTGCGGGTGACTTTTTCGAGGTGTCGGCCTCAGGGCGCCAGAGCGCCGCGCAGCCGGGCGACCCGCTCGGGGTCGACCGGCGCGGTCACGACTCCGTCGCGCTTGAGCGCGGAGCCGACGATGGCCCCATCGCACCGAGGCCACAAGTCGGCGGCGTTGTCGAGGCTCAGGCCGGAGCCGAGCCAGATCGGGAAGGAGTCCACCGCCGTCCGCACCGTGTCCAGCAGCCCCACCGAGGGCGGCGCCCCGGTTCGATCGCCGGACACGATGAGGCCGCTGGCGCCGGACCGCTCGGCGAGGTCGCGAGCGGCGGTGGCGACATCGGGCGCGGCCAACGGGACGGCGTGCTTGACGAGGAGGTCGGCAAGGATGTCGACGCCGATGCCCAGCCGTTTGCGGTAGGCGAGCACGCCGGCCGCATCGCCATCCAGCAGGCCCTGATCGGCGACGTAGGTGCCGGTCAGGACGTTCACGCGGACCCAGCGAGCCGCGGCGCAAGCAGCCGCACCCAACGCGGCCTTGGCGTCGTTGCGCAGACAGTTGATGCCGACCGGCAGCCCGGTGGCATCACCAACGGCCCGCCCCACCACGGCGAGCGCCGCGGGCACGTCGGGAGGCACCGGATCGTCGGCCGTCCCTTTGTGAAACGGCGCATCGCCGAAGTTCTCGACGATCAAACCGTCGACGCCGCCCTGCCGCAGCGCGTCGGCATCGCGACGGGCCGCGTCGAGCACCGTCTCAAAGCTCTGCCCCCGCGCCGAGGACGGCAGCGGCTGCAGATGCACGACCCCAAGGAAGAGCTTTGGCATGGGGGAGGCCTCGCCGCGCCACCCTAACATGAAGAGCCGTGGCCCGCGCAGCCGAAGAACCGAGACGGTCGCCCGATCGAATCGGCATGCCGCGCTGCCCCAATTGCCAACAGCCGACGCCCGGACGGCCGGAGCGTTGTCCGTCCTGTGGACGGCGCCTCGGCCAGTCCGAGGACCGCCAGCGGTCTCTGGAGGACCGCCAGCGGTCTCTGATCGTGCCGCTAGCCGGCGGCGTGGCGGCGCTGCTGCTGTTGACGTTGGCGATCTGGGCCTGGTCGCGCGGGGTCCCGCGCGAGGCGTGGTCGCACCGAACGTCGCGCATCACGACAGCCCCTCTGGTCGTCGGCGAGGTTGTCGTGCTGGGTAACGTCGAGAACGAGATCATCGCCCTGGACGCCGCCGGCGGTGACGCGCTGTGGCAGGCACAGCCGGCCAGCATGCGCTTCGTCGCCGATGGGCTGCTGCATCACGGCGAGCACGTCTTTCTGCTGGACGGCGGGCGCGCCCTGCGGGCGCTACGGCTGACCGACGGCGCCCAAGCCTGGCGCTTCGAAAGCCAAGGTCGGCTGACCCGGCCCGCCGTCATCGACGACCACCTGTTGGTCGGCGAAGGGAACACGATCCGCTGGATCGATCCACTCACAGGTCGCACCCGGCGAACGTTCGAGGGCGAGGACCGCTCGACGATGGCCCAGCCCAGCTCGATCGGCGGCCTACTGGTCGCGGGGTTCGCGGCTACGGCCCAACGCGTCTATCCCAGCATCCGGCAGTCGATCCCCGGCGGGTTGTGCGCCTTCGACGCCGAAGGCGACGTGGCGTGGTCGACCCCTCTGCCGAGCCTGGTGGTCCACGCCCCCACCCCGGGGAGCGGCCGCGCCTACGCCGTCGCGCACTCCTCAGGGCGGCTCTACGCGATCGAGGCCTCGACCGGCAAGGTCCTCTGGGACGTCGGTGGCGGCGACACCGACGTGGCGACGGGGACGGCGATGCTCTGGCGCGGACGCCTCGACGTGCAGCGCTCGCGGGCGGCGATGGAGGCCATTCACCCCGAGAGCGGCGAAGTCGTCCACCAGCACGAATTCACGGTCGTGGTCCCCGAGCCGCTCCGGCGCAAAGGCGTGGAGCCCTCGATCACCGCGCCCTGCATCGCCGAAGGCCGCGTCTACTTCGGCTGCCTCGATGCGCTCTACTGCCTCGACGAGGCGTCGGGCGCGCTGCTCTGGACCTTCCCGGTGGCGGGACGCATCGAGCTGGCGCCATCGACCGCGGACGGGAGAGTCTTCGTCGTCACCACCGCTGGCACGATCCACGCCATTGTCGTGCGCTGACGTCTTCTGCGCGGGACGTGAATCCGCGACAATCCAAGCATGGTCAGCACCATGAAAGCGCACATCGTGAGACTCGAGGGGGTCGAGCAGCCCTGTGTGCTGTTGGCACCTCACGGCGAGCTGCCCGAAGAGTTGGTGGTCGACTTCGGCGACGTCGAGGCGAGCGAGCGCCCGCTCCAACCCGGGCCCTGCACCTATCGACTGGAGCCGAGCTCCAGCCACGACGCCCGGCCGGTGTTCCGCATGCTCTTTGACGAGTGACGCCGTAGACACCGCCCGGCCGCGCCGGCGGACCGTGGCGTCCAAGGCCTGGACCGCGCTGTGGATCGCCCTCGCCCTCTCCCTAGTCGTGCGGGCCGGTGTGCGGGACCGCGGCGTCATCAGCGATCATCTCGAGTTCGGCCGGCGCGTGCTCGCCGGCTCCCCGCTCTACGCGCCATTCGAAGACCCCGGCCAGCCGCTGCACGCGCCGTATCCGCCGGGCTTCGGCGTGCTGACCGCGCCGCTGTCGCTGCTGTCCGAGCGACTCGCGCGCATCGGCTGGGCCCTCCTACAGGTCGGCGCCCTGTGGGCCATTGGCCGTTGGCTGGCCCAAGGGCACGCCGCCACATCACCCCCACTCCGCAGCGGGACCCGTTCGCCAGGCGTCGGGCTGCAGCCCTTGCTCCTGATCACCGCGCTCATCACGAGCCGCTACGTGCTCCGCGACGCCCACGGCGGGGGCGGAAACCTGATCAACCTGGCCTGCGCGCTCACCGGGGTCGCTCTCGCCAGTCGGCGCGCCACGCTGTCCGCCAGCGTCCTCCTCGGCCTGTCGCTGGCCACCAAACCGACGCACGCTCTCCTGCTGCCGTTGCTGTGCGCCTTCGGCCGCGGACGCGTGGCGGTCGGCGCCGCTGCGGCCGCCGCGGCGTGGACCGGGCTGGCGCTCCTCGCCCTGCGCCAGGGATGGCAGCCCCTCGCGCATTGGGCCGAAGGCACTTGGCGATACGCCACCCAGCCCGATCTCTTTGCCCCGCCGAGCCACGGGTTCCCACCGTTCTCCTGGATGAACCAATGCCTCCGTTGCGCAGTCGCGCGGTGGTGCGGGATCGTGCCGACGGCATGGACCGACCAGGTCGCCTGGATGGCCCCTGGCCTGGGGCTCGCGCCGGCCGACACCGCGCCCATCGCCCGCGCCTTCAGCCTCGCGCTCTTGGGCGTGACCGCGCTTGTGGTCGTGCGGCGCCGCCACGCGCCGACCGCCGCGCTGAGCCTGATCGCCGCGGTTTGCAGCCTGTCACTGCTCCTTTCGCCCGTCTCCTGGAAGGCCCACCACGTGGCCCTTATCCCGGCGGTGTTCCTGCTGGTGAGCCAGGCCGCGGCCGGTCGCCGGGGTCTGTGGTGGCCGCTCCTGATCTACACCGCCGTCTGCCTGCCCGGCGCCGAGTTCACCGGCAAGGCCTACAAGGAGATCCTGCAAAGCCACTACGCGTTCACCGCCGGGACCTTGTTGCTGTGGGGACTGTGCTTGCGCGAGGCCCTGAGAGCGGGCTCAGCCCCCCAGCCGAACGAGACCGGCTGACCGATCCCCACATCGCGCGAACTGGCGGCCAATCCCGGCTAGATTCTCCCGCATGAGTCTCTCCTGCGGGCTCGTCGGCCTGCCCAACGTCGGCAAGACCACGATCTTCGGCGCCATCACCCAACAGGACGTCGACCGGTCGGAGTACATGTTCAGCACCACAGGCGCGATCCAGGGGACGGTCGACGTGCCCGACGACCGCTTGCCTCGCATCGCCGAGCACATCACCACGGAGAAGATCGTGCCCGCGCAAATGCGCGTGGTGGACATTCCGGGGCTGGTCTCGGGATCGAGCAAAGGCGAGGGGATGGGTATCTCCTTCCTCGGGTCGATCAAGGACAGCGACGTCCTCCTTCACGTCGTGCGTTGCTTCGAACGCTCGGGTGTGCAGCACGTGAGCGGCAAGCTGGACCCCGCCGGGGACGCCGAGATCGTCGACATGGAGCTGGGCCAGGCGGACCTGGGGACGCTCGAACGCAACCTCGAGCGGAGCGCCAAGAAGCTGCGGACCGGCGACAAGTCCGTGGCGCAGGCGGTGGAGGTCTACGAGCGGGCCAAGGCCCACCTCGAAAGCGACCAGCCGCTGCGCTCCCGCGAGTGGAGCGAAACCGAGCGCAAGATGCTGCAGCCGCTCTTTCTCATGACCATCAAACCGATCCTGTTCGTCGCCAACGTCGGCGACGACGACATCGAAGGTGCTTCAGAGCGGGTCGCCGAGCTGCGCGATTATGCCCAACGCTCCGGCGATGACGTGCTACCGCTATGCGGCGACCTCGAGGCCGAGCTCGTCCGCATGGAGCCAGACGAGGCGGAGGTGTTCATGGCGGACTTGGGCCTGCGCGAATCCGGGTTGGCCAAGCTCATCCACCGCGGCTTCGATCTGCTCGGCCTGCAGACCTTCTTCACCGCCGGCGAGAAGGAAGTCCGCGCCTGGGTCATCAGAAAGGGTGATAGCGCCCCGCAAGGTGCCGGAGTGATCCACACCGACTTCGTGCGGCAATTTATCCGGGCCGAGGTCTACACCTTCGACGACCTGATGGAGCACCAGAGCGAAACCGCCATCAAGGCGGCCGGTCGCCTTCGCGTCGAAGGCAAGGACTACGCGCTGCAGGACGGCGACATCTGCCATTTCCTGGTTGGCAAATGACGCGGCCATACCTCCCGGGCGTGGGTCGCCTTGCCTACCCCCCAGGAGCCAGTTAGCCTCCCTACACTTCTCCAGGGCCGGTGTGCCGGCGACCTGAGGGAGCGCAGCCGCCGCGGCGGAGCGGCTCCGAAGGGGAATCCGGTCCAGCCCCGCCGGTCTTCCTCGGGGCGACCCGTGGCCCGCTACGACTCCGACGGTTCACGAGGTCAACCGCTCCCTGGATGCGCGCCGATGAACTCCGTGGTGAGTCGATCCGTTCCCGTCACGCTTGTCCTGGTCTCCTACAACAAGGCAGATGTTGTGGGATTGGCCATCGAGTCGGCGGCGAGTGGATCCGTGCCTCCCGATCTGATCGTCATTTCCGACGACGGCTCGGACGACGGCACGCCGGAGGTGGCCGAAGAGACCGCGCGCAAGGTCGGGATCACCTGTTGCGTCATTCGACACCCGCGGGTCGGCATCTACCGGATCCAGGCGATGCGCAACACCTGCGCGGCCAATGCGCTCGAAGGTGTCGTGTACTTGTCCGACTCGGACTGCGTCTTCGGCCCCAACACGATCGAGACGCACTGCGAGATCCACCAGCGCTTCCCAATGGCGATCGGCACCGGGCCCCGTTTCGAGTACCTCGCGGGAACCAGTGGCGCGTTCACGTCCACCTTTGCGACGCTCGAGTACTCGCACTTCCCGGACGGCATCCACTGCGTACCGGTCGGGGCCAACATCTCGTTTCGCAAGAGCCTGTGGCGCGAGCTCGGCGGATTTGACCGCGCTTTCGACGGCTCGTACGGCATGGAGGAGTTCGAGTTCACCGAACGCGCGCTGCGGGAAGGGGCGTGCGCGGTCTCGGACCCCGGCGCCTACGTCTTCCATTGTCCGCACCCGACGGTGTTCGGCGACCGGTTGCCGTTGCGCAACATGCGTGTCTTCAACCGCAAGTACGAGGCCGACCACCTCCGCGACGAGGGCGTGTTCGTGCGCGATCGGGTCACGCCCTGGTACTGGAGCGGCCGACGCAAGGCGCCGTTACTCGGCGCGCAAGTCGAGCTCGACGATGAGTGGGGCGCACCGCCCGGCTTCGTGCCGCCGATCCACCTGCAGCTGAGCCGCACGCTCAAGCCGTTGATCGAGCCCGTCGATCGCGTCATCGCGTCGGGGGACCCCAAGGTGCTCGCGGTACTCGACGAACTCGTGCACCGGACGCTGGACACACGCATGTTGGCGCAGACGTCGCCGTCGCTCGTCTACGCCCAAGAGCTGCAGTGGATCACGCAGCATCTGAAGACCCGCAAAGAGTTGGTGGAGGGGTTGCGGGAGTGGCGGGAGTGCGCGATTGCGATCGAACGCACCCTGCGCGCCAAGTCGACCCATGATGTGCAGTTCGGCGCGGTGCCGACGGCACAAATGATGTCGCACGTCCGCTCCGCGTAGTGGACCCTAAGCCGCACGAAACCGCATGAAGATCTGTTTCGTCAGCTATGAGTACGCCCCGTTTCCGGGCGGTGGCATCGCCACGTACCACAACGCGGCGGCGCGGCTATTGGCGGAGGCCGGGCACGAGGTCCACGTGGTCACCAATCGCGCTGGCCACGGCCGGCGCGAGCCACAGCTAACCCAGCGCCTGTGGAAGGAGGGCAACCTCACCATCCACCGGATTCAGTACTTCGACGAGCAGCGGGTTCCGGCGCTCGGTGTGCAGTTCTTCGACGTCACGCCGACGCACTACAGCGGCGAGCGGTGGCGGCATTGGGTCGCCGACCCCTCCAACATCGCGGCGCAAAAAGCCGCTGCCTACATCGAGACGCTGCACCGCGAGGTCAACCTCGACGTCATTGAGGCACCGGAGTTCTTTGCCGAGGCGTTCTACGTGCTGCGCCGACGGCACAGCGGCTGGCGTCACTTCTTTCCGCCGGTCTGCATCCACGGCCACATCAGCTCGCGCATCGCCTTCGCCGCGAACCGACATGTCTGGGAGCTGGGCTTCTCGCCACACCGCTACTCGATGTTGCGCGAGGAGTACTCGATCACCCACGCGGACGCGCTGATCACACCGTCCCAGGCGCTCATGCGGCGCTACGAGGCGCTGTTCCCCGGCAAGCTGCCGGACATCCGCGCGACCATCCCCTACTACCTCGAGGTCCCAGGCGAGGCAGGCGTGCCACCGCCGGAGCTGGAGGCGATCGGGCGCTACTTGCTCTGCATCGGGCGGGTGGAGCCGCGCAAGGGCTCGCACTTGGCGATGCGCGCGTTCGGCCGGCTCGCCGACGACGATCCCGAGCTGCGACTCGTGCTGCTCGGCAAGCCGATGTGGCACCAGGGCGAATCGATCGACGACGTGATCCGCGCCAACGTCCCACCGCAGCACCGCGACCGCGTGCTGCAGCTCGGCAACGTGTCGCGCGAGGCGGCACTGGCCGCAGCACAACGGGCCACGGTGTTCTTGCATCCCGTGCCGTGGGACAACTACCCGTGCGCGGTCCTCGAGGCGATGGCCATGGGCGCGGCCTGCGTGGTCTCAGACCAGGGCGGCCAGTCCGAGATGGTGGAGCACGAGCGCAGCGGGCTGGTTTTTCCCGCCGACGACGACGCGGCTCTGACGCAGGCCGCGCAGCGCATGCTCAAGGAGCCCGAGTTTGCCGCCGAGATGCGGCGGGGCGCCGTCGCGCGAGTGCAGTCGATCACCGATCCCAAGGCGCTGACGGAGCGGAAAATCGAGGTCTTCACCGCGATGGCCAAGCGCGAGGCCGAGGTCCCGAAGCCACCGCTGGGACCGTTCTCGATGCCAGCCCACCTGACGCCCGGACAGAAGCTGCCCAATCTGCCCGGCGACGGCCTGGTGATCTTTGACATCGCTGGCGCGGACAGCAAGTGGGTCAGCGCCGGCCGCGACATGCTCCTCCAGGAGCTGGAGTCATCGCCGGCGCCGCAATGGTCCCTCGCGGTGTTGCAGGACCCCGGCCAGGAAGCCGACCTATCCGACGCATGGACGCGCCTCACGACCATTGATCGGCCGCCCTGGCTAGACCTGCCGCCGAGCCACTCCGTCGTGTGGGTGCGCGCCGGCGTCCGCTTCGAGCGCGGCGCGCTGCGGCATCTGGTCACGCAGATCCACGATGCGCCGCTGCCCTGCGGCAGCTTCGCCTGGCTGCGACCGGCGACGCCGCTGGTGTTTCCATACGCCTCGGACTTCTCCTGGCTGGACCTGCTCCACGGTGGCCACCTCCTGCCGCAGACCTTCGCCGTGCGGGCCGAGCACCTGCGGCACTGCGAGACCCTGTCCGGGCTGTTCCGCCCCGAGCACCGCATCTGCGCGCTCCTGGCGGCGGCAGCGGCCACCGGCGACATGCTGTTCCAACACGTCGGTGAGATCATCGGTGACTGGTACGCCGACCAGCCGTTCGTGACGACGGACACGCAGGAACGCGCCGCCGGCTATCTCGACTTGCACGGGCTACTGCCGCGCCGTTGGTGCGCGTTCGGCCAGGTCCACTTGCCGGAAGCGGCCACGCCTGAGCAAGAGAACAACCATCGCCCAATGCCCAGCCAAGACGACCGCATCCGCGGCTCGGTCAACGGCCGGCTAATCGCGCCGGAACGGCTCGAGGAGCTCGAGCGCGTCTACAAGGAGCACATGACGCTGAAGGGCATGACCGTGGTGCGCCTGCTGCGCCGTGCCAAGGCATTTGAGGTCGCGCGGAGATTCTGGCCCAAGAGCAAGCACTTCCTCGGCCGCGGCCGATAGGGCACTCACCGGCGACTGGGCCTATCCCGCCCACGAACGCTCGAGGTCGCGCAGCTCGTCGACATTGCTGAAGATGCGGTCGATCGGTGGCGCCACTTTCTCAGAACGCAGCCAGGTTGGTGGCATCGGCGCGACGCCGAGGAAGCCGAACGCGCGCTCATAGCACGCCGGCGCCCCGTCGAGGATGTCCCGCTCGTAGCTCAGGGGAAACACCTCGTGCGAGCTGTGGAGCACGGCGAGCCGCTGGTGCGCGGCTTCGGTGCGGCGGTAGAACTCCTCGAACTCCGTCGGGTCCGCGCGCATGGCCTCGACGGGGTCGGCGGCGGCGCCCTTGGTCCACGAGTGCCAGCGACCCGTGGTTCGCGCCAACACCAGCGAGGCAAAGCGCGCCACCGCGTCGGCGCGGCGCACGTGCACGATCTTCACTTCGGGGAAGTAGGTCTGCAGCCCCGCGACGAGTGCCTCCGCTTCTTTGACCGTGCCGATCGCGACCTTGAGCCCGTTGGCCGCGATCGCACTCTCCTCGGCTTCGCCGAGGCGCGGCTTGGTCATTGTGATCGCGTCAAACAACGCCCCGTAGCACAGGCGGCGCTCCTTCTCCGAGCGCTGCCCCACGGTGAACGTGTAGAGCCCGTCGGTGAAGAACGGTGCGACTTTGACCTCGTCGCCCAGGCCGCTCACGTTGGGATGCCCTTTCAGCGCCAGGTGAGTGACCGTCGTGCCGCTCCGGCGCAGCCCGATGGTGACGAAACGCCGGCGTGCCATGCCGCTCACCGGAACAGCCCCTCCCAAGGCGAGCCGAGGAACGCGGCACGCAGCTCGTCGTAGTTGGCAATCGTCTCCGCGGGCGACTGGCGCAGCTGCTTGACCAGAGGCGTGGACAGCGGTCGAAGCTCGACGCCCAGATACCGCAAGATGCGGTCGCACTGGTCCGGCATGTCGTCAGCGAGTTGCTCGTAGGTGAGCGGCAAGACGTCGTGCGCCGCAAAGAGCGCGGCGCGCCGCTGGTGCCACTGCGCCCCCCGCTCGAACTCAGCCCGACATGCCTCGACGTCCAGAGTGACGCGCAGGTCATGGTGTGCCTCGGCGGCATCCCGAATGAACCACCGCTTGGTTTCCTGCGCCACGTGATTGGACAGCACCCGCGCCAGCTGGTCCTCGCGCACGAGATGGATCACGCGCAGATCGGGCATACCCTGCAGGTAGGGCCAGACGCATTGCCACGCCTCACGTTGTCCGTGCTGGTAGAAGATCTTGAACCCGCAGGAGCGAACATCGTCGCTCTCCGGTGCAAACACCTTGGTCTCGAGGAAGCGGATCGGATCGGACTCGCGCAAAGCCAGGTCCGTCGGATCGGTCGGTCGCCGATCGCGCCAGATAATGCGCTCTGCTTGAAAGTCATTGAGGACTTCACCCTCGCACTGAACCTGGCCGTGCGAGCTCAACAGGCTCACGAGCAGATTGCTCCCCGAGCGGGAGTTCGACAGGATGACGAAACGAGACGGTCCCTGGGTCACCACCAGAACCCCAGGTCGGCAAGGAGCTCCACCTCGTCGCGATAGATCTCGTCGAGCAAGGGCTGAAATGCCGCCGGAATCGGCTCCGCCGGCGTCTCGCAGATCTGCTGGGTGGCGTAATCCCCGACGTACTTCAGCTCATCCCGAACACCGAGGAACGAGAACACGCGGCGCAGCAGATCGGCCGGCCGGCGGCTCACGTCGCGAAAGTCACCGACGAAGAGGTTGTCCTCCGGTAGCTCGACGCGCCACTTGGCGACGATCTTGGAGAACAGGCCGCAGTCGCGGTTGTACTTGTTGTCGATGAACGCGCGGCAATCCTCGACGCTGATCTGATCGACCGGCGTGCCACCGTCCATATGGTGCTCCTTCTTGATGTGTGACCACGCGCGCTCGCCGGGGTGCCGCACCAACAGGATGGCCTTGATCGCCGGGTTGAGCGTCACGATCTCCCGAATGATCTCGGGCTCGCACGCCACCGCATACGTCGCCGATGACTCGCCGCGCACGACCGGCACGTACGGCTCGCCAAAGTCGGCGAAGCTGCGTTCGTGGCGTGTCTTCATCTGATCCGACGACTCGCGGAAGAAGTCGAGGTACCACGAGAGATCGGCCGAGAACGGCGGCAGATGCTTGGGGTGGTACTCGGGCCACTGCACAGAACTCCAGTAGTAGAGCTCCTTGGGCTCCGTCATGAAGATCTGTGGGTGCCGCGCCAGATTCTCGTGCAGCCAGGTGCTGCCAGTGCGCTGCGGCCCAATGATCAGAACATCCGGAAACACGTCCAGATCGAGCTCTGGGGCTGCCGCTTGCACGAGCCGCAAGCGCTCGCGCTGGTCTTGGGTCAGCCGGGCCGGCTTGCTGGGCGAGGACATCGTCATGCTCAGCCTAAACCACAGCGGGGCCACGCGCATGCCGAGACCAGCGCTGACTCAACAGCGCCGCAAACACCGCCATCAGTGGCATCGACTGGACGAAGAACCGCGGGTTGTGTCCGACCACACCCAACGCGGCCCAGTAGTAGATCAAGAACAACGCGAGAGCGGCGTGAGTCGGGGACCGCCAGCCCAACCACACCACGCCGAGGGCGCCGCACGCGGTGAGCAGCACCGACATGGTCTGCCCGAGCACGATCGCCCACGACGCGTTGGCAGGGTCGACTCCACGCCAGCGCTCGGCTGACACGCCCAACGCGAAGAACGAATCGAGAATCTGCCGGCCATAGTTCTCACCCACGCGCGCCGCCAGCGCGGCGAGGGAGGTCGACTGCAGATGCTCGAAGACGCGGCCCCGGGCCGCGACCTCGCGCTCGAGCGGGGCCGCCGAAGCCGCGTGGTAACGGTCGAGGACTTTCGCATATCCCAGGTCCTGATAGGCGTCGTCGGGTACCAGCCCAGTCTCAACGTTCACCCAGGTGTTCGTCGACAACACCCAAGCGCCATGCTCACGCGCGTTGGTCCAGCGCTGCAGCCCGGTGATCGCCCCATACGGAGCCGCAAAGACCAGCAGCGTCACCAACATCGAGCCCACCGATCGGCGCGCCGGCCAGACGAGGAGTGGCAGCAGCAACAGCGCGTAGGGTTCCACCACGCGCTTCGTCAGCGCCGCGTAGCCCCAAATCGCGGACGTCACGGCAAGCGCGCGCAACGAGCCCCACCGCAGATAGCGGACCAAGCCCAGCAGGCCGCCCAAAAACAGCGCCTGGTGGAGGAGCTCGGGCCAGAGCGCCGGCGCATAGAACAGGGTCCTCGGATTGAGCGCCACCAGCGCGCAGGCGGCAGCGGCCAGCCAAGGCCCCACGCCCAACGTCAGGCACAGCGCGTAGAGCAGTCCGCAGGAACAACCCAGCAAGGCGAGGTTCAGCGCCAAAGCGCGCCACCAGAACGGGCGCATGGCGGCCGGCAGCCCGGTTGCGGCCACGTCGAGATCGTCGAGGTCGGCCGCGCTGGGTCGCGGGCCGGCGAGGACGCCGTACACCGAGAATGGCAGGGGTGGCCACCAGCGCAGCGGCATCTCGCCAGGCAGCAGCGCTCGGAACCGCTCGGGCCAGGGAGCCTCGCGGGTCGGATGGGTCAACGCCACGTAGGCCTTCTCGTCCCCCCAGAGCCGCGCGGTACGCAGCCCCAAGAACAACGCGCCGGCGAGCACCAGCGCCAGGCAGAGCAGCGCCGCTGCGTGACGGGTCATCCGTCGGACGTCGGCGGCGTCGCCAAGACTCGCACGCGCTCAGTCGCCTCGGCACCCGAGGCGGCCGGTGCGAGCTCAGACTCGAACCGCGCTCGGGCGCGGGCCCCGAGGCGCCGTCGCAACCCCTCGTCCTTGGCCAGTCTGTTGAGCGCCTCAGCCAGCGCGTCCGCGTCGCCAACAGGAATCACCAGGCCCTCTTCGCCATCGCGCACGAGCCCCGCCAGCGACTGCCGATCTCCAGCCACGACGGGGAGCCCCGCGGCCATCGCCACCAGGACCTCGATCGGCGGCACGGTGCCGTTCCCGCCCGGCGCGATCAGCAAGCTGTTGCGCGCGAGGCGCACCGCCGGCGGCACCGGATCCAAATCGGGGAAGACGAAGCGGTCGGCGAGGTCGCGAGCCCGGGCCTCGGCGTAGAGTCGATCGAGGCCAGCGCAGCCGGTCAGGGAGTGCGCCGCCAGCAAGTCGAGCCGCACCGCCAGCCCGCCGCGCTCGACCTCGAGTACTGCGTCGACCAGCGGGTTGAAGTCGGAATCGAGGTCAGGCGCGGAAAGCGCCGCCCGCAGCGACCCGTTCTGCGGGCCCGCCGCGATCGGGCCGGCGTCCCAATACACGGCCGGTGGCTTGACCGTCACGCGACGCTCGTCCAGGTCACACTCGAGGAGCAATCGCTCGGCATCGGCGGTCGTCGGTGTAATGACCAAATCGGCGCCGGCGACAGCCGCGGGCAAAGCCGCGATCACGGGGTCGTCCATCTCGGTCACGGCCGGAGCGACCGTGACGCCGTAGGGAATCCCCAGCAGCTGCGAGACCCCGTGCGCCGTGATCGCCGACTCGCCAAGATCGGAGCCGTGCACGTAGGTGACACCGAGGGCGGTGACGGATACGGCTACGGAACAAACCCGCGCCAACACGTGAGGCACGACCCCGAGCCGCGCGTCGAGCGCCGCGAACCCCTCGGGATAGAGCTTGGCGCAAGTGTTGCGGTCGCGCTCCTGCAGCGACGAATCCAGCTGGAGGACGTGAGCAGTCTTCAAGACGGCCCGGTCGAGCTCGTGCAGGAGTGACGCCGGGCCCCGCCCCCATGAGACGAGCCGCACATCGCAGCCGCTCTCCGCCAGCTGTCGCGCCTCCCACGCCAGAGAGGCGTTTTCGAGGCGCGGGAACGCAGTGCTGCACACGAGCGCCACGCGGGGTGCGCCCGCCGAACGACGGAGCTTGGCGCCCCACTTCGCCACCGTGCGACGCCCCCGCACCGAGGCGTGCGCGTGCAGGCGCAGCACGGTCTTGAACGGCTTGCGAAGGAAACAGCGGTCGAGCAACAGCTGACCGGCACGCCACTCGTGCGAGGTGTAGACGGACTCCAGCTGGTCGCGCAGCGTCGCGCGCAGCCGGCGCAAGTCGACCCGGTGCAGCTCGTCGAGCTGCTCGAGGTGCAGCTGCTTGGCGGCGAGCTCGCTGTGCAGATTCTGCCACTCGCCGGTCATCCGGCGCACGACCGCCTCGAGCTCGTTGAGCACCTCGTCGCGTTCCCGCTCGACCTCTTCAAGCTGTCGCGTAACGGCGTCACGCTCCCCCTGCAGTCGCTCGGCACGCTCCGCGGCCACCTCCCGCGCCTGCCGCGCCTCGCGCCGTTCCGCGCGGGCGTTGTCGCGCTCCCGCCGCACCTCGCCGATCTCGCCGCGTAGGACCTCCTGCTCCTGCCGGGCCACATCCAGCTCCTGGCGCGCAACATCCAGTTCCTGCTGGGCAACATCCCGCTCGCGCACCAGCGCGTCGCGTTCGCCTAGCGCCGCGAGCGCCTTGTCGCGCTCGCCCTTGATCCGCTCCCGCGCCAGAGAGAGCCGGTGGCTCTCGTTCTCCAGGCGGTCGCGAGCGCTGCGCAGGTCCTGCGTGCGCTGCCGCAACCGCTGCACCTCCTGGGCCTCGCGGTCGCGCGCGGTCCGCAAGTCCTCGGTCCGCTGCCGCAGGCGGACGACTTCCTGCGCGTCCCGCTCTTGCGTTTGCACCGCGCGCTCCCGCAGCGCGCGCTCGTCGTCGGCGCGCTCGCGAGACCGCTCGGCGTCGCGACGCAGCCCCTCGCGCTGCGCTTCGAGCTCCCGAACCCGCTGGACGAACGCCTCCGCCGCGTGGGCCGTCGTCCGATGTCGCTCCTTGTCGCGCGCCAGGGCGGCGAGATACCACGGATCCTCGGCGACGCCGCGCAGTGCCGTCAGCAGCTTCTTCCGCTCCAACGCGCCTTCACCGAGCGACTCAAGCTCCGGGGTGCTCTGCTCGTTCTTGCCACCGGGCAGGCGCCGCGTCAGCTCCCGGTAGAACAGCACCATGCCGTCCACCTCGCCGTGCTGGGCGACGCAGTCCTCGAGCAGCACGGCCAGCTCGCGGCGAGCCTGGGGCGCACCGTGCTGCTTGGCCCGTCGCGCCAGCCAACGGCGCAGCGCCGCCGCCACGACACCCGCGACTTCGAGCGCGTAGTCGTCGCGCCCACCCTCGGTGAACCACACCGTGTTGGACTGGTGAAAGCGATACGCCAAGAGCGGCTGCGGCAGATACCGCAGCGACCCATCCATCGCCGCGAACAAGAACAGCAACCAGTCGACGCAGTAGCGCAGGTTCTGCGCCGCGGGCATGTGCTGCCGCAACCACTCGGTGCGGAACACCATGTTGGAGCTGGTCGCCAGGTGGTTCTGCTTCAGCAGGTGCGCGAAGTCGGTCCACCGCTCGCCGGCGCCGAGCTCACTCGCAATCGACTCGTACCACGACAACCACCCGTGCGCCTGCGGCCCGACGTCGACCGAGCATGAGTTGTGCGCCGTCAGCTGCCGGCCGTTCTGGTCGGCAAAGACCATCCCCGTGGCCACGAGCGCCGCATCCGGGTCGGCGTCGAGCAACTCCACGCAGCGCTGCAAGCGCTCGTGGTGAAACAGGTCGTCGGAGTTGAGCAGTGCCAAGTACGGCGACTGCACGCCGGCGAGGGCCCCGGTGATCCGCGGGCCGAGGCCGATGTTGTCGCGGTGCCCGCGCACCGTTAGCCGCGGGTCGCGCAACCGGCGGGCGACGGCCGCCGTCTTGTCCGGGCTGTGGTCGTCGACCACGAGCACGGCGAGGTCTGGCATGCTCTGCCGCAACACGCTGTCGATCGCGCCCGCGACGAAGGTCTCGTGCCGGTACGATGGGATCAGAACGGTGACCTTCGGCGGTGCCGAGGCCGGCAATGCCGGAAGATGCAGCGGCGCCGGCATCAGTGCCAACGGCCGTTCCAATGGAGCATGCAGCCCCATCTCGGTGATCGCCGCGCGGAACGAGTCGGCTCGGGTGTGCTTGGCGATGTAGTCACGATCCTGCTGAACCACGCGCTCGTGGTGCTGTGGGTCGCGATAGATGCGACGCACGATGTCGAACGTCGCCGGTCCTGGGCTCGAACGGGCGGCGGCGATCGCGATGCGCCGCAGCGAGACGCGCTCCACCGCGGCATCGACGAACCACGGCGCCAGCGCCTGGGTCTGGACCCACTCGCGGAATTGCGGCCGCGACTCGATCCGCCACATCTCATCGAGGAAGTGGGCGGCCCGCTCCTCGGCAAACATCGGATGCGTCAGCGGCGGCAACGCCAGAGGCGTCCGCGTCGAGTCGGCGTCCGGATCGCGACGGCGGTCGGCGACCTCCGCCAGGTACAGGTGGTGCAGCTGCCGGAGGAAGTCAGCCTCCGGCGAGCCCCAGTCGGAATGCGCGTCGGACCACGCGCGTGACAGGACCACATCGACGAAGCGCAGCTCGTCGAGCTCGAGCTCGGCGAACTTGGGGCGCCGATCTTGGTCGGTGGCCAGCCCCGGAATCTCCGACCGCGCGTCCCCCAGCCACCAGCAGTCGAACCAGTTGTCCGGCCCCAGCAGCGCCGCGGGATCCACCGAGACCACCGGTAGGTCCACGGCGCCTTCGCCGCCGGCCTGCGCGTAGAGCCCCACAGCTTTCGCGGCGAGCGCGCGCGCGTCGCAGCGCTCTTCGACACGCTGCCGAGCCGAAGTGCCCAGCGCGGAGGCCAGCGTTTCTTCGGCCAAGACGCGCTCGAGGGCGACTCCCAACGCGTCGGCATCCCGCGCTGGCACGAGCAGCGCGTCGATGTCGGGCCGAAACAGCTCGGAGAAGCCGCCACCCTCGGTCCCGACGATCGGCCGGCCGCCGGCCATCGCCTCGAGACATGGATACGGGCAGCTGCGCGGTGTCCCAGGCCAAAGCAGCGCCGCTGCCCCGCGCATGCAGGCCCGCGCGTTGGGCTCGCTGGGGCGGCGCACGTGCATGAGGCGGTCGGCGCTGCCCCGCGCTTCGAGGCGGCGGCGAATCCGCACCACCGAGCCGCGCGGCGCCCGACCCAACACGACACACGTGACACCCGGCCGCCGCTCCATCAGCTCGGCAAGCATGTCCGGCAGATCGCGCGGGGCTCCCTCGAGACTCGAGCCGGGAACTACGATCCACTTGTGCGTCGGGATCTCCAGGCGCTCGCGCGCCTCGACTTGGGGCGCTCGATCGAGCGCGATCACGTCGAGCGCGTTGGGCAGCACGGCCGACGGACAGCGCAAGCCGGCGCGGCGCCGTGCGCCCTGCAGGAGCCAATCCGAGCTCGCCGAGACCGCCGAGGCGCGGGCGATCCCGGCTCGGGCTGCGGCAGCGCCGAGCGCGCCGTCGAGCAGGTCGCGCGCCCGCGCCGCTGCATCGTCGATCCGCACCACGACCGGCAGGTACCGGCCGAGGAAGAGCGCGACCTCGGCTTCGGCGGCGGCGACTTCGACCACGTCGAAGACCTCACGATGCAGCCGCCGCCGCAGGGCCCCGGCGAGGTCGGCGGCGCGGGACACCCGCGCCCCGAACCGCTCGAGACCGCGCTCGCGCGCCCCTTCGCCGAGCGCGTGGACGATCCCCTCGCCTTTGACCCGCGTGACTGCCACGGGACCATCCCAGGTCGTGCGCTCACCGGCCTTCTTCGAGCCCGCAAACACGTGCACCTCATGCCCGAGCGCGGCCAGCGCGCGGGAGTGCCAAAACGCATAAGCGCCCGCGTCACCAGACGCGGTCTCAGGCGGATATTCGAACGACAGGAGGGCGATTTTCATCGCGGCGGCATGAGCATATCTAACGAGTTCGGCAAGAGATACGGGCTCGGTCAGTGGCGTCGCTGCAACACCAGGATGCCGCGATCCGCCGCCCCGACACCGATGGCCGCCGGCAACGGCAACACGTCGAAGTCCGCCGCCAACGCGGCCACTACCGCCGACGCCTGTGGCCGGCGGGCACCCAGAACCACGAAGCGCACTTCCGCCGGACGAGCGTGCGAAGCGAGCTCCCCGGCGGTCCACGGGCGTGGCGGTAGCGGGCGCTGGCCGGCAAAGTAGAGGACCCTGGTCATGTCGCCGGTGACCCGCTCGCCGGGGGCGAGCAACGCGCCGAGGTGCTGCCCCACGGCCCGCTCGGCGGCGCGGTTCGGGTGCATCGTGCGAAGCCCCAACGCGAGGCTGCTCACGACCGCGAAGCCCAAGACCCAGCGCCGCCAGCTGCGGGGCAGATCAAGCCAGCCTGCCGCGGCGAGCGGCGCCGCCGCAATCAGCCAGCTGACTAGGAACCGGCGGCGCGGCAGGAAGAAGCAGATGAGCCCCGCGCCGCACAAGATCATCGCGACGAGCGGGAACGTCCCGGGACGCCGTGGCCGGCAGGCACCCCAAACCGCGAGCACACCGAGCAGCCCAAACGCCTCGAGCCACAGCCAGGGCAGGCGCAGCGCGTGCTGCGCGACGCTGGTCAGCGCCTCGCCAACTCCCGGCAGGGCGGCGACGGACCGTTCCCAGACGAAACCGACTTTGGGCCACGGGTCAAACCCGAGGCCGCAGGCGCCACGCGCTCCGGACAGGACCGCGATCGCGGCCGCAAAGGTCAATCCCGCACGCCAAGCCCGCCGCGGCGCCGCGGCGGCCATGAGGGCGACGATGATCAGCGCCGCCTCCGGCCGCACCCAGGCCGCGGCACCGGCGAGCGCGCCGCACCTCCACCAGCAATGCCGCATCGCCGACTCCACTGCCGCGGCGCCGAACAGCAAGAAGACGGGCTCGCTGTAGCACTCCGCCCCCAGACGCACCGGCAACGGGGCGAAGGCGGTGAGCCAGGCCGCGGCGCGGCCGGCGCCCGGAGCCAGCCGCTCGGCGGCCCGCGCCATCCACACGACGGCGGCTACGCCCGCCACCGCCAAGGCCAGCTGGGCGGCGCGGAACGGCTCCAAGCCGAGCCAGATTGGCCAGGCGCACCAAGCCCCGGTCAGCGGCGGGAAGACCTCGCCGAGCGCTTGGCACGGCCGACCCGCCGCAAACTGCTCCGCCATCCATACATAGTTGGCGCCGTCCTCGGCGGGGATCGGGGTGCGCCAGGAGATGAGGGCACGCCACGCGGCCGCCGCGGTCAAGAGCCCGACCCACCAGCGCCGACTGCCCAGCGCCGCTGCCTCGACCGGATCGGAAGTGGGCCTCATGCTCGCGCGCGGCCCCGCGGGGCCGCGGCCGGCAGCGTAGCCCAGGCGTTCTCCCGATACGAAGAAACGGCCCCGCGGCGGGCACCGCCCTGGAGGCACGCGTCCACGCGCCCTAACATCCGCGCCGCCATGACCGCGCGCATCATCTCGGGCACAGAAATTCGCGAGTCGATCCTCGAAGAAATCGCCACCGAAGTCGACCGCCTCCGCGCCGAGCATGACACGGTGCCAGGCCTCGTCGTCATCCGCATCGGCGACGACCCGGCCTCGGTGTCCTACGTCAAGCTCAAGAGCAAGACGGCCCAGCGGCTCGGCTTCCACCAAGTCGAAGAGTTCCATCCCGAGGACACCAGCGAGGCACGGCTGCTCGAGCTCATCGCCCAGTACAACGCCGATCCAAAGGTCCACGGGATCCTGGTGCAGCTGCCGCTGCCGCGCCATTTCGACGAAGAGAAGGTCTTGTTGGCGATCGATCCGGACAAGGACGTCGACGGGTTCCATCCCGTGAACGCGGGCCGGCTGCTGATCGGGGAGGACGTGCGCTTCCCGCCGTGCACGCCAGCAGGCATCCAGGAGATGCTGCGCCGGGCCGGCGTGACGACGGAAGGGGCCGAGATCGTCGTGGTCGGACGCTCCAACATCGTCGGCAAGCCCGTCGCGGTCCTCTTGATGCAGAAGGGCGAGACGGCCAATGCCACCGTTACGGTCGTCCACACGCGGACGGTCGACATGGCGGCGCACTGCCGCCGCGCCGACATCCTCATCGTGGCAGCGGGCCGCCCGGGCTTGGTGCAGCCCGAGTGGATCAAGCCCGGCGCGTGCGTCATCGACGTGGGCGTGAACCGGATCGGGGAGAAGATCTCACCGAAGACCGGCAAAAAAGTCGCGGATCTGCAGGGTGACGTCGACTTCGAACGTGCCCGGGAGATCGCCGGCTGGATCACCCCCGTCCCGGGTGGCGTGGGGCCGATGACGATCGCGATGCTGATGCGCAACACGCTGCGCTCCCTGCAGCTGTCGCTCGGCCAGCCCTGAGGAAGACCGGGAAGAAGCGGCCGCTGGCTAGCGTCTGGGCCTCATCGTGCGTTGCGAGGTTTGGTCCCGCACCGCTAGACTCATCCCAGACCCCCGCTCCGCCTTACGCTCCCAGCCTTTATGAGCGCCTGCCCGGCGAAGCTGCCCTCAATCCCGCTCTCTCGTCGACCGGCCGCACGCCCTCGGCTTGTGATGGTGATCATCACGCTCGGGGGACTGGCGGCCTGCGGGCCCACGTACTTCGCCGCTGCCGCGGACGCTGAGGTCGGGCGGATGCTGGCGCAGAGCACCACGGAGGTACTCGGGGATCGCGCCGATCGCGTGCTGCAGGCGGAGCCGAACCAGCCCGACCCGGAGGCAGAGGCGGAAGGGGCCGAGCCCGAGCCAGCCCCGATGGAGATCGAGGCCGGGGCGATGGATCTCGACGCGGCGATGCGCACGGGCTTCGTCAGCAATCGCGATTTCCTCAGTCAGCGCGAAAACCTGACGCTGCAGGGGCTGAACACCAACCTCGCGCGGTTCGACTTCGGGCCCCAGCTCGCCGCCAGCATCAATCCGTTCTGGAGCAAGTTCGAAGCGGGGCCGGATCAGTCCGATATCGACGGCACTCTGAGGGCCTCGCAGATCCTGCCTCTGGGCGGGACGGTCGCTTTGACCGGAACGCTGGGAGCGATGGACTGGCGGCGTTCGTTTGGGGTGCAGATCGACCAACCACTGTTGCGCGGCTTTGGCTACACGGTGTCGCACGAGCGACTCACACAAGCCGAGCGCAACCTGGTCTACGAGATTCGCTCCTTCGAGCTGTTTCGCCAGGACTTCTCCATCCTCCTCGCCCGTCGCTTTTTTGATCTGGTGAGCCAGCAGCGGACCCTGGTCAACGAGGAGGCCAACTGGCAGCAGGCAAAGTTCGACCGGGAGAAGGACGAGGCGCTGTTCCGCGTCGAGCGCAACCGGGAGGAAGACGTCTTCCGCGCCCGCCGGCGCGAGATCGAAACCGAGGACGCCTTGATCGACGCCAAGGTGCAGTTTCGCCGCGCGGTGGACAACTTTAAGATCCTGCTCGGCCTGCCCACGTCCACGCCCATCGAAATCGCGGACCAGACGCCGCCGTTCGAACCTGTCGACATCGACCTCGACTCGGCGGTGCGAGCCGCGCGCCACAATCGCCTCGATCTGATCACGCAGCGCCAGCAGGTCGAGGATGCCGAGCGCAACGTGCGCAACGTCGCCAACGGCCTGCTGCCGGACCTGAACCTGCAGGTCGCGGCGGACCGGGACGATCCGCTCGGGGACGACGGGCCGGGGTTCTGGTCGGCGAGTGCGTCGCTCGATCTGGAGATCCCGCTGCAGCGCACACCCGAGCGCAACGCCTATCGCGCCGCGCAAATCAGCGCCGAGCGCTCGAGACGCGCCTACACCCTGGCGCTGGACCAGCTCGAGCTCGACATCCGCGACCAGCTCCGCCAGCTTGCCAGCGCCGAGCAGCGGATCGCCCTGCAGCGCGAGCAAATCGAGCAGCAGAAGCGAGCCGTCGCCATCACGCAGTTCAAGTACGAGCAAGGCGACGCGCAGAACCGCGACCTGCTCGAGGCGCGCCAGTCTCTGGTCGACGCGCAGAACCTCCTCATCCAGCTGCAGGCCGACCACTTCGTCCGGCGACTGCAACTCCTCCGGGACCTGGGCCTGCTCTTTGTCAACGAGGACGGCACGTGGCAATGAACCAACGCAACCTCGTCGGCGGCATCCTGGCGACCGTCGTCCTGGGCGGCGGCCTCTACCTGTACACGGGAGGTGGCGCGGCGGCGGCGACGGGCGGGGACCACGGCCCCACCTACACCGTCCGGCGCGACGTGCTCAACGTGACGCTGACCGAAAACGGCACACTGGTGGCGAAGGAGTCGGTGAAGCTGGTGTTCAAGATCCGCGGCCAAGGTCGCATCACTAGCCTCGTGCCGGAGGGCCAGGAGGTGGCGGTCGATGACGTGCTCTGCCAGCTCGACACCACCGAATCGGAGAAGGACATCGCCCAGCTCGAACTCGACATCCTGTCGGCCGAGACCGAGCTGAAGAAGGCGAAGCTCGATCTCGAGATCCAGAAGGTCGAGAACGAATCGAGCATCGAGAAGGCGGGCAACGCCGTCGTGAAGACGGCCAAGGAGCTGGAGCGCTACCGCGACGGTGACGCGCCACAGGAGCTGCGCAAGCTGCAGGTGGAGCTCAAGGACACGGAGACGGCGTTCAACCGCGCGAAGAAGAAGTACGACGACTCCAAGGAGCTCCTCGAGCTCAAGTACATCCGCCAGAGCGAGCTCGAGGACCACCGGATCGAGTTCGACAAAGCGCAGGTCGCCAAGGAGGGCGCCGAGCTCGCGATCACGCTGTTCGACAAGTACACGCGGCCCATGACGCTAGCGGAGAAAGACATCGCGCAGCGCGACGCAGACCGAGAGCTCGAAACCGCGCAAAAAAGAGCGCAGTCACAGCTGGATCAGAAGCAGGTCGCGCTGACCCAGGCCACAAAGAAGGTCGAGCGCTACCGGACCCGGCTGACCGAGAAACAAGAAGAGATCGAGAACATGACGTTGAAGGCGCCGGTCCCCGGCGTCGTCATCTACGGCGACCCGCGCTATCCGTGGAACAACGACGAGATCAAGATCGGCGGCCGGGTATGGCAGGGCATGACGGTCATGACCATCCCGGACCTCCGCGAGATGCAGGTCAAGCTGGCCATCCACGAGGCTGACATCGCCAAGGTCAAGAACGAGCAGACGGCCACCGTGACCTTCGACACCTACCCCGGCCTGAACCTCGACGCCGAGATCACGCAGGTCGCCGAGATCGCCGGCGGCGGTTCGTCGCCATGGGAACGGGAGTCGGACGTGAAGCAGTTCGACGTCGAGGTCACGATCAAGCAACAGGACGAGATCAAACTGAAGCCCGGAATCAGCGCGAAGGTCGAAATCCTCATCGCCCGCCTGGACGATGTCCTGTTCATTCCGCTGCAGTGCACATTCCTCGAAGACGGCAAGCACTGGTGTCACGTGCTCGAGGACGAGGCCGTTGCGCGGCGCGAGATCGAGATCGGCCTGAGCAGCGAGAAGTACGTCGAGGTGGCGGGCGGCCTGGCCGAAGGTGACGAGGTGCTGCTGTACAACCCGTCGTTGCCGGTCGACACCCAGGGCGACGAGCCCGACGCCGAGTCCGACGCCGAGTCCACCGGCGCGCCGAAGCCCGAGGCGGAGCCGGCCGCCGAAGCCGCCAGCGCCACGGCACCGGCAGCAGCCTCCAGCAATGGCTGACACGCCGGTCCTGGAGCTGACGTCGATCGGTAAGACTTACGGCGCCGGTGACCACCAGGTGTCGGTGCTCCGCGGGGTCCATCTGGCGGTGCCGCGCGGCGATTACGTGATCATCGTCGGCCCATCCGGCTCGGGGAAGTCGACCCTGCTCAACATCCTCGGCTGCCTCGATCGGCCCACGGAAGGGTCCTACCACCTGCTCGGCGAGAACACCGTCGACCTGGACGACCGGGCGCTGTCGCACGTCCGCAACCGGCGCATCGGCTTCGTCTTTCAATCGTTCCAACTGGTGTCGCACCTCACCGTCGCCGAGAACGTCGAGCTGCCGCTGTTCTACGCCCGGGTACCGCGCCACGAACGCCGCGAGCGCTGCCGCGGGCTGGTCGAGCGCGTGGGGCTCGACCACCGCCGCGACCATGTGCCGACACAGCTCTCCGGCGGCGAATGCCAACGCGCCGCGGTCGCCCGTGCGCTGTCCGTCGACCCGGCGCTCATCCTGGCCGACGAACCGACCGGCAACCTCGACACACAAACGTCGAAGGAGATCATGAGGCTGTTCGCCGAGCTGCACGCCGGCGGCACGACGATCGTCCTGATCACGCACGATCCCGAGATCGCCGCGGCGGCGCCGCGCCGCGTCACCATCCGGGACGGGGAAATCGAGGCCGACGAGCGGCTCACCGGGGGCGCGCCGTGATCGGCGAGCTGTTTGTCGAAGGGCTACGCAACCTGTCACGGCACAAGCTCCGCTCGCTCCTCACGGCGCTGGGCATCATCTTCGGGATCGCCTCGGTCATGGCGATGGTCTCCACGGGCGAAGGCGCCCGGCGCGCCATCCTCGCCGAGATCGATCAGCTCGGCACGCGCAACATCATCGTCAACTCTCTCGAGCCGCCAGCCGAGCAGCGCACGCTGAAAGAGGACGAGGTTCGCGTGCGGCGCTACGGCCTCACGTTTCGCGACCTGCAGCAGATTCGTGAGACCGTGCCCGTCGTGTCCAACACGTTGGCGGTGCACGACGAGCAGCGCTGGGTTTGGTTTGGTAGCCGGCGCTTTGCCGCGAAAGTGCGCGGCGTCAGCACGGGTTACTTGGAGACACTCAACCTCGAGCCCGCGCTCGGCCGGAGTCTCACCGACGTCGACAACGAGCAACGCCGCCGGGTTTGCGTCGTGCGCGCGCGCCTCCTCCGCGACGCCGGCTACGTCGGCGACCCGCTGCAGCTCGACCTCAAGGTCGGCGACGAATACCTACAAGTCGTCGGCGTCCTGGACGATGTGGAAATCCAGAGCAGCAACCGCGCTGTGCTCGGGATCGACCAGCGGGCGTTCGAGGTCTACGCGCCCTTCGACACCGTCGTGCACCGATTCGGCCTCACCAGCAAACCGATCAGCCAACAGAGCGCCGAGCTCACGCGCGTCGAGCTACACCAGATCGTGTGCGAGGCCGCCTCATCCGAAGCCGTCATCGACGCCGCCCGCTGCATCCGCACCGCAATCGCCTCGCTGCACGACGAGCAGGACTACCAGATCGTCGTGCCCCTCGAACTCCTGGCGTCGATGGAACGCACCCAGCGCGTGTTCAACATCGTGCTACCAATCATCGCCGGCATCTCCCTCCTCGTCGGCGGCATCGGCATCCTCAACATCATGCTGGCGAGCATCACCGAGCGGACGCGCGAGATCGGCATCCGCCGCGCCATCGGCGCCACCCAGGCCGACATCACCGCGCAGTTCCTCATCGAAACCGTGGTCCTCGCCGCGGTCGGGGGCGTCTGCGGCGTCGCGCTTGGCACGGCCGGGGCCCTGGTCCTCGAACGCTTCACCGAGTGGCAGCCGGTCATCACTGGCTGGGCGATCGCCCTTTCGCTCGGCATCGCCTGCACGACGGGCGTGGTCTTCGGCCTGTATCCCGCCCGCCGTGCCGCGCGCATGCGCCCCATCGAGGCGCTGCGGCACGAGTGAAGGCTGTCGGCTGGGTCTTCTGGCCCCTTCCCCTCAGGGCACCGCGAGGGCCTGGCCGGGATCCTCGCCGTCCTCGGCGTAGCCGCCAACTTCAAAGACCAGCTTGCGGTAGTGCCGCACGTCGAGGACCGCGAGAGACTGCACGGTGCGCAATGCCGCCAGCTCGCGGCTGACCTCGGCGTGGTTGCGATAGACCGCGCGAGCGATCTCCAACCCGCGCTGGGTCGGCCCTGTCGTGATCTCGAGCTCGAACCAGGCATCCACGGAGCGCCGCGTCACCGAGTCCCGAGTCTGGTACGCCCGCTTGAAGTTGCGTCGCGCCCGGCGGCTCACTCGACGCTCGGCCAGGTGGTCGCGCAGCCAACGCGTCACCGGATGCCGACGACCACAGCGTCGGAGCCACGCCAACAGCGCCCCCACCCTAGACGCGCGCACGCGCGTCTCCTTCGCCTCAAAGCTCAAGAGCGCGCGCTCGAACCAGTCTTCAGCGCGCAGCAACGTCCGCAGCCGTTCGCGATCGGTCGCAAACGCGATGGTCACCGCACGCTCGCCGAGGCGCCGATCGAGCGGCTCGCCGTCCCCGAAGTCTGGCAAGCCGTGCATGCGAAAGTGCACATCTTCGGCGCGGCGTCGCATCTGGGCCGCCAAGTCGCGCAACGCCTCACGGTCGCGCTCCCGCAAGTCCAAGAAGTCCATGTCGCGCTCCATCTCCGGGCACTCCTCATGCGGCGTGTGCCCCGTCCAAGTCGGCGACGCCCCGCAGTAGGCCGGGTCGAACGCGGCCCGCATGGTCATGGTCTCGAGGAGGCCGGGCGCCTTCATGCGATGGATCTTGCGCAGCGCTACAGCAAACGGCGCCGCGCCGCTCTGGTGCGCCCGCCGCGCCCACGCCGGCGACAGGATCTCGCGCACGATTTCGATCGTCTTGGCGATGATCATCCGCAGCCCCCGGAACAAGACCACTACCCAGACCACGGGCAACAGCAGGACGCGGCCTCGGGACAGCCGGCGCATGTAGAGCGCATGGAAGTTGATGGTGCGCTGGGTTCGCGGCAGCAGGTCCAGACGCCGCGTGCCGAAGATCTCCCGAATCAGCTCGCGCCGGTCATGACGCAGCACTTTGACCACTTGGTCGCCGAACACGCGGGCGAGCTGCGCCTCCCGGTCCGGGTCCGCGGTCATGAAATCGAGCGCGTTGAACTCGGTCGTCGCGTAGACGGCACCTTCGCCCGGCGGCGCCACTGCTTCGAGCGACCGGCCGTGGATGTCTGCCTCTCGCTTGGCGAGCCAGGCCTCCATCGCCTGCCGAACCGCCACCGGCGCGACCTCGCGCTGGCGCAACGTGAGGCAGTGACGATTGTATTCGACCACGCGTTTCGCGGTCTCCAGCGCCACGCTCTCGGTGATGCAGCGAAACCACAGGTAGGGACCGGAGAACAACCCGCCGCGGTCGAGCGACAGCCGGCGCAGGCGTTTGCGGTCCCGGCCCGTGTACATCAGGTGCGCGTTGCGGATGTTCTCCAGCGACAGGTTTGCCAACAGCTGCTGGCTCGTCTGGATGTCGTTGGCGTGAAGCGGCCCGCCGTCCAGAAAGTGGAGATACAGAAGGACCACCCGGTTGGCATCGCCGCGCAGGGCCGCGGGGAATGCCCCGGCTGCCGACGCCTCGCCGCTGCGCATCGCCCCCAACCGGTCGCGCAGCGCCCGTTCCGCCTGGTCTGGCTCGATCTCCCAGCGAAAGACGCGCCGGGCGAGAAACGCCCGGTCGTGCGCTTCCTGCCGCGTCTTCTGCAGCTCGAGCAGAGACAGACAGTGGGCCTCGCTGGTCCGCGTCAACGTCTCCGACGCCTCGCCTGCCAGCCGCTTGAGCCAGCGACCGGTGGCGAGCACGACCATGCAAACGCCGCCCAACACCAACAGTGGGGTCGCGACGAAGCGCTCGAGCACGCGTCCCGCCATGGACTCCTTGCCGACGACCAGCCGCACCATCACGAACAGCCCGCCGAACATGAGGAGCCGCACCGCCGGTCGCTTGCTGGCGTTGATCAGCGCCGTCGAGAGGCGATCCAAGATCTGCGGCCCAGTGAGGATGCCGTGCAGATCGGCGAACGCGAGCGCCCGGTCGCGCCACGACTCGAGTTGGTCGGCGACCCGGCGGCCAAGCTCCACCACGCGCTGCTCCGGCGTCGTCGGCGCCTTGCGACTCGCGAGCCGACGGATGAACGGCACCACGCGGACCACGGGAGCATTGATCACGCGCGCCACGCGATCCAGCGCCAGGACGTCGTTGCGCGCCATCCACTGGCTCATCTGCTCGGGGCGCAGCGAGTGCAGGTGGCGGATCGCCTGCTCGACCGGAATCTCCCGCGATGTCGGCCGGCGCTCGCGCCGCCGCGCCGCCACCGGCACCGTGTCGGCCTGACCCAGGAGATCGGCAAGTCGGCGGGCTCGCTCGGCGACGACCGGAGCACGCGCTGCGGGCGCCAGGTCGGCCACTAGCACGTGCTCGCGCCGCAAGGCACGGAACACCAACGATCGATCCGTGTCCGCGAGGGCGGGCTCCGCCGCCTGTTGGTCGGGGTCGAAGAAGACGAAGTTGCGGTTCATCAACCACGAGAACCGATGCACGAGATGGTCGAGGCCGCGGACCAGAAAGAGCAGTAGACGCAAGAGGCGGAGCACCGGCCGCAGCGCCTGGATGTAGCGCGCGAAGTAGGCGACGCGCAGCATCCGCAGCATCCGCACCCAGAACGTGTCGCTGGGCGATGGGATGTTGGGGACGTTGAGGAACAACAGCGCCGCCGGCAGCGCCGGCAGGAGATCCGTCAGGGCGTTGCGGAGGAACCACGACAGCCGGTCGGTGGCGAGCGCCAGCTTGAAGGAGAACTCCGCGACGAAGAACAGACAGACGCCGATGTCGATCGCCGAGAACAGGCGCTGTGTCGCGGTGCTCAATGGCACGGTCGACTCGATGAGGAGCAGCGCCAACAGCACCATCAGCATGCTGAGACTGATGATCTCGAGCGCGGCCGCACCGCGACGGGTGAGCACGCGGTGCAAGCGCCGCGCCAAGACCGCATCGTCCGCGGCCCAGCGCAACCGGCGGCCGAGGCGCCCCAGCTCCCGCGACCCAGCGCTCTCTGCCAAGCGACGGTTTAGGCTCGCTGCCTCCTCGAGTACCAGGGAGCGCTCACCCAGCTCCAGGTCCTCCTCCTCGGCGGAGAGCGCGGCGAACCGCTCCCTCGCTTCCTGCACAACCTGATCGTCAACCCGCACGGATTTGAGGCGACGCTCCAGGTCCGCCGCCACGTCCGCCGCCTGATCGTCGAGGTGGCGATACCGCAAGGCCGCGCGCAGCTCGGCGAGATCGAACAGCGCCACCGGGTCGTCGTCCGGTGCGGCCGCCAGGCAACGCCGGCGAAACAGCAGCGCCTCGCGGTCGGCCGCCTCGACCGCCTCACGAACCTCCGGCGCCCGGAGCCGGCGATCGGCCGACAGCAAGAACTGGAGCTCACTGCGGTGGCTGTCCCGCAGCAGATCGTTGGCCAGCATGACCCGCTCGCGCTCAGCGCGCAGCCGGTCGATCAGCTCGAGCGGCTCGTCACCGACTTCGACCAGCAGGGTGGCGAGCTGCGGAGAACCGGCGGCGGGGGTCGGGGTGCGGACTTCGGTCACGGCGGGAGCAGCAGCGGCGCCAAGACCTTATCGCGAAACCGGCCGCGGTCCGTGCCCCCCCGCCGTCAACCGCCCGCGATCACCCGATCCAAGCGCTCGAGAATGCGCCGGTCGCGCGCCGAGGCGGCGTCGAGCATCGGCCGCCAGGCCTTCGCCGCGGCCAGGAGCAGCCGCCGATCCTGGGCGAGACCCGCCCACGCCACCAGCAGATCCCAAAACTCCCGCGTGCGCGTCGTCGGCACCTGACCGGCGGCGTGGATGGCCGCGAGGCGTGGACCAACCTTGCGGAGCACGCCGTCGCGACGACGCGATGGCATCCCCTCGAGCAGTTCCAAGAACTCGACATCGACCTCCACGCCCGCGAGCTGGTCGCGGGCCAGGGCGCCGCGGAGCGAAGCGAGTCGGGCCGCGGCCTCGGCGGCCGACAGGCTGTCGAGCCGCAGCTCGGCTTCGAGGACCCGCAGCGCCGCCACCGCGTCGCCAGCCTTTGCCGCCGGGGACTGCTGACGCAAGACCGCGACGGCCGCCAGGCTGCTCGCGAACCGCGACACCGTGTAGGGCGCCGCGATCTTGGCCAACAGGCTGCCGTCTGGGTCGAGGAAGGCCAGGTATGGCCACCCTTCGCCGCCCAGCGTGTCGTGCAAGTCCCCGTGTGGCTCGTCCTCGACGTGAGAGGTCACGTGGCAAAAGGGCACCACGTCGCCCGCGAACGACCGAAACTCGGGCGTGGACAGCGCGCCGCTCTCCAGCCGCAAGCAGGCCGGACACACGGCGAAGGACCGCGTGAAGTAGGCGAAGATCACCTTGCCGGAGCGCCGCGCCCGGTCCCGCGCGTCGTCGAAGTCCGTGGCCCAGTCGCCGTTCGCCAAGAAGGCCGCCTGGAGCTTGTTCTCGCGCAAGCTCACGAAGTCAGCATCCTGGGCCGCGACGCCGCCGATCAACAGCAGCGCAACGCCGAGTGGACTGCGAACGAAACCGCTCATGGATCCTGCCTGGCAACCGCCGGAACGCAGCATGGTAACGCCTCGTGGGTCGGTCATGCGGGGGAACGCCGCCGAGTTCGACCTCGTGGCTGCCGCCACCGCTGCGGCGCCGTTCTCAGTGGGCTGACTTCGCCGGATCGGCAAGCGCGGTTGCGGGGATTCGCCCGACGCAGTTAGCCCTCGCCCAGCAGCATGACCAACTCCGCCTGCGAGAGGTGGCGCAGCACCCCGTCGTCTCGCGGAATCACCGCGGCGGCGACCTCCCGCTTGTCCTGCTGCAGCGCGAGGACCTTCTCCTCGACCGTGTCGGCGCAGATCAGGCGCGTCGCGAACACCGGGCGCTGCTGCCCAATCCGGTGACAGCGGTCGATCGCTTGCGCTTCCGCAGCGGGATTCCACCAAGGGTCGAGCAGAAACACGTAGTCGGCGGCGGTGAGGTTGAGGCCGACGCCACCCGCTTTGAGGCTGACCAAGAACACGGCACCGCCGGCCCCGCGCAGGAAGCGCTCGACCGGGGCACGGCGATCCTTGGTACGGCCGTCCAGCGCCTCATAGGGAATGCCGAGGTCGCTGAGCCGCGCCGCGACCAGATCCAACAAGCCGGTGAACTGGGAGAACACGACCGCCTTGTGGCCCTCCGCCACGAGCTCCTCGAGGCGCGGCAGCAGCACGTCGAGCTTGGCGCTCGGCGCCGCGGCGCCGCGTGCTGGATCGAGCAACCCAGGGTGGCACGCGGCTTGCCGCAAGCGCAGCAGCCCCTCGAGCATCAGCGCACAGCTGGTCTGGCCGGCGTCGCGTTCGCGGGCCACCGCGTCGCGGTAGTAGTCGCGCAGCTGCAGGTAGATCTGCCGCTGCTCTTCACCCATCACGCAGCGCAGCTCCTGCTCGGTCTTCGGCGGCAGATCGCGCACGACCTGCTCCTTGGTCCGGCGCAGAAAGAACGGCCGCACCGCGATTGCGATCGCGTCACGGACTTCGTCGGGCTCGCGACCACCCGACACGCTGAGCGGGGCGGCGCCGAGCATGCCCGGGTTGGCAAACTCGAACAGCGACCACAGGTCTTTGAGGCCGTTCTCGATCGGCGTGCCGGTCACCGCGAGCCGGTGGCGGGCCCGCAGCAGCCGGGCGCACTTGGCCACTTGGCTGGCGCCGTTCTTGATCACGTGCGCCTCGTCCAGGACCGCGTAGTCGAGCTCCATCGGCGCCAGCACGTCGATGTCGGCGCGGAGCACACCGTAGGTCGTCAGAATGACGTCGCACGTGGCCAGCCGCGGCCGCAGCGCCGCGCGACCTGGACCGCTGTATTCCGCCAGGCGCAGGCCGGGCGCGAACCGAGCCGCCTCGTCACTCCAGTTGAACAGCAGACTGCTGGGCACGACCACCAAGCTCGGCCCGGCGCCCTGACGCCCGGCCAACAGGGCCAGGATCTGCACCGTCTTGCCGAGCCCCATGTCGTCGGCGAGGCAGCCACCAAAGCCCAGCTCACGGACGAAGCGGAACCAGCCCAGAGCCTGCCGCTGGTAGTGCCGCAGGCTGCCGCAAAACCCGGACGGCGGGTCTTCGGGCGCAATCCCGTCAAAGCCTCGCAGCCGCACTCGGATCGCTTCGAAGTCGCGGTCGACGCCCACGTCGGGCTGCGCCAGCAACAGCGCGTCGACGAGCGAAGCCTGGCTGCGACGGAGTCGCACGTGATCGCCGTGCTCGGCGCCCAGCTGCAGCAGAGCGTCCATTCGATCGAGCCACTCACCACTGAGCAGCCCGAGCGTGCCGTCGGCGAGCCGCAGCCAACGCCGGCCACGCCGCAGCGCGCGCAGCAGGTCCGGCATCGGCACCGCCTGATCGCCAAAGCGAACGGCGGCGCGCAGCTCGAGCCAATCGGGCTTGGCGCCAACCTCGAGCCGGGGCGTCTCGGCCCGGCGCAGCGCGCGATCGTCGATGGCGACAAACCAGCCCTCGTCGAGCAACTGCCGCGCCACGTCCGCGACGGTCGCGCGCGCCAGCGCCAGTCGCGGCGGCTCGGCGCTCGCGGGCGGGGCTCCCTGCGGCTCGCCGCCGAGCTCGAGCAGACGCCGCGACGCCGCGCGTTCGAACTCCAGATCCCGCGCCACCACCCGCTCCCGACCCGGAATCCGCACCGCCGCGCCAGGCTCCGCCGCCTCCACCCGCGCGCCGAGGTAGTTGAAGTCGAGGCGCGCGGTGACGGTGTCGGTCACCTCTCCCGTCTCGGTCGCGGTATCGATCCGCAGACAGGGCGTGGGCGGGATCGGCGTCCGGTGGTGCTGCCAATCCAACGGTAGCTCGAGCTCGGCGTGCCCAGGCAACTGCAGCACTGCTTCGACCAACTCATCGAGCCGGTCGAGCGGCACCGTGACCGGCGCCGCACCGAGCAGGGCCGCGGCGGGCCGGGCGCCGCGGTAGTCGGCGCGGGCGAACACGCCACGCCGCAACATCACGCCGTCGAGCTGTAGGCTATCGACGTCGCCCACGTCGAGCGATTCGCGCCCGCGCCTCAACGAGCCGCGGACGCTGGCAGTGCCGCGCGCGACCTCGGCGCCCACGGCGAGCACCAGCTGCCACGGTTCACCAGCGTCCCAACGCAGCGGCTCGGGCGCGGGCTCGGCGCCGCCGGGGGACACCAGATGCAAGCGGCCCGTCTGACACATCGCCGCGACCAGCTCGACCGCGAGGTGCTCGGGGACGATGAACTGCGCGTTGGCGGTGCGGCCACCGCCGGTCCGGCCCGACGGCGGCTCGGCGCCAAGCAGCGCCGTCAGAATCCGCCGGTCCTCGGCGTTGGGCAGCTGTTCGATCAGCTCCTCGGTCACGCGCAACGGCTTGGCCACGCCGGGGGACCCGTCCTTGCGGCGCTGCCGCTGGCGCACCTCGACCCGCGGCACGCCCCCGCACGCCGGATCGCCCAGATCCAGCACGAAGAGCAGCACGCGGTCCTCGGCGTCCAGCCGAGTCCACTGCTCGTGCGCCGCCGGGCGCGCGCGGAGCGCGCGCAGCGCCTCCAGCCCGCCGGCGTGCGTCCACTCTGGCCGCCTCGCCACCATCGACCGCGACAAGCTAGCGCGGACGGCCCACCGAGGCGACCTTTGCGCCGTGCCACTCGATCCTCGCGCGAAAGATGGCCACACTGCAGGCGGTGAGCGACCACCGTCGCCACTCGGCCGGACACAACCGACCACCGAACCGGGGATGCCAGAGAAACCACATCAGCCAGGAGCCGACGCCGCGCCGGTGTTCATCAGCTACCGGCGCGACGAATCCACTACGACCGCCGCCAACCTGCGCAACTGCATCGACGCGGTGTTTGGTGAGGGGTCGACGTTTCTCGATGAGAGCGGGATCGAGGTCGGCGAAGACTTCGAGGAGCGGGTCCTTGGTGCGCTCGACGCCGCAGAGGTCGTGGTGTGGGTGATCGGGCCCAACTGGCTCGGCGCCGACCCTTGGGGCCGCCACGACCGTCCGCGGCGCATCGACGACCCCGAGGACTTCTGCCGCCGCGAGCTCCAACGGGCCCTCGACCAGCGCAAGGCCATCCTGCCGGTACTCGACCGCGCGCCTAGAATGCCACCGGTCGACGCGCTGCCGCAGTGCCTGCAAGCGCTCCCCCGCGTACAAGCCGCCACCCTAGAACCGAACCTCTGGGGCAAGGCCGTGCGCTCCGTCCTCGAGGCGATCCGCCGCCGGGTGCGCCCCACGGCCCGTAGCCTCCCGCCTCTCCCCACGGTCGCGGGCGCCGCGGCGATCGCGGTATTGCGCCAACACCAGACGTTCGCACACGCGCGGCTGGTGTCGTTCCTCCGCGCCCCGGACGCCAAGCTCGGACACGTGCACATCGACCTCGACTTGCAGCGCGATGCCGCCTCAACGTCGAAGCACCGGGGGCCCCCGAGCCTCACGCTCGAGGATCTGCTGAACCTCAAGCCCGAAGAGCACGACGACGTGACCGGTCGCTGGCTGATCACCGGCCATGCCGGGGCGGGCAAATCGACGATCGCCCGCCACTTGGCTTGGTCGTGCGGCGGGCTCGAGGCGCAGGAGGCGTCGGCGCCAATCGTCCTCTACGTGCCACTCGCCGTGTACGCCGGCGCGGACGAAGACGTGTTCGACCACACCGAGACCGAGTTGGCCAAAGACCAGGGCAAGCGCGCCGCCCAAGGCCTCGCCGCCGAGCTGCGTCGCTTGGCCGGCCCCGACGGCGAGCCCGGGCGCGTCTGGCTCTTGCTCGATGGCCTCGACGAGGTCGCCCCGACGCTGCGTGAACAGCTGTGCGACGAACGCCTGCCCGGGTTGGCGGCGCGCCTGCCGTGCGCGCGGATCGCGGTGTTGGGCCGGCCGGTCGGTGACCACACCCTGGATGAAGGGTTTCGCCGCGCGACCCTACAGGCCCTTTCGCCGGCCCAACGCGCCGACTTGATCGGGCGCTGGCTGCCCAAACCGCGCGCCAACGCGCTGATCGAGCAGCTCCGCGACCGGCCGCTCCTCGAATCGCTGACCCAAAACCCGCTGCTCCTCACGCTGATCGTGCAGCTCTTCCAGGAGCACGGCGCCCGGGCGACCGACGACGACCCACCGCTACCCAACAACCGCTTCGACCTCTACCACCGGGCCATCCAGCTCCTGCTGACCAAGGCCCACGGCCGCAATCAGCTGGCGATCGCCGAGCCGTCGAGCGCGCGGCGCGTCCTCGCCGGTCTATCCCTCGCCCTGCAGGAGGAGGAGGGGATCGCCTGGCCCCGCCCCGTGCTCCAGGAGGCGCTGGACCGCGCGCGACGCGCGGACGAGGACGTCGATTGGCGGCTGCGGGATCGACCGTTCCAAGGCAACGACGACTTCTTGGGCCAGATCGGCGAGCGCACCGGGATCCTGGGGCCGCTCGATGGCCCGAGCGCGCACTGGCGCTACTTCCACCGGCAGTTCCGCGAGTTCTTGGCCGCCGAGGCGCTGGCGCGATGCCCCCAAGGGTGGGCCGACCGCGTCGGGCCGCTGACCGACGACACGATCCCGCGCTGGTCCGAAACGCTCGGCTTCTATGTGCGGCACTCGCCAGCCGACGCCGGCGCCGTGCTCAAAGCGCTGCGCGACGCATCGCCGGTCGCGGCGGTGCGGGCTCTAGAGCACGTGGTGGGCGCCGAGGCGCGGCTGCTGATCGACCTGCTTTGGTCGGAGCCGCTGCTGCGGTCCGCGGCCTGGGACGGGGATGACCTGCAGCGCTTGTGCAAGCTGTGGGTGGACGAAGGGGTCATGCCCGTGGCCGAGCTGCGAGAGCAGCTGTGGGCGCGGCTCGGACCAGACGAACCCATCGAGCGCGTGGGCTGGCTGCTCCTCGCGCTCCGCGGCATCGGCCGTGTGGACGAGGACGCGTTCTTTGCAGCGATCGGCCGCCCCCGGTCGACCCAAGTCGCACCGGATTGGGTGCGGCTGGAGGGTGGGACGTTCGAGATGGGTTCGCCGACCGATGAGCCGGAGCGGCTCGAGTCCGAGGGCCCGCAGCACGAAGTGCGCGTGGCTGGTTTTGCGTTGCAGCGTGGAGCGGTAACGAATGCGGAGTACGCGCGCTTTGACGGCGCGCACGAGGCGGAGGCGTTTGGTGGGAGAGTGGCGGATCCCAGCCGACACCCGGTGGTGAACGTGGGCTGGTGGGAGGCGTACGTGTACAGCGCGTGGGTCGGGGGCCGGCTGCCGAGTGAGGCGGAGTGGGAGTATGCCTGCCGGGCGGGGACGACGGGTCCGTTCTCGTTTGACGGGGAGCTGACGACGGAGCTGGTCAACTACGACGGCGACGTCCCCTATGCAGGCGGGCCGAAGGGCGAAGACCGAGGATGCACGGTGGCGGTTGGCTCCCTGCCGGCGAATCCCTGGGGCCTGGTTGAGATGCATGGGAACGTCTGGGAGTGGTGCCAGGACCGTTGGCACGACGACGATCGGCGGGCACCTGGGAGCGGCGCGGCCTGGGAGCTGGGAGGCTCCGCGGACCGCGTGCTGCGGGGCGGCTCCTGGATCAACGATGGCAGGTACTGCCGCTCTGCGTGTCGCGACGGGGGCGCGGCGGGCTACCGCGGCAGCGGCGTCGGGTTCCGCCCCGCCAGGTCCGACTGAGCCGCTTCACTCCTTCACCTCGCTCGACGCCGACGGCCGCGGCTTGCATGGGCTCAGTTTCTTTGCGAAGGTCGCCAAGAAAGGGTGGCGGCTGAGGGGATGGTGGGTTCCTGGGACCGGCGTGACGAATCTCGCGCCCCCGACCCGACTCGGAGCCCGAGTCTTGACCCTGCACTTTTGCCCACAGACCGGCGCCGTCGACGATCGCCCCCTTACGAAACTCGCAGAAACCACCGAGCTGCTCGCGGTCTCCACCTCGTTCTTCGAGACGCTCGCCGGACCGATCGCCCTCTGTGCGGTCACGTTCCGCTCGGCCGCGGCGGCGACCGCGGCGATGGGTTCGGGCGCTGCAACCGACCCTGCGGCGACAAGCCCGCAGAAGTCGGAGCCACCGCCACGCCGGTCAGGCCGGCACGATCGAGAACGTCAACAGCTGCTCGCGAGCCTACCGGACGAGCGACGCAGCCTGTTTGAGGATCTGCGGCGTTGGCGCATGGCGCGGGCCCGAGAAGATGGTGTGCCGCCCTACGTCATTTTCACCGACGCCGAGCTCGGGACCATCGTGACGGAACTCCCGCGAACACTGGCCGCACTGCAGCGCATCGACGGCATCGGCCCAGCCAAGTCGCGACGCTACGGCGAAGCCCTGCTCGATCAGCTGCCGCGGATGCCTACTCCGCGCGACACCGAAGCGGCGCCTCCGACCGGCACAGCGTCCACAATCCCACGAGCGGCGACGGAGCCAGCATGAACAGCCCCGACCGCCCACGACCGCGCCCGGCCCCGGCGGAACTGCTCGTGCTCACTCGAGCCGAGGACGCCGTCGCCTGGCTGCTCAGCACGACGGCCCGCTGGCCCAAGCGCTTGCGCGCGACCCTGACACAGCGGATTGAGCACAACGCGCTCGAGCTGTTGGAACAGCTCACGCTCGCGCGCTACCACCGAGAGGGACGCCACCACCGCCTGGACCAAGCCAACCTGCTGCTCGAACGTGAGCGGCGCCTCCTGCGGCTCGCTGTCGCGCTCCATGCCTGCCCTCACGCGGCCTTCGAGTCTGCCATGCGCCGCTTTGACGAGGTCGGCCGGTTGCTCCACGGTTGGCGTCGACGTGGCGCCGCGGCGCCCCACGCGGAAACGGCTCCCGATGCGTAGAGTCGGCGAGCTTTGGTCACGGGTCACGGCCTTTGCCGCGCTGTGCCACGCCGCCAAACGTGCCGGCCGGGGCGGGCGCGCGACGCGAGCGGTCGCGCGCTTCTTCGACCGGCTCGAGCCTGAGTGTCTCGAGCTCGGCCGGCGACTCGAAGCAGACACGTGGCGACCGGGCGCAACCACGACGTTTGCCATCCGCGACCCCAAGCCACGCACGATCACGGTGACGCCGTTTGCCGACCGGGTCGTGCACCATGCGCTGATGGCCCCGCTCGAGCCCATCTTCGAGCGGCGAATGGTGGCCCACAGCTACGCCTGCCGGACAGACAAGGGTAGCGCCCGCGCAGTCCGACACGCGCAGATCTTGCTGCGGCGCTACCGCTACAGCCTGCGGCTCGACGTGGCGTCGTTCTTCGGGTCCCTCGACCACGCCGTCGTCGCCGAGACCCTGGCTCGGATCATCAAGGACCGCCGGGTGCTGCGGTTGTGTAGGCGCGTCACGGAGGGGCCGCCAGAGTGCACGGCGCGGGTCGGCCTGCCGATCGGCAGCGTGACCAGCCAGTGGTTTGCCAACCTGGTCCTCGACCGACTCGACCACCACGTGACCGAAACGCTGCGTCTCGGCGGCTACGTGCGCTACATGGACGACTTCGTCTTGTTCGCCAACGACCGCGACCGACTGCGTGCGGCGCACGGAGAGGTCGCGGCGTACTTGCGGGACACGCTGCGACTGCGGCTCAAGGAACGCGCGACTCGCCTCGCCCCGACGTCGGAGGGGCTGCCGTTTCTCGGCTGGTCCATTCGCCGCGGGACGGTCCGTGTGCGCGCCGCGAACCTGCGACGGTCGCTGTGGCGGCTGCGACTGAGGCGGTGGCAGTTTGAGCACGGCGAGCGCTCGGCAGAGGCGTTCTGCAACAGCGTACGGGCGGTGTACGCGTACCTCGCCCAGGGACAAACCGTCGGACTGCGGCGCCGTTGGGTGGCGCGGGAGGATCGGTAGGCACGATCAAGCAACTACTCAGGGTCTCAAGGCATCGGCTCCGCGAACCGCGTGCTGCGGGGCGGCTCCTGGATCAACAATGGCAGGAACTGCCGCTCTGCGTGTCGCAACAGGAACGCGGCGGGCAACCGCGACAACAACGTCGGGTTCCGCCCCGCCAGCTCGTCCCAGCATGCCCGAACGCCGCTCTCGACCGACGGCGGCGCTGCGCCACGGGATGACCCGCCTCGAGGTCCTCGCCGGAGCATCTCGTCCGGCGGAACACCGCGTGCGAGCGCCAGGGGCCGTAGGCCGCACGGCCGAGCCTCCTGGCGCTCGCTTTTTGGGAGCGGAGCGGAGGGCTCGAGGCGGCGCGCTGGCACCACAGCAGCCGCGGGCTGGCGCCGGCGCCTGCGGCGCTCGCGCCAGCGGGGCCGGCGACAGGTTCCGACGCGCTGCGCCAGTCGCCGATCGCGAGCGGTTGCGGCCGAAAGGGTGAAGGGGTGAGAGTGGCTCAGTTGGACCTGGCGGGGCGGAACCCGACGTAGTTGCCGCGGGCCCCCCGCCGCGTCCCCGCCGCGACACGCAGAGCGGCAGTCCCCGCCACCGTAGATCCAGGAGCCGCCCCGCAGCACGCGGCCCGCGGAGCCTCCCAGCTCCCAGGCCGCGCCGCTCCCAGGTGCCCCCCGATAGTCGTCATGCCAACGGTCCTGGCACCACTCCCAGACGTTCCCATGCATCTCAACCAGGCCCCAAGGGTTCGCCGGCAGAGTGCCAACCGCCACCGTGCTTCCTCGGTCTTCGCCCTTCGGCCCGCCCGCATAGGGGCCGTCGCCGTCGTAGTTGACCAGCTCCGTCGTCAGCTCCCTGTCAAACGAGAACGGACCCGTCGTCCCCGCCCGGCACGCATACTCCCACTCCGCCTCACTCGGCAGCCGGCCCCCGACCCACGCGCTGTACACGTACGCCTCCCACCAGCCCACGTTCACCACCGGGTGTCGGCTGGGATCCGCCACTCTCCCACCAAACGCCTCCGCCTCATGCGCGCCGTCGAAGCGCGCGTACTCCGCATTCGTCACCGCTCCACGTTGCAACGCAAAACCAGCCACGCGCACTTCGTGCTGCGGGCCCTCGGACTCGAGCCGCTCCGGCTCGGCGATCGGCGAACCCATCTCGAACGTCCCACCCTCCAGCCGCACCCAGTCCGGCGCCACGGCGGGCATCGGACGCCCGGCGGTCGCGAAGAACTTTGCCTCGTCGAGCTCGCCCAGGTCCCGCAGCGCGAAGTGCAGCCATGCGAGCTCCCAGGTCGGGGCATCGGTCCTCACCCGCGCCCACAGCGCCGCCCGAGCCTCGTCCGCGGTCCAGCGCCCGCGGCGCACCCATGCTTGCACGAGCCGCACCAGATCGTCCCCGTCCCAGTAGAAACGCGACCGCTGTTCTTCCGACCACGTCCAACCCTCGATCTTGCAGAGCACGTCCCAGACGAACGCAAAGAGCGCTGCGGCCGGCGGGCCATCCACCTCGGCCAGGGCGCGGATCGTCGCCCCGGCATCCTTGTCTTTCAGCTCGTGCAGGACCTCCCACGGATCCGCGACGAGCCCGCAGTAGAGCCCCAAGGTCTCGGACCACCGTGGCAGGCTCTTCTGGTTGAGCTCGCCGACCACCTCAGTCCACGGCCGATCGCCGCGCGCCAGCGCATGGGCCGCCAGGAACTCGCGAAACTGGCGGTGCAAGAAGCCCCAGCTCTTGCCGGTCGCGGGATCCGAGGCCAGCAGCCCGGTCCGACGCTCGACGTCGCGCAAGAACTGCTCGTTGTTGCCGCCCCACACGGACTGCAGCACCCGATCGGTGTGCTTGGAGCGTTCGCGGCTGTCCCAGAGCGCCCGGTTGAGGATCTCGATCGACCACGCTGACGCCGCGTCTTCTTCCAGGGTGAGCGAGAGATCGCCGAGCACGTGGAGCGCGTCCTCGGGCGCGCGGATGGGCTCGGGGTCGCGCCACGGCGTGCGTAGCAGCAAGTCCACGGCCTCGCGGTAGAGCCGGGTGCGGTCCTCGGGCACGAACTCGCGCTCCCGCCACAGCCGCGCCAGCAGCGTCAGCAGCAGCGGGTTGCCCATCAGCGGCACGACCTCCGGCTGCCGCTCGAGCCGATCGGCCAACGCCTCAGCCTGCGCCTCGCCGAGCCAGCGCCTGAGCAAGTCGCGCCGCTGGGGTCGCTCCAACGGCCGCAGCCGCACACTCTGAAACGGCCCACCGATCGGCACGTAGCCCAGCACGCGCGAGAACACGACGATGCGCACGTGCTCGGGCCCGAGGTCGCGGGCCCACGCCTGGATCGTCTGGCAGAGCCCACGCATCCGCTCCGGCGCGACTTCATCCAAGCCGTCGAGCAGCAGCCACACACAACCCGGCGCGGCGCCGCGCGCAATCGCGAACAGGCGCTCGGCGAGGCCCGCCGCGTCGCCGTCCTGCTGGTGCCCGCCCAACACGTCTTCGGCCGCGGCGAACGGATGGCGGTCGCCCGATCCCAACTCGGACAACGGTAGGAGCACCGGGACCGCGCCGGCCGGCGTGCCATCGGCGATCGCGCGCTGCAGCGCTTGTCCGCGCTTCTGGGCCACGTGCCGCGCCACCGTGGACTTGCCCGCGCCCGGGTCGCCGAGCACGACCCAAGCCCAGCCGCCAGTCTCGGCAGGCGGCGCGTCGAGCAGGGCCTCCAAGGCCAGGGAGCGGGCCGCAAAAGTGCGGGAAGGCAGCCGCTCGGGCGCCGCGGCGCCAGCGACTGGCCGCGCCTCGGCGACGCCGACCGCGACTTCGACGTACACGTCGGTGAGCTGGTGGCTCTCGGCGCCGGGCAACAGCCAGGCCAGCTGGTTGTGCACCGCCGCGAGATGGCGGCCATAGGCTTCGAGGACGTCGGGTCGAGGGCGCTCGGTGGGCACGGGCCGTGGCTCGCCGAGGACGAGGGAGAGCTTCGGATGGTCACTCAGCGCCTGGACCAGGGTGGCGAGCGAGGTCCCCCAGTCGTTGTCGTTCCACTCGATCCCTTGCACGGCGGCGAGCCCCCGCAGCGGCCGCGGAAACGCTTCGGCCGGCGGCATCGGCCCGCCGTCGAGGATCGGGAACAGCGGCAGCTCCAGCTCGAGCGCCAGGGCGAGCTCGCGATGACACCAATCTCGTGGGTCGTCGATGCGGCGCCGCCCCCATTCATCGTGAGCCATGAGCCAGTGCCGGCTCACCACCACCAACACCGCCACCGACTCCCGCAGCGCGCCTTCGATCCGCTCCTCCCACTTCTCGCCAGTGCGGATGGAGTCGACGTCGAGAAACACGCCACCAAGTTTCAAATCGAGCGACCGCTTGAGGTTCTGCGGCAGGCGCTGCTCCTCGTCACGGCGGTACGACAAGAACAGCGGCGGCGGCGCTCGGTCCCGATCTTCGCTTCCCACGACGCCCGACACGGTAGCCGCGCCGGCCACCAAAGCCGAGGCCCGCCCGGCGTCACGCGTCGCCGAACGCATACAGGTGCTCCTCGGTACGCAGGTAGATCACGCCGTCGACGAGCGCGGGTGTGGCCATGATGCGCTCCCCGAGGTCGTTGTGCTGTAGCACCCGCAGCGTGTCGCCGGGCTCGAGCACGGTGACCACGCCGCGCGCCGACGCGGTGTAGATGCGCCCGCCGCCGGCGACCGGCGACGCGTAGCGCGGCCCGCGGGCGCCGAGGCGCTCGCGAAACTTCGCTTCGCCCGTCTGCGCGTCCACGCAGGAGGCCATCCCGCCGTTCTTAAACAGGTACACCCGGCCGTCCAGCAACAGCGGCGAAGGGCATTCCGGGACACCGTGCGGCTGGTGCCAGACGATCTCGGCCTCGCCATCCGCGCCCGGCCGAATCGCGACCAACGCGTTGGCGTGCTCAAAGCTGCCCAGCCAGGCGCGCATCTTGCCCCACTCGGGCTCGGTGAGCTGGCCGTCGCGGTCGCGGTCGAGGAAGCTAAAAAAGCCGCGCAGCGGATGGTCGCCCTCACCGTCAGCGTCCAGGCGCGACAGGATGCTGACGTTGTCCTTGGTCTCCTCACGGCTCAGCGTGCCGTCGCCGTCGGCATCGTGCGCCGCCAACAGCTCGGCAAAGGTCGGCAAGCCGATGACCTCGGGGTTCGTGCGCATGTTGTAGGACGTCACGAAGACCATGTCCGCCCCGAGGACCGGCGTGATGCAGGGTTCGTCGGCGAGGCCGGGGACGGACCAGAGCTCGCTGCCATCGGCGAAGTCGTAGGCCGTCAGGCGGAACGCGCCATAGACCAGCAGCTCCGTCACGCCGTCTCGCTGCCACACGACCGGCGTCGACCAGCCGGAGCGAAAGCCGCTGCGATCCACGCGCCATTGCGCGGCGCCCGTCGCCGCGTCGATCCGTTCCAGGTACGACTCGTCATTGGTGTCGCGAACGAACACCAACGCATCGCCGACGACGATCGGCGACGACGCCGAGCCAAAGGTGTTGTTGGGCGCGGGCAACTCGCGGCGCCAGACCTCGTCGCCGGCCAGATCGTAGCAGATCAGGCCGAACGAACCGAAACTCACGTAGACGCGCTCGGCGTCGGCGGTCGGGGTGGGTGTGGCGAGCCCGTTGACCTGGTGGTGCTTCTCGGCCTTGGCCAAGGGCACGGTGCGACGCCAGCGCAGCACGCCGTGCTCCCGGCCAAAGCACAGGGTTTCGAGGGCGTCCTCAGTCGCGCCGGTCAGGACGACGCAATCGCCAACCACGCACGGCGAGGAGTGACCGGCGCTGACGGGCTGCTTCCACAGCACGTGCTGATCGGGACCAAACGCGACGGGGTAACTCGGCCCCTCGGCGGCGCGACCGCAGCCGTTGGGGCCGCGGAACCGGGCCCAGCCCTCTTGCGCGTGAGGCGCCCCAACCACGACGAGCCAAGACGCCACGCCGAGCGTGCGCAAAGCGACGGACACCATCGCCGCAGTCTACCGACCCGTCCACGCACTCTCGCTGGTCGACGCCGTCAGACGCGTTGCCAGAGCAGGGTGCCGGCACTAAAGCCCGGGCCAAGCGCCGTCGTCAGCACGCGGTCGCCGTGGCGAAGCGCGCCGCTCCGCAGCAGGTCCTCGAGCACGAGCATCACCGTGACCGCCGAGCAGTTGCCGTGCTCGGCGAGCACGCGCCGCGAGCGCGCCAGCTGCGCCGCATCGAGACCCAACGCCGACTCGTAGGCCGCCAGGACCTTGGCGCCACCGGGGTGCACGGCCCAGTGGTCGACGGCGTCCTGAGTCACGTCGGCCGCCGCCAAAAACGCCTCGAGACACCCGGGCATCTCGCGCCGCACGAGCTCGGGAATGCGCGCCGAGAAGACGACCTGCATCCCATGGTTGACGAAGTTCCACCCCATCACGTCGAGGGTGTCGGGCCACAGGTGGGTGGCGGCGTGGCAGACTTCGAGTCCTCCATACCCTTCGTTCATCACCCCGTCGTGGGCGCCGCCGACGAGCAGGGCAGCAGTGACGCCATCGCCAAAGAGCGCAGTCGCCACGAAGTTGCTCTTCGATCGATCGTCGTGCTGAAACGTGAGCGCACAGAGCTCGACGTTCACGAGCAGCAGCTTGTGGCGCGGGCGACCGCGCAAGAGTTCGGTCGCGTGGATCAGCCCCAGAGCGCCGCCGGCGCAGCCCAGCCCAAACAGCGGCGTTCGCAGCGTGCCGGGACGAAAGCCGAGACGGCCCAGCAGGCGGGCATCGATCGTCGGCGTGGCGAGCCCGGTGCTGGTCACAAAGACCAGATGATCGATGTCGGCGGGCGCCAGATCGTGGTCCGCCAGGACCTGTTGCACCGCACTCGCCGCGAGGCGCTCGGCCGCCGCCAAGAACACGTCGTTCTTCTCGCCGAACCCGCGCTCCTGCGCGAACCATGCGAGCGGCTTGCAGAGCTGGCGGCGCTCGATCCCCGAGTTCTCGAACACGCCGGCGAGGCGCTCCACGTCGAGAGCGCCGCCGAACAGGCGCGCCGCGAACCGCATCGCCGCGGCTTGCTCTACGTGGTGCTCGGGTGGGCAGGAGGCGATCCCCACGAGGCGCGGCGCCCTCTCGGCGAGACGGACCATGCGGCACATCGTCGCACACCCCCGGGCAACTCGCCCCTGGTCCCCCTGCTGCTTGCGCCGATCCCGCCGCGTCGCTAACCAGATGCGGCAATGCCGGCAACGTCGACGAGGATCGCCAGGTTCTTCCAGCAGGAGGATCTGAACTTTCTCCTGACGAACCGCATTCCCCGCCGGCTCGTCACCCGGCTGGTCGGTTGGTTCAGCCGGATCGAAAGCCGCTGGCTGACCAAGGCGAGCATCGCCGTCTGGCGGCGCTTTTCGCCGGACCTCGACTTGAGCGACGCCAAGGCACAGTCGTTCTCGAGCCTGCACGAGTGCTTCGTGCGCGAGCTACGCGACGGGGCTCGCCCCATCGACCCACGGCCGGACATCGTGGTCAGCCCCTGCGACGCCGTCGTCGGTGCGCACGGCGACATTGACGGGATCGAGCTGATCCAAGCGAAAGGCTTCCCCTACACCCTGGCCGACCTGCTGGGGGACGACGCCGGGGTGGCGCGATACCGCGACGGCAGGTTCGTGACGCTGCGCCTGAAGTCGAGCATGTACCACCGGTTCCACGCCCCATGCGACGCACGGATCCGACGCGTGCGCTACATCTCCGGCGATACGTGGAACGTCAACCCCATCGCGCTGGCGCGGGTCGAGAAGCTGTTCTGCAAGAACGAGCGCGCCGTCCTCGACCTAGAGCTTGGCGTGCCGGACTACGCGATCACCTTGGTGCCGGTCGCCGCCATCCTCGTCGCCAGCATTCGGCTTCACCTGCTCGAAGGCACGCTGGACTTGCGCAGCCGGGGTCTCCACGAGATCCCCTGTGACGCCGAATTAATGAAGGGAAAAGAGCTGGGCTATTTCCAGCACGGCTCGACGATCATCGTGTTTGCGACCCCACAGTTTCGATTGGTACCCTCGGTGCGCCAGGGGGAGATCATCCGCATGGGTGAGCCGCTCTTCCGCGCCGACGTCGAGCTCTCAGCCGAGCCTTGAGACGAGATTGATGGCCACGAAGAATTCGTTTTGGGAGGAGCTGCGGGAGCAGCGCTGGGACGACCACCGCTACTACCACCACAGCCGTATCAACCAGTCGCTGCACCTGTTCAGCGCCTGCTGCTTCCTCACCGCCTACGTGTTGATCTTCGTCAACCCAGTCGCGGCGTCGCTCGTCGGCTGGCTCTTGGCGATGGTGTCGCGGCAGACCGGCCACTTCTTCTTCGAGCCGAAGGGCTTCGACGAGGTGAATCACACCACGCACGAGCACAAGGAGGCGATCAAGGTTGGCTACAACCTGCGACGCAAGGTGGTGCTCCTGTCGATCTGGGTGGCCATTCCGGTGACCTTGTGGCTGGAGCCGTCACTGTTCGGCCTGATGACGCCACACACCGAATGGTACGGCCACCTGCACAACACCTGCGTGCTATGGCTCGTTCTGGGCGGCGCTGCAGTGCTCACGCGCACCGTGTACCTGATGATCGTGCGCGACGCGCAGACCGGCCTGGTGTGGGCGACCAAGATCCTCACGGACCCCTTCCACGACATCAAGCTCTACCACAAGTCGCCCTACTACGTGTTGAAGGGCGAGCTCCTCGACCCGATGGCCGAGGTGCCCGGCTCCGCGCGCGTCGCCTCGCGCGCCCAAGCCTAGTGGTGTGATTCAGAAATCTGGGGCATTCTCCGCGGCCCTCAACGCCGTTCGCAGCGTTGGGTCGTCCTCGCCGTATCCACGAATATGCCTGCGGCGACCCGCCTTGCGACCGGCGCCGATACCTCGCGGGTAAAGCCCCATCTGTCTGAATCACACCAC
>JBCCGH010000011.1:0-95949 GCA_039029375.1 Planctomycetota bacterium
CAGGCCTCCGCCGGTTTCGCTTCACGCGCCGTGGCGATGATTACCCACCGGACCTGATTGTCCAGGTGCGGCTGCGCAACGGCTCGGTCGACCGCGTGCGCATTCCCGATCCGTCGCAGTACTACCAGTAGAACCGGTCGATTCAGCGCGCAGCGGACGCGGACACCGCGAGCGGCGCGCTCCGGAGCCAAGCGACGCGCGGCCGGCCGCGCACGGCGACAGCGAGGTCGGGGATCCGATCGCCGTCGAAGTCCCCCACACCAATCACACCCGACGTTGGAGTGCCGAGCACCGACTGCGGCTGCGGCGCGGCGGCACCGCGGCCGAGACCGAGCCAGGCGCGCGGCTCCGCGGCGAGCCCGACGATCAGATCCATCGCGCCGTCCCGGTTGATGTCCGCCGCGTTCAACGCGTGAGGCGTGCCATCGACCGACATCGGCTCCGCGTCGAACTGCAAGACGCCCGGTCGGGAGCGGTTGCGGAGCACCGTGACTTCGCCGCTCGCGGGATGGCTGACCACCAGGTCGAGCCGGCCGTCGCCGTCCAGGTCGGTACCGAGGATCGCGGTCGGTGCCGGCGGCGTCGGCACGAGGAGCCGATCGACGACCAAACCACCCGAGCCGTCGCCGCCGACGATCGTCACGAACGCGCTGCGGCTCAGCGCCACCGCCACGTCGCCCCAGCCATCGCCGTCGAAGTCGGCGATCACCGAACCGGTCGGCCCAGGCCCGACGAACAACGGCTGGCTCTGGTAACGAATCTGCCGGTCGGCGGCGCGCAGCAGAGTCAGTGTGCCCGCGACGGGATCGCACAACGCGAGGTCGATCCCCTCGTCCCCGGTCAACTCGCCAAAGGCGGTGTGCACCGGATCTTTGACCGACAGCGGCACCTGGGTGACGCGCCAGTCGTCGGGGGAGAAGGCGCTCCCGCCGACCTGCTCGTTGCGCACCACGGCAATGCCGCGTTCGGTCGTGGCGATCATGTCGACCCGCTGATCGCCATCCAGATCCGTCACCGCGCAGTGTCGCACCGCCCCACCGACGTCGATCTCAGCCAGCGACGGCGCTTGGCCCGCCAGCCCGGGCGCGAGGTGCGTGACGACCAGCCGAGACGACACCGGCCCTGCCACGATCAACTCGTCTCGACCGTCCGCGTTCAGATCTGCCACGGCGAGGACGGTCGGCTCGGGGTGCGCCACACGCTGGGCGTAATTGACCACCAATCCGGCGGGGCCGCCCCCGAACGCCGACAACGCGCCGCCGGCGACCATCACCAGGTCGGCCTCGGCACCGCCCACCCAATCGCCGACCGCCAGCGCCTCGATCGGCGCTGGTGCGACCATCTCGACCGGGACATCGTAGCCACCGCCGGGCAAACCCCGGCGTAGCGCCAAACCAGGACGAGTCGCCCACGGCACCAAGAGGTCCGGCAGGCGATCACCGGTGACGTCGCCCAGCCGCGCCCGCGCCGCCGGCTCCCCGTCGATCATGCGCACCGTGGCCACGGGGACGAGCGGCGACGTCGCGTAGTCCACAAAGCGCAACGCCACGACACCGCCAGCACCGGGCCCGGCCAACGACACCAAGACGTCCTCATGACCGTCTTGGTCGATGTCGGCCACCGAAAGCGCCGTCGGCTCTTCACCAAGCGGGTGCACCCGCACGTGATCGGGCAGCAGCCAGCCATGCACCTCGAGCTGGTTGTTGGCGGCGTCGGCGACCACGAGATCGTCGAAGTAGAACCCAGAATCGCGGTAAGTGAGGTCCACCGGTCGCGCCGGCACGGCGCCACCGCGCAGTGGAAAGTCCGGCGCGTCGACAAACGTCGCGTCGCCGCGGCCAAAGCGCACCGTCAGCGCGGCGCGGTCCCGGTGCGCAACCAGGACGTCGAGCAGCCAGTCGGTGAGGCCGTGACGGCGGCCGGCCCAGGCCCGACCGCCGATGTCGCCGAGCGCCAAGGCCACCGGATCCGGGGGCAACGGCAACGACTGCACCAAAGCCAGCACGCCGGCGTCGTTGCGATACACGTGCACCGCGGCGGGCGCCCGCGTGAGCGCGACAAGCTCTGGGTCGCCGTCGCGGTCGAGGTCGGGCGCTCGCAGCCGCACGACCTCACCACCCGGCTCCAGAAGCGCGAGGGGCTGAAGGTCGGTCGCGGTGGCGCGGCGCACAACCTCGACCCGCCCGGCCGCCGCCACCGCGAGGTCGGCGCGACCATCGCCGTCGAAGTCTGCTTCGGTGAGCGCCTCGATCGGGCTGCTCGTCGCGCTCGGCAACGCCAACGGCTGCGGCGCGACGAACTGGACTGCCGGCGGCGCGGGCTGCTGCCGGGGCGCCGAGCCCGAGCCACTGCGCGAGCACGCGCCGCCGACGGTGATGGCCACCGCCCATCCCAGGACCGTCAGGACTGTACGCCGCATTCGTGCATGATCGTGGCGGCCCCCCGTCGGTGCGCACGGTTTCCGGCGGCAAACGAGATTGCCGTACTTGCGTGTGGAAACGGACTGCTGAGACAACCGCCCCCACTGGCATGATGCCACTGCGAAGGCGCGCTCCTCGAGCACACGGGAGCCTTCCCGTCGGAGCCTTGGCCACCTTCTCCTCGGCGCCCAGCGCCGCTTGCTCCATGAACGCACAAGACTTGCCAACACCCACGAGGCCGCCCCGCCGTCACGGCCCAAACTCGACCTACCCCCTCGTCCTGGCAGCAGCACTCGTCGTTTGGAGTGGCTGCAGCGAGCCGCCTCAGGAGCAGCCGGCCGCGATTCCCCGCGTCAAGGTGTTCACGGTCGGTAAGAAGGCGACCGGACAATCTCGCCGAATCTCGGGCAAGATCCGCGCGGCGGACCAGGCGCCGCTCAGCTTCGGCGTGGGCGGCAAAGTGCTGGAGATCCTCGTCGCGGAAGGCCAACGCGTGACCAGTGGCCAACTCCTCGCCTCCCTCGACCCGGAGCAGCTCCGCCTCGCACTGGAGAAGGCGCGAGCGGACGTCACCAACAGGCGAGCCCAGCTCGTCGAAGCGCGGTCGACCTACGAACGGGTCAACACGCTCGCCAAGGAGCGCGGCGCCGCGCGGAAGGAGGTCGACGCCGCGACCGCAGCTCTCGCGGCTGCGGATGGCGAGCTCAGCGCCGCACAACGGAGCCTGCAGCACGCCGAGCTCGACTTCGCGCGCGTCAAGCTGACAGCGCCGTTCGACGGGCAAGTCGTCGCCGTGGCAGTGGACCCGTTTCAGGAGGTTGCGGCGGCCGAGGTCGCCTTCACGGTGCAGACGGCCGGCACGTTGGAGGCGGAGGTCAGCGTGCCGGAGACGTTGATCCGCGACGTCGACTTCGGGCAGGTGGTCCAAGTCGAGTTCCCCACGCTCGACGGCGTCGCGGTGTCGGGGACGGTCGCGACGATCGGCGCCGAGGCCGAAGCCGGGAACGCGTTTCCGGTGACCGTGCGCCTCGCGCCGACCGAGGCCGACGTCCGCCCCGGCATGACGGCCAGCGTGACGTTCAACTTCACCGCCTACCTCGGCGACCGCACGGCCTACCTGATCCCCCTGTCAGCGATCGCGATCGAGGCTGGGCTGCGGCGCGCGGGCGCGCCGCCGGATCAGGGCAGTGGTGAGCCCACGCAAGTGCCGCTGTTCGTGCTTGACCCGACCCGGCGTCAGGTCGCGCTGCGCCAAGTCACGGTGGGCAACCTGCGTGGCAATGATCTCGAGGTCTTCGAGGGCCTCGAGCCTGGCGACCAAGTGATCGTGGCGGGGGTCGCGTTCCTACGCGACGGGATGCAGGCCCTCGCCTGGACGCCCAGCCAGGAGGGCTCGCGTTGAACGGCTTCGCGCGGTTCGCGATCACCAACGCTCGGTTCCTCTGGCTCGTCATCGCCTCGGTTTGCATCGGCGGCGTCTACACCTACACCACGCAGCCTCGTCAAGAGGACCCCGAGGTCACCATCCGGTCGGCCCAGATCATCACGCGCCTCCCGGGACTGTCCCCCGAGCGCATCGAGCAGCTCGTCACGCGACCGATCGAAGAGACGGTCAAGACCATCCCGGAAGTCGAGGAGATCAAATCCGTCTCGTCCACCGGGCTGTCGATCATCACGCCCGAAGTCGCCAGCCGTTACTCGGACATGGCGCCCATCTGGGCCAAGTTGCGCAACAAGATGGACGACCTCGCGCGTGACCTTCCGGAGGGCACGCTCGGTCCCAACGTCAACGACGACTACGGCACCGTGGCCGCGATCACGTTGGCCCTCACAGGCGACGAGTTCACCCTCGCCGAGCTGAGGGAGATCGCGCGCGAGCTCCAAGATGAACTCAGCACGCTCTCCCTCGTGGCGAGAGTCGACCTCTACGGCGTGCAGCCCGAACGCATCTGGCTCGAGTTCGACGCCGCCTTCATGGCGCAGTACCGGCTGCAGCCGCAGCGGATCGTCTCGGCGCTCCGCGGCCAAAACGTCGTCCTCCCGGGTGGCACGGTGGACGCCGGCGGGCAACGGATCGTCGTCGAGCCGTCCGGCGACCTCCGTTCGCTCGACGAGCTGCGGCGTGTCGCCGTCAAGACCGACACCGGGCAAATCGTCTACCTGGAGGATCTGGCGACGATTCGTCGCGGCTACGTGGACCCGCCCGAGGCGCCGTCCTTCTACAACGGCAAGCCGGCCATCGTGCTCGGCGTCTCGATGGTCGCGAAGTCCAATGTCGTCGAGCTCGGCCGCCAGGTGACCGAGTCGCTCGATCGGCAACGGGCCACCCTGCCGCTCGGTATGAGCCTGGACGTGGTGATCTACCAACCGGAGCTCGTGCAGGCCGCCGTCCACGACGCGACGATCAACTTGGCACAGACGGTCGTGGTCGTCCTCGTCGTCGTCATGCTCTTCCTGGGCCTGCGGACCGGGCTCATCGTCGGGACGATGGTCCCGCTCACGATGATGGCGACGCTCATCGGGATGGCGCTCTTCGGCATCGAGCTGCACCGCATCTCGATCGCGGCGATCATCGTGGCGCTGGGGCTCCTTGTCGACAACGGCGTCGTCATCGCGGAGGACATCCAGAAGCGCCTCGCGGACGGCCTGGATCGAAGGGACGCCGTGCTCGAGTCGCCGCGTCATCTCGCAGTCCCTCTTCTCACGAGCTCTCTCACGACGGTCGCGGCCTTCCTGCCGTTGATGCTCATCTCCGGCGGCTCTGGCGAGTTCCTCAAATCTCTGGGGCAAGTGCTGGCTCTCGCGCTTCTCGGGTCGTGGCTGATCGCGATCACCGTGACCCCGGCGTTCTGCTACTGGTTCTTGCGCAGCGCCGGGCCACCGCCCGCGTCGGCGCCCGCCCGCCGAGAGGCCTTGGCGTACCGCGCCTACCGCGGCGTTCTCGGCATCCTCCTTCGCGTCCGCATCGTCTTCGTCGCCGCGATGGTGGCTCTGCTCTTCGGCAGTGTGCTGATCCTCGGTTCGGTCAAGCAGCGATCACTCGGCCCATCAGAGCGCAACCAGTTCACGCTGTATGTCGACCTGCCGGCGGAGGCCCCCGTCGCGCAGACCATCGACGCGACGCGTCGCCTCACCCATTACCTGTGCGCTGCGACGGAGAACCCAGAAGTCACCGATGTGCTCGCGTACGTCGGCTCAGGGGGACCGCGGTTCTTCCTGTCGCTCAACCCCAATGATCCTCAACCGAACAAAGCCTTTCTCGTCGTCAACACGCGAGAGAGCGACGAGATCCACGCGGTGATGGCCCGCGCTGAGCGGTTCATCATCGAAGCGCTGCCCGAGGCCCAGGGGCGAGCGGAGACCCTGTTCCTCGGGACTGCGGCGCTCGGCACGGTCGAGCTTCAAGTCACCGGCCCGGACATCGACACCCTGCGCCAATTGGTCGGGCGAGTGACCGATGCCTTCCATGGCGTCCCGGGTATTCAGGCGGTCCGCGACGACTGGGAGAACGCCGTGCTCAAGCTGCGGGTGGATGTGGATCAGGAGCGCGCGCGGCGCGCGGACGTCAACAGCGCCGACGTGGCCAACACACTCTCGGCCTACTTCGACGGCGAGACCGTGACGTCCTATCGGGAGGGCGACCTGGTGATCCCCATCGTCATCCGGGCCCGCGCGTCGGATCGCGGCAGCTTGGACCGGGTGCGGACGGTCGAGGTGCTCTCCGCCTCCTCGGGCGCCCCGGTTCCCCTGATTCAGATCGCGAGCTTCGACGGAGAGGTCGAGGCCAGCAAGATCCGTCGCTTCAACCAGCAGCGAGCCTGGACGGTCTCGGCGAAGCACCCCGCCATGACATCCGCCGAGCTCTTCGCCGCGCTGGCGCCGGCCCTCGACGCCGTCGAGGTGCCGCTCGGCTACTCCATCGACGTGGCCGGTGAGATTCTGGAGTCTCGCGATTCGAACGCTGAGCTCTTTCGCTACGCGCCGCACGCTTTCCTGCTGATCCTGGCCTTGCTGGTCCTGCAGTTCAATTCGTTCCGACGCCCCGCCGTCGTGCTGCTGACCATCCCGCTCGTGCTCATCGGCGCGAACTACGGCCTTTTCCTCTTCGACGGTTACTTCGACTTTACGGCGATGCTGGGGCTGTTCAGCTTGGCCGGCATCATCATCAACAACGGCATCGTGATGATCGATCGGATCGACCACGCCCGGGATGGCGGTCTCGAAGTCAACGCGGCCATCGTCGACGCCGCCCTGGCGCGAGCGCGCCCCATCATCATGACCACCGCGACGACGATCGTCGGCCTGCTGCCCCTCGCGCTGTTCGGTGGCGAGTTCTGGTTCGGTATGGCCATCGTGATCATGTGCGGCCTCGGCGTGGGCACGGTGCTGACGTTGGGGTTCGTTCCCGTGATGTACAGCCTGCTGTTTGGCGGCGGGAAGCGGTCCACCCCCCAGGGGGCTCGCGGATGACCCATCGCGCCTTCAACGCCGCGCCCCACGAGTACCTGCTGGAGCTGGACGTTCCCGCGGCTCCCGGTCACAGCTGTGATCTGGCGATCATCGAGTTCGATGATCAGGGCGCCCTATGGCAGCTCGACCAGCTGCAGTCCGCCCTCGACGTCATTGCCCGCCGCAACAAGACGGCGGAGCGCGGTGTGCTGGTCGTCCTCTTCATCCACGGCTGGAAGAACAACGCCAACCCAACCCGTGGCGATCTCGCCAACTTCCGCCTAGAAGTCGTCCGTATTGCTGAGCAGCAATACCGTCGGGGAACACCGCACCCCGACCGCGTGGTCGGGGTGTACCTCGGCTGGCGCGGGCTGACGTCGCGACTGCCGATCTACAAGGAGCTGACTTTCTGGGCCCGGCGACTGGCAGCGGAGCGCGTCGCATCGCTGAACATGCGCGAGGTGCTCTTCCGCGTCATGGCCACCACCAAGCAAAGGCCAGAGTCCAAGTGCTTCATCGTCGGCCACTCCATGGGGGGACTCGTTGTCGGCAAAACGCTGGCCCCCTCACTGACCACTCTGCTGGTGACCCACGGCGCCCAAGGCATCCACGTACCTGCGGACCTGATCGTGCTCGCCAACCCGGCCCTCGACGCGCTGTCTTCGTGGCAGTTCATCGACTTCCTGAAACGCGCCAAGGCGCGCCTGGAGCTGCGCGCGGCGGACGGCGCAACGCGCGCCGCTCCGGGCCCCATCGTGGTGTCAATGACCTCCGAGGCGGACTCCGCGACGAGCCGCGCCTACCCCTTCGGGCGCACTGTCAGCGCCCTCCTTTCCCTTGCCGCGTTCCGCCGGGATCGCCACCACGGTCTGCCGAGCCAGCGGTTTCTGGCGACCCATGCCGAAGGGCACGTGGACGACTTGGTGAGCCACCGCGCCAGGGTCGTGGACGACGAGGTGGTCCTGGAGCGCGTTCCCGACGCCTATAACGACACGCCCTTTTGGATCGTGCGAGTGACGTCCGAGATCTGCCGCGATCACAGCGACCTGAACAACGAGAGGTTCGGCGCGCTAGTCGGACAAATCGGCCAGCTGAACCACATCTACGATGCCGGGGTTCAGACGTGGATGAGATGTGATGCCCTATGAGCTCAGTGCCCAGCTCGTCTAGAAACGAATCGTGTACTCGGCCTTCAAAGTGAAGTCCTGCGTCGTCGGGATCAACGGCGCGCCGGGTGCCGCGCTGTTCCAGCCAAACAGCGCCACCAGAAACAGGTCCTGCCCCGGCTCCCGGATCCAGCGCAGGCGACTTTGAAAGGTGAGGTCGCGGCTGTTGGTGTCCCACTGCACTAGGTTGCGCCACGCCAGGTCCGGCGACGGCGTCACGTCGACGCGACCCTCGGCAACGCGCGTGGTGAAGTCGCCCTCGTTGAGGTTCACGATGAACTCCTGGTACTCAGCGGAGATTTGCAAGTAGCGGTTGGGGATGAACGACGGCCGTACCGACCAGCGCAGCAGGTCGCCGGAGAACAGATCACCCCATTCCACCGACACACTGCCGCCGAGCACGCGGTTGTCCGCGGCCGAGGCGAACGCCTCGAAGCGCGTCTCGTAGTACTCGCCCGCGCTTACGAACACGCCGTCGTTGATCTCGAAGGCCGACGGCACGCGCTCGAAACGCCGCCGCGCCTCGACGCCGATGCGGTCCTGGCTTTGGAAGCGGATGTCGAGCTCGAGCGGCAGCGACCACGAGTCATCGCCATTGCTGTCCGTCGTCGTGAGCTGCGGCGACGAGCCCAGCTCGAACTCCTGCAAGACCCCGCCACTGCGCCGCGTGAACGAGCTGTCCCACTGGTAGCGGCGGATACCGGTGCGGCGCACGAAGCCCAGCTGCGGGTCGAACTCTGGCTCGATGTGCTCGGCCGTAGCGCGGTGCTCCCATTGCGCGGTGCGGATCTGGCCGCGCATGCCGACCGCTTCGCCGTCGCCGGACGTACCCGGAGCCTGGGTCGTGAGCCCATACACCCACAGCGTGCCGGAGCCACCGGCGCCGAGCAACTCGCTGTCCGACAGGCGCAGGTCGGCGCCCACGGTGGCGGCGTCGCCGCGCCCGGTCGGTCGGCCGCCGGTGGCGATGATGCCGACCGCCGATTGGCTGGAGATGTTGCGGCTGACGCGCACGACGCCGAGGCCTTTCTCCGGATCGGCCGCGCTCTCGTCCATGAGCGTCCCCAGCGCGCCGATGTTCCAGCCGGCGACACGCCCCGACAACCGGAGCCCACCAATCAGCGGCACGATCCCACCGCTGTCGCTCAGGCCGATGCGCCGGGAGAAGAACGGCAGCGGACTCGAGCCGCCACCGAAGCCGCCCGAGAACCCGAACTCGAACAGGTCGGAGTCCTGCAGAAAGAAGTCGCGCTTCTCCGGGAAGAACAGCGGGAAGCGGGTCAGGTTGACCTGCCGGTCGTCGACCTCGGTCTCGGCGAAGTCGGTGTTGTAGGTCAACAGCAGGCCCAGCGACGGCGTGATCCGGTAACCCAGGTCCATGCCGAAGTCGCCGGTTCGCGAGGTGTGCTTGGAGACGCGCCGGTCGCGCGACGCGTTGAAGCGCACGTAGGGCACCGCACTGATGCCGAGCCCCTGCCGCAACTCCTGCATGCCGGTGAGCCAGCCGCCGACGCGTAGGTCGAAGAAGCGATACGCCACCCGCGGCGAGGCCCAGCGGTAGTCGGTACCCACGGCACTGCGCAGCCGCCGCACGTTGAAGCCCCAGCGCGGCGCGGCGCGATCGAAGCCGATCGTCTGGAACGGGATCGCCACTTCCGCCTGCCAGCCGCGGTCGTTGAGCCGGGTGCGCCCATACCAGATGCCGTCCCACTGCTTGTTGAAGCTGGTGCCGGCTTCGCTAAGCAGCGCGTCGCCCTGGCTGCCGCCGGCACCGATCTGAAACCAGTAGCCAAAGCGCTGCGCGCCAAACGAGTCGATCCACCACTCGATGCGGTCGTCGGGGTCGAGGTTGGCGTCGCGCTGCATCAGGCGGCTGCGCAGCAGCCCAGGGCGCTCCTCACACTCCATCGCCAGATAGACGAAGTCGCGGTCGTAGGCGATGCGCACGATGGTGCCTACCTCTGGCGCACGACCCTCGACCGGCTCGGTTTCCGTGAGCACGTCGAGGCGCAGCGCGTCGCGCCAAGCCGGCTCGTCCAGGGCCCCGTCGACGACGATGTTGGCGTCGTCGGGAAACCGGGTCGGTGCCACGGACGGACGCTGTGCCGGCATCACGCCCACCAGACAGATGGTCAAAACCGCGAACAGGAGGCGCAACGTGCGGCGGACGCTACGGGCGCGCTGCGCCCCGGGCAAGATCGCGATGGCGGGGAACTGCGTCGCGTCAGCGACGCGCGAGCGCGGCGAGCTCGGGGGCGGCGTAGATCGGGATCGACAGCCCCCACGTCGCGTTCATGCCGAGGATGATCTCATTGGCGATCAGCGCATTCGCGACCGCGGTGGGATGGATCGGATCGGCGAAGACGTCGGCAAAGTTCCCCGTCGCCGGCGGCGGTACCAACGGTGCTCCGGCGACAAGCGGCGGCGTCAGCGTCACGGTGCGGACGTGGGACTCGGCGTCGTACACCGTGATGTTCGGTACGGCGTTCAGGCTGCGGAGGATGTCGTTGACGCGCGCCAGGTGGGCGCGCACGTTGCGGCCTTCCACGGTGCCGCGCTGGCTCCACCGCAGGGGCGTGTGCGAGACGTCGGGGACCGTCCACAGCGCGAAGTGCGCGTCCGGATGCGCCAGCCACAGCAACGAGAAGTCGTTGGCGATGTTGAGCAGGACCTCGTTGACGATGCCGTCGGCGACGGGGTCCTCGCCGGGCGGGTTGGCGGCGAGCCGGTCCCAGGCGCTCAGAAAATCGTTGCCGCCGATCTCAAACGAGATGAACGTCGCCAACGGCTGCGTGCCGGCGAAGAAGCGGTTCGCGTAGCGCAAGATCTGGCCGAGGATGTCGTCGCTCCTGGAGCCCGCCACGGCGTAGTTCGTCAGGTTGGCGCCGGGCGGGGCGGCCTGATCGAAGACGGCCTCGATGGGATCGGCGCCGTAAAGGGCGAAACGGAACGGAAACCCCAACAGGGCGTTATCGGTGAGGCTGTCGCCGAACGTGATCGTCGCGGTCAGCTGCGGCGTCTGCGCCGGGGCCGGGGCAGCGCCGAGGATCGCAACGGTGAGGAGGTGGAGAGAAAGGCGGAAGCGCATGGGATTTGAGATCGTATTCGCGAAGAGGCGTGGGCGCAGATGCACGGCGGGCGGGTGCGCCCGCCTCAGTGGCGCCCTGCCTACGTAGGTGTTTCCGAAAGCCGAAAAGCCACCGGGAAAACACCCGGACGAGGGGGCGTCGAGCAGGCCGAGCCAGTGCCAACGCGGCAGACTCCCGCGGCGTTGCGTGGTGGTCTTGCAACGCTAAGTACGCCGGGAGAGGGCGTGGCGAGCTTGATCTCGGCAATCGCTCTCCTTCAGGTCGCTGGTTCAGCGACTAGCTCTGGATCGTGAACGACGCCGCACTGCTCCAGGTCTTGATCCCGCCGACGGTGCCCGGGTTGAACGTGATGCCGCCGGTGTAGAGCGTCAGCCCCACCAGACCCACGCTCGTCGGGATCGGAAACGTGGCCGTAACCTGCGCACTCGCCGGCAGCACGCCAGTGTTGTTCGCCACGACCGACGGCACCAACACGCTAATGAAGAACACCGAGTCCGGGTTGAGGGGGATCGTCCCGGCCGCGCCCAGCGGGATGCCCGGACTCGTCCCGGCCGACAGCGGCACCCAGTAGACGAGCCCACCATCACTTGGGCTGGTGTAGGTGATGTCGAGGTCTTGGCCGAGGCGCGGCGTGCCAGACAACGCGATGGTCGGCCCACCAGCACCCACCGGCGCCAGCTCGACGTCCAGCGCCTGCGCCTGGTCATACGCCGTGACGTTCACGCGCCGCGTCGCCGGTTGGAACCCCGGGGCGGCAAAGCGCACGTCCCAAGTCCCCAGCGGCAGCCATAGGCCATAGCGGCCGTCGCGCTGCCGACTGTTGGTGACTTCGCCCTGCTGGTAGGGATTCGGCGCAAGATCGATCGTCGCCGCGATCGGTGCGCCGGAGCCCAAGGCCCGCACGTGCCCTCGCACCGCCGGCTCCCAAGTCGTGATCGCGCGGCGCAGCCCCGGCCAGACCCGCGCGACCTCGCTCACGCTCGACGACCACGGCGGCTGCTGCGATGTGCCGACCTCGATGAGCAGCGACATCGTCCCGCCGTCGTTCCACAGATCCTCGGGCGCCTCGCCGGACGCGCTTGGATCACGAAACCCATAGTTCATCGGGCCGCGCAGGTCGTCCGCGTAGCGCCGGATCAGGCCGTCGATCGACGCACCAAAGACGGCGCACGGCGCGTAGGTGTGCAGCACTTCCCGGCCGAAGCTATGGAAGTCGAGATACACCTCTGGACGAATGGCCTGCACCAGCGCTAACAGCGTGCGCACCTCGGGCTCGCTCTCGGCCGCCGGGCCACGGTACGTGCTGCTCGTCGTACGCGTGGAACCACCGCAACTCGCGCTCCAAAGCGTTGAATAGTTGCGGTTGAGGTCTACGCCAAACGAGCCGCCGCCGTTGGGCCGTCGGTTCTTGCGCCACCCGGGACTGGTAGACCACACGTAGTCGACGCCATCGGGGTTGACGATCGGCACCAGGTAGGTCTCGTAGTTGTCGACGACCGCGGTCAGCCCTGGGTCGGAGCCGTAGCCGTTCACGAGCTGCTGCATCACGTGGAGGATCTGCGGCGCGGTGTTGAGCTCGTTGGAGTGGTGCTGCGCCACGAGCAGCAGCGCCGGCTCGTCCTCGTCGAGGGCGACACCGTCCGAGACCTTGAGCGCCCAGATCGAGCTGCCGTTGTGCGTACGCGCGGCGCCCGGCAGCTGGGTCAGGTCGACCGCCATCGCGATGCCTGGAGCCTGCGCCGCCAGCGCGTCGATCTCCTGCTTCATCTCGGCGTTGGTGAAATACTCGGGGGCCTGCGCGGGCAGCACACCGAGAGCGAAGACAAGACTGGCGGAGTTGAGAGGGTGCACGACAACCAGCGTAGCGAGCATCAACACCCGACGACCGGCTCGCGACCAGGAGCACTACTCAGCGCCGACGAAACTTCGCGACTCGCGGCGAATGCCCCAGGCCATGAACAGCAGGCTGGCGCACGACGCGGCGACCATGGCGTAGCCGACGTGCGCGTGCCCCAACGTGGCATGCAGCGTCACCGCCGCAAGCCCGCCGAGGATGCAGCAGCCAGCCCGCCCGAGCCCGAACCGTTCGGCGGTCCAGCCAATCGCGGCACCCACGCCCAGTGCGGCCACGACGAGCACCACCAGGCGGGTCCAAGGATGCCACTTGGCCGCCAGCACGATGGCGACGGCCAGCAACCCGGCACCCTCGGCGACCGAGCGGCGCCGAGGGGCGCGACAGCGGGCATCCCAGACGCTGGCGCACTCTCGCTCGGCACGCCATGCCGCTTGCGTGGTCTCCTGCACGCCCGGGGGCAGGCGGCGAAACCAGTCCTCGGCCTCGCGCGGGTCACGCGTGATGTCCTCGACCAGGGGACCGGGCGGCGGCGGCACGATTCATCGATCGGTCCGGGGCCGGAGCGGTCTTGACCCGTCGGCCGGCCAGGTCGCGGTCGAGTCGCGAGAGGGCCCGGCCCCCAAGAAGATTCCTTCATTGCGACTGAGTCTCATTCGCGATAATCTACCTAGGGGCATTGGGGCGAACACCTCGCCTCGTCCCGAGCGACGACCAGGAACCTCCGAAGATGTGCGAAACGGAACGAATCGCGGCAGCGGGCGCTTTTGCCCTGGATGTCTGCTGCCACAACCGCGCCACCCTCACCGTGGGCCCGGTGTCCTTGCACCTCGAGCGCCAGGCGCTCGATCAGCTCACGGACTTTGTACGGATGGCGCAGCGCCGCCTCATCGTCCGCGACGAGCACGGCGACCACTGGCGGGAAATCGTGCGTGCCCCCGACCTCGAGTCGGACGACCACGCCGCCGGGAGCTGATCCGCCGGGCGACCACATCCCCTCGGCGCTGGTCGCGCGGGCCTAGGCGAGATTCTGCCACTGGGCGCTCACCAAGATCGTCGTACCGATCGCGCAGAGCACCAGCGTGATGATCCCGACGCGTCGCAGGTTCTTCATCTGCCACCACATCAGCAGGCCGGAGCCGGCCCAGACCACCATGGCGATGGCCATGACGTCCACCAGGATGGACCACCAGAAGTCGATCCCCCAGGTCGCGGGAACCCCATGCGCGGTGTGCAGGCGCAGCAAGAACGATCGTACCGTGCCTGCAGTCTCTGGCTCCGCCGCCGGCGACACCTCGAGCGAGCCATCGCGCAAGTTGTAGGTCGCGAGATAGGGCGCGCCCTCCTCATCGAGCATGCCGAACTCAAGCCGCGGCGTTGAGCGCACGCGCCAGCGAACCTCGGCGTCGTCGCCGGCCTCCGGCAGGACCAACGCGGTCGCGGCCCCTCGTAGCGCGTCGAGGGCGTCGCTCCCCACCTCCAGCTTGTCGGTCTCGCCCGACGTGAGCTCTTGTTCATGACTCGACGAGCGCGTCGGTCGCTGAAAGACCCGAGCCCCGCCGTCGGGCTCGTCGATCAGGAGGCTGTAGTCCGTGGCGTCGAGTGTGGCGCTGAGGAACATGCGGCCCTGAAAACTCGACTTCGTAGCGGGATCGATCGCCCACCCGTCCTGACCGAGCTCGTCCACGACTTGCTGCGCCATTTGCGCCGGCGGACCGAGGTGGGCGCGGCCGGCCGCATCGACCTCGTTCGCCGACAGGTAGCGCACTTCGGTGGGCGACCAGACGCCCGGATGGTTGAACAAGAACGCGGTAACACCATAGAGCGTCACGAACGGCACCAAGGCCAGGCCGGCATAGAGATGCACGCGGCGCACGAACTTCATGGCTCGCCGCCCCACCTTGCCACCCGAGCGCTTCTTGGGCCGAGCCGGTAACGGACCAGCCTCGTAGCTCGGCGCCTCTGGCCGCAGTAGCGCCACGGACTTCATCACCGGATCGCGCAGGAGGGCACCGAGGTCCGCGGACGACGACTCGGGTCGGGGCAAATCGGCTCGATCATCCATGGTCACGTGGTTTCACCGGTGTCGGCCAACCTCCCGCCGGGGCAGGCGCCGTCGCGTCGCGTCGCACCGCCGCTCCCCGCATCCTGTGGGCGGGATCTAGCGGCGATGCGCCAGCGCGTTGGCCCGATCATATCGAGATTGAGACGCAGTCGCAACATGAGGGAAGGCCCGCGCTGAGCTCCGAGGGAATCCCGCGGCGAACGGCGCACGGGCCCGGCGGCATCTGGCTCTTGCCCGGTGGGTCCTCGCGAACGCCGCGGCCGAGGCGGCTCATCAGCGGGTCGCCAGCTGGTCTGGACCAGCCTCAACCACGGTGGCTAGTTGGTGGCTAGTGTGCTGCGCCAGAAGGGCGCGCCTCGGCCAGCGTCGCCAGGAGCGGCTCCCTCTCGGCCAAGATCTGCGCAAGACCCGAGACCCAGGCCGGATCCGCGTTGACGCAAGGGACGGCCAACAACTCGTCGCCACCCGCCTCGGTAAACGACGCGGCAGCGCGCAGGCCGACCTCCTCCAAAGTCTCAAGGCAGTCGGCGACAAACGAAGGACACAGCACGGCGACGCGGCGCACGCCCTCGGCGGGTAGTTGAGCCAGGCGCACATCGGTAAACGGCTCGATCCAGTTGCGGGTGAGGCGCGACTGGAAGGTCACCTCGAACATCCCCTCACTCAGGCGCAAACGCTTAGCGATCCCGCGCGCAGTGGCGAAGCACTGCGCCCGGTAGCAGAACCGATTGACCTCCTGGATCGCCTCGCAGCACCCAACCCCACGAAGACAATGGTCACCGCCACTGGCGTCGCTGCGGCGGATATGCGTGTTGGGCAAGCCGTGAAAACTCATCAGCACTCGCTCTGGGCCAAACCGCGCCAGGGCTGGCTCCGCCACGACGGCGACGGCGTCGAGAAAAGCCGGGTGATCATAGAACGGCGGCACGAAGCGCAGCGTCGGGACGTTGCGCAAGCGCCCGGCCTGCAGCACGACCTCGTCATAGGCCGAGGCCCAAGCCGCCTGCGAGTACTGCGGGAAGAGAGGCACGACGACCACATCGTCGATGGCGCGATCAGCAAACGCCTCGAGAGCGCTACGAATGGACGGGTTCTGGTAGCGCATCGCCAACGCCACATCCGCGACCCGAGGGCCCAGACGATCGCGCAGCCCCGCGACGAGATCGAGGCCGTGGTAGCGCAGCGGTGAGCCCCGCTCGCCCCACACCTCTCGGTACGCCGCCGCCGACTTGCGTGGGCGCGTCCGCAGGATGATCCCGTGAACCAGAGCCCAGCGGGCTGCGGCAGGGATGTCGATCACTCGCGGATCCATCAGAAACTCGCCGAGGTAGCGCCGCACATCGGCGACATCCGGCGAGTCGGGCGTACCCAAGTTCACCAGCAGGACCCCGATCTTCGCGGTCTTAGTCGGCGCTGGCGTCATGGCGTGCTCCCAGCTGCGCTCCACTGGCCGACCACGGAGACTTGACGATAGGAGGCGCCGCGGAGATTGAGCCCTGGCCATCGCTGGAGGCTGGCAGCGATGGCAGCAAGGCGCTCTTGATGTCCACGTTCGTACTGAGGAATCGCATCGCGAGCCCGCAAGACGTGAGTGAACGCAGGATCCCCTCGCAGGTCAACGTGCTGCCGTAGCAGCTTCACGGCTTGATCGATCAGCTCGGATCCGTCGCGGTCCACTTCCGCCGGCCACCCGACCCCACCGGACATCACCCGAAACAGCACGTGGTCCGGCGGCGCGTGCGCGCCGAACGTACTACTGCAGTAGATCGTGCCGAGGACGCTGCCCGCGGTCCCGCGCGCGGCAAGAAACCCGAAACCCTCGACGTCGCCACCGACAGCCTTGGTCGATGCCCCGATGAAGGTGCTGGCGACCGAGGCGGTACGAATCCCACCGAGGAGCCGGCTCAACTCGTCGTCGAAGGGCGCCACCAGCTGCGCGGCGACCGATGCGGGTACCGCCAGCTCAACGCAGCGCGAGGTCAAGGTTCGAGGCTCCGCGCCCTCCAGCACGACCTCGAAACCGCCCTCCGCTCGCGGCCGAAGCCCAGCCACGGGGCAGCTGGTCCGCACGGCGTCGCCGAGCCGCACGGCCATCTCGTCGACCACTTGCTGCATTCCGCCAGGGAACGAGTACAGCGGCGCTCGAGCCGCCGGGCGACGAGCACGAGCGGCACGCCGCCGGGCGCGGAGCCCGCGCAGAACGCTACCGTGCTCCACCTCGAGCTGGCGGGCGATGGGAAACGCCGACCGCACTTCGAGTCGGTCCGCGTCGCCGCCAAACACGCCGTGGACGAGCGCTTGAGCGTAGGGTTGGGTCGCCGGGCCGAACCGACGGACGAAGAAGTCTCGCACCGACTCATCGGCGGCCCCGGATGAGCGAACGCGCGGCTCCCACAGGAGACGGAGCTTGTCGCGTAGTCGCAGGACCGGGCTCCTCAGCAATGCACCCGGCGAAGTCGGCAGGGCGCGGAGTGATCCGCCTGCCAACACCCAACGCCGCGTCGCGGCCTGACGGGACGGAACGGCGAGGTTCGACAGCTCGATCAGCGCCAACAAGTCATCGGACGCCTCGTTCGGCCTGAAGCCCTGCGGCCCGTGCTCGCACACGTAGCCGTCACGAACCTCGGTCTGGAGCCATCCCCCGACCCGCGGGCGCGCCTCGGTGACGAGAAAACGCAGCTCCGGGTGCGCCTGCTGGCGCCAGAGAGCGTGCGCAAGCCCGGCGGGGCCACCCCCGACCACGAGCAAGTCCAGCGCTGCGCTGGCCATCAAATCGTGCGAGAGAAGCGCTCGGTCACTTGGGGGCGCTTTGGCTGCTCACGGCCGAGGTACTCGTCAAATGCCATGCACACATTGCGCACAAACAGCCGTCCCACTCGGGTCACCGTGATGGCCTCGTCGTCGACCCGCACCAGGCCATCGTCGACCGCGGCGGACAAGCGCTGCAGCTCCTCGCCATACCGACTTCGAAACGAGTCGACCCCGCCGTGGTCGTCATAGCGACATATGAAGCGGCACATCAAGTCGAGCACAATGCCCCGACGGCGCTCGTCCTCCTCGGATCGGAGGTGACCGCGTGTGGTCGGAAGCGAGTCGTCCGCCAAAGCAGCGCGCCATTGCGACATCGCCTTGTGATTCTGCGCGAACGCACCATGCACTTCGCTGATCGCGGTGAGACCGAGGCCGATCAGGTCATCCGCGGCGCGAGTCGTGTAACCCATGAAGTTGCGGTGTAGGCGCCCTTGCCTGGCGGCAACCGCCAGCTCGTCCTCGCGGCGCGAGAAGTGATCCATCCCGATCGGTTCGTAGCCGCGGTCCGCAAGAAACTCGAGGGCGTGCTGGTACAGAGCCAGCTTGTCGGCGCCACGCGGTAGCGCGCTCTCATCGATCGCGCGCTGGTGCTTCTTGAGCCATGGGACGTGCGCGTAGCTGTAGCATGCGATGCGGTCAGGCGCGAGCTCGTGTACCTGCTCAAGGGTCCGGTCAAACCCGGGCACGCTCTGTTGAGGGAGGCCGTAGACCAAGTCCAGATTGACCGAGTCGAAGCCAAGTGCCCGGGCATCGGCGATGAGGCCTCGAGTCAGGTCAAACGACTGCTCGCGGTGAATCGCCAACTGGACGGTGGCGTCAAAATCTTGGACCCCGAGACTGATCCGCCGGAACCCAGCGGCGGCGAGTGCCCGGAGGTGCTCCCGAGTGGTGACACGCGGGTCGACCTCGATGCTCACTTCGGCACCTGGCGCCGGGGGAAACAGCTCGGCCAAACCGTCGAACAGCCGACGCATGACGTCGGGAGCGAGAAACGTCGGAGTCCCCCCTCCCCAGTGATGCTGAACGACCGGCCGAGCGCTCCCCATGTGGCGAGCAACGAGTCGCGCCTCATTCAACACGGCCTGCGCGTAGTCCTCACCATTTGCCGCATCACGGGTGATGACCACGTTGCAGGCGCAGTACAGGCACAGGCGCTCACAATATGGGATGTGGACATAGACCGACATCGGTCGATCGACGCATTCACCAGCTAGCGACAACCGCTCCGCGTAGTCGGATGGCCCGAAACCTTCGCCCCAGACGGGTGCCGTCGGGTAGCTCGTGTAGCGTGGGCCAGGCTGGTCGTAGCGCTCGAGCAGATCGACGGAGACTTGCTGGGTCATGATTTCCTCACTTCATCGACGACCACCTCGATGGCTCGAGGGTCGGTCTGGGGCAAGACACCGTGCCCGAGGTTGAAGACGTGGCCGCCGGGCCCAGCAGCGTCGCAAATGGAGCGCACGCGAGCGCGAAGCTCTTCCTCCGGAGCAAACAGCGCCGTCGGATCGAGATTGCCCTGCAACGCCAACGCCTCCGAGACCTGCGCGCGGATGGCGCTCATTGGGTGGCGCCAGTCCACCCCCAGCATGTGAGCGGGTGACTCCACCATCGATGCGAGGTGGGCGAAGGCGCCGTTCACGTAGTTGATGGCGACAGCGCCCGCGTCACGCGCCGCCTGCAGCAGCGTTGCGGTGTGTCCCGCGCAGCGACGCTCGTAGTCCTCGGTGCTCAGCACAGAGGCCCAGCTATCAAACACCTGAATCGCGTCGCACCCAGCTTGACGGAGCGCCCGTACGAGAGGCTCGAGCGCCAACGCGATTCGAGACAGAAGGGCGTCGAAGGCCATCGGATCACCGTGCATCATCCGCCGCGTAGCCTCCCACTGCTTTGAGCCCCGACCCTCGACCAGGTAGCAAGCCATCGTGAACGGGGCGCCAACGAAGCCAATCAAGGCGACCTCTGGACGAAGCTCTTCGCGGACCCGACGCGCGGTCTCGAGCATCGGCGCGAGGTCGCGCTCGGGATCGGGGATCTCAAGGCGCTCGACATCGGCGAGTGAAGTCACCGTCGATGCGAGCACTGGCCCTGGCTCGTAGGCGAGCTCGATCCCCATCCCTGGTACTGGGATCAGCAAGTCGGTGAAGAGGATCGCCGCGTCGAGGTCGAAGCGTCGCACCGGTTGCAGCGTCACCTCCGCGGCAGCCTCGGGGTTGCCGCAAAGGTCGAGGAAGGAGTATCGCTTCCGGATCGCCCGGTACTCCGGGAGGTAGCGCCCCGCCTGGCGCATGACCCAGACTGGTCGGCGAGTCGGTACTCCAGCGCGCGCAGCGACGAGAAACGGCGAATCTGATCGGGGGGCAGCCATGTCAGGAGCAACGAGCTCCGAGAGTGCCGCCGGCTCTCCCGACTCTCGTCGATGCTGGTCCTCTCAAGATGGGAGCAGGCACAAAGTTTCGTCGGAATCGAAGAGGCGAGCCTCAAGCGAAGGCGTCACGGAGTGCGGCCGCAAACACATCGACCGTTTCGTCGATGTCCGCGGGTCGATGCGCCGCAGACAGAAAACCGACTTCGAAAGCAGATGGCGCGAGGCAGACGCCGCGGCTCAAACACCCTCGGAAGAACTTGGCATACGGCTCGGCAGCACCTTCAGGGATTTGGTCAGCGCGGCGCGGGGGTTGGTCGGCGCTGAAGCTGAGCCAGAACACCGACCCCTCGCGCACGAGTCGCACCGGAAATCCCCCATCGCGGACGATCCGTGCGACGCCCTCCTCCATACGAGCGCCCAGCTCCTCGAGCTCCCCGTAGACGCGCCCATCGGCCAATGCGCGAATCGTCTCGAGACCCGCTACCATCGCCAGGGGATTGCCGGACAGTGTCCCGGCGTGATAGGTCGGCCCGTTGGGAGCGAGCTGCTCCATTAGCTCGGAGCGCCCCGCGAACGCACCACACGGCACACCGCCGCCCAGGATCTTGCCAAACGTCACGAGGTCGGGCTCGACCCCGTAGAGCTCCGCGGCGCCACCACGTGCGACCCGAAAGCCGCTGATGACCTCGTCGAACAGCACCAAGGCACCGTGGTCGGTGGCCAGCTCTCTAATCGCCTGGAGAAACTCCGGCCGCTGCAACAGCAGGCCATTGTTAGCCGGCATCGGCTCGACCACGATCGCGGCGACCTCGCCACCACGACCCCGCATCAAAGCTCGGAGTGGGGTCACGTCATCGAGGCCCAACACAAGCGTCAGCCCGGCGATATCGGCCGGTACCCCCGCAGAGGATGGCTGGCCCAGCGTGATCGCGCCGGAGCCCGCAGCCACGAGCATGCCGTCGCCGTGCCCGTGGTAGCACCCCTCGAACTTGACGATATGGGATCGCCCGGTGGCGGCCCTGGCAAGCCGGACCGCCGACTGCACCGCCTCGGTGCCGGATGACGTGAATCGAACCCGCTCGACACCTGGATACACACCCCGCACCGTCTCGGCCAGCTCCAGCTCGGCCAGGTGCGGCGCACCAAAGCTGGTGCCGCGAGACGCCTGCTCTGCGATGGCCGCAACGGTAGCAGCGTGCGCATGCCCCAAGATCAGCGGCCCCCACGACATCACGTAGTCGAGGAAGTCATTCCCGTCGACGTCATAGATACGAGCCCCTTCGGCGCGCTGCACAAACAGCGGACTGCCGCCGACGGCGCCGAACGCGCGCACCGGCGACGAAACACCGCCCGGCATCGCGTCGCGGGCGCGGGCAAACAACTCTTGGGAGGTGGCGGGATCGCGCATCCGCAGGGGTGTGGACGAAGAGGGAGTGGTGCTCACGGGACTCCAAGCCAGTTGTTTTGCAGGGCCGCGCGGGCGTGGTAGGTGATCAGGAGGTCGGCGCCGGCGCGGCGCACTGCATGGAGGTGCTCGTGCACCAGAGGCCCTCGAGCCGCGAGTCCCTTCTCGGCCAGCGCCTCGACCGCCGCATACTCACCACTCACCAGGTAGGCCGCAACGGGACGATCGGCGACGGCGCGGACCTGGGCGATCACGTCCAAGTAGGCGAGCGCGGGCTTGACCATGACGATGTCCGCGCCCTCCGCCAAATCGAGGCTCGCCTCCCGAACGGCCTCACGGCCGTTGCGGTAGTCCATCTGATATGACTTCCGGTCACGGGGACCGGCGCCCTGCCGAGGCGCGGAGTCCGCGGCCTCGCGAAACGGGCCATAGAAGTTCGAGGCGTACTTTGCGGCGTAGCTGAGGATCGCGCGATCCTCAAACCCGGCCTGGTCCAGCGCATCGCGAATGGCTCGCACGCGGCCATCCATCATGTCGCTGGGTGCAATGACGTCAGCACCTGCCTCGGCGAGCGTCACCGACTGCGCCGCCAGCAGCGCCAGCGACGGGTCGTTGATGACCCGGTCGTCGCGGACCACACCGCAATGTCCGTGATCGGTATAGGTGCAGAGGCACACGTCGGCGATCAGCGTCAGATCGGCACCAAAGCGGCGCCGCAATGCGCGCAGGGCGGTCGGCACGGGACCGTTCGGATCCTCACCCGCAGTGCCCATGGCGTCCTTGCCCTCGACGACGCCGAAGAGCAAGGCGGTGCGAATTCCGAGCTCTAGGTCTCGCTCCACCTGCGCGAGCAAGCGCTCGGTGCCCATCCGCGCGATGCCAGGCAGCGACTCGATCGGCACTTCGGCAGCGGGATCAGGCAAGACGAAGTGCGGCTGGATCAGCTCCTCGGCGGCCACGCGCGTCTCCGCGACCATCTCCCGGAGCGCGGCGGTTCGCCGGAGTCGCCTAGGTCGCTCGCGCATCGCGCACCTCACGCAGCATGGGGACCAGATCGTCGAGCGTGGCGTGCTCCGCGCCCGCCACGGGCTCCACCCCGGCATCGCGCAGCGCTGCGGCAGTGGCGGCGCCAATGGCGGCCACCGGGTAGGAGTCTGGCGACGCCGCGCGGGCCTGCCATGACGCCACCGCCGACGGCGCCGTCAACAGCAGCACGTGCGGTTCGCTCGCGGGCCGCGGGACCGAATCAACCCCCGTAGTCCGGTACACGGGCAGGGCGTGCACCCGCAGGCCCCGCGCAGCGCTTGTCGTCTCGAAGGCCGAATGACGCTCAACCGCGCACGGGTAGCCCACCGGCGCGTCGCTCGGCAGCGAGCCGGCCAGTAGGTCGGCAAGGGCGGCGCCGCCGCTGCCGTTCGCGGTGCACGGGTCAGCGCCGATATCCATGAGCGCCGTCGCGGTCGCCGGCCCCACTGCAAACAGGCGGGGAACCTCGAGGAGGCTCCGGCCGATGGCGCGACACGCAGTGTCGAAATGCCGGACAGCGCGCGTCGAGCTGAAGGCCAACGCCGCACAGTCCAGCACGGCGCCCATCTCGGCGGCGTCCACGGGCACGCTTTGGGTGCGCGTCCAGCAAAGCGGCTCGACGGCAGCGCCCGCCACGCCTAGGGCCATCCCGAGGGACCCGGCGATGCCGTCCGGCCGCGGCAGCGCCACGCGCAGACCGGCCAGCGGCTCACCGACCAGCGCCTGCCAGGCAGCCGCGACCTCCTGCACGAGGGCGGTGGGCTCGGCACCCTCGCGGTCAGCCCGCACGGCGCTTGGTCCCGGGCCACCGAACAGGGCCGCACGGAGACGAAATCCTGCTCCGGTGTCCCGGGCCACGAGGGCACCCAGCGGCATCGAGCAACCGCCGCCCAGTGCGCGCAGCAGCTCCCGCTCCGCCCCCACGCAACGGGCGGTGTCCAGGTCGTGCAGCGGCCGCAGCAGGGCCAAGGTCCGGGCATCGTCGCGACGACACTGAATCGCCAAAGCCCCTTGCCCGGGAGCGGGCGGGCAACGCTGGACCGGCAGCGGTCGACGCTCGAGCCCGTGCAGGTCGAGGCCTAGTCGATCGAGCCCGGCCGCTGCCAGCACCACGGCGTCACAAGACCCCTCACGCACCCGCTGCACGCGCGTCGGTACGTTGCCGCGAATGTCGACGATCGCCGCATCGGGCGCTGCGATTTGTAGCGCGGCACGCCGCCGCGGCGAGGAGGTTCCCACGGTGGTGCCCGCCGCCAACGCACACGCAGAGTCGGGCTCGGTGCTGGTCTCCGAGCCGCACCAAATCTCGCGGCGGCCGACGATCACGTCGGCGGGATCTGCACGAGCGGGCACTGCCCCGAGACAGAGACCGCCCGGATCGTCGACCGGCAGATCCTTGAGGCTGTGTGTGGCCACGTCGATCGCCCCGGACCGCAACGCCTGCTCGAGCTCGACCGTAAAGGCACCCTTGACGCCAATCGCCGCAAGCGGGCGATCCGTGATCCGGTCGCCCGTCGTCTCGATGACCTCGATGCGCGTCTCGACACCTGCCGCAGTACGCAGCAGTCGGGCGACGCTTCGGGTTTGGGCCATCGCGAGATCGCTGCCCCGGCTACCCAAGACGATCATGGCGACGTCAGACGGCGCACATCCACCAGGTGGATATGCGCGTTGCGCTTGGCAATCCGTTCGGCAAGCGACAGGATCTCGGCGAATTGAGCGTCGTCCAGGCCGCGCAGCTGACGATGTCGTGCCCGCTCCACTTCTGCCTGGGCGTTCTCGACGTGCAAGTCGACCAGGCGACCCAAGTCTGCACGGCCAGCGACCAGCTCCTGCCAGATGCGCTCGGCGTGGGTTTGGGCGAGGCGAACAGCCTCATCCACCCACGCCGATAGCGCCGCCGTCGCCGCCTCTGCGCGCTGCCTCAGCGCTTCTAGACCGATCACCTGCACGCGCGGCTCCCGGCGCACCGCGCCCTCGAGAACCGACGGCTGGGTGATGTCGACGATGGTACGCAGGCTCGGCATGCGGTTCAGCGGCACCGCCAGTCGATGGCCCCTCGTGGCCACAACGAGGGCATCGACGTCGGCCGGATCGGCGCGGAACGCGTCGAGTGTCCCGCCGCGGCCGCCAAAGTGCTCGGCACAGGACTGCGCGTGTGTCAACGTCCGGTTGTAGATCCAGAGCTCGCTGACTCGAAGGCGCCGGAGCTCCTCAACCGCGGCCCGCCCCGTGGCGCCGGCGCCCAGGACCGCCACCCGTGGGCCGGCCTCGCGCGCGACGCGCGCCGCCAGAGCTGCCACGGAGCGCGGCGCCCCCGCCCCGGGGTGCCCCCGGCGAAGGGTCCGCGCCGAGTGCATGAGCCGCGACCAGAGCATATGCAGGCGGCGGCTGAGCATATCGTGGTCGGCCGCTTCGCGGAACGCGCGGCTCACCTGACCCAAGATCTGCTCTTCGCCCGTGACCAGCGACTCGAGTCCAGTCGCGATCTTCAACAGGTGCCCCACCGCGTCGAGTCCCTGCCGCTCGTGAAGCTCGACCGGGGGGAGAGAGCGGAAGGCGATGTCGCGCAGGGATCTCAGCTGCCCCTCGCGCGCCAACTCGACGACCACCTCGAAGCGGTTGCAGGTGTCGAGGATGAGAGCGCCGGCGCACTCGCCTGCCCCGAGCTGCTCGACGAGACGGCTCTGGATCTCGTCACGTCGCTCAGCAAGCGCCTGCAGCTCGTCCTGCGTCGCGGTCTTGAGGCAGGCGCCGATGACCCCCACCGGGAACATGTGACGATCATCGCAGACGCTCTCCGCGGACTGTGTCATCACAACGTCACGCGGACCGGCTCGCACACCCACCTGGTCGTTCATGTCGTCCGAAGACTCCAAGAGCGCTCATCGACCGAGTCCATGACCGAGTGAAGCGGGCAATCTAGATAATCGACCGGCGCGACACCGAAAGGTCGCAATGCCTGCACGGAACGCGGTGGCACCTGACCGCGCTGTCACGCGTTCGTCACGCGAGCGATCGATGACTCTCCCGCGTAGCGCCGGCACGCGACCAACGGGCCATCGATCTCAGATCAGACTTGACGGCGGCGCGCATTCTTGTGAGACTGAGTCTCAGTAGCATTAGCCCGTCGACCCGAGGCTGAAGCGACACGACCCCATGAACTCCCGACCCCTGGCCCTCGTGCTCACTGCCACGTGCTCATCCACGTGGCTCTTCGCTCAGACCACTCCGACCGCGGAGCTACGTCCGGAACGCATGGCGGCGTTGCCGCGCGGGGTGTCAAGCTTCGGCGCCGCGACACCCGGCGACGGCTGGGCGTACGTGTTCGGCGGCCACTACGGGCGTGCCCACGCCCACAGCAAAGACAACGTCACCGGGTCGTTCATGCGATTGAACCTGACGGACGGCACGACATGGGAAGCGCTACCCGACGGCCCACCGCTTCAGGGCACGGCGCTGACGGCGCACGACGGCGTGCTCTACCGCGTCGGCGGGATGACGGCGCACAACGAAGCCCACGACCCAGCCGAGATGTTCTCCGTCGATACCGTGGCGAGCTTCGACCCAGCGGACCGACAGTGGCGCTCGCTCACTCCACTACCCGAGGGGCGCTCCTCACACGACGCGTTCGTCATCGGTGACACCCTCTACGTCGTGGGCGGATGGCGGCTGGCCGGGTCGTCAGGCGACGCGAAGTGGCACACGACGGCGCTAGCGGCCGATCTAACGCATCGACCGATCGAATGGCGTGAGCTGCCCGCGCCGCCGTTCGAGCGACGCGCCTTCTCGATCGCCGCTCACGGCAACAAGCTCTACGCGCTCGGCGGCCTGACTCCCGACCGCGACATGCCGCGGGTGTGCCACGTGTTCGATCCTGCCAAGAACACTTGGTCCGAGGGCCCGGAGCTTCCCGGCCGAGGCTTCGGCGTTGCGGCCAACACCATGAACGGCCGCCTGTATGCCTCCGGCATGGACGGCAAGCTCCTGCAGCTGGACGAGGACGGGGGCGCCTTCAAACCGGTGTACGAGTTCACATTGGCGCGCTTCTTCCATCGCATCGTCCCTGATCGCGGGGAGTTCGTTGCGATTGGCGGCGTTGCCGGCCAGCACGCTCGGGTCATCGAACGCACGCACCTCAACGATCAGGGCTCGCGGGTGCTCTATTGGGAACGGCCACACGTGGCACAGCCCACCGCCGGCCGCGTGCTCGGAGCGTTCCGAGGCACCCTCTACATGAGCACGATCGATGGCGACGCGCGGCACTCGGAAGAGGGCAGCCCGATCCTCCGGATTGGCCTCGCCGACATGTCGGTGGGCCATGTGGCCCCATTGCCGGTTCGCCTGACCGATTACAGCCCGGCACAAACCCGACGTCGCGCCTTCGTCGCCGGTGGGGTCGCCCCAGACGGCCAAGTCAGCAATCGCATCTACGAGTATGCGCTCCGCAGCGACGACTGGTATGAACTCGACACGACGCTCGCAGAAGGTCGAGCGGACGCGCACCTCCTTCACGTCGATGACTCGATCTGGGTCGTCGGTGGCCGTGGCCAAGACGGCAACTGCGTGATGGACGTTGCCCTACTCGAACCCACCGAAGACGACGTCCGCCTCAAGGCGGCGGCGGCGACGCGCTTGCCGCGGGCCCGGCTGGACTTCGCTGCCGCCAGCCTCGGCCGGCAACTCTTCCTCGTCGGCGGCCGCAGCCCCGACGGCAAGCCGATCACCACGGTCGACGTCTGGGATACGTCGGCGAAGGCTTGGTCCACCGTCGAGTCGCCGCACCACGCACCGGCGGGCGCGGACCTCGTGGCGATCGCTGGACAGCTCTACCTCGCCTGCGGCTCGACCTACCAAGACGGCCAGGGCTGGGTCCCCGCTCGCTCGCTGCAGACATTCGCGCCAGACCGGGGCTGGCGTGTTGTAGCCGAGTCCCTCGATTTCGCGACCTCCGCGACGCGCATGGGCGCCGTGGAAGGCAGTCTGGTGTTTGTGACGAGCTCAATGGGCGATCGGCCCTCTCTGGCCGTGCACGCACTCAAGCCGGAAACATCGTCGCCGATGCTGGGCGCCAGCCCAGCACCCGGCGGCGGTCGCAGCCATTTCTAGGGCTGATCATGTACCCACCTCGTCTGATCGCCGGAATACTGTGCGCGCTCGCCCTCGCACCGGCGAGCCGCGCACAGTGTTTTTCTTTCGCCCACGACGGGGTGCTCGGCACGTCGCTGGATCTGAAGGTCACCGCACCGGACGCCGAACTCGCAGAACGCGCCGAGACGGCCATCTTGGCCGAGATTCGTCGCCTCGACGGCATGCTCAGCGCCCACCGGCGCGACAGTGACTTCATGCGGTTCGCCGAGAGTCGACGCGCGGCACGCCTTCCCTCAGAGCTGCTGGAGGTGCTCGCTCGCTGCGATCATTGGGGACAAGCCACCAAGGGAGCCTTCGACCCGGCGTTCGAACGGCAAGCCCAAACACCGTCGACGAAGGCCGAAGAGGCGCCGGCGGCAACCCTGGAGGCGAGCGTTCGGCCGCCCGAGCCGGCCTACGCCTCGCCGTGGCGACTAGACCCAGAGGCCGGCACCGCCACGATGGTCGACGACGTCGGCGTCAGCATCGACGCACTGGCCAAAGGCTACATCGTCGATCGGGCATGCGCTGTCGGGCTGGCGTGCGACCCCAGCGTCACTGGCATCGTCGTCAATATCGGCGGCGACCTCTTCGTCGCTGGTGAGATCGCCGAGCGCGTTGGGGTCACGGACCCCCGACACCCCGCCGACAACGCTGACCCATTGTGCGTTTTGTCGATCGAGGGCCACGCCGTCGCCACTAGCGGTGGCTATGCCCGATCGGTCGCGGAGACTCCGCCCGCCGCGGATCACCGAGCTCCGAAGTCGTCGCATATCCTCGACCCCGACACCGGCAAGTCCGTCGAAGGGGTCATCAGTGCGACGGTGATCGCACCTACTTGCGTCGACGCCGACGCACTCGCTACCGCCCTGAACGTGATGCCATGTCGCCAAGGGATGGCCCTGGTCGAGTCCCTGCCCGCTTTCGAGGCCGTCATCGTTGAGTCCGACGGCAAAGCCCATTTCAGCTCGGGAATCCAAGCCCTGCGGGCCGACGGCGACCCACCCGCGGCCGACGTGGCCCCGCCCGGTGCGGTCGCGGACACCGGTCTCGAAGTCGTGCTGCGCTTTTCCATGCGAGGCCCCACGGCGAAAGACCGACGCTCCTACCGCCGCCCCTACGTCGCGGCGTGGATCGAGGACGCAGAGGGTGATCCAGTCCGGACCCTGTGTCTCTGGATCGAGGGGCGACGCTGGCTCCGCGACCTCAAGACCTGGTACCGGCTGCATCGAAACGACCCGGAACTCATCGACACGGTGTCACGCGCGACCCGACGCCCTGGCGAGTATGAGCTCGTGTGGGACGGCAAGTCCAACGACCACGCCGATCTGCCGGCGCAGGACTACGTGCTCTGTCTCGAAATTGCGCGAGAGCACGGCACGCACCAGCTCATGCGGGTGCCCGTCGCGCTGGCAGGCGCGCAGGAAATCAGCGTCGCCCCAAACGAGGAGATTGCTCGCGCTACGGTCCTCGTGCGCGCCAAGTGAGGGGCTCCGGTTTGGAGCCGCTCCGCGCGCGACCCGAGGTCTGGGCCCGCCAGCTGCAGGAGAATCACGATGGAGAGTCGCTTGGCAAGCACCGCTGGGGCCGTGGGCGCATCTGCACACCATCCCGTCGCGCGCGCATCGGTTCGGCGACCCGCCAACGCCAACTCCGGTCTCTGGCCGTTGCGCAAGAGCAGCGGCCCGCGGCCAAAAGCGCGACGGAGGCTCCCCATTTGGGTGCGATGGCTGCACACGTACACGAGCCTGATTGGATTCGGTGCCCTGATCTTCTTCGCAGTGACAGGCCTGACGCTCAATCACGCCGAGTGGTTCGAGGGCATCGAGTCAAACGACGAGCGGCGAGGGTCCGCCCCGAGCGAGCTTCTAGAGGCTTGCTCGCGCCCAATGGGCGACCTAGCGATCGCAGGCTGGATCCGCGAGCAGGAACAGCTCTCAGGCCACCTGGCGCCCAGCGTCATTGACGACCGCGAGGTCGTGCTCGCTTTCCAGGGCGCAGGCTATGTCGCCGACGTGGTGATTGAGCGAGCCACCGGCAGCTATGAAGTCTTCGAGACTAGGCGCGGGGCCGTCGCCATTTTTAATGACCTGCACAAAGGTCGCCACACGAGCAACGCGTGGAAGTGGCTGATCGACGTCTCTGCCGTCGTACTCGCCGCATCAGGCGCAACGGGCGTGTGGCTCCTGTGGTTCCTCAAGCGAATACGCCTGAGAGGCCTCGTCGTCGTCGCTATCGGGGCGGCGTTGATTCTGACTGTCTATCGGATCTGGGACTGACTCATGTTCGCTCTCCCCTCGTGTTTGCAACGGTTCGGCCTCGGCCTACTCGCCCTGGCTGCGTGCCCGCAGCAGCTCCCGGCGCACTTCCTCTTCATCCACCTCGTACGCGGGCCGCTACCACGCATTGAGCTGCACTTCGCAGAGTCAGCCTGGGATCTTTCCGTCAACCAGCAGATGATCGAGATCCTCGCTGGCGCGCGAGCGTGGCGCCCTGGCGGTGAGGCGCTCACCTGCGAGAGCCGACCGTTCGGGCTCGTCGCTCCACTCGCGCCCCAACAAGACGCGGCGTGCGCGGCGCTGACCTTCGGCCTCCTGGACCGCGGCGAGCCGTTCCTCCTCGAGTACTACGCCAAGGGGATCGGTCACCTGACCGCTGGGGCGACGGCAAGCGGCCTAGCAGCTGAGATCCTGGCCGAGCCAATCGCCGACGCCGAAGGCCGTCTCAGGCTCACGATCTTGTTCAACGGCCGACCGGCTCCAGGGGCCGAGGTCGTCGTCCCCACTGCCGGCACGTTCACTGACACAGTCACCGCTGACGGCGACGGGCGTGTCGAGATTGACGCGCCAGCCACCCCCGTGTTCGCCCTCCGCGCGATGATCCGCGAAGAACGACAAGGAGAGCACGAAGGCCAGAGCTTCAATCTGGTCAAGCACTACACGACTTTGACCGTGCACGATCTCGCCCGAGCCCCCGCGGACTGCGACAGCCTCGCCTGGGGCCTCCTCATGGACGCACGCCACTGCTGTGCCTCGAATCAGCCGCTTGACTCGCACTGGCGGGCGAACTTCGACTCGATCATCGGCGACGAGCGAGTGCAAGGGCAGGTCGGGGGCGGGGCGGCCGGGGTGACGGCGACGCCCGTCGGCGATGCGGCAGCAGTCGCCGAGCAACTCCAACTTCTGTCTTGGCCCCCGGACCCAGGCACTCTCGACGGCGAGCCTGTTGGATTCGCAGAGGGCCGAATCGCCGGCGATGCGGTCCATATTCAAACCGCGAACGCGCAGCTGCACTTCACCGTAGCCGACCGGCGCCTTGCTTCCGTCCGGCGCAACAATGCCAACGGTGCGGAGCACCTCGAAGTGACCGATTGGAAGCTCACCCACGAAGACCGGCTACTGCCCAAACAACTCGCTCTGGTTTCCTTTGATGCCGACCAGGCGATCTTGTCCGTCGCCTTGTTCGAGAGGCGCTACACCGAGCTCGGAGACGTGCAGTTCATCGAACGCCAGCACGGAACCATGATTCGATCATCAGCCCCAATCGTCGAGGCATCGATCAGGTTCACCGACATCGAGACCATCGTGGCCAACCCATCGTCCGCCGCCCCCCGACGCTCTCCATAGGCGCTATCCCACAGCAGGCGGACCCGATCATTCGGCGCCAGTAGACGCACTCCGGACGGGCCAAGGCGGTTGGCCGTCTGGGTCACCACAAACAGGAGTAGGGAGAGGAAATGGGTCTTACCGGCTACCCACCTGGGGCGGTCGCCCACGGCACAGGGAGACTCTTGCTGGTCTTGGCGGGCGGCACCGTGTCAACGCTCTTCGGCTGCCAACAGAACGCCGACACCCCGCCTCCGGGTGCGGTGGCTGGCCCCCCCCTGCGCTTGGCGCAGGTGCACTCGGGCAACCTCGTGGATGTGTACGGCCTGCGGCCCGCCAGCACCGGCACGGCGATCGAGCTGTATCAGCGCGATCTTCTGGTCGGCCCAGACATCAGAGACGAGCGGCACAGTGGCTCCGCCGAGGACGACGAAGACATCCTCTATGACTTCATCGGGACCGACCCGGAGAGTCGCCAGCCGCGCCTGCTCATTACCCGATCAGTGGATTCGACGGAGTTCGCCGCCGCCGTCGAGGCCCTCGACGACCAGCTCCCTCTGGTCACGCCAGCCGTATTCGGTCAGAGCACTCCGGCAGCCCCGTACTCGCTGGTTGCTCGCAATGCGGCGATCCGGCTCACTTTTGACGGAGACCTGGGGATCACCGACGACTTCTTTGTCGAGCGGGACGCCGATGGAGCCGTCGTCGGCCTCCGGAACACGGAGGCGGTCCAACTACTGAAGATCGTCGGAGACCCTGGCACGCCGGGTACGTTCGCCCCGATTGCGGCCCGCGTGGTCCCTCGCGGACGACAGATCCTGATCGACCCCGTCCTGCTTGGGGTCGAGGGGCCTCAGTATCGGGCACGCAACAACGCGGCCGGACTGCCCGAGTCGGCGGACCAAGTCGGCGCCAACATCCGGTTGGCACTCGCGCTGGACGGGCCGCTCGCACTGCCGGGGCTACGCGCCGACCGGACCGGTGCCACGTCCGGAGCCAACCTGGGCGGGACGCGGTCCGTGATCCGGGATTTTCGCTCCGGCAACCGAAACGACGACACGCCAACCGTGAGTCAAGGATTCCTCCGCGACCCTGTTCCACCCCGGCTCGTGGGCGAGATCCGCATGTGCTTGGAGCGCGTCGACCGGGTCGATGACTTGACCCAGGTTCTGACGATCTACAAACACGGAGTCGAGCACGAACTCGATCGCGGCGATGTGATCCAACTGGTCGGTGTCGCCGGCAACCCTGTCGTCGCCGTGACGCAAATCACCTCGGATCCCATCGACGACCGCGGTCGACCCGACGTCCAGCACGTCCGCGTGGTGGTGCGTCGCGTCATCGCCGCCGACGGCCAAGGCGGAGAGCTCGATCTGTTCGAAGAGTGGGACCCGAGCGGCTCGCCGGACAATCTGTTTTGGCAGCAGTTCGCCGGGGGCATGCCCCCACCGCCGATGCCAAGTCCGGGTCGCGATCGCGACGACTGGCTCGCGGCGCAGGCCCCATTGGTCATCTTGGAGGCAGAGTTTACCAGCGAGCGACGCAGCGCCGCTGGCGATCTCTACGGGGACGACCCGCGCTTCTTCGTCACCTTCGCACCCAAGCCACTCCCGGACTCCTCGGGGCGGCCCAGCGAGCCGAATCAGAATGTCTCGCCTTTTGCCAGCGCCATCGTCCGCTTCAGCAAGCCAGTGGACCTCGCCACTCTACGAGCGCTCGACACGTTCTTCTTTGGCACCAGAGACCTAGTAGACCCGCGCGGCGTGGCGAGCTTCATCGAAGATCGCAACCTCGACCCAAGCACATTCGTCCACGCCAAGTACGTCACGCCACACCTCGTGGCCGCGCGCCTGTTCGACGAAGACGGCTCCCGGACCTCGTTCCGCCTTCAGCCTTCACTCGGCTTCTATCTCGACCAGAAGATGCGGGATGCCGACGAGGGGCGCAGTTTCGAAGACAAGCAGTTTCGCTACTTCGTCCATTTGGTTGGCGGGCCGAACGGCATCAAAGACCTCTCCGGCAATCGACTCGACTTCCAGGCCGAAGAAACCGTTCGGGACGACGTGGCGATCCCTTTCAGCCTCGACACGAGGACGACGGGAAGCGAACCCAGTTTCGAGGACAATCGCTCCGTGACCGTGGCGCGGCGATTCGCCGACCCGGACGAAGACGAGCATCCGTCCTACTACGTCACCCAGTTCAGCTCTCCGCCGTGGGTCTACCCAACCAGCTACGACAACTACACCGAGGTGCGGGAGGCGGGATCCGCGCCAACCGCGGCGTCTTTCAACCTGCGCGATGTCTTTGGCGCCGTCGCGTACCTGCCCGACGGCACGCTATCGGCACGGCCGACGTCTCGAACACGCCAAGCCGTGGACGACGTGAACCTCCAATCGCCACCGCCGCAGTCCAGCGCCGAGCGCTGGTGCCCGGCGGCGATCGGAGGGGACGAGCAGATCACCTCGAGCGCCGCCCAGGCACGCTTCAGCCTCCCGCTGCAGAACCCGCTCAATCCGTTCGGCTGCCGTCTTCAAACCGTATGGCGCGAGATCGACATGAACTTGTCGAAGACCGACCCACTCGACTTCAACCTCGATGTTGAGCAGCTGTGGTGGGCGCCCTTCACGGCCGGTGTGGTCTCGTTTGACGAATTCGACCGTGTCTCCCTGTTTCTCGGCCACGCCGAGCGCCGACCGGAGCCCTGTGTAGGCAATCGCTCATCGCTGGCCTCGATGCAAGACTCGGGGCTCGAGACGGTGTTCGCCGACAACTACGTGCTCAACCGAGACCTCAGCGGCGCCGTGGCCGAGCGCTCACAGCCGCACCCTGCATTCCTCGACCAGACCTTCCTAATCGCCCCAGCCGACGCAATCAGCGACCCGCAGCGAGCGTATCGCTACATGCCGCTACCGCGATTCCAACGCCCCTACTTCGTGTGGCGTGACGAGCGCTTGCTGCTCCAGGGCGGCGACTCTGGCGTTGGAGCTGACACGGGCAACCCGGGTAGTGGGTCGAACCGCTACGCGCCCTATCTGCTGTCGCCGTTCCTGACGGGTCGCGGGCGGGCGATACGCGAGGTGGGTGCCGGGCAGGGTCTCGAGGCCGTCCACGGCGCCTGGGACAACCGGCGCAACTTTCGGATCCAAGCCAACACCAGTCGGGACGAGGTGACCGACGGGCTCGTCGGCTCCATCGCTTTGCCCTTGCTAGCCGATTTCTGGATGCACCCTGACGACCCTGGCCTGCCCGCCAGCAACCCCTTCCTCGCCGCCGGCACCAATGGTTGGCAAATCTCACTTGCGGTGACCTCAGGCGCGAAGCCAGACTTCCGGGTCTACTCCGCCGGCGGCATCGTCAGCGGCCGCAGCCGAACCACGCAACCCGGCAGTCGCGATTGGAAGGAGGCCGGTGGCGGCTACACGCCGCAGGGGCGCCGCACGCTGCGTTCCGACAACTCGTTCTTCTGGGTAATGGCCGATTACCTGAAGCGGGTGTCCGTCTTGACCAACGGCTTCGTCGACATCGTCGACCCGCACCGAATCCTCCAGTGGCCGCCAACGGACCCTCGCCTAGGCCCCTACTTCGACCCCTTTGCCCGCGGCGCCCGCGGCGCGCTGCCGAGGTTCGATTACGGGTTCGAGCCGCCACTCGAAGAGCTCCCGTCGGGAACCTCAGTCGTCCCCGAGTTCCGCGGCGCCGGGATCGTCGATGCCGGCATCGCATCACTGCCCGGCCCTTGGGCCGCGGCCCGCGGCGGCTTTCCCACCGTGCCAGATCCGATCAACTTCCCGCTCGATCCGCGCAAGGCCGGTGACGCCCACATTCGGAAGCTCGACGACCGGACGTTCAGCGTGCTACGGCGCTCCGGCTGGACCCACTACTACAACCGCAACGTGACGACCTACGTCGCTGATCCCAATCAACTGATGGACGAGGCTTTCGCCTCTCGCTTTGCGACCTCCACCGAGCAGTTCCTTCCCCACCAAGTGCGGTATTTCAACTGGCGGCTTGTGTTTACCAACAACATCGACGCCGCCCCACCGGTCACCCCAAGGATCGACTCCTTCTTTGTCACCTACCGTTTCGAGGACAGGTGAGCGACCTGGCAGTCAGACGCTCACCGCGCTCTGGCGACGGCTCGTGCGACGTGCGTCAAACCACTGAAGTCGCCTGACGCCTCCGCAAGGGATGCTGTCACGCACGACCGCCAAGGAGAGCGGCATACCCATGGCGGTAGCTCGGCATCGCCGGGGCCCAACCCGTTTCGCGGAGGCGAGTGTTGCGGCACCGCTTGTTGCCGCCTCGGCGCGGCTGGTCGCGGGGGGCCGGTAGGCGCACTCCCAGCTGCGCCGCCAACCACGCGTAGACTTCGCGCAGGTCCGCGGGTTCGTCGTCGACGACAACGTAGACGGGCTCCGGATCGTCGAGCCCGACCACCTGCACAATCGCGCGCGCGCCATCGTCGCGCCAGATGCGATTGCCATAGACAGCCCGCCGCGGCGGATGCCCTTGCCCACGTCGAATCCGTTCGAGCAGTCCGGTTCGCCCCGGGCCGTAAACGCCACCGAAGCGCAGGCTTACCGAAGGGAACCCACTGTGGGCAAAGGCTGCTTCGGCCCGCAGCACGTGGTCCCCGCGATAGCCGTCCGGTTGGCACGGCGTGGTCTCCGTGACCTCCTCCCCCTCGCCGCAAGACCAAACGCTGGTGCTCGCGACGAGCACGGCGCGTCGAATTGCATCGCCCCGCCGCGCTAGAAACGCCAGAAGGCGGCCGGGGCCATCGACGAAAGCCGCGCGGTAGGCATCCACATCGCCTGAATCGGGTGACACGGCCCATACAATGACGTCGAGCGCGGGCGGGATCGATCCAAGATCATCACGTAGCAGGTCGAGCCCGACCGGCTCGATCGCGCTTGGCAACGCAAGCGGCTGGCGCCGTACCCCGAACACCGTGTGCCCGGCGGCGTGCAGGAGTCGCCCAGCGGCGGTGCCCACGTAGCCACAGCCGGCGATGAGGATCCGCGTCGACGCCGGGCTGCCAGATTTGAGGCCTCGCGTCACTCGCCGTCCCCTAGTGTTGCGTCACCGAAGTTCGTCACATATGTCGCCGGCCCTCTGCGCCGTTCGTGGCGTTGCGTCGCCTCAACTTGTCCACCAACAAGCCCTGCGGCGACAGCGCCTTGCGAACGACGCAGATTCCTCGCCGACTTATGCAACGAACTTCGGTGACACACCACTAGCAGGCAGTTGAAGAGTGCTTTGGCCAGCCGGGTGGTGATCCTGGATGCAGGTCGGCTCGCGAAAACGCCGGCGAATCAGTGGATTCGGCGAGGCTTTCGCGGGTCGAGCTGGGCCAGAGGCACCGGCCGGATGGCGGAATGACTTTTTCAACGGCCTGCTGGACCTGCCCCGCTTGCCCGCTGGATTGAGAAGCCATGCCGTCGAGCCGCTCTCCGGCGAGGCAAACCAGTCTGGGCTTCGAGCCCGGGGCTTGCCCCGCCTGGCGACTCCAGGCGCCCGCGGGGCAGGCCGCACCATCATTGAAACTCGACCACGGCGCCCGCACCAGCAGTAGCGACGCCCTGCGGGAACGTTGGATGGCCGGTGACGGTCCCCACCTGCAAAAGGGAGAACGGCGCGATGAGGTGCAGCGCGTTGGCATGGCTTGTGACCAAACCGAGAGGGTTCGCGAGCTGGTCCACGGCGGCCCCCTGGGCAAGCAACGTCGCACCGTGAAGCGACGTTGGCAGAGTGACGGAGAAGCTCGTACTCGCTGCACCCATATCGTCAAGCACGGTCCCCAATGGGATAAAGGAAGCCAACTCTAGAGTGCAGACCCCAGAAGGACCGGCCGCGGTTGTGGGTAGAGGAAAGCCGATCGGGGCACCCAAGCCGAACAAGAAGAAGGCCGTCTGCCGCGGCGGGCCGTTGCTCAGGCTGTAGCTGAGCACGCTCTGTTGCATCCAGTCGACCTGGTGAGCCGTCGAGAGCTCGAACGGAAGCCCGGTGCTAGTGGAAGGAAGGCAACCCGTCAGGAGCAGCGCCTCCCGCGGGCGCGGGTTCATATCAGGGCTCCGAAACCCCTCGTACAAGCCTCGCGGTGTTGAGCCCATGACATCGAAAGAGTCGATGTCCCAACAGAGTGGCGAAACGCCATCGTAGTAGAACGAAGAGGTCAATGTGATGACGTCTGTGAACGGCAACGGCGCCGTCGCCACCGCGGGGATCGGCCCGAAGGTGACGGCCATCGGTCCGAAGACAGTGCGCACATCTGGCCCGTGGTTGGCCTGAAACATGGAGTCGGGCGAGGTCGCGGTGCTCGTCGCGTGGGACATGCGCACCGTGATCATGACCGTCCGGGCGGGCAACGCCGAGCCCACCGCCCCAAGACGACGAAAACCGATCGACTGAATCAGGCCCGGCGGCAAGTCCTCATGAATCTGGAGGAAACGCGTGCCGATGGAGGCACCGGCGGAGAGCGGCGTGACTCTGACGGGCCCGGCCGACGTCTCAAACGTGCTGGGCGACACTTGCGCTTGGGATGCGGCAGGCGTCACGGCGAGGAAGCTCAGCAGGAGAGCAACGAGGTCGTATTGGTGTTTCATGGTCGGGTTTCGACACTGCTCCGGGGGCGGGGCCCGCGGCGAACCGTGAGTCACAGGTCCGCACAGCACCGGTTGTTCGCACAGCACCCCGGGGGGAGCCCCAACGTCTGCGCGCATAGCCGGCCGAGGCGCCAGGTCAGCAAGCTACCCCGCATGCAAATGAGACTCAATCTCAAAATGAGGTGACGTCACCGGCCCGCGGGGGCCCGCCGAGCCTCGGTCATCCCAACCGGCGAGACGATCCATAGCGCCCCGCCGACCCCATGTCGTCGGCTACCGGCTGTAGAACTCGATCACGAGGTTGATGTCGATCTCGAGCATGACGTCCTCGACTCTTGGCACGCCCGTGAAGGTCGCCGTCATCTCTTCTCGATCCACTTCTAGAAAGCTCGGTGGCTGGCGGAGGAACTCTGCAAGGCCGTCCAGCACGATGCCAAACTTCTTGGCCCGCTCGCGGAGCGCCAGCTTCTGGCCCGACCGGAGCCGGGCGCTGGGCACGTCGGTCGGCGAGCCGTCGACCAGGACATGGCGATGCGCCACCAGCTGGCGGGCCGCTGGAATCGTCGGTGCGAAGCCGGCTCGAAACACCACGTTGTCGAGCCGTGACTCCACAAGCGCGAGCAGATTGACGCCCGTGTCGCCCTTCGCCCGACTGGCACGGTGAAAGAGGTTGCGGAGCTGGCGCTCCGAGAGTCCGTAGTTGAACCGCAAACGCTGCTTCTCGCGCAGCCGGATCGCGTAGTCGCTCATCTTGCGGCGCGACGACGGATGCTGACCTGGGACACCGTCGCGCGCGCGATGACCTTTGCGGGTGAGCCCGGGCAAGATCGAGTCGAGACGGCGGACTTTGCGGAGACGAGGGCCAGAGTATCGGGACATTTGAGGGAAAGCGGCTTGAGGTCTTCAGCTGTGGGCGGCACCTTACCGACATGCAAATGAGACTCAATCTCATCTTAAACCTCTTTCCCGATTGCCATTGGACTCAACGGGCCCGCCCCGCCACCGCGACCAGCCGTTGGAGCAATTTGCCATGTGCGACGCACGTCGACCGGATCATCAGCGAGGTGCACGGATGAAGGCCGCCATCCTCTGGGGCAGCGTCACGGGGAGCACCGAAGAAGCCGCGCGCACCCTGCACCGCGAACTCAGCGACCTGGTCGAAGTGTGCGAAGACGTCAGCCATTTTCCGGGTGAACGCGTACGCGAGTTCGACGTCGTCTTCATCGGCGTCTCGACCTGGAACTGCGGGGATCTGCAGTACGATTGGGCCGACCGCCTCGACGACCTCAGCGATGCGGACTGGTCCGGTCGCACGGTGGCCTTCTTCGGCGGCGGCGACGCACTCGGCTATCCCGACACCTTCGTCGACTCCTTCGGGATCCTCTGGGATGTCCTCGAGGAGCGCGGCGCTCGCCTGATCGGGAAATGGCCGCGCGATGGCTACGACTTCGTGGCGTCCAAGGCGCTGTGCTCGGACGGCAGACACTTGCTCGGCCTCCCCATCGACGATGACAACCAACCCGAGCTGACCGACGCTCGTCTCCAGTCCTGGGCGCAACAAGTCCGCGGCGAGTTGAGGGAACTGGGCTTTTCCGTCGAGACCAACGGACACGCCACAGAGCCAAGCCCGCTGCCGTAGCCACCCAGGCTCACGCGCCGCCTCGCTAACGACGCACCCGTGCGCGCACGCGCACCCGAGCCGAACGACGGCGCCTACCGGTGGAAAGACGGCTCGAGGACTTGGACCCGGGCATCCGGCTCCAAGATGCGAAGGACGATCCGATCACCACGCTCGTCGTTCGCCGCGTAGAAGACCAGCCGGTTGCGCTGCGGAATCATCTGCACGTGGCGCACCGGGAACGGCAACTCCTCGATCACGGCGGTCCACCCCGAGCCACGCTCGAAAGCCCACAGCGAGCGGTCCTCGCTGAACCGTTGCCCTTTCATCGTGCCGCCGCAGGCGACATAGAGCCGATCGCCCACTGCCGCCACCTGAGGCGAGACCCAGGCCGCGGGCGCATCGAGCTCGCTCCACGTGCCTGTGGCGAAGTCGTACACATCGCAGGGACCGGCGTGTGAGAAGCCGTTGCCGAGGCCGCCAACGAGATACAGGCGTTCCCCGATCACTGCGGCACCAAACGAACGCCGCGGCCGCGGCAGCTGAATCCCGCTCGGCTCAAAGCGCAGCTCCGTGGCGTCCGCATCGCAGACCAAGATCTCCCCCGTGTCACCCTTGGTCGTGCCGCCCCGCTCGTCGGGCGTGAAGTCAACGCCTCCGATCACATAGAGCTTGTTGTCATGATGCACCATCTGGAGCTGGGTACGCGGCGCCGGCAGAGCCGCCTCGACCGACTGCGCCTCACCGCGACGCCCGTTCCAGCGCCACGCGCTCGCCAGGCTCTGGACGCCATCGCCCTGCACTCCTAGACCGCCGACGATCAGATTCTTGCCCCGCCCGCCCCAAGTAGCCGCCGCCATGGACTGCGCGCCGGCAGGCAAATCGGCGACGTGCGACGCGGTCATGCTGGTGAGGTCTACCCTCCAGACGTCCGTGGCGAAGCGCTCGGGAGCAAAGCGATCGCCCCCGCGACCGCCGCGGTTGCCACCAAAGGCCCAAAGCGTGTTGTCGAGCAGCATCAGGGCCTGCCGATGGGCGACCTTGCCCGGGGCCGGAATCACGTACTCACGCAACTCGAGCTGTGGCTCCGCGCCCACATGAATCGTCTCCATCATGCGCATGTGGCCGCCTCGACCAGCGCCGCCGAATGCAAGGATCTGGTCCGGCGCGGCACCGGGCACCATCCGATGGAAGAAGCGCGGCATCTCCAGCTGCGCGACGGGCTGCCATTCGCCCTCGCCGCCCCAGGAGAGCAAACGACCTTCCATGACGGTGGCGTAGAGCCGTTTGTCGAGGCCGAGCGCCGCGGTCCCGAAGCCGGTGCCCGGCAGCTCTGGGCCATCGCTCCACTGCCCTGAGGTGGGATCGAAGACGCGCACCGTCGACAGCGGATCGGCTTCGTCGATTCCGCCGAGGACTGCGACCTTACCGTCGAACGTCGCGACGGCACACGCCCGGCGCGTCTCGCCGATCGGCGGGAGCGCACGCCACTCCAGCGGCTGCTGGGCGAGGTCCGTCACCCAAGCGGTCTCGTGCCAGGTCTCGCCGTCCTCGCCTTCGAGGTTCCACCCACCGATCACGTACAAATGGTTGTCACACACGATCGCGTCGTGCGACGACCGTGGTTCGGGCAGCGGCGTCATCTCCTCCCACTCGCCGACGTCGGGATCAAAACGGGTCACCGTCGCCGTGGAGTGCATGTCGGCGTCTTCGCTCGGCGCATTGTGAGCCGTGACCCCGCCGACGCGGTAGACGCTGCCGTCGGGCGCCGCGACCAACGCCGTGCCCTGCACTGCCGGACCATCCGGCAACGCCTGCCAGCTTTGGCCGTCCGCGAGATTCAGGCGCTGGAATGTACCGACGACGTTGTCTCGGCTGTGGGCGTGCGCGCGGCCGATATGGCCGCCAAAGACGTAGAGCCAACCGCCCACACGGCACGCCCCGAAACTGGCGATCGCGCGCGGCAAGAGCGGCGGGCGGGTCACCCGGACGTCACCGCTGGGAGGCGAGACCCGGCTCGGCTGAGCGGCGCAGACCGCGGCGGAGAAACCCAAGACGACCGCGAAGGAAACGCGGGACGGAGTGCTCGTGCAGTTCATGAGGATCCCTGAGGGCCTCGGGTGTAGCGAGGGTCACCGCCACCCGCAATCGTGGTCGCTGCCCCCACCGCTGAACCGCCTCGGATTGCCACCGCAAGGAGAGCTTGGACGCCGCGACAGACGCACGCGAAGCCTTGACGCTCGAACAACTTACGACTTTGACGACCGATGCCAGTGCGCGGGGGCCGACCGGAAGAGCTTTGGGGCGACGGATCGCTTGGACTCTCGCCCTTCGCGCACTCGATCGGGACGCAACGAGCCCTCTTGCTCCCACTGCAGTCGATGGTAGGGCACACCCGAGTGAGACAGCTCGGCTCGCCGACGGCCTCAATCTCGGCCAACCTCGTACGTCCCGTCACCGCCATCCTCGAAAGCCCCTCGCAGGTTGTGGACAGTTGGCGCGCCACGCGTGTTGGCGCCCGGATCACCGCCGGTAGGCCGTTGGCGCAAACGTCAACGTCACGTCATTGTCACTTTATTGTCACAGCAACGTCACTGGCGAAGAACACGCCGGCAGATTGACGGAGATTTCCAATGCACGCGCTTGACACGTGCCAGATCGCGAATGAGACTCAGTCTCATGAACAATCTCGCCAAGCTGGCGGCATTCGGCCTGTGTGCCACCGTTTTCACCCCTTCCACGACGGCTCAAGAGGTTCGAGTCGACTATCCAGACAGCGTTCTCGAGACCCCCATCCTGCGGTTCCCGTTCTACACGCTGGGCGGAGGCGGAACGGTCCGGTACCAGACGATGATTCCTGCGACGTTCGCAGGGCTGCCGTCCCAGCCGATGATCGCGACCAAGGTCGGGATGCAGATTGCGGGCCAAGAGCAATATGACCGGTTTGAGATCCGGTTCGGCACGACGGACCAGATCAACATCCAGCCGGATTGGTTGCTCAATCTGCCGAACCAGCGCATGCAGAACGACCAATCGGGGACCGTGCTCCAAGGAGGCGTCTCCGGCGGATACCCGGTGACTCAATGGGTGGAGTATGACCTCGAGTTCCCGGTCTACTGGCAGCCCGGCCTGAGCTTGACGGTTGACATCATTTCTAGCGCTGCGATCCCAGGCAGCTGGTGCGAGACAGGAATCGGTTCTGGCGAGCGTCTGTATCAGGCGCCCTATCCCACGGCGGCCCTCTCCGTCACGCCGGATAGCGGGATCAAGATGCGCGTCGTGTTTGAGCCGGTTGGCTTCCCGAACTTCGGCACCGGGTGCGCGGGTACCGGCGGCTTCACCCCGGATATCAGCGGCACCGGCTCGTCGCAGATCGGCTCGACCCTCAACCTCGACCTGAGCAATGGCCTCGGCGGCGCACCCACCGCGCTCGTCGTCGGCGGGTCGCGCTCAGCGTCGACCCTCGGCCCGCTGCCACTGGCCATCGGTGGCGGCTGCCAGATCGTCGCGTCCCCCGACCTCACCTTCGGTCTCGTCGCGGGCGGCACTGGTGCGGGCCAGGGCACGGCCAGCTTCCCGCTCGCCATCCCGGCCAACCCGGCGCTGCTCGAGGCCGTCCTCTACGCACAGTGGATGCAGATCGACGCTGCGTCCACGGCCATTCTGCCGGTGGCGACGTCGGATGGCGCCGCGGTCGTGATCTACTGATCTAGACTCCAGCTTCGACGCGACAGTCTTCAGTCTTTCAGTCTTTCAGTCTTCAGTCTTCAGTCTTCAGCCTTCAGCCTTCTGGATTGTGTCGAAGCCACCCGGGCGAGACTCCTCGTCCGGGCTCTTTTATGTACGGCGCCCCCGGCGCAGGCCGCCCCTGAGGGGTCGACTCACGACGTTCCTCCCGACGCCGCACCCCGAGCCACGAGCGCAGTGGTAACCTGCGCGTCCCCTGCCGCACCCTGAGGAGGACCGATGCGCACCATCTCCCTGTTCCTCGCCCTGACCCTCGGCGCCGCCGAAGTCCAAGCACAGTATCCCGCCAGCGCCAACTCGCTGCGTTGGGAAGGCACGACCAGCAACGCCGGCCCGTTCTGCTGGGGCTTCTCGTGCAGGCCGGAGCGCGCCGACGTGCGGACTGGCGAATCGGGCACGCTGCGGATTCGCGTCGACGGCCCGCTGCCCTACGCGATCGCCGCGTCGCTATCGGCGACGAGCTGCCTGCCGATCCGGCCGTTCTACAACAACCTCGTGCTGGACGCGCCGATCACGATTCTGCAGGCCGGCGTCTGCTCCGGGCCCAGCCCGATTCTGGCGTGCCCGAGCTGCGAAGAGACGTTCACGCTGACCGTGCCACGCGGCCTCCCGGCCGGCACCAGGTTCAGCCTGCAAGGCATCACCGGCGTGTTCCCGGTGCCGGGCTCCCCCATCGGCTCGTGGACGCAGACCATCACGTTCAACGTTCGCTGACGATCACGGCGCTGCTCGCTACGAGCTGATCGCGCGGTGATCGTTGCGGCCGCGCACTACTTGATCGACAGAGTCAGCCCGTCGCTCAGCGCGATCCCTTGCGCGGCCCCTTGGTCGAGCACAGCGGCCTGGACGTAGGTCGCCGTGCCGCGCAGCGTGGCGCGATCCGGGATCGGCAACGGCAACGCCGCGGCGCCGGCGCCGGGCGCCCCCATGGCCCCACTCAACGGGCGCGGCACCGCCAACACAGGGAGCCCGACGAGGAGCTGACCACCGGCGAACGGGACGCTCGCCGAGCTCGCCGCCAACAACAAGGCGCCGGTCGCGCCGCCAAGCCCCTGGTCGATCTGCAGGACCGGCGTCGAGCCGGGTGCCGGGCAGCCGGCGAGGCTGAGCGCCGGCACCTGGCCACCGGTCCCGGCGAGGCCACTGCCGTACGACTGCACCGACCCATCGCAACCCGACACCAGGTAGACGACGCCGCGGTTGTACCCAGCCTGCGCACCGGTCAGCACGAAGTCGAGGCGGCCATCGCCGTCGACGTCGCCCATGCCGTGCGCATCGAAGCCGAGCGTAGTGCCGGCAATGGTGCTGGTGTAGGTGCGCAGCACGGTCAGATCGCGACCGGAGAACAGCCACCCCTTCCCGGCACTCGGCGCCGCGGTGCTGTCTTGCCAACCGCAGAGCAGCAGATCGGGGTAGCCGTCGCCGTCGACGTCGCCCGCCCCGCGGCCGATGCCGAAGCCGGCGCCGGGCACGGTGCCGGGGATCGTCCAGATGCGCGCGCCGGTGCGCCCGTCGAAGACATAGGCCTTCCCCGCCGCGGGACCGCCGCCCGTGTCGCTGAAGTCGCTCACGTAAACGTCGGGCCAGCCATCGAGGTTGACGTCGCCGGGCGAGTCGGCAAAGAAGTGCCCGAAGTTCACGGCGGTCGCGTCGGGGGTCAGCGTGTGCAGCGGCGTCGACGGCGCAGTCAGATCAAAGACGTACGCCATGCCGCCGCCCGACGGTCCGGCCGAGCTCGCGCCCACCACCAGCTCGGCCACTCCGTCGCCGGTGACGTCGCCGACGTTGCCGAGCGCCGAACCCATGCCGTCGCCGGCCGCTAACCCGAGGAGCTTGGTCAGGACCGAGCCTCCGCCGCCCGACAGCACGTAGACCGCGCCGGCGTTGGTCCCGGCCTCGTCGTCGCCGATCGCGGACACCGCCACGTCCGGGGTGCCGTCGCCATCGACGTCGCCGACGCCAGCAACCGCGAAGCCAAACTGATCGGCGCCCCCGCCCTGTTGCACAGTACCGAGCACCGAGCCATCGGCGCCGGACATGAGCAGCGCGTAGCCGGCGACGCCCGGACTGCCCGGCGCGCCGGCGATGACGTCGTGCTTGCCGTCGCCGTCGAGATCGCCGGCCGGCCGTGCCGAATGCCCGAGCACCGAGCCCGGACTCCGGCCGTTCTTGAGAAAGAGGAAGCGGCCGTCGCGGCCGGAGTAGACGTAGACGCGCCCGGCGCTGTTGCTGCGGAACGGCGCGGTGACGACCAGCTCGGCGGCACCATCGCCATTCAAATCCGGCAGCGGCGCAGACACCCAGCCGAACTGGTCGCCCAGCGACTGGCCGTTCAACGTGTGGATGACGCACGTTGGCTCGGCGAACTGCGCGGAGAGACTGGAAACGAGCACCGCGGAGACAAAGGCCAAACCACGGTGACGACGGCAAACCGAGAACTGCACAGGACGACTTCTACGCCGCGCGCCGCGGCCGCGCTGTCAGGATCTTGTGCCCCACAAGTGCGCGCGGAGGGTCTCCACCCGCGCTCGCGAAGCCGCCCGACGCAACGCCGAGGGCGGCAGGCCAAACCGACGCCGAAACGCGGCGGTCAGATGGCTGTGGCTGGAATAGCCGAGCTCGAGCGCAAGTGCGGTGAGATCGCCGGGACCATCGAGCACCAACTCGAGCGCGGCGCACAGGCGCAGACGATCGCGGTACTGATGGAGCGTCGAGCCGCGGTGCAGGCGGAACGCATGCGCCAGATGGAACGGCGAGCAACCGGCGACCCGCGCGAGGTCCGCCAACGTCTCGCGCCGGCGAAAGTGCACACTGACATACGCTTCGGCGCGCTCCACCGGCCGGCTGCGGCGCCGGTCCCGGCCTTGGGGAGTCACTCCGCGCGCGCGGTCGGTCAAACGGTCGAGGAGGCCCAACGCGGTCTCTTCAACCAACAGCGGGTCGGGCGTCGCCTCGGTGCGCAAGTAGTGCGTGAGCGCGCGCTGCACCGCGTAGCACGCCGGGTCGCTGGGGGCGTACGGCACCGAGAACCGCAAGGACGGGTCGACCTGAAACCACTCGTGCCGGTCGCCGCGCGGCGTGAGCGCGCGGCGCTGGACCTCTTCGCCGGCGTTGTAGAGCGAGACGACGTTGGGTCCGGCGACGACGGGCCGTTGGTCGGGCCGGCGAATCCACACCGAAGCGCGCGGGAACACAAAGACCGGCCGCTCGATCGGGCCCGGGGCGCGAAAATCGGGATGCTCGGGGCCGCAGTGGACCGCGCCAATGCGCAGGGTCGCGCCCTCGAACAACACGCAGGAACCAAAGCGCTCGGGGGGCACAGCCACGGAGAGAGATCGGAACGCACGCCCCCCAAGAGCGCTAGTCCCCGAACCCCGCGTGTCGCTCGACTTCGGGCTGGGGGCAGGGCGGGGCCCGGCGCGCGGGCTCACCGTCACTCTGGCGCCCGCACCGCAATGTCCACCGCAGTCGGCCCGCTGGCGCCAACCACGACCCGCCGGGCGCCGCGCCACGGTTCGCGCTCCTGGCCGAACCACCGCCCGACCACCTCGACCTCGTAGCTCCCGGGGCGCAACCATCGCACTAGCTCGAGCGGGCCTTCCTGCTGGTCGAAGATCGCGCCCTGATCGACCACGGCGTCGGCTTCACCGGCGACGCGCACCACCACGGCGAACAGCCGCGGCGGCTCCGAACCTGCAGGGCCCTCGACGCGGACTCGCACGCGACACTCGATGCCGGCGACGGCAGGCAACGTCGCGGTCGCCGTGACACCCGCGGTGACGTCGACCCACACACGCACCGGAGCGACGCCGGTGCCCGTCGCGATGAGCTGATAGCGCCCGGGCAACAAGGGCTCCGGCGCCGGCGGGGCCGCGCGCAGCTCGGCGACGGGCCGCCCTTCTGCAGGCGTGATCAGCACGCGCTCGAACGGTGCGAACCCGCCGACCACACCGTCGACCGCGAGCTGCACGGCACCGGCACGCGTCAGCCGCAACTCGCCCAAGTCGGTCACCTGACGCGGGACCAGCACCGCCGTTGCCAGCGTCTCGTCGGGGTGCCCTTCCGTCGACACCACCAAGCGGTAATCGCCGGGCGCCAGCGCCGGCAAATCGAAGCGACCCGTGGCGGGGTCGAGGTCGGCGGTCTCCGCGTAGCGCGAGCCGCTCCGTCGCGCGCGCACCGAGCCCCCATCGGCCGGCGGCCGCCCCGCGGCGTCGAGCACCGCTCCGCGCAGCGACGCGGTCGGCAGCACGTCCTCGCCGATCTCGACGACGAGCTCGGCTCCATCGGCGCGAGCGTCGGGCACGGTGCGCACCGGGACGCGACCGTAGCTCGGGTCGCGGATCTCGAGGCGCAGGTCGCCGTCGGGGCAGCCAGCGATGCGGATGCCGCCGTTCTCGTCGCTGCGTGTCTGCTCACTCCATAGGCGGCGCGTGCCCGGCAGGGGCTTGAGGCAAGCCGCATCGACGACCCAATCGATCAACGGCTCACGCTCACCGCCGACCAGCCGCACGCGCAACACCCGCCCCGCGTCCAGGACCGGGTTCCACTCCTGCGGCACGCCGGCGACCAGAGAGAGCCGCGCCGTCGCGGTGCCGGTCTCGTCTTTCGTCGCGCTGACCGACACAACACCGGCCGGCAAGCCCGTAAGCCGAAACTGGCCGCGCGCATTGGTCTTGGTGAACGCGGTCGCAAACCGTGCGTACTCGCCGTGCCGAACCTCGGCGCCGGCAACCGGTGCACCGGCACCATCGCGCACGGTGCCAAACACGCGCCCTTCGCGGCGCAGCTGCACGTCCTGCTGACGCTGCTCTCCCGGCTGGAGGTCGACGTCGACAGCCCAAGGGGCGCAACCCGCCGCCCGCACGCGGAGGGTCGCAGTGCCCGGCGCCACGCCATCGAGTCGAAAGCCGCCGGCGGGATCGGTCCGCACGAGCCGCGGCGCCAGGCGCGGGTCCTCGAGGCCGCCCGCCCCGCGCTCGAGCCGCACTTCGGCCGCCGCCGGCATCCCGTCCGGTGTCCGCACCGCACCGAACACGACGGCGCCGCGCGCGCCGAGCTGCAGGGTGATCTCGATCGCTTCGCCCGGCCGGCCCTCGACCCGTTGCAACGGCGCGGGCCCGTGCCCGGCGGCGAACGCCGCGATCTGGCGCCCGCCTCCCACACCGCGCAACGTGAACGCACCGTCCGCGGCCGACGTCGCGACCAGGTGGCCGTTGTCCGTGTTGCCGTAGTCGGAGAGCCACACTGCCGCGCTCGCGACCCCCTGACCCGCCGCGTCGACGACGCGCCCGCGCACTTCGGTCCCCGGCGGAATCGCCAGCGTGACCTCGCGGTGCTCGCCCGCCTCGACGGTGACCGAGCCGCCGCCGCCGACGTCGCCGTAGATGGCGATGAGGCCGGGGGCCAAACCGGGCACCTCGCACCGCCCCTCTGCGTCCGTCCGCGCCGACCGCTCGCTCCGAAAGGGCGCGGCGTCGCCCCAAGCCAGGAGATCGAAGGTGCGCCCGGCGGCCGGCGTGCCGTCGGCTTGCCAGGTAACGACGAGGGCCACGGTCGCGGTGGTCGGGGCCGGCGTCGCGGGCGCCGACGCGGCAGGCGGTGGTGGCGCCGCCGCGATCGCCTGCCGATCGATCGACGCCACGGGCGGCGCCTCCACCCCGGCCTGCAGAGTCGCGGCCGGGGCGCGTCCCGCCACCGGTGGCGTATTGGGCTCGGCGGCCCCGCGGGTGGCGAGCACGAACATGAACGCCACCGACGCCGTCAGCGCGACGGCGAGGAGCGCGGTCTTGGCTTTGCTACTCATCGCGACAACTCCGGTGAACACGGCGGCACTCGCCGCCGACGCGCCGCTGGCGCCTAGCAGGCCGGCGGCCCCCGCTCCATCGCCAGCAAACCGCGCGGCGACGACCGCCCACGCGGACCGACCGCCCGGCACTCGCCGATCGAGCCGGCCGCGCAGCTGCTGCAATGCGCGGCGCAGGCGACTGTGGACGGTGGCGCTGGCCACCCCGTCCGCTGCGGCGATCTGCGCCGGCGACCAACCCTCGTAGAAGTGCCGCAACACCGTTCCGCGGTACGGCTCGGCCAGCGCCAGGACGCCGGCGGTGACTTCGCCGAGTAGCTCTTCCCGGGCCGGATCGAGGTCGGCGGGCGGCAGCCGCTCGGCGCGCGCGGCGACGCGCTCGCGCTTTGCCCGACGTTGCTCGGCGCGCCGCGCCCGGCCCGCCAGGCGCCGCCCGACCCGCGCCAGCCAGGCCCGGGCGTCGCCGAGCGCGGGCCGCGTCTGGAGCGCGGCCAACGCCGCCTCTTGCGCGACGTCCTCGGCCCGGTCTCGGTCACCCAGGAGGCCACGGGCGAGCCGCCGCACGAACTCGGCGTGCTCGGCCAGCTGCTCGGCCAGCGGCTCGTGCCCGACCGGCACGGGTGCCTTGGATGGTTGTGGCATCACCGCTGCAGTGCCCGCGGGTGCCGCGGATCGTGCAAGATTCTCACCGATGGAACGCAGCAGCGCTCGCCGCGCCCACTCTGTGGCTGCGCCGATCCACCCGCCCATGACGAAGACGCGCCCGCGCCACCGCCCGATCGCTCGACTTAGAACCCTGGTGCGGAACGTCGCCCTGGTCGCCGCCGGGATCGGCGCGGCCGGCGCGGTGGTTGCCGCGGCGTGGGGCGCCCCCTGTCTCGCGGCGATGGGCGGCGGCGGGGCCGGGTGCGCCGTCGCCACCGCGTTGCTCACGGCGCGGCCGGCGCGCGGCCGCACGGCCGTCGCGCTGGCCCTGCTCGGGCTCGGCCTGGCGGCCGTGGCACCGTTCGTGCTGCCGCTCTCGACGACGCCGGGCACCGGCCCGGTCGTCTCACGCAGCGTGTTTAGCGCCGACGCGACGCCCTGGTTCGCGCGCCTCCCCGAGCGCGATCTCGCAGTTGTCGGCGCGCGCCTTGGCTTGACTGGTCCCGAACGGGCGTCGTGGTGGTCGGTCGACCCATCGGGCGCCGGGCCGTATGCGCACCTGACGCCCGAGCTCGTGTTGGAAGCCACCGAGTCGCGCGTTCTAGACGGCTGGCTGTGGGACCGCGGGCACTACTGGTTGGCGGTCCCACCGGAGTCAGCCGACCCAATGGCCCAACGCCCAAAGGACCGACACGCCGCGCCGCTCCTCGTGTTCCTGCACGGCCACGGCGGCAACTTCGCCTACTACCCGGCCACGATCGCGGCGCGGGCCCGCGAGCGCGGACTGGCGGTGGTCTTTCCGACCTGGGGCTTCGGCAATTGGTGGCTTGGGGACGCCCTCCAACGGATCGAGGCGGTGGTCGCCCATGCCGCGCGCGACCACAAGATCGACACCGACCGCATCGCGCTGATGGGTCTCTCGGCGGGCGGTCTCGGCGCACTGCGGCTCGCCGCGGCGGCGCCGGGGCAGTTTCGCTGCGCCATCACGATCTCCGGCGCCGCCCGCGACGACCTAGACCCGATGGCGCTCGCGGCCACACCGCTGGTGTTGCTGCACGGCGACCGAGATGCGCGGCTGCCAGTGGACGACGTCGCCGCGCTCGCCGCCGCAGTCGAACAACGCGGCGGCAACGTCGAGCTGCGCCGCATCGCCGACGGCGATCACCTGGCGCTGCTCACGCACACCGAGACGGTGCTCGACGTGGCCTTGGACCGAGTGGTCGCGTTCTGTCGACGTTGAGCGCGTGCGGCGACCTACTGGCCGACGGTGATGTGCAGCGTGTCGCTCAGCGCGACGCCGAGCCGCGCCGCGGGGTTCGCCACGACGGCCTGCGTGTGCAAATCCAAGCCGGTCAGGCCGGCGGCGGCCGGCACTGGGAGATGCACAGCGTGAAAGCCCTGGCCATTGGTAAACAGTCCGAGCGCAGCGACTATCGCGCCGGGCGCCGTCCCGATCTGGCAGTCCGGCCCCAGCGCCAACGACGCGCCCCGCGCGGCGACGAGCACGACCGTCGGGGCGAACGGCGCCGCGCGCACGAGGTCCGCACCAAACGAGCGGTTGCCGGGCCGCGGTTGGCCAAAGGCCACCAAACGCGGCTGCGGCCCGGCCGTGCAACCGATGGTGCTGGTGACGCTCGCCGGCGTCGTCGCGCCATAGGCCCAGACCTCGCCGCGGCCCGTGATGCCCCAGGTGATGCCGCGGCCGGGGTCATAGACCATTCCGACATCGAGATTGGGCGGCTGGGGCCCTGCGGCCGCGGTCCAGCCGACCGCCCCGAGCTCCCACGTGCGCTTGTCGCTGAACGCGATGAGCTGCTGGCGCCGTTCGTCAAAGGCCAACTCGACGCTGTCAAACGGTACCAAGGGGCCGGCGATCGGCACTCGGGTCCACGTCGCGCCGTCCCACTCCCAAAGCTCGTTGGTTGTCGAGGAGATGGTGCCGCTGACGAGCACGACGCGGCCGCGCGAGCTGTCGTAGGTCATCCCGTGCCCGGCGGTCCCCGGGGGTTCGTCCGTGACCACGAGCTGCACCCAATTCGTGCCGTCCCACTCCCAGGTCTTGCTCCGCCCAGCGCCGCCGTAGGGACCACCGAACAGCACGGTCCGCTGGCGCACTGGATCGTAGGCCATCGCGTGACCCGAGACATCCGGACCCGCGCCGGGGGATAGCCCGGTCCAAGACGTGCCGTCCCATTCGAACGTCTGCCCGCTGGAGGAAGGCCATCCGCCGTGTAGCACTGTGCGATCGCGCGCGACGTCGTAGACCATCGCGTGACCGCCAACCGTCGGCCCACCGCCCACGTTCGTGCGCCAGCTGCGCCCGTCCCACTCCCACGTGTCACCGAACGAAACACAGCGATGGCAGGAGCTTCCCTGCCCGCCGCCGTGGGTCAGCACGACGCCTCGGGCGCGGTCAAAGGCGACGGCACCGCCGCGGCGCCACCCCGGGTGCGTCGTCAGCTGCTGCCAGCGGGTGCCGTCCCACGACCACGTTTGCGGCCCCAGCTGCTCCTGCAACATTCCGGCGGCGCCGCCCACCATCACGACCTCGCCGCGCCGGCGGTCATAGACCAGGGCGTGGAGCTGTCGGGGCTCGGGCGAAGCCGCGGGGAACTGGCGCTGCCACACGGTCCCGTCCCATTCCCACGTCGTGTTGTTGGTGCCGATGTAGTCCCCCCCGAACATCACCAGTCGATTGCGCCCCGGGTCATGGACCAGCGCGGTGCGGTGGACGTAGGTCGGCAACCGGCCGACGAGCTGCCAGACGCTGCCGTCCCATTCGTAGTGTTCCCCGGCGCCCGAGGTGATCAGGGCCACACGGCCACGGGAGCCGTCGAACGCCATCTCGTATTCCCCGTAGAGCCCACTCACCGACTGCGTCCCGCGCGGCGTCCACGTCGAACCGGCGAGTTCCCACGTCGCCAGCTCGCCACTGCGGATCAGCGTGGCCAACGTCGTCACCCCGCGGGCCTCATCAAAGGTGAGGGCAAAGGCGAGGCCTTGCGCCACCGGGCTGCCGACCGTGGACAGGATCCGCCATGCAAAGCCATCCCAAGTCCAAGTCTGCGACTGGTCGTCGACCAAGACCACTCGGGCGAGCGCCTCGTCGTACGCCATCGAGACCACGCTCGATCGCGTCGCTGGCGTCATCGGCGAAAACCGGCGGGTCCACGTCCGACCATCCCATTCCCAGGTTTCGGTTTGCGTCACCGCGACCGTGCGATCCCGGCCGGCGTCGTAGACCGCTGCCGCGGCCAACGGTCCCTCGTCGAGGACTCGGGCCCAGCCTTGCGAGGGAACGGAACAGGTGAGGGAGAGAGCAGCCAGCGAAGCGACGGTCGTACGCACGGGACACTCCATGGGTTACGGCAGCAGGGCAGGCGCGGCCACTGCGCGAGCGAGCGCCCGAGTCATCCGGCGTCGCCGCGCCCCGGATCCGGAACAAGAATACGCCCCGTCGCGGCCAACCGTCAGCCGCCGTCAGAACGCGCAGTCGAACCGCAGCCCCCGGCTGCTGGTCAGCTGCGCGGGTGCGGCCTCGGCCAACACCACGGTCTGCGCGAACCACCGCCCAAGGAGCGTGCCCGACTGCCACTGCAGCGTCGCCGCGCCACGCGCATCCGTGGTCCCCGGCACAACTAGCGCCGGCACGATGAGGAGGCGGCACGAAGAAAGCGGTAGAGGCGCGCTAGTGCTCTGTGCGCCGAACGCCCAGATCATGGGCGCGAGCGCGGGTCCGTTCTGGAGTGTCATCGTGAACTGGTGAGTCGTGCCGCCGAGAATCGTGTCGCTCCCCCGCAGCGCCGGGCCGCAGCCGAGTCCGTACTCGGTGATCGAGCACGGCTGCTCCCCGGCATCGCGTACGCGCAGCTGAGTGTTGCTGGTGTACGAGCCCGCGGCCAAGTCGGCGAAGCCGTCAAAGTCCACGCGAACGTCGGCGCCGCCGGACGGCAATCGCAGCAGCTGCCGCTGCAGCTGGCCAGTCGCCGCGGCGGTCCACTCGAGGACGCCGTCGTTGCCGATGTCGACCGAGATCGTGAGCTGGGACCCCGGCCAAAACGCCAAGAAGTCGACCAGGAGCTCCTGCGCGGTCGGCGCGGCCGGAGCGGTCAGCAGATACGAGTGCAGCGCCGGCGTGACCGGGCCGGGCCCGGTGGCTTGGGTCGTGCCCGCCGTGGGCGCCACGGCGCCGCCGAATGCGGCGACCGAGCCCGACTCGATGATGTCGAAGCCGCCCGGCACCGGCCGGGCATCGATGTAGGCATGCGCCTCGCGGCCGAGAAAGGCCATCGCGGACGTGGCCCCCGTGATCTCCGTCCCAGCCGCGATGCCATCCACGTCGATGCGGGCCCCGTCGACGGCAAAGAGACCTACGTCGGTGAACGTGCGCAGGGTCTGCGCCGAGGAGTCCGAGGGCAGTCCCGCCGCGCAGGCGAGACCGAGGCAAAGAAGACCACGCATGGAGCGGCTCCGTTCGGATCGATTTGGCAGGAGTGCGCGTGCTACGCACTTCCCGCCTCCGCGTTCTCCCGAACATCGAGAAAGTCGCCGCCGAACAGCGCGCCAGCGCTTTCTGCTCGCGCTTCTGCTCGGTTGCGCGGCGCTGAGGGCCGTGGATAAGGCCCCAGATTCCTGAATCACACCACTAGTGGTCGACGACCCGGGTGACTTGCACGGTCTCCTCCAGGTAGAGGTGGGAGCCGCATCCGGACCGATGCGTCGTCGGGCCGGCCGGATGCGACTCCCGAATCACTCGAGTGATCGCGCGTCGCGCGATCTCGTTGCGCCAGCAGGCGAGAACATTCGGCGTCGATGAGAGCGTCGGGGGGCGCCGAACCGAATGCGGCGGTTTTTGTCGCGGCTCGGTACGGCCGTAACATGTGGAGTGCCTGATGACGCCGTTTCGACTCGTATGCCTGGCCGTGGCGGCGGTGGTCTTGTACGGCGGCCTGGCGACGATCCATCTACAGGAGCAGGGGCTCAACGGCGACGAGCTGCACCAGGCGTACGGGGCGTTTGCCTATGTCGGCCAGCCCACGCAGATCAACGCGCATTGCCATGTGTTCGGGCTGCCGTTGCTCAACATGCCGTACAGCGGCGCGATCAAGACTGCGATGTACGGAGCCTATCTGTGGGCCTTCGACGCGCAGTTTGAGGTCGTCAGTTGGCGGCTGCTGGGGATTCTGTTGGCCGGCCTCGCGTTGGGCGGCTTCATGCTGCTCGCGGGGCGCCCCCTGGGCACGGCGGGGATCTTGACCGTGCTCGCTCTTTGGTTGTCCGACACGACGCTGTTGGTAGGGACGCGGCACGACTGGGGACCGATGGCACTGGCCTTGCTGCTGCGAGCGCTGTTGATCGCGCTGTGGTTGCGGGGCCTGCGACCCGGACCGCTGGCGGCCAGGAGCAGTTTCGGGCTCGGCGCGATCACCGGCTTCGCGCTGTTCGAGAAAGTCAGCAACGTCGCGCTGCTGATGCCCCTGTTGCTGTTCTTTGCCGCGGACCGGCGGCGCCGTTCTCGCCCTCACCTGGTGGCCGGGATCGGGGGGTTAGCGCTCGGATCCCTGCCCCTCACGGTCGTCAACGCCCACAGCTGGCTGATCCACGGCGAACCGGTGTCGCTCACGAAAGCCGACGCTCAGGCGGCGCGCACCGATCTCTGGGCGTTCATCGCCGACTATTTGTCTCTCGGCGGCGGCAGCCAAGCGCGCGAATCCGTGTTCGGTGCGACGGCGTGGGCCGGCGCCGACGACATCGAGGGGATCGCCACGCTGCTGCTCCTCGGCCTGGTGCTCCTCGCGGCCAGCTGTCTGCGCCCAGACCCCAAGCTGCGCGGCGCCGCCGTCCTGGCGACGGCCTACACCGCGATCGCGGGCGTCTTGTTCGCGCTCCCGGCCGAAACCAAGCTGCACCACTGGGCGATCGGCACACCGTTCCAATACGTCGCGGCCGGCCTGGCGCTGACGGCCTGCCGGCAGAGTGCGCGGCGACGCGGTCGGGCCATCGGCGGCGCGATTCTGGCGCTGCTCGTGCTGTTGTGCGGCGCGCGAGCGCCCGGGCTCCTCGACTACTGGGAGGCGGTCGACCAGGGCCGTCACTCGCACATGTATTCGCCGGACATCACCGCGCTCGCCACCTTCGCCGCCCAGCAGCCTTCGACCACGGTCTTCCTCGCATCCGACTGGGGCGCCACTGCGGCGATCTACTGCCTAGCGCAGGGCCGACCCCAGCATGTCGTCGATTTCTACTGGTGGTACGCGGAGCCAAGACACTTCGACATCGTGCTCGACGGCAAGGCCACGTTCTATCTCTACCGACTCGCCCAACCCGCAGCCATTCTGCCGCAAGTCACCCAGCAAATGGAGCGCGACGCTCTGGCCCTATCTGGCTGGCGGCGCGTCGCCCCCGAACCCGACCTCCAGCCGCTGGCCGACCTCAGCGTGCAGAAGTTCATCCGCAACTGACCCAAAACGAACGTACGGTGCCGCGACAAAAACCACCGCATCAACGCGCACCCGCGCCAACGACCCCCGGCGATCGGGGGCGGCGCGGCGCACCGGCTTGCACGTCGCCGCTGGCTACCAAACCACGGCGTCGGACGCGCGGAGTCCGCCTCCCGCGGCCAGCGAGTAGGCACGGAGCGTCAGCGAGGCCACGGCGCAGGCCGGCGCACCGATGACGTGATCGAGCTCCGCGCGACCCACGGCGCAGAACGTGCCCAAGGGTGGAATCCACCCCGGTACGGGGAGGGGCACACCGTCGACGGCTTCCACGAACACCCCGGTGTGCCGTGTCATCGCCCCGCCCGACACGACGGCACGAAGCTCGCTGAACGGACACGCGCTTCGGAACGTCGAGAGTCGCAGAGTCGTGGCCGGCCGCTCCAGTTGGCCCACCCTGCCGCGCCCGGCCCACCTTGAGCCCCCATGTCGTTGCGGGCGCCGCCGAGGGAGGGCGGGAACGACACGTCGTTGAACGCGGGATCTGGGTCGCCCGCATCGATGCACGGGGACCGCGGGCCGAGCTCGAGCGCGCCGCACGCCGTCGACAGGGCGGGGCCACGAAACCACGGCTCGACGTCGAGATTGCCCGTGCCGACGAACCGCCCTCGACATTGCTGTAGGTGACCATGGCGCCCAAGGCATTGATCGGCGGCGCGCCGCGCGGCTCGTTGTCAAACAAGATCGAGTTGGTCCGCGGCATCCGCGGCCGTCCCGTTCACCAGCAGCGTCCCGCGCACGTCGAACGACGTCGCTGGTGCGGCGAGCACTTGCACGCCGGCCTCAATGGTCAGCGTCGTGTCCACACTCCACGGTGCCACTCAGGCAGTAGGGCGAGCCGGCGATGGTCCAGGTCCCGGCGACCGGACCGGACACCGAAGTCCCACACATCTGCGCTGGGCTCACCTGAGCCCGGCAAAGGGATGCGGTGAGAGCACTGACGACGGCGAAATTGATGTGCATGGCGGGTCCTAGAGCAGCGGGCGACTTCCCTTCCTGGACCCGAGAGCCGCCCGGCGCTTCCCCTTTCTTTACGGACGAAGCCCGCGGCCTCAAGCCTGCACGCGATACCCCACCTTGCGCACGGTCAGGATATGGGCTGGCCGCGCCGGCTCGGTCTCAAGCTTGCGCCGCAGCTGCGCGACGTGGGTGTCGACCGTCCGCGTCAGCACGCAGCCGGCGTGCCCCCACACTTCGCGCAGGAGCTCGAGGCGGGTCGCCGCGGCGCCGTCGCGCCGCAGCAACGCCAGGAGCAGATCGAACTCCAACGGCGCGAGGTCGACGCCGTGGCCATCCCGCGTCACCGTGCGCGCGCGCGGGTCTACCTCGATACCGCCAAACACATAGCCCTTCGCGGGCGTGGCGACCGTCGCGCCGCCGGCGCGGCGCAGCAATGCCTCGATGCGCGCCATGAGCTCGAGCACGCCGAACGGCTTGGTCACGTAGTCGTCGGCACCGAACCGAAAGCCTCGCACCTTGTCGATCTCCTCGCCGCGGGCGCTCAGGATCAAGACCGGCGTCATATCCCCCTGCGCCCGAAGCCGCTGCAAAACCCGGTACCCGTCCAGCCCCGGCAGCATCAGATCGAGAATGATGAGATCGAAGCCGCGCGCCGCCGCGCAGCGCAGCCCTTCGACACCGTCGCGGACCCGCTCGGTCACGTGGCCCTCGATCTCGAGATTGTTGCGCAAGCCGTAGGCGAAGCCGTCGTTGTCCTCGATGACCAGGATGCGCGTCATGGCGCCTCCGGCGCGGCGACGAGCCAAATGGAGAAGCGCGCCCCGCCGCCCGGCGCCGCGTCGACGGCCGTCCGCCCACCCTGCCGAGCGGCCAGCGCCCGCACCAACGCGAGCCCGAGCCCGGCGCCAGCGATCGCGTCATGAGGCCCCCGCCAGCCGCGCCGCCAAACAGAGTGACGATCCGCCACGGCCACACCCGGGCCCTCGTCATCCACGGTGAGGACCACGGCACCGGCCTCAGCGCGACTGGCGATCGCAATCGTCTGTCCCTCGGGACCGTACTTCACCGCATTGTCGAGGAGGTTGAGGAGCATCACGCGTAGCGCCGCCGGCTCCATGGTGGCCCACGCGGAAGCGCATCTGTCAGTGTCCAGGCGGGCCCGCCGAGCCTCCGCCAAGGGCGCGAACTCCGCCGCCGTGGCCCGGGCGACGAGCGCGACATCAGCGCCCACCAGCCGTAGAGGCTGGGCGTCGCGATCGGTGCGGCCGAACTGCAACACGCTCTCGACGAGGTGCTCGAGGCGCCGCGCCTCGCGATCGAGCAAGGCCAGCGACGCCGCCGCCTCCTCGGGATCGCGCACGCGACCCAGCCGCAGGGTCTCGGCGAACATCCGGATCTGCGCCAGCGGCGTGCGCAGTTCGTGGGAGACGTTGGCGACGAAGTCGGCGCGCAGCCGGATGAGCTCACGCTCGCGGCGCAGCAGCAGGAGGCAGGCGAGCAGCGGGATCGCCACCGCGACCACTAGGAGCGCGATCTCCACGCCGCGCGACCGCGGCATCCCGCCGAGCAGAAGCTGCGCCGCGCCGCTGCGGTCAAGATGAGCCTCGACCGTCAGGGCGCCGTGCCGCGCCATCAACGGGGTGCGGTGGACGAGAGCTTCGGGCACCGGCGGCGCACTCTCAAAGAGCACCCGACCTTCGGCCGTCCGAACGTTGAAGCTCACCACGTCCACGTCTCCCCCACGCGCGGCAAGTGGCGCGAGGATGGGCGCGCCCATCTCGAGCGCGCCGGCAAACCCCTCGGTGAAATCGGTCCACGAGCCGACGAAGCCCGCCAGGGCGTTGTCGCGCGTAACGGCACAGCCGAGTAGCAGCGGCTCGTCGCCGTAGCTCGCGGAGACCAACGCAGTGTAGGCCGCGTCCTCCCCCCGCTCGCGCACGTAGCGCGCGAGCTCGGCCTCGAGCCAAACGCGATCGATCGGCGCCTCGGACATCGGCTCGACGGCCAGCGAGCCACTCGCGGTGTCGTAGCGAAAGCGCGCCCGCGCCAAGCCGCGGACCAAGCGCCGCTCGCCATCGGCCACGGGATCAAAGTCGGGCAGCGCGCCAGCCTCGGCAGTAGCGGCGACGCGGTAGAGGGGGCGCAAGACCGCGATGTCGAGCGCGATCGTCAGCCGGCGCACGTAGTCCTCGGCCGCCAACGCTGCGCAGTCGGCGAGCATGCGGTCGGCGTGATCGCGATGCGCCGTGGACTCGCGGTGCAACACCCAAGCCAATCCGAGCACCGGGAGGAGGCTGAGCCCCAAGAGACCTGGCAGCAGCCCAGCGCGGCCCACGCGGAACGCCATAGCCAGCTACCCTACGCCTCGCCCCACCCGCGCATTGGACTTCACCGTTCCCGAACATTCGGCACCGTTCCCTGACACAGGCCGCACGGCGCCTCCACCGGCCGATGGCGACGCCGAGCTAGCGTCCGGCGCATGGCTATTTGGCATGCACGCTGGTCGCTCCCGTTCACCCTGTTTCCAGCCCTGATTGGGCCGGCGGCGGCCCAAGGCTACGCCGTCGAGGCTTCGGACCTCACGGAGGTTGCCGCCCCTTGGTCGGCGGCGCTCGGTCTAGAGCTCACCAACTTGCGGGCGACGTCCGCCCCCGGCGCCGACGTGCAGGCGAAGGTGGCGGCCTCGGCCGGTGGCGCTCACGCGGTCAACAAGGCCGTCGTGTATCAGGCCGACTTCTCGTCGCAGCGTCCGGTGGCGCGGGGCAAACTGCGGCTCTGCCGTATCCCCGCGACTGCCGGCGGCACCTTGCTCATCGGCCTGGATGACGGCGGCACGCTCCGCGGCGCCGCCTGGCTGGACGACGCTGGCGAGGCCCGACCCGAGTGGCAACGCTTCTTCGCGCAGTTCCGCCGCCGCGAGTTGCTCGCCGAGATGGTCGGCGTCACCGCCGAAGAATTCGCCAACCGTCGAGAGCGGGCCGCCTCGGGCGCGAGCGACGCGGATCGCCTGACCCACGCCCTGATCCAACAGCGCACCCAAATGGTCGCCATCCTCGAGCCCTTCATGGACGTGGTCGGCACTTGGCAGACCCAACAGGAGCTCGACCAAGACGGGCTCATGCGGGTCGTGGCCGCGTTCGAGCGCTACGCCGATCAAGCTCCAGCGCTTCGACCTCTGCTGGGTGACGACGTCGACCGCTACGCGGAGCTCGCCCGCCGCGCCGGCGCGGAGTTCGTGGAATTTGGCGAGGCGATCGAGAACGGCGACGACCCGATGCCGGTGATTCAGCGCAGCCGCCAAAGCTGCACCGAATGCCACCAGCTCGACGTCAAGGGGGACGACCGGGGACTCCAAAAGACGGCCATCGCGCTGCGCACCGAGCACGGCGTCGGCACCGGCGTGTTTGCCCTCGGCTACGATGTCATCACCGCTGGCCACGACCCGCAGGAAGCCCAGACCGCAGCGACCGATCTTCGCCGCGCCGTGCTGCTGCTGCTCTCGCTACCGCAGCCGTACGGGGAGTAGGCCTCCCGCCGGCGCCGCGCGTCAGCTTGCCGACTTGCGCTCGCGCTTCTTGCGCCGCCGCTCGGTGCCCTTCTCGCCCCAAGGGCAAGCGCAGCAAATCTCCCCCGAGCCAAGGCAGGCCCCGCCCTCCGCACTGCCGCAGAGCTCGCCGATCGTGCACATCTCACACACGCCGCAATCGCAGTCCCCGGCCTCGGCCCGGCGCTGTTCGCGCAGACGAGGCTCTCCCGGCAGTGCCGCAGCCACCCGCGTTCGCAGAGACGCCAGGAGGGCCGCGACGATGGCGCCCTGCTCACCCAGCGGCAGCGCGACCCTGCCGTGGTCGGCGACATCGAGGCTATGCGCGAACTCCCGCCGCAGCGCGTCGCGATTCGGCGCCGCCCCCATGCACGCGGTCACGGCGTTGAATCGGCCTCGGCGTGCGTCGGCGTCGCGATCGACCCAGGCGTCCCACAAGTACACAAAGCGCCCCAAGCCCTCCCCCAGCGCGCGCAGCGGTCGCTCGAGCTCGGGTCGGCCGACCGCGCGACCGGCACCGGCGAAGATTGCCCCGGTGACGTCCGCGCTCGGTCGCGCCAACGCCGCGAGGGTGGAATGCCGCCCCCGCTCGACCGCCGCCTGCCGGCCGTCCAGATCGCGCAGCGCCTCGCCGAGTCGCGCGGATCCGGAGTGCTCCGCCAGGCAGCTCTGCGCCTTGGCCATGCGACCGCGCAGCCAGCGGCGGCCCAGCCGCGCCCGCAGCCGCAAGCCCCCCTCGTCGCGGACATCATCGCGCAGCTTCGCCTCGACCGCGGCGACGTTCAGGGCGGCCACCAGCCGCGCCGCCGTGGGCGACAGCGCTTGCACGCGCACGCGGCGCAAGGGCCAGGCGGTGCAGCGTGCCCACGGCGCCTCCACCGCGCCCTCGAGCCCGGCGAGCACGAGGGTCAACACCGTCTGATCGTAGTTCGTCAGCAGCGACGTCGAACGTCCGCCAAACGCGTGCAGCGCGTGGCAGCTGGCGCAGAAGTGGGCCCGATACGCCGACCGATCAGCAGCCGTGAGGCGATGCTTGGCAATCCGCAGGGAGCCGAACATGGCCGCATATTACGAGGCCGGCCGGCCCGATGAACCCATCAGCGCAGAACCCGATCGGTCAGAACATTGGTCAACCTGCCGCTCCCACCTTGCACCACGAGGGCTTGGAAGTGGAGCGCGGCACCGACGAGACCGCTGTCGAGCGGAATCGCGACCGACAACGAGGCGGTGCCAGCCGGCTGCGGGATGGCGACGTTCGGCAGGGCCACCATGACCGCGGGATCGAGGCCGAGAGTGCCCAGGGGCGGCAGAGGAATCGTCGCGGTCTGGGTCGACAACACCGGCACGGCGAACGTCGGCCCGCCGCCGGCGTGCCGGGCATAGACGTCGATCTCATACCCACCCCCGGTGACGGCAAACGTCGGCGCATCAATCTGCCGCAGCAGGTTGGCCAGGACGCGGTTCGAGATGTTACTCGCCACGACGAGATCCAGATCGCCGTCGCGATCGATATCACGCGGCCGCACGGCGTTGAACTCGAGGTTGCCCAGCGCGGCCAGGCGCGAGGCGGACACATCGGTGAACGTGCCGCCGCCGTCGTTGAGATGCAGGTGATGGGGCGCGGGGCGCAATCCGGTGAAGAGCAAGTCGTCGTCGCCGTCGGCGTCAAAGTCCGCCACAACCAACCTCACGCTCTGCTGGCTGGTCATCGGCAGGCGCGCCGCGGAGACATCGGCGAAGACACCGGCGCCGTCGTTCTCATAGATACGATTGCGTTGCGCGTCCCCCCGGTTGGCGAGCAACAGATCGAGATCGCCGTCACCGTCCACGTCGCGCAGAGCCGCGGCGTTGGTGTCATCATTGTCGATCGGCAAATGGGTGCCGGTGACATCCACAAACCCGCCGGCGCCGTCGTTGACGTAGAGCGCGTTCTGCTGGGCTGGCCCCGCGTTGCCAAAGAACAGGTCGAGGTCACCATCGCCATCCACGTCGCCCATCGCCACGCAGGAGGATGAGCTGCCCACAGCCGGCATGTGCGTGCCCGAGGCGTCGACAAACGCGCCGCTCCCGTCGTTCAGGTAGAGCTGGTTCGCCTGAAACTGGTGGTTTGCCACCGCCATGTCCGCGTCGCCGTCGCCGTCGACGTCGCCGAACGCGATCTCGAACGCGTTGTTGAAGTCCGCTGGCATATGGGTCGCCGTGACGTCGGTGAACGTCCCGCTGCCGTCATTGAGCCAGAGCCGATTGGGCCCGACCAACGTCGCAAACGCGACGTCGAGGTCGCCATCGGCATCCACGTCCGCGAGCGACGCGGCGACCGTGTAGCCGGTGAGGGTCGGCGCCTGCACGCCGGTCACGTCGGTGAAGGCTCCGGTGGCGTCGCCCAGGTACAGCCGTGTCTGCTCGAGAAAGTTGGCCACGAGCAGATCGTCGTCGCCGTCGCCGTCCAGATCACCAATCACGAGGTCGGAGCTGCGGTCGTTGATGGTGCTGAGCTGCGCCCCGCCGTTCGCGTTGACGAACGTGCCCTGCCCATCGTTGAGCAGCACGCCGTCTTGCTGCCACTCGTTGCCCGCCACCAAGTCCACTGCCCCGTCCCCATCCACGTCGACCATCGCCAAGGACTGCGTCGAACCGTCGACGGCCGGCATCTGCGGCGCACCGATGTGCGCGAACGTCCCACTGCCGTCGTTGAGGTACAGGCGATTCGGCGTGCCCCGGCCAGGCATCAGGTCGCCAAAGACCACGTCAACGTCGCCGTCGAGATCCACGTCGCCGACGACCAGCGCCGACGTCCGCCCACCAATCGCCGGCAACCGGCCGAGCGTCGCGTCGGCAAACGTGCCGGCCCCGTCGTTGAGGTACAGACGATCCTGCTGCGCGTCGGCAAACGTCCCGTTGGCGCAGAGGATGTCCTGGTCACCGTCGCCGTCGACGTCGGCCAGCGCGATGTCGAGCGTCGTATAGGAGAGATCGGGCAGCCGCGCGGCCGACACGTCGCTGAACGTCCCCGCACCGTCGTTGAGATAGAGTCGATTGCGCTCGCCCCCAAATGTTGTGCAGCCAAGCACGATGTCGGGGTCGCCGTCGCCGTCGACGTCGCCGAGGGCCACCGAGTACGCATCGAGCGCGACCGCCGGCATCTGCACCGCGGTCACATCGCTGAACGTGCCAGCGCCGTCGTTGACGAACAGGCGGCTGGCCATCGGCGAGCCCTGGTAGCGCGCGTTGGCGAGCACAAGATCCTGGTCGCCGTCGCTGTCTACATCGGCAAATGCCAGCGCATTTGTCTCCTCACCGGGCGTGGGGAGCTGCGGGTTGGTGACGTCCGCAAACACTCCGGTGCCGTCGTTCACGTACAGGTGGTTGATGTGCCGACTGGCAACCACGAGATCGAGGTCGCCGTCGCCGTCGATGTCACCCAGGGCGACCGCGAACGTGTACTCCGTGTTGACCGGCATGCGGGCCGCGGTCTCATTCGCGAAGGAACCGTCGCCCGTGTTGATGTAGATCCTGGTCGGCATCGACCGGAAGCTCCCGAGCACGAGATCGGCATCCCCATCGCCGTCCAGATCGCCCGCGGCGACGGAGCTCGTTGGGTCCTCGTCGAACGGCAGGTATCGCTTGCCACCCTCGGCGAACTGGTCCTGCGCCGCGCCCGGGCCGGCCAAACCGAGGAGGGCCCCGAGGCTGGAGGAAACGAGAAGGGCGGCGGTCACGGCGGGATGTGCTGGTCGCATGGATCTTCGAGCCTCGATGTGATCGGTCCGGGGGCGGACCGCGGTCGCGGAGGGCCCCCGCCAGGGCCCACCCGCCGACCGCGCCCGACGTCACGAGAATCTCGCGAGTCAGGCGCCGGGTCCTGCTCAGCGGCGGCCGCTACCTCTGCGGCCGCCTCCGGCGGCGTGACTGAGGTCTCGGGTCGGCGGCCGCGGGAAAGCCGACCGCGATCAACCGGCGCTCGGGCCCGGCGAGCGGCCGGCGACCGCCGTATAGCTCGCGCGCCAGCTTTCCTCATCTCCCGGCAGACCAACGCCTGCCAAGTACTCGAGGTCCAAGGCGCCGGAACCAGCTGCCTCGGCCGGCAGCCGCTCGGCGCACAAGCTCTCGGCGACGTGCAGCAGCGTGACGGGAGCGATTCCGGAGCTGGCCGCGGTCGCCGGATCGCCGCGTGCGGCAACCGCTTCGACGATGCCGTCTGGAAAACCCCACAAGCCAACGAGGTAGGCAGCCATCTCACCGGCAGAGACGCCGAAGACTTCCGTCATCGCGCCATCGCGGGTCGCGCCCCCGGCTTGCAGCTCATGGACCGTCCGGAAGCGCTCGGGGAACTGATTCGACAGCACAATGGAGCCGACGTCGTGGAGAGTGCCGGCCAGAAAAGCCTCCTCGCAGACGCCCTGCGGGCACCCGGACGCCTGCCCCAAGTGCCGGGCGACGGCCGCGACGTTGAGGCTGTGCTCCATGAGGTCCACTGCCGGCGCGCCCTTCTCGGGCTCGCCCTCCACCACCGAAAACACTTCATCACCCAGCACGAGACCGGCGACCGTGGCCAGCCCGAGAAAGACGATCGCCCGCTCGATCGTCGGCGCCGGCACGCCGGGCCCGAAGAAGGCCGAGTTGGCGATTTGCAAGATCTTGGCCGAGACGCCGACATCACCCGCAATCGCCTCGGCGATCGAAGCGATCGACGCCGTGTCGCTGCGTAGCTCGGTCACGATCCGCGTGTACGCAGCGGGCTGGCTCGGGACGCTATCGATGGCCGTCGCCCATTGCAGGATCTCGCTGCGTTCGGTGAGGCTGCGCAACCGACAAGCCCGCTTGACGGCTTCCTTAAGGCGCTCCGGATCGCACGGCTTGTCGAGATAGAGGTGCGTGGCCGCCGCCGAGCGCACGATGGATTGCGAGTCGGCCTGACCCGACAGGACGATCCGCACACAGTCGGGACAGCGCTGCTTGACCTCCGTCAAGAGCTCAGCGCCCGTCATCCCCGGCATCTGCATGTCGGAGACCACGACGTCGAACGGCGCCGCCTCCAACATGGCCAAGGCTTCGTCCCCGCCGCCGGCGAAGCTCATCTCCCACTCGTCCCGCATGTCGCGGAGACACCGACGGAGTCCGTTGAGGACTTGGGGCTCGTCGTCCACGAAGAGAATCCGCATCACACCTCCAACTCCTGTACTGGCGCTGTCACAGCAAGCGGTAGCCTCAACTCAAACGCAAACCCCTTCGCCGGGCTCACTCTCGACGCTGATCTTCCCGCTATGCGTACCCGTCGCGATCTTATGGGCGGTCAACCCATCCCCCGCCCCCTTCTCAACTCCTTTGGCAGCCCAGTGTTTGGCAACCCAGTGCAGCCGCGCGAGGACGGCATGGGAGTAGGCAACAGCGACAGATGACGGCAGGCCGCAGCCCTTCGCCTCGCGTGCGTGTCGCGTGCGTGTCGCGTCATCTCGCCGAGAGGCGGACCCGCCAAAGACCGGCACTTCGCCCCCCGACCCGCTGCCGGCGAGGCGGCTACCCGGTCGCCGGCGGCCCGTCCCCCTCGTGGTGCAATCAGTACTTCGGAGGAGACCGAGCGCCGTCCGGCCGCAACCTGGCGCGCTTGGCATTGATCGAGCAACGGTTGGATCCACGGCCCACTGATCGGCCCTCCCTGGGGTGATTCCGTAGTCATGGCAGTCGTTGCACGGCGCCGGCCAAGCTGGGCGTCTTGAGCGCTTCTCAGCAAGCCATCACCATGGGACGCGTCGCACCGTCCGCGCCTCGTCTCACAGCGAGACTCCTCGCCAAACGCGCGGCAAACCCCTAGACCAAACCCGAGCGACGGCCCCGCCCCCAAAGCCAGCCCTCCCGTCGCCATACTGGCCCACCACAGTGTGCCACCCGGCACGCGGCCGCTCCGATTCCGGCGAGAGCCGCGTCACCGTGGCCAATCCCAGAGCACCAACCTCTTGGAGGGCCTCCGCGTACATGGTGGCGCGGGCGGGTCCCTCGAGACGGATGCCCCATGTTCCAGCCGCCGCGCTGCCCCTATTCAGCGTGCTCGATGCATCTCCGCCCGGCGACCGACTTCGCGAAACCGCATGGCTTCTTCAAACCCAAGTGCCGCACCCATCGCGTACCTCGCTTTCGCTGCAGGACCTGCGGCCGCACCTTTTCGCGGCAGACTTTTCGCGCCGACTACCGCGACCACAAACCGGACCGCAACCAGATCGTCATCATCCTGCTCTGCAGCGGCATCGGGTTACGGCAGACCGCCCGGGTTGCGCTGATGAGCCGGCAGGGGCTGGCCAAGAAGTTCCGAAAGATCGGGCGCCACCTGCGCCAGCTCAATCGCAACCTGCGCGGGCCGTTGCCGGATGACGCTGTCCTACAGTTCGATGAGCTCGAAACCTACGAAGCGCGCCGCAACTCGCGACCACTGACGCTACCGATCCTGATCGAGCGCCCTAGTCGCTGCATCTTGGGCATGCGGTCAGCGCCCATTCGGCCCAGCGGTACCATCACGCCCAACCGCGATCGCGCGATCCAGGCTGACGAGGCGCGCTGGGGGCGCCGCCCCAGCCGCTCCCGGGCCGCCGTTCACAGCGTCCTGCGACGCGGCGCCAAGCTCTGCGAGAAGCTGCCTCGCGTGCGCCTCGAAACCGATGAGAAATCGACCTATCCAACGCTGGCGGCGCGCGCCTTCGGGCGCGAGCGACTGGAGCACGAGTGCACTTCGAGCAAAGTGGCGCGCGACACCCGGAATCCGCTGTTTCCGATCAACCATACGGAAGCGATGGCGCGGGACCTCAACGGCCGCCTGCGCCGCGAGTCGTGGCTGGTGATCAAACGGCGCTGGTTTCTCAATCTGCAGCTCGAGATCTACGCGGCATTCCGCAACTTCGTGCGGCCGCGCTTCAACGGCGAGCGTAAGACGCCCGCCCAGTGGGTCGGGTGGGTCGACGCGCCGCTCTCACCCAACCAGCTCATGGCCTGGCGGCAGGACTGGGGCCCGCGAAGCGGGCATCCGTCGTCCGACTCGGCGAGCCCGATCCACCCGACGCCGAGCGCCACGGCCTGACGTCAGTACACCCAAGTTGGCCAGTACCGGGGTCTTGGTGTAGCTCGAGCGGCCCATTAGCTTGCGCGCTCCATGGCGTTCGCACCCATCGGCCAGGCCGTCCCCGACTTTCCCGCCCTCGAGCGCGCGACGCTGGAGATGTGGGCGCAGCGGGACGTCTTCCACCGCGCACTGGCGCAAACCGCGGGGGGCCCGGAGTTCGTTTTCTACGAGGGCCCGCCCACCGCCAACGGCCTGCCGCACAACGGCCACGTGCTGACGCGCGTCGTGAAGGACCTGTTTCCCCGCTACAAGACGATGCGCGGCCACCACGTCGAGCGGCGCGCGGGCTGGGACACGCACGGCTTGCCCGTCGAGGTCGAGGTCGAGAAGGAGCTGCGCATCTCCGGCAAGGCGGCGATCGTCGAGTACGGGGTCGACCGCTTCGCCCAGCGCTGTCTGGCGTCGGTCTTCCGCTACACCAAAGAGTGGGAGCATCTCACCGAACGCATCGGCTTTTGGGTCGACCTCGACCGCGCCTACGTGACGTTCCACAAGAGCTATGTGGAGTCCGTGTGGTGGGCGCTGGCTCAGCTGTTCGAGAAGGGGCTGCTCTACAAAGGCCACAAGGTGGTCTGGTGGTGGGCACAGGGCGGCACGGCACTCTCCGCCGGCGAGGTCGGCAACTCGTACAAGACCGTCAACGACCCCTCGGTCTACGTGCGCCTGCCGTTGCGCGACGAAGAGGCCTCGTTGTTGGTGTGGACGACCACGCCCTGGACACTCCCCTCCAACACGTTTGCCGCGGTGCACCCGGACTTCGATTACGCCTACGTCGAAGACGCCGAGAGCGGACACACGTTGGTGCTTGCCAAGGAGCTGGTGCCCAGCCTGGCCGAGAAGCTCGGCCGGGAGCTGAACGAACGCAAAGTCGTCAAGGGCCGCGAGCTGATCGGCCGGCGCTACACGCCACCGTTCGACGCCTTCGCCAAGGAGGTCGCCGACGGCGACACGCGGTACTGGCGCGTGATCGCCGGCGACAAGGCCTTGACCGGCGACCCGCAGTACTTCGTCACGCTGGACGCGGGGACCGGCATCGTGCATATGGCGCCGGCGTTTGGCGAGGACGACTACAAGGCATGGCAGCGCGAGCAGCGGCAGGCCGAGAGCCAGGGCCAAGCACTGGAGCTGTTCTGCGCGGTGCGGTCGGACGGCGGGCTCGACGAGCGCCTGGCGCCACTCGGCCTGGACGGCGTCTGGGTCAAGGACGCCGACAAGGCCCTGACTCGCGACCTGCGGGCACGCGGGCTCCTTCTGCACAGCGAGGCTTACCGGCACGACTATCCGTTCTGCTGGCGTTCGGACGACGACCCGCTGATCCAATACGCGCGCAGCGGCTGGTTCATCCGGACGACCGCGGAGATCGAGCGCGTCATCACCAACAACCAAGCCGTCACCTGGCAGCCGGAGCACGTGCGCGACGGGCGGTTCGGCGCGTTCCTCGCCGGGAACGTGGACTGGGCACTGTCACGCGAGCGCTTTTGGGGCACGCCGCTGAACGTCTGGGAGTGCGAGTCCTGCGACCACGCGGTCGCGCCGGCGTCGTGCGCGGACATCGAGGCGCGCAACCCGGATGCGTTCGCCGCCTTCCGCCAAGCCAAGGAGGCCGACCCCGACCTGCCGGAGCACCTCATCGTGCACAAGCCGTGGGTCGACCAGGTGACCTTCCCGTGCGAGCAGTGCGGCGCGACGATGCGGCGGGTGCCCGAAGTGATCGACTGCTGGTTCGACTCGGGCTGCATGCCGTTTGCCCAGCTGGGCTACCCGCACACGGCTGGCAGCGTCGAGGCGTTCAAGCGCTCGTTCCCGGCCGACTTCATCAGCGAGGCGATCGACCAAACGCGCGGCTGGTTCTACTCACTGATGATGGTGAGCAACCTGGTGTTCGGCGAGGCCGCGGCGCCGCACCCCTATCGGCGCTGCATCGTGCTCGGCCACGTGCTCGACAAAGCCGGCAAGAAGGAGTCGAAGTCGTCGGGCAACTACACACCGCCCGAGGTCATTCTCGACGCGGTGCGCATGGAGTTCGCGACGGTGGGCCTGGACGCGCCCTACGCCAAGGGACTCAAGACACCGCCCGAGGGCGAAATCTGGATCGCCCGCGAAGACCTGGAAGGGCTGGACCTCAAAGACGGCGCGACGGTCGATCTCTATCGGCTCGACCGCGAGGATGCCCGCCGCGAGGTCAAGGTGCGGGCCAAGCCAAAGTTGCCACGACGCATCGTGTTGCTCGCCGACGGCGACCGCACCGCTCTCGAGCTGGCGTTGGCGCCTGCCGACGTGATGCCGGTCGAGGTGCCCAAGTTGCCGGCCGACCAACGCGTCGCGATCCACGCGCGCGGCGTCGCGGCGCCTGGCGCGGATGCGTTCCGCTGGTTCTTCTTCGCCTCCAACCCGCCGTGGAACAACACGCGGCACGCACTCTGCAACGTCCGCGCGGTGCAGCGTGAGCTGCCCATCAAGCTGCACAACATCTACGCGTTCTTTGTCACCTACGCCAACATCGACGGGTTCGACCCGAGCACCGACGCCGGGGCGCGGCGACCCGTGCCCGAGCGCGCACTGCTGGACCGCTGGGTCCGTGCTGAGCTCGAGCGCACGAAGCAGCGCGTGGTCACGGCGATGGACGATTTCGAAAGCTACGCGGCGAGCCAGGAGCTGACCGCCTTTGTCGAGGGCCTATCCAACTGGTACGTGCGTCGGTCGCGCGATCGCTTCTGGGCCCAGGGTCGCGAGCAGGACAAGCTCGACGCCTACTGGACGCTCTACGAGTGCTTGTCCGACCTGGCGCTCCTGCTGGCGCCGTTCCTGCCATTCGCGGCAGAGCGGATGTACCAAAACCTGGTGGTCGAGCCGCTCGGCGACGCGGTCCCGGACAGCGTGCACCTGGCGCGCTATCCCGAGCCCGACGCCTCGATCATCGACGGCGCCCTGTGCGACGACATGGCCGACGTGCGTGCCTTGGTCTCGATGGGCCTACAGGTGCGCGCGAGCAACAAACTCAAGACCCGCCAGCCGTTGCGCTCGGCGTCGGTGGTGCTGGCACGGCCCGAGCGCGAGGCGGGACTCCGTCGGTATGCGCCGATCATGGCCGAAGAGCTCAACGTCAAGGACGTCGTCTTCCTGCCGCGCGCCGACGAGCTCGTGACCTACAAGGTGAAGCCCAACTTCCCGGCGCTCGGCGCTCGGCTCGGCCCCAAGATGAAAGCGGCACAGAAGGCGATCACGGGCGCGGACCCAGCGGCGCTGAAAGCCGCGATCGACGCGAAGGGCGCGGTGGAGCTCGACGTGAATGGCGAGTCTCTCTCGTTCACGGCCGACGAGCTGCTGGTCGGCGTCGAGGCGCGGCCCGGGTTCGCGGCGGCAGGGGACGCCGCTGGCGTCGTCGCGCTCGACACCAAGCTGGACGACGAGCTCATCGCGGACGGTCTATTCCGCGAGGTGCTGTCGCGCGTCCAAGCACAGCGCAAGGAGCTTCAGCTCGACTACGCCGCCCGCATCAAGCTCGGCATCCGCGGCAGTGACCGGCTGCTCGACCTGGTCCGCGAACGTGCCGAGGAGCTGCAGCGTGAAACACTCACTAACGAGCTGGTCCTGGGCGCGTCGTTTGGCGGCACGACGGCCGAGTTCACCCTGGACGAGGAGCCCCTGGCGATCGAAGTTGCCGAGGCCTGACAGGCTGTGACTCACTGCCACGGCGCAGGCCCACGAGGTTCCGGAGCGGCGCGCATTGCGAATGGTGCCATCCGGGTCGCGGCGTGCCTGGCACTGCTCGGCAACCCAGCGCCCGGCCAAGACGCTGTGCTCGCGCCGGATCAGGTGCGGCCGGTGCGCAGCTCGGTCGCGGTCGAACCAGGTGACGACGGTACGATCCGGCTGACCAAGCCCGCGGCGATCGGCGCCCGCGCCGCCGTGGCAGCGCCGTTCGCCCTGCCCGAGCGCGGGCCCCTTCAACTCGAAGCGCAGGTGCGATGCGGCGACCTCTGGCGCCGCGACGCGGTCATCATCGTGGAGATGCTCGACCCGCGGGGCCAAGTGGTCGGCCGTCTGCAGACCACACCGCTGTTTCGCAACCGCGCCTGGACACGGGTCGAGGCGGTGGGTCCGAAGGCCGCGGGCGCGGTCCGCGGCCGCTGGTTGCTGGCGCTCCGCGGCCGCGCCGGCGACCGCGACCAGCGCGGCTGGGCCGAGTTTCGCGCGGTCGCGCTGCGCGCGGTGCCGCGCGTGGTGATCGACACACCGCGCTTCGGCGTCGTCACCGAGGGCGAAGCGCTCACGATCGGGGTCGAGTCCCCCACAGCCGGGGACGGCGCGCGGTTTCACGGCGATCTGGTCGACGTGACCGGCCAGTCGATCCAGGCGTGGACGCAGGGAGCGGATCGCGAAGACCATTCGTTCGACGCGCTCGCGCCGGGCTACTACGAGCTGCGCTGGCGGCTGGAGAATGGCGACGCGCAGTTGGTCCGGCGCGGCCGACGCGCGCTGACGGTGCTCGACCGCGCACCGCGACCCGCCACCAGCCCCTTTGGCGTCGACGCCGGGTTGTCATGGGGTGTGATCCAGCGCGGCGAAGCCACCGCGGCGCTCATCGCCAGCTGGCTGGCGCAGGCAGGGCTGCACCACGTGCGCGATCGACTGGGCCTGGGCGAAGTCTGGCGCGACCGCACGACGTTCGATCTGGGCCGCTACGCCCGCGCCGCCGAAGTTCAAGCTGCCGCCGGCCTCGAGGTCTGCCAGATGGTCAGCGACTTGGCGCCGTGGATGGCGGAGGAGTCCGGCGTGCGCAGTGGTTGGCGCGGACCCGCCGCCGACCTCCGTGATGTGCACGCGGCGTTCCAGCGGATGGCGCGCGGCCTCGCGGATACCGTCCCAGCGATCGAGATCTGGAACGAGCAGGACATTCGCTTCTTCGCCGGCCGCCCCGAGGAATACGCGGCGATCCTGAAGGCCGCCTACCTCGGCATCAAGAAAGGCAACCCCGACACGACCGCGCTGATCGGCGCGCCGTTCCAACGGGTCACGGCGTGGCTACGCGCCGTCTACGAGTGCGGCGCCGCCGACTACTACGACGTGTTCAACTTCCACTGCTACCGCCCGGCCGCGACGTTGCCCGACGACGTCACCGCGTTCACCGCCTTGCAGCAGGAGTACGGCGTCGATGCACCGCTGTGGTGTACCGAGACCGGCGACGGCGCGTTGGCCCTGGGCCCCGGGGCGTTGCCGCTGGAGCGACGCCAGGCCGCGCTCTACGTGCAGCGTTGCGCGCTGGCCGCGGCCGCCGGTGTCGAACGGGTATTTCCGTTCTACCTGCAAGAACACCGCCAGCCGGGCGAAGGCGCGTTCGGCTTGCTACGGCCCGACCTGACTCCGCGGCCCGGCCTGGCGGCGCTGGCGGCGATGACGCGCTGGCTCGGCACGGCCCGACCGCTGGGGCGCGATCCACGCGCGCAACGCGGGGTGACCGTGCTGTGGTTTGAGCGCGCCGAAGGCGCGCCGACGGCGGTGCTCTGGGCCCAGCATGACGCGGACTGGCCGCGGTTCTTCGGCGCGGCCGCCACGGTGCGCGATCTCATGGGCCGGCCCATCGCCCCCCCAGAGAGCCTCAGCCGCGAGCCGGCCTACGTGCTCGGCGCGCAGCCACCCACTGATCTCTTGACGGGGCCACCGAAACGACGCGCGCGCCGCCGCGGCGCGGCGGAGCTGGCGCCGCTCCAGGTGGTGCTCGACCTGCGCCTGCGGCCGGAGCGCGACACGCTGCTCGGCCAACCACTCCGCAAGGGCGCCGCGATCGTCGCTGCCAAGGGCCAGCTGCGCGCCGACGTCAACGTCTACAACTTCGGCGACGAGCCGGCGCGTATCGAGCTCGAGCTCGACCTGCCCGATGGCTGGAGCGGGCCATCGCCGACGAGCCCCATCGACTTGGCCCCGGGCGAACGCGACACCCAGTCGTTGGCCTTTCGCGTTGGCGCGGCACGGCGGCGAGACCAAGTGGTGCGCGTCACCGCGCGGAGCCCGGACTTCCGCATTGCACCGGCAGCCGCACGCGTGCGGACCATTGCCCCACCGCCGCCGCTTCGAAGCGTGGACCGCCTCGACGCTGGCGAGGGCATCACCAGCCAGCGCCACGGGACGACTGCCGAGGCCTTCGCCGAACTGACGCTAGACGCGAAACAGGCGGCGCCGCTCGCCCAGACGGTCGGTCTCCGCTTCGTCGCGCAGGCCGCCGAGAGCCCGCTGGACGTTGTGGTCACCGTCACCGAGCGCGATGGCAGCCGCTATCGCGGGCGGCCACGACGCATCGGTACGGCGGCCACGACCGTCACGCTGCTGTGGCGCGAGCTGGCCGGCGTGGCCGGCAGCCCCGATGAGAACGCGCTGCTCAACCCGGCGCAGATGCAGTCCATCGCGTTCTCGGCGCCGGCCGAGTTCGCAGTTTCGCGCGTCGAGTCCTGCGGGCGGTAGCAAAAGGGACGATCCTCAGCCGAGTCAAGCTCGAGCAGCACCAGGAGCGCTGCTTTGGCGCCGAGGACGACGAGGCGAGGATCCGCCTGAGAGTTAAGAAACCGTCCGGCGAGTTCTACCTCACTGTGCACGAGGAGTTCGCCGCGGCCACGATCTTCAGCGTGCAGCTCTTGGCCGGCACCGCGGCGAGCCCCGGTGCGATGATCGCCGAGATCTCCTTTCCGATCTTCGTGGTCGGCGGCGACGACCTCTGCGGGCGACGTCTTTGTCGACTTGGCCAAAAAGCTGAACTGAGGGACCGCGTCGCGGGCCGACGGCCCGGAGCACACCTACTGGCGCTTGGCCTCCATGCCACCGCCCGACATCGACACGACCTCACCCGCGTCGTTGGCAGCAAAGGTCAAGTCGGGGATCGCCTCGTGATCGCAGCGAAACCTGGTCGGCGACTCGGGCCACAGCTCGAAGTCGCCCTTGCCAGGAATGGACAACACGAGGTGCCCCTCCGCGGCGCTCACGGTGGCGACCATGCCGTTGGGGAACGTGTAGTCGCCGGCGCAACGCACGAGCGCGGCGGCTTCGACCGCCACGGTCCCCTCCGGCGGCGACGCCTCAGCCCCGGGCATCGCGAAGCGCAGTGGCGGCGCCACGATGCGCGACACCGACACCTCGCCGCCACACAGGAACGTCGACCACGCCTCCCGTAGCTCCGGGAAACCCATCGGGACCTGATGCGCGGCGTTCTCGACGACCAGCACGTGCGCGTTCGGCAACTCCTTGGCGAGCTCGCGTGCATTAACCTCGGGCGTGCGTGCATCCAGATCGCCGACGACGATGAGTACGGGCACCTCGGCATCGAGCGGCCCGCGGAACGCGTCGCCAAGGTCGCGCACGCCCCAGGCCTCGGCGACCGCTGCATACGAATGCGTCACCACGTCGCCCAACAGACAGTCGTCGGCCTCGGCGGCGATGCGCGCGGCCCGCGCCTTCGACATCCCCGATGCCGCATCCATGGCCATCCCCATCGCGGTGTAGACGCCCGAAGTTCGACGTTCCTCGAGCAGGTCCCGCGCGACGCCAGAGGCGTCGCCCTCGGCCAGCGCCACGAGCGCCGCCGGCACCGTCGAGATTTCTTGAGCGCTGCGGCCAATCCGCGCCGCCAGCCACTGCTGCACATCGAACTTGGAAATGCCCACCGGCTCGCCATCGACTTCGACGTCCATCGATTCGCCGTCGAACCGATCCAGCACCTGCGCGACGAGCGCCATGAAGTCCGGGATCCGTTCCGCCAGGGCACCGTCGGCCGCGACCAGCTCGCCGATGCGCTCGAGCCCGGTTTGGGCATAGCTCGGCAGCTTGACGGTGTGGTCCGGGCCTTCCGGGCCGACGAGGAGCGCCCGCGCGATGTGGGCCTCATGCCGGCGAATCGTCGCCAGCGCGAGATGTGAGCCGTAGCTGCCGCCCCACAGCGCGATCTTCTCGTAGCCGAGCGCCTGCCGCACGGCGTCAATGTCGTCGGCGCTCTCTTCGGTGTTGTAGCCGTCGAGATCGACGCCCTGCTCGCGCCATCGGGCTGCCTCGGCGCGACAAACCTCGCTCAAGATCTCCCGCTGACGCGCCGGATCACCGGGCTCGTGGACGTCGGCCCCAAACAACGTGGGACTCTCCAGGTTTGGCTGCGACAGCCCGACTCCGCGCTGATCGATCCCCACGAAGTCGCCACCGAGGAGGTCGAAGAGCCGCCCCCCGCCGCCGGTCACCATACCTTTCACCGACTCGATGCTCGAGCCGCCCGGCCCGCCGGCGAGAAAGAACACGGGCACACCGGCGTCTTCACGCGGTGAGCGCGCCACGACATACGCGACCGAGATCGATGGTGCGTCGACGCGCCGCCGGTTCTCTGGGACCTCGATCCGCCCATAATCGAGCGTGATGCGGTCGCCATTGCGCGCCTCAATGACCTCCTGATCGCGCCACTCAGCGGGCGCCGCAGTTTGTTGTGCAGCCGCCATCTGGGAGCTGAGCAGCAGGAGTGTGAACGGGCCGGAGGCCCACGCGGAACAGAGCTTGAGCATGATGTCGAGGAGCACGCCATCGTCCATCGGGCGTGGGCGGCTGCCGCCGGTGTGGCCGGCCTGCGCCGAGGCTCTGTCGGCTGGTTTCGGTTTGTGACGGACCCGGCCGGGCCGATGCCTCACCATCACTGACGCGAAGCGGTCGCCACCGTCGCAATGCCGACAGCGAAGCGCGACCACTCAAGGATCCGGCGACGCGGTCGATTCATCATGCCGGCCGCGAACGACCTCACGGCGGGGGGGGTGGCGCCCCTGCACCCACCCGCGACGAGACCACTGTTGCTTGCCATCAACATGGCACGATGATTGCTCAACGATCGTTGCCGGCGCCGCGTCGACCCCCCAAGTCCTCGCCGCCCCTGGCTTTACCTACCCACCATGCAGTCATCGAGGCCTCGGCCGGCCGCCATTCCCGGTCGCGCCCACCGGCCCGCTCCAAGACCACCGCGGGCCCGCCTCCTTCGAAACGGAGAACCACATGACGCACCGTTGCGTCACCACTCTCGTCATCGCCGCGGCCACCGCGGTGAGTACCGGCACCATCCGCGCGCAGGACCCTGCGGCGCGACAGGAGCCCGAGCAGAGCGTCGAGCTCCCCTCCGAGGAGGTCAGCGCGGAACGACAGAAGGCCTTCACGCTCAAGTCGGCGACTGAGGCAGAGCAGCAGCTCCGCCTCGTGCCCGGCGCCGCCACGCTGATTCGGGAAGACGAGTATCGGTATCGCCGTGTCGCCGACATCAGCGACGTCCTGCGGCTGTCGCCAGCGGTCTACATCCAGAGTCGCTACGGCGGCAGCGAGACCCGCCTCTCGGTCCGCGGCTCTGGCATCCGGCAGACCTTCAACGCCATCGGCGTTCGCATCCTACGCAACGGCATTCCCCTCTCCGAGGCAGACAGCAACGTCCGCCCGCAGCTCATCGAGCCGCTGAACGTGCAGTACACCGAAGTGCTGCCCGGCGCCAACGGACTCCTCTACGGCGCCTCGACGCTCGGCGGCGCGATCAACTTCGTCACGCCCACCGGCTACACCGCCGACGAGGGCCGGATGCGCATCGAGATCGGCTCCGATGACTACACCCGCGCCCAGGTCAGCTCGGGCCGCGTCCTCGACGGTGGCTTCGACTACTTCGTGTCGGGCACGGTCATCGACCGCGACGGCTTCCGTGTCAACAGCGAGGAGCGCGCCGAGCGGATCTACGGCAACATCGGCTACCGCATCAGCGACACGTGGGAGACGCGTCTGCACCTGTCGGGACAGGAAAGCGATCTCCTGCTGCCAGGCTCGTTGACCAAGGCCGCGCTCAAGACGAACGTCCGACAGGCCAACGGCGCCTTCCTCAACGTGCGCTCGCGCCGCCAGTTCGACCTGGTGCGCGTCGACTGGCAAACGACGGGCAAGTTCGATGATGGCAGCCAGCTCGACTTGGCGCTGTCGACGCAGTTCCTCGAGATGGACCATCCGCTGCCGTTCCCGTTCTCGACGGGCGGCGGTCGACTCACTCAGCGGCGCTTCGACTACACCGCCAGCGCGCGGTACCACGGCGATGCGGACTGGTTTGGCACGGAGAACCAGTTCGTGATTGGCGCTCTCGCCGCGATCGGCAACGACGACAGCAAGCGCTTCCGCATTGACAACGGTCAGCTGGATCGCGATCGGGAGGCGGAGTCCATCACTGCCGAGATCTACATGCAGGACATCGTCTCGCTGAATGACACCTTGCAGGCCGTCGCCGGCCTGCACATCGGCCTGGCGCGGCGCGACTTCCAGACCCAGTTCGGCACCGGCATCACCGCCGACGAGGACTACTTCGGCCTCAACCCGAAGGTCGGCCTCATCTACGAGCCACGTGACGACCTCCAGTTCTTCACCAACGTCAGCCGCAGCTTCGAGCCACCGACCGACGGCGGGATCCAGAACTCGATCGGCGCCACGCTGGATGACCAGACCGCCTGGACCGTCGAGCTCGGCTCTCGCGGCGAGAGCGGCAACACGTCTTGGAACGCCGCGGTCTATCACTCGTGGGTGTCCGATGAGCTCCTGTCCGTGGAGACGCCGCCCGCTTCGGGCAACTTCGAAACCGGCAACGCCGACACCACCCACTTCGGCGTCGAAATCGGCCTGCAGCAGACCATCCCGCTGGACTGGCTCTCGAACTCCGACGACGGTCGCGTTGACAACTTCTTCGCGCGCGCGACCTACACGTTCAACCAGTTCGAGTTCGACGGCGACTCGACCTTCGGCGACAACGACATTCCCGGCATCCCGCAGCACGTGTTCCGCGGGGAGATCGGCTACCAAAACCCGCAGGGGTTCTACGCGTCCCTCATCCTGGACGGCGCGAGCAGTTGGAACGTCGACTTTGCCAATAGCTTCGAGGCCAACGGGTTCCTGATCCTGGGCGCTGCGGCGGGGTACGATACTGGCAAATGGCGTTTCTTCGTCGACGCCCAGAACCTCGAGAACGAGCGCTATGCCTCCAATACCAGCATCGTGACCAACGCCATGGGCATGGACACCAACGTCTTCAACCCTGGGTTGCCGTTCTCGCTCTTCGTCGGCACCGAGCTCACTCTGTGACACCGATGCGACCGAGCCAGGGACGCCGACCGCTGCTAGCGCTGGCACCGATGTTGGTGCTGGTGGTCGGCTGCGGCGGAGCAGCCGATGCCGGCGGCAATGCCGCCGACGCGGGCCCTTTGGCGACCACCAAACCCCTCGGCGACGTGCTGCCTGCGGGCCCGAAGAGCCTCGACGTGTTTGCCGAAGGCGACGCGGTCGACGTCCTGGTCGCCGTCGAGGATGAGGCGGGCCTCAAGCTCCTGCACACGCATTCGACCGACGGCGGCGCGACTTGGCGCGCGGCCACCCGAGTCGACGCGGCGGGCCCCACACCGCACCGGCCTAGTTTCCACAGCGCGCCGCAGATCGCCCGAGTCGGCGAGCAGCTCGTCGCCGTCTGGACGACCGGCGGCACCGGCTTTATGGGCCGGGGCCCCATGGCGTCGGCGCGATCCAGGGACGGCGGCGCGACCTGGCGATCCGGCCCCGCGCCGGCCGCCAAGCCCGAGCGCGGCGGGCAGGGCTTCATCGACCTCGCCAGCGGCCCCGAAGGCGACCTGCACCTCGTCTGGCTGGGGAAGCGGCCCGACACCATCGGCAACAAGGGAATCTACTATGCGCGGTCCGGCGACCACGGAGCGAGCTGGTCCGAGCCCAAGGCCGTCGACACGCACGCGTGCGAATGCTGCGCGACGCGGCTGGTGACCGGCAGTGATGGCGCGCTCTATACGCTTTATCGGGACATCGACCCCCGCGACATGTCCGTGGCCAAGCTCGCCGCTGGCGATTCCTGGACGCGGCTTGGCTATGCCGGCGCCTTTGCGTGGGCGTTCGATGGCTGCCCCCACGTCGGCGGCGGACTCCTCGCCGTCGGCCCGCCAGAGCAGCGGTCACTCCACGCGGTCGTCTGGACCGGCGAGACCGAGGCCCAAGGGGTCTACTACGTCCGATCGACGGATGACGGCGCCACCTGGCACCCCCCCCAGCGCGTGACCGACGATCCAGCCATCCACGCTGACATCACCGGATCCGCCGAGTTCTTGGTGGCCGCCTGGGACACTCGCACCGATGACGGTGGCGCAGTGTATGTTGCCGCCTCTCGCGACGACGGCGCGCATTGGAGCGCTCCCGTCACTATCTCCGACGCCGCCACGAAAGCATCTCTGCCGCGGGTTGTCCTGACCCGCGGCGGCGTTTTGATGCTGTGGCTCGAGCAGCGCCAGGATGGCGATGTGCTGAACGCGCGTCTTCTGCAAGACACGGACCTCGATAGCAACTGACATGATCGGTGAGCATCGATCTTCTCTTTGCCGCGCAGGCGGGCCGCGACGGACCGCGCTCGCGGTCGCGACTCTCTGCGTCATGGCAGCTCCCGGTTTGACGCAGGAGCCAAGCGAGGCCGAGACGACACAGCGAGAGCTGGCGGCGACGCTGCGCGAACTGCGCTCGCTGCGCGAGAGCTACTACGCCCGGCGACAATCCACCGCGGCGCGCATCGATCGCACACGCGCCGAAGTCACCAAGCTGGACGGCGAGGTCAACGAGCTAACGGCCGAGCGGGATGAGCTCGACGAGCGCGCCCGCACCACCGAGACCGAGCTCACGGACCTCACCGCCGAGAACACCAAATTGGATGGCGAGCTCGCCGCGTCCAACGAAGCCATTCAGCGCTTTGCCAAGGACGCGAAGGGTCTCGTCGAGGGGGGGCTCCCCTACCGCCTGCAGTCGCGCCTCGCCGCGCTGGATGGGGTGACCGCCGCGCCGAGTGCGCGTGACGCATTTGGCCGCCTTTGGAGCTTCTTCGAAGAAGAGATGCGGATCGCCCGCAGCGGCGAGACCTACAGCGACGAGATCGACCTGGGCGATGGCCGGCAAAAGCACGCCCGGTTCGTCAGGGCCGGCAAGCTGTTCCTCGGTTTCGTCACCGAGGACGCCGCGGACGTGGGGCTTTGGCGCCAGGACCGCGGCTGGATCACCGACCCGACCGTCGTCGATCCCGACGCGGTGCGCAGCGCCGTGGAGATCCTGGACCGCCGCCGGGCGCCAGAATACGTCGTCCTGCCGGTGCCGGTGGAGGCGGACAAGCCATGAGCCACGCCAAGCAACCCAGGCGCGCCGCGCCCCAGCGTACGGCTTCCAAGGCGTGCGCCACAGCACGCTGGATCGGCCTGGTCCTGAGCCTTGCCGTCGCCACGCCCGCGGTCGGACAGACCTCGCTCGCGCAAGCCCTGGCCGATGCACAGGCCGAGCTCGCCGCCGAGCGCCAGCGCATTGCCGCCGAAGAGGAAGTGCAGAACGAGATCCTCGACGGCCTCGTCGAGCAACAGCGCTCGCTGAGCGATCGCCGCGTGGACCTGCGGCTCGAGATCACCGCGTTGCGGGCCAAGGCTGACGACCTGCGCGAGCAGCGCGATACACGGCGTGCCGAAGTCGAGCCCAAGCAGCGGAGCGTGAAGGCCCTCCCTCGCTCGCTGCGCGACGCCCGACGCAAGCTCGACGACCTGCTGGAGGTCCTGCCGCCCTCGGCCGGGGTCGATGACCTCGACTTCGGCAACGGCGAGCTCGCCCAGTTCCTGGCTTCCCTTGGCGCCGTGCTGCGCGAGTCGCAGCTCAGCGACGTGCAGCGGCGCACGGTTCGCGGGCCGGACGGCCGCGAGATGCAAGCAGACGTCGCGCGACTCGGCCTCCTCGGCTGGTGCTACCGCGCCGTCGACGATGGCCGCATCGCCGTGGCGATGAACGCCCCAGGCGCCGACGAGGCGTTTCGCTGGCACGAGGATGTGGTGCCCGAGGAGAGCCGAGTCATCGCCGAGATGTTCGACCGCGTCGCCGCCGGCGACCGCTCGGCTGGCCCAGTCTTGCTCGACGTCACGGCGCAGATGGAAGTCGAGAGCGAGACGCGGCAGAAGACGTGGATGGACACCGTTCTGGCCGGCGGGCCGGTGATGGTCCCACTCGCAATCGTCGCGCTCGCCGCGCTCGCGCTCATTCTCGAGCGGCTCTTCTACCTCAGCCGTGTCGGCAGCGCGGGCCGCCTGGCACGCAAGGTAGTGGCGCACGCCGAGGCCGGCCGTTTCGACGAGGCCACTTCCCTGTGCCACCGACGCCGCACACCGACCACACGCGCCCTCGCCGCGTGCATCGAGTCGAGAGGCAGCGGTGTGCAAGCGATGGAGGACTCGGTGCAAGAGGCCATCCTCCACGAGATGCCTCGCCTCGAGCGGTTTCTGCCGACGATCGGCATCCTGGCGAGCGTCGCCCCGTTGCTCGGCCTCCTTGGCACCGTCACCGGCATGATCCTCACCTTCGAGATGATCGCCACGCTCGGCAGTGGCAACCCACGCATCATGGCGGGAGGCATCTCGCAGGCGCTGATCACCACGGCCGCCGGCCTGGTGGTCGCGATCCCGATCGTGCTGATGCACAGCCTTCTGTCCGGCCGTGTCGACCGCTTGATCGCCGACACCGAGCGTTACGCGGCGACCGTCCTCAACCTGCTGCGAGATAAGTAGGCGATGGACGCGGTGACCAGGATCGCCAGAGAAGGCGGAGTCGTACTCGTCGCGATCGCGCTGGCATCGGTCTTGGCTTGGACCCTCTTGTTTGCCAAGTGGGCTCATCTGCGCCGCGAGCGCGCCCGCGCCAAGAGCGGCAACGTCTTCGACGTCCGGCCTGGGACTGGTGCCCGCCGCGTCGTCGATCTCTGGATCGAAGGTGAACGCGGCCGCCTCGACCACGGCCTGGGCTCGGTCGCCGCGTTGGCAGCCCTACTGCCGCTACTGGGTCTGCTGGGCACGGTCCTCGGGATGCTGAAGACGTTCGACGTCATCCAGCTCGAAGGCACCGGTGACCCGCGCCTGTTGGCCGACGGCATCCGCCAGGCCCTGCTCACCACGCAGGCCGGGATCCTCGCCGCACTGCCGGTCCTGCTCGGCCTGCGCTTCCTGAGCTCGCGGGCGCAGCGACTGGGGGCGCGGATGGAGCTAGACCTGCACCAGGCTGCCTCGGCCACCGCAGCAACGGAGGGGCACGGTGTTTCGTAGCGTTCGCTCTCAGCGCAAGCGCCGCGGCAACGCCGAGGTGCAGATGGCGCCCCTGATCGACATGGTGTTCATCCTGTTGATCTTCTTCCTGGTGACCACGGTGTTCACGCGCGAGACCGGTGTGGTCGTCAATCGCCCCGAAGCGACCACGTCGGACTCGCTCGATCGCAAGGCACTGCAGATCGGCGTCGACCCCGAGGGCCGCGTCTACGTCGAAGAACGCCGGGTCGACCTCATCGCCCTGCGCTCCGTCGTCGAGCAGAAGCTACGGGCCGAGCCAGGCCGCAACGTCGTCCTGATCGCCGACCGAGATACCCACACCGGCACGCTGGTGGAGATCATGGATGAGTGCCGCCTCGCGGGGGCGTCGACGATCGCCATCGCCGCGACCAAGAACTGAGCTATGTCTAAGGAAATCGATCAGAGTTCGTGGCGAGGAGCCGTCCACGTCACGGTGGCACTACTGCTATCGGTGTGCGTCAACGGACTCTTGTTCGCCGCCCTTGCCTACGTCAATCAGCGCTTCGCCGGACGCGGCCAGCAAGTTGCCTCGCAGCCGCGCCAGGTCTACGTACCACCGCCGCACGTGGAGCCCCCGCCCGAGCAGGAGCCGCTCGAGCCCGAGGACATGCCGGAGCCCGAGCCAATGCCCATGGAGCCCATGGAGCTCAGTCTCGAGCCGCTCGCCGTCGCCCCGCGGCTCGACCTGAACCTCGACCTCGATGCCGCGCCGGACCCGATGGCGGCCAAGCTCACCGTCGGCGAGGTCACGGACGCGAACGCAAAGACCTCTGGGATCTCCGGGCCCATGCAGCTGACTGACGTGGATCGCCGACCGCAGCGCACGCGGGGCCAGCTGCCTTCCTACCCGCACTGGGCGCGCATCCGCGGCCTCGAGGCGGAGCTCACGGTCGAGTTCATCGTGTCCGCCGAGGGCATCGTCGAAGATGTGCGAATCCGCGACCTCGACGGCGACGAGCGGTTCTCGCGCATGGTTCTTGACGCCGTGCGCCGCTGGCGTTTCGACCCGGCGCTGTATCAAGGCCAGACCGTCCCCGTCCGCTGCAGCAAGAAGCTGACCTATCGCCTGCGGGATTAACATCATGCGCCATTACCGACACCTCGGAGTGACCCACGTGGCGTTGTGGACCTTGGCCACGCTTGGCATGGCACTGCCAGCGACGGCGCAACGGGGCGGCAACGGCAACGGCAACGGCACCCCTGCCCCCACCCCCGAAGAGCTCGTGCGAAGCGGCAACGCCGCCTTCGATCAGCAGCGCTACACCGCCGCGGCGCAGCTGTACCAGCAGGCCCTCGAGGCCACCCCGGGGCTCCCGTTCGACCAGACCGCCGTGGTGTACCTCAACCTGGCACACACGCGGTACCGGCTCGAGCAGTGGCAGCGCGCGATCGACGCGTACAGCCGGTCCAATGCCGACGACGCCATGCAGCTGATCGCGCAGTGCCACTTGCAGCTGGGCAACGCCGACGAAGCCTCCTCGGCGCTGCGCAACGTGCTGGTGCGGTTTCCCGATCGCGCCGACGTGCGCGAGCAGCTAGCGCAGATCGAGTCGTCGCGGGGTCTGCACCGCGAGGCGATCACGCTCCTGCGCAAGCTCCTCGAGCTCCGCCCGAACGACGCCAAGCTGCACCGCAGCCTGGCACGGGAGCTGCTCACGGTCGACCGACTCACCGAAGGTCTCGACGCCCTGGAGACGAGCTGGCGCCTGGGCAACCGCACGGCCGAGGTGGCCCGACTGATCGGCGACCTCTACCTCCAGCAGGACATGCCACTGGAAGCAGCGACCTACTATCGCCGCTACCTGTCCGTGGCCGGCGACCCATCGGCCGAGGACCACTTCCGCGCGGGCTATGCCTATTACCAAGGCGAAGAGTATCGGTCGGCCAAAGAGATGTTCGCGGAGGCCATCGCGCGGGATCCCTCCTACGCCCGGGGCCTGTTCTACTTGGGCAACATCGCCGCCTCAGAAGGCGACACCGAGCGCGCGATGACCGAGTACGCGGCCGCTCTCGAGCACAATCCGCAGCTGCGGGACGCCCACGAAGCGGTCGCCCGGCTCCACCTGGAACAGGAGCGCTACCCCGAGGCAGCCCAGGCCTATGCCAGCGCACTCGAGACCGGCGCCAACTCGTTCTCGATCCACTACAACCGCGTCGTCGCGGTCGCGAGGAGCGGCGAGCGCGCCGCGGCCATCGCCGCGCTCAAGGAAGCCCTGCACGCGCATCCGGACCGCAGCGAGCTGCTCGGTTTGCTGGCACTGCTGCCGGATGCGCCGCCCGGCTCGCGCTGATCCCGGTTCGCGCTGACCGCGCCGCGCCGGCAACCCGCGACGCATTCTCCGCCGCCAAAGGCGTTGCAACCGAGGCGCAACCCCGCCTGAATGCTCGGACATGACCGGGCTCTTGGAAGCGGGACACGCCAGCGGGCCGATCCCGATGGTGCTGCTGGGCGGCTCGATGATCGGCATCTACGTCCTCATCGCGACCGGGAAGCTCCACAAGCTGACCGCGGCCCTGCTGGGCGGCATCGTGTGCACGGCGTTGGGGCTCGTTCTCGGGGTGCTGCACGACTACGGCGTGGTGCACAAGATCCTCGCCAAGGACCTCAACGTCCTCGGCGTCATCGTCGGCACGTCGATCCTGGTCGACATCTCCGGCCGCTCCGGGCTGTTTCAGTTTCTGGCGATCAAGATCGCGAAGAAGGCAAAGGGCGATCCCGCGCGGCTGTTCACGGCGCTCATGGGCCTAACGGTGCTGTTCGTCAGCGTGCTCACCATCGCCCCCGGCACCTTGATCGTGGTGTCGCTCGCGCTCGTCCTAGCCCGCACCCTCGACCTCAACCCCGCGCCCTACCTGATCGGCGTCGCCGTGGTCGCCAACTCGGGCGCGCTGGTCACGTTCGCATCCGGCATCTGCACGCTCATGGTCGGCAGCGCCGCGGGCATCCCCTACGTCCACTTCCTCCAGGTGTCATTGCCGGCCGCGCTGTTCACCGCGGTGGTCGCGTGGTGGGTCATCGGCCGCCGCTATCGCGGATCGCTGACGGCGGGCGAGACCACCCCAGACGAGCGACGCACTCGGATCGAGAGCTTCGACGAGTACGCAATGATCACCGATCGCCGCGTGTTTCGGCGTTGCGCTTGGATCCTCGGCGTGACGATCGCCGGCTTCGCGCTGGCGCAACCGCTGGGCGTGGGCCTCGACTTCGTCGCGATCGCCGGCGGTGCGGCGGCGTTGTTTCTGTCCGGCCACGATCCCGAGGAGGCGGTCAAGAAGGTCAACTGGACGGTCATCCTGTTCTTCGTCGGGCTGTTCGTGATGATCGGCGTCGTCGAGGAGACCGGGCTGTTGCAGCTCCTGGCCTCGGGCATGGCCAGTCTATCCGGCGGCAACGTCCAGATCGCGCTGGTGCTGCTCATCGTCTTCACCGCGGTGACCAGCGGCATCATGGACAACATCCCAGTCGCGGCGACGCTGATCCCAATCGTCAAGAGCATGATCGGCACCGGGCTGGCAGCGGAGCCGCTGTGGTGGGGTCTGATCATCAGCGCCAACCTCGGCGGCAACGGCACCCCGATCGGCAGCATCTCGTGCGTCATCGCGCTGCACGCCTTGACCGATGCGACGGGCCGCAAGGTCAGCTGGGGCGAGTACCTGCGCGCCGGCGGCCTGACGCTCGCCCTGCAGGTCTTGCTGGTGATCGCCTACTTGCTCACGATGACCGTCTTCGATCTCTTTCCGACGCTCCCAACGCCATGAACGACCCCCACGAGCACGAGCTGCACGACGAGCTGGCGCGCGAGATGGCGGGCTTCGAGGCCGCTCGGGTCACGCACCCGATCAAGCTCGAGCCGGCGACCGTCGGCAGCGTCCTCGCCATCTACGACGGCACCGATCAGGATGCCACGGTGCGGGCGCTCGCCGCGGCCGCAGCAGCGCGCACCGGCGCCGGGCTGACGGAATGCACGATCGACACCGCGGACGCGGCGGACGCCATCCTCGAAGCGGGCCGCGCCCACGACCTCTGGTTTGTGCCCTGCCCCTACCGCCTGGATTACACCGCGATCGGCGCCGCGAGCCTGTCGCCCACGCTCGACCTGGTGCTGACGCGTACGCCCCGACCCATCTGCCTAGTGCGCGGCCCGGTCGACGACCCAGAGCTGTGCATCCAGCGCCCGATGGTGGCCGTCGACGTGGCCAGGCATCGCAAAGTCGACGCGACGGCCCTGGCCCTAGCCCTGGCACGTGGCGGCGGCTGGCTCGCGCTGCTATCGATCGTGGACCCTAGCGCAGAGATTCACCGCGCTGAGTTGGTCGGCCGCTACCTCGACCCATCCGATCTCTCGCCCGAGAGCCTGGGCGGGCTCGCGACGGCGCGCACGGGCGGACTGCTCGCGGCACTGCAGCGCGGCGCCGACGCGTGGGATGTCGCCCCGCGGTTGATTGCCCAGGTCGGCTCCCTCGCCGATGAGATTCTGCGCGCCAACACCGAGCGCGGCTACCTGCTCGTCGCCGGCCTAGACCGCGACCCCAAGCACGCGAGCGCCCAGCTGGCCCGCAGCCTCGTCCTCGGCAGCAGCTTGCCAGTGTTGCTGGTGCCAAACTGATCGCTACGGCAGGACGTCGTGCTCAGCGAGCACCCGCTCGGCGCGCTCGCCGACCCGCGGCTCGGCGTAGATCTCCTCCATCCGCTCCCGCGGGATGGGTAGGCACTGCGCCAGCACATCGGCGAGCTGGCCGGTCGAGACCCCATCCAAGCTCTTGGTCTCGTAGCCCGTCCGCTTGCGAATGGCCGCGACCAAGCAGGAGCGGAGCCGCGCCGAGTCTTGCGCGGTCGCCGGCTCTTCCTCCCACTCGGTGATGCGCACGCGGCGATAGAGACGCTCGCTGTCCGCTTCTGCCACGGTCACGCGCGACAGCCCGAACAGCAGGATCAAGAACCGGCCGTCTTCGAGGCGCTGGTGCCGCGCGATCTCACCAAGACCCGCCACCGGTAGCACGCCGGGGACATCCAGGTCCTTCTGATCGTCGAGGATGGAGCCAATTACCAAGCGTCCCGGACCATCCAGGAGGTCTTCGATCATCTGCTTGTACCGAGGCTCGAAGATGTGCAGAGGCACGATCTGGCCAGGGAACAAGAAGACCCCCTGGAGGGGGAAAAGCGGCACCACCACAGACATGACGATCTGGGAAAGCGCCGCCATTGTAGCGCGCGCGGTCGAAGGCCGCGCGGATCAGCCGTCCAGATGCACGTTGACGGGAGCCGTCGCGGTGAACGGACCGAAGCGAATCCGGAACTCACCCTGCTGGTGATCCCCATCGCTCAGCTTGACCGCCAGGCCCAGCTCCTTCGCGATCTTCTCGCTGGTCCCCAGTTTCAGCGGCACCTCGATGCCCCCGCTGGTCTGCTGCGCCTGGAAGGCATCTAGCTTCTCCGCGCGGATCTTCGCGGCGTCGAGGAACGCCACCGTCACGTGGCTGTCGTCCTTCTGCTCCAGCGTCAGGTAGTAGTAGCCGGCCGGGACTTTGATGCCGCCGATCGTCAAATCGATGTTGCTGTCCATCGAGGTCCAGGAGTCCTTGCCCAGGCGCCAGCGGCCCTGCTGCCGGCCACTCTCCAGCGCCTCGGCGTAGCTGTCCTGCCACTGAGGCAGACCGAAGTTCAACACGATCTGCCCCGGCGAGCTGCCGCCGGCAAAGTAAGCGACACGCTGGACCTTGCGGTCACTCGCGACGCTGAACGCCTGCACGCGCGGCGCTGCCGTGACGTTGCGCATCTTCTGCACCACCTCGGCGAAGCGCGGGTCGCCACGGACGTTGTCCATGTCGGTGTCTGTCGCGACGTGACTCACGTTGTTGAAGCCGACCTTGACCGCCTTCTGCAGCCACTCGATGGCTTGGTCGGTGTCACCCTTGAGCGAGTGCACGCAGGCGATGTTATAGGTCGCGGTTGGCGCGACGTTGGCGAACTCCGCCGCCTTGTGGTGCGCCTCGAGCGCCTTGTCGTACTCCTTGCCACCGTGCAGGGAGTAGCCGAGCATCAGCCAGGCCTGCCCATCGTCGGGGGCGAGCTGGGTGATCTGCTTGAACTTCACCGCGGCTTCGGCCCACTCACGGCTGCCGACCGCAGCTTGGGCTTCGGTCCGGAGGGACTGCAGGCTGGGCTCCTGCGCGGTCAACGAGGCAAACGGGAGAAGGCTGGCAACGAACACGAGCGCGACTTCGCGCATGCATGGCTCCTTAGAAAAGGTTCGGGGTTACGGCTCTTACGCAACGGCCCGGAGCTGCGATGGGAACAAAAGTGGTGCGTTTCGTGAACGCAGAATCCCGCCTTGGCCAATAACCCGGCCCCCAGCCGCGGGCCGCCGCGCCCCGCCGCCGTTGTGGCACTTCCCAACCGTTGCCCGCGGGGCGACCAGCTACGCCGGCTGCCAGGACGCCCAGGGCTGCACGAGCGGCTTCGGCTCGCGGTGGCACGCCTCGATCAGCGCCACGGCGGCGCGGCCCTCCGGCCCCGGGATGAAGGGCTGCCGGCCTTCGAGGATCGCTGTGGCCACGTCCTCGACCTGCCGGTCGAACAGATCGGCGACGTCTTCGTCACGCGTCGCGCCGGGCGCCGCCGCCAACCCGCGCAGCGCCAGGTCGCTGCCACCCAGCGTCACCTTCAGGATCGAGTTGAACTTCGACTCGACCTCGACCGAGCCGCGCTCGCCCCAGATGCGCACCATGTTCTCCAGGTTGCGGGTGCGGCTCAGCTCGACGATGCCCTTGGCGCCGCACTCGAGCTCGAGGTGAAGCTCACAATCCGCCTCGACCCCACCCTGTGCGTCGTCGAAGTAATCGCAAGAGCGCACGTCACCCAACCACCACAGGAGCGTGTCCACCGCGTGCACCCCGGCATCCGCGAGCACTCCGCCACCGGACTCGCGCCGCATCGTGAAGTCCGAGGCGGCCGGCCAGTCGTAGATGAAACCCTCGCGCATCTCGAAGCGCTGGATCGCGCCAAGGTAGCCGCCGTCGAGCAGGTTCTTCAGGTAGCGCGACGAGTCGAACCAACGCCGCACGTGCCCCACCGCGAGCACTTTATCCGCCCGCTCGGCCGCCGCGATCATCGCGTCGCACTCCGCGGCCGTGGTCGCCATCGGCTTCTCCACCAACACGTGCAAGCCGCGACCCAGCAGATCGATCGCGATGGGCGCATGCAGGTGGTGCGGAATCGACAGGACCGCGGCGTCCGCCTTGCCCACGAGCTCGGCGGCGTCAGCCAGGGCGTTGGGGACGCCGTACATGCCCGCGACCTCCTCGGCCCGTGCCAGGTCGCGGTCGACGACCGCGACGAGCTCGACCTTATCGCTCTTCTGCAGCGCGGGCAGGTGCGCGTGCGCCACGGCGCCACACCCGACCAAGCCGAAGCGGACCTTGCCAGAGGTCACTGAGCACCTCCGTCCAGCCGGTACTTGCCGATGTAGTTGACGGCGAAGGCGCCGAACAGCCCCGGCACCTTTTTCATCATCTGCGAGCCACCGATGTAGAGCTTGGGGAAGCGATACCGCATGCGCTTGGGCAGGCAGTGGAAGTTGTTGTACAGGCCGCGCCGCAGCGAGAAGCCGTGGCGGGCGACGAGCGTGTCGAGTTCGCGCTTGGTGTATTTCTTGTCGACCCAGTCCGGCGGCAGGATGCTCGGCTGGCCGTTCGCGGGCTTGGGCTTGCCCTTCACCGCGCGGCGCATGGGCCCGACGACGAAGCGGCCAATGTTGGCGAACAGCTCCCACTTGAACGCTTGCATCACCAGGGTCGAGCCCGGCTTCATCACTCGGCGCAGCTCGATCATCGCCGGGTCCGGATCGACGAAGTACTCGATGTAGCCCATCGCCAAGACGAGATCGAACGAGTTGTCCGCGAACGGCAGCTTGTCGCCACTGCCGGCAACGAAGAGGTGGCGCTCGCCGTGGCCGGGAATGCGTTCGGCCGCCTGCTCCACCATCTGCGGCGCGAAGTCGATCCCAAAGAACGCGCCGTTGTGGGCGTCGGCGACCTCGATGTAGTCGCCCGTGCCACAGCCGACGTCAAGGACGCGCGGAAAGTCGCCGTCCTCCTTCAAGATCTCCATCACGCCTTGACGGCGCTCGAAGAAGTTGAAGGTCTGCGCGGTCGCCGCGCGGTCGTAGTAGGAGGCCCAGACGCCGGTACCGGCCTGCTGGTCCCAGAACTTCTGCATGTCCATGCCGGTCATCCTGCCTTGAACCACTTTCGAGCGCGGTGCTTCGCGCGTCTCGCCAAACCGACGAACTCCTGAACCGGACCGTGCACCATGTCGGCAAACCAGTGCAGGTCGGGCTGATGAAAGACTCCGTTGCGGCGCAACACGACGTCCCCGCGGGTCGCGACGCCGATGTCCGACGTCAAGATCGCACGGTACCCCGCGGCGTCCGCGAGCTCGACCATTTCGCGGTCCCACGCTCCGCCCGGCACGCAAAACGACGTGCACTCGACGTTGCCGCCCGCCATCGCCTCCACCTCGCGCTTGGACTCGACGAGCTCCAATCGCTTGGTCTCGGTGGCGGCGCGCGACAGTAGGAAATGACGACGCGTGTGCGAGGCCAGCTCCACCAGCGGCGACTGCGCCATCGCCCGCACGTCTTCGGGTGCCAGCGGCGCGTAGTTCTCGCGGCCCAGCATCGCCTCGGCGTCGATCTCGACACTGAGCCGCGCGCAGGCGTCGCGGACGAACATGTCGCGCTCTTCCTGCGGCATCCGCACGCATTCGTACATCAGGTAGTTGTAGAGCTCGACCTTGCCGGCCAGATCGCCCAGCGCGAACGTGCGCGGCGCACCGCCCAGGACCAGCTCGACGCTGGAGCACGTCGAGCGCTGAATCGCCAGCTCTACCAAGTCGTTGTAGAGGGGCTCGCGCCGCAACACGAAACCGGTGGTCAACGCAAACGTGGCCGGCAGACCAAACCGCTCGAGCACCGGCAACGCGCGCGTGTAGTTGTTGCGGTAGCCATCGTCGAACGTCAGCACCACGTTGGTGCGCCGCGACGCTAGCCCTTCGCCGGCCAGGAAGTCGCGCAGGCTGATCACGTTGCAGCGGCGCGCCAAATAGCTGCAGTGCCGTTCGAACTCGTCGACCGGGACGTTGTAGCCGTACAGGTTCTCGACTCCGCCCGCCCCGGGCTCGCCGAGCACGCCGTGATACATCAGGATCTTAGTGCGCCCACCGCGCAACAGATCCCAGACCCGGGGCCCACCACAGCCGTAGGAAGCGCCAAGGAGACCGCGCAAGAGCCGACTATGCGGAACGGTCATCGCCGCCATCGCCCGTGGCGGGGATGGCCTCATCGATCAAAAACACCGGGATGCCCTTCTCCACGGGATAGGCGACGCGGCATTTCCGGCAGTCGAACGCCGACTCATCGGTGCGCAGCTCGAGCTTCCCGTGGCATTGCGGGCAGGCGAGGATCTCGAGCACCTCGGGGCGAAAGGGCATAGTCTTCTCATACAGGCTACCCCGCGGCGGCTGCAAGAGGACCGAAGGCCTGAGGACGGCAAGGCTTGACGCGCTGCAGGCCCGCGCGACAATCCTCCGCCCGGTCGATCCACCACCCGCGGCCGCACCCCACCCCGGGTGCCGTCGCCGCCCCGCTCATGCATTCCACCGACCTCTCCGGCAAACGCGTCCTTGTGACGGGCGGCTCCGGGTTTATCGGCAGCCGCCTGGTCGAACGACTGATCCGCGAGTGCGGGGCCCAGGTTCGCGTGATGGTGCGCAGCTACGCCCGCGCGGCCCGCGTGGCCCGGTTCGAGGTAGAGCTCGTCCAGGGCGATGTCGCCGACCGCGATGCCGTAGCCAAGGCCGTCGCCGGCTGCGACGTGGTGTTCCACGCCGCCTATGGCAACGACGGCAACGAGGCGCGCCAGCGCGAAGTCACGGTCGGCGGGACCGAGAACGTCCTGACCGCGGCCAAGGCCAACGGCTGCCAGCGGGTGGTCCACGTCAGCACGATCAACGTTTACGGCGCCACTCCCGACGGCGACCTCGACGAGTCGGCGCCCCGCAAATACTTCGGCGACGCCTATTCGGACACGAAGCTGGACGCCGAGCAGATGGCGCTGCGGTGGCATCGCGAGCAAGGCGTGCCGGCGACCGTGGTGCAGCCGACCGTCGTCTTCGGCCCATTTGCGCTGGCCTGGACCGTGCGCATCCTCGGCGAGATGGGCACCGGCCGGGTCATGCTGATCGACGGCGGCGACGGCCTGTGCAACGCCGTCTACGTCGACGACCTCGTCTCCGGGATGCTGTTGGCGGCCACCCGCGAAGAAGCGATCGGCGAAGCGTTCCTGCTCTCCGGCGCCGAGCCCGTGACGTGGCGCGACTTCTACGGCCACTACGAGCGCATGCTCGGGCGCCCGGCGACCGCGGTGGTCTCCGCGGCCGACGCGCTCGCGGACTTCGACGCGCGCTTCAAGAAGCGCCGCCGCAGCATTGTGCGCGAGGCGCTGAGCCTGCTGCGCGAGGAGCGCCCGGTGCGCCAGCGCGTCCTCGGTTCGCTCGAAGGCACCGCCCTGCGCGGCGCCGCCAAGCTGGTGCTGCCGCGCGGCGTCCGCCAGTCGCTGCGCCGGCGCATCGGTCTGGGTGCCGGCAAGCCCGCGTCGGGTACTGCGCCGAGCTCCGGCGCGGCCCCGGCCGAAGAACGACCGATCCATCCGATGCCGCCGTCGGCCATCGACTACCAAAAGGCCAAGACCGTCGTGCGCATCGACAAGGCGCGCCGCTTGCTCGGCTACGAGCCGCAGTTTGACGTCGCCGCCGGCATGCAGCGGGTGGCACCATGGGCGAAGTGGGCGGGGTTCCTGAGCTGACGCCCGGCGCACCGCCGGCGGACGCGCTCGACCAAGGGCCCGAGGTGGGGATCGCGATCCCCTGCTACAACCACGCGCACTACCTCGAGGAGTGCCTGCGCAGCCTCGTGGCGCAGACCTACCCACACTGGAAGGCCTACGTCATCGACGACTGCTCGCCGGACGCTGACCAGATCCAGCCAGTGCTGGACAAGGTCGGCGACGCGCGCATCACCGTCGTGCGCCACGAACGCAACCGCGGGTTGGCGGCCTCGCGCAACACCGGCTTTCGCGAGAGCGGCGCCGAAGTGCTGCTCGCGATCGACGCCGACGACAAGTTCGCGCCGCGCTGCCTGGAGCTGCTGGTCCCAGTGCTGTGGGCTGACGAGAGCCTCGACTGCGTCTACCCGGACTTCCAGCTGTTCGGCCGGCAGGACCGGGTGCTCGCTTTCCCCGGCCCCGGTGAGCTAGGACGCATCCTGCACACCGACCACACGATCCCCGGCGCCGGCACCCTGATGCGGCGCCGCCTGTGGGAGCGCTTGGGCGGCTACGACGAGGACGAGACCCTGCGCCGTGGCCGCGAAGACTTCGAGTTCTGGATCCGCGCCTTCGCCAAGGGCTGCAAGTCACAGCGCGTGCCCGAGCCGCTCTACCTCTACCGCATCTCGCACACGTCGATGACGTTCGCCTGCCGGCTCGAGGACCACCTGATCGGCGAGTACATCTGCGACAAGAACCGCGAGCTGTTCCGCTCCGACAAGGAACGCAACAAGTTGCTCAGCATGTTCTACCACCGCGCCGCGTGGTCGAACTACGAGGGACGCGATCGCAGCCGAGCAGTGAAGTTCGCCGTCAAGGCGTGGCGGCTCGACCCGTCGCGCAACCAAACACGGACGCTCGCCAAGAGCTTGGTGCCACCGTCGCTGCACCGTGCCTACCGCCGGGGCACCTTCCGGCGCTGGGTGCCGCTCCTTGGCTACCCGCTCAACGACGACCGCCGATACCGGCCGTTCTTCGTGATCGGCGTGCCGCGATCGGGCAACACGCTGTTTCGCCGTGTCTTGACCTCGCACTCCAAGCTACACATCCCGCCGGAGACGTTTGCCGTCGGCCACTGCATCCGCAAGTGGCAGCGCTACAGCAGCAAGCTCGAGTGGCCGGACCTGGTCAACCTGATCATCGCCGAGTTCGAGCTGCACCCAGAGTTTCACACCTTCGGCACCCTGCTCGCGCCGCTCGCCAACTCCCTGCACAACCTGGAGCCCGAGCACCGCAACCTCGCCTACGTACTCGACGCCTTCTACCGCTTCCACGCCGAGGAGCACGAGATCGAGTTCGAGCGCTGGGGCGACAAGACGCCGTTCTACTCGCTCGACGACACGATGGTCGTGAACGAGAAGCCCCGGCGCCTCGGGGTAGGCGTGCCGCAGACGCTGGAACGGCTGCTGAAGGTATTCCCCGACGCGCAGTTTCTTCACATCGTGCGCGACGGCTGCGACGTCGCGTACTCGTTCCTGCGCGGCAACTTCGTCAACACCGCGGAGGAAGCCGGCTGGCGCTGGCTCCACACCGTGCGGCAGTGCCAAAATTTCGTGCAGCGCCACCCGCAGCACTGCACCGAGCTGCGCTACGAGCAGCTGGTCGGCGATCCAGAGCCCACCGTGCGCCGCGTGTGCGAGTTCCTCGGGATCGAGTTTGAGCCGGTCATGCTGAGTTCCGAAGACACGGCAACGAAGCTCGGCGACGTGCCCGAGTGGCACTGGCACCAACAGGTCGCGCAGCCGATCAACGCGAAGAACCCGGGCAAGGGACGCACCTACTTCTCGGACCACCAGAAGCGCGCCCTGCAGGCGTTGCTTGGCGAGGAGCTGGCGCAGCTTGGCTACGCGCCGTGTAGCTAGTGTTGCGTGTCGGAAGTTCGTCACATATGTCGACGGCCCTCTGCGCCGCTCGCAGCGGGGACCCACTCGACGCTGGCGTCGAGTGGGCGCGTGTTGCGTCTCCTCGACTTGTCCACCAACAAGCCCTGCGTCGAC
>JBCCGH010000012.1:0-95390 GCA_039029375.1 Planctomycetota bacterium
CAATGCGCGCGACGCCGGCGGCTAGTGGTGTGATTCAGGCAGATGGGGCCCTATCCGCCAGACATCGGCGCCGGTCGCAAGGCGGGTCGCCGCAGGCATATTGGTGGATACGGCGAGGACGACCCAACGCTGCGAGCGGCGCTGAGGGCCGTGGATAAGGCCCCAGATTCTTGAATCACACCACTAGCTGTCGGACGACTGCGGCTGCGCCCGGGCGCGCTCGACCCGAACACGCCAATCGCCGGAAAAGATCTGGGGGCACCCCTCCGCTTCCACGGCCGGCAGCAGATAGGTCTCCACCCGACGCCCGTCGGCCAGCTCGAGCGTTCGCCGTCGGTAGTAGGTCGGGTGACCCTCGAGCTTGTCCACTCGGGCCAGGGTCAGCTCGTCGATCTTGTAGACCTCACCGCGGACGGCGACGCTCCCACCGTCGACCAACGCCGGATACGCGCCGAGATCGACGAGCCGGAACACCGGCCGGGTCCACCCTTCGCCCAGACGGGGCGAGCGCGAGAGAAGCCGGTGGTTTCTCTCACCTTGCAACAAGGTGCCGTAGACGAACAAGAGGCGATTTCCCAACAGACTCTCGCAAACGGACTTCGAACCGGCGGGGGCCGCTTGTGGAAAGTTACCGGGGGACCCCGCCCCCTGTAAAGAATCCACTGCATGCGCGTGCCGAATCGCGCGGTTCAATGGACCGCTCATGAAGCGCCTTGGAATCCTCGTCTTCGGTGTCATGGCGGCCACCAGTGGGCTGGCCCGCGGGCAAGAAGCGCCGCCCAACGGACCGCGACAGTCCGACCCTCGATGGCACGCGCTCGTTCATGCGACCGCGGTTCCCAAGCCCGGGGACCGGATCGACGACGCCACGGTCGTCTTTCGGAACGGCGTCATCGTCAGCCTGACCGCAGGGGCAGAGCCGCCGACGGGCGCGCGCATCTGGGACGCCAGCGGCCGCTGGGTCTACCCAGGCTGGATCGAGCCACACCTGGCGGTCGACGCGCCGACGCCGGCGGCCGATGGACGTGACCGACATTGGAATCCCAAGGTCTTGGCGCAACGCTCGGCGCTCGATGGCGGCGGGGTGGGCGACAAGGCACGCCGCGAGTTGCGCGCCCTGGGGTTTGGCGCCGCGGCCATTGCGCCGCGCGGCGGGATCTTCCGCGGCTCGAGTGCGGTCGTCCTGCTGGCCGACTCCACCGATCAGGCAGGGCTCAGGAGCGCCCCCGTCGTGCGCGCGCCGGCGTTCCACACCATCGCCTTCGACCGGGGCGGCGAGGGTTATCCCCGCGCGCTGATGGGCTGTGTGGCGTTGGTGCGGCAGACGCTGCTCGACGCCGACCATCACGCGGCCTGCCGCGCCACCTATGCCGCTCACCCCGCAGGCCTCGAGCCCCCCCCGGCCAACGCCGCGCTCGCCGCACTTGCCCCCGGGACCGGACAACCGCTGTTGTTCGATGTCGGCCACGAGCTCGAGGCCTGCACGGCGTTGCGGATCGCCGGCGAGCTCAAACGTCCCGCCCTGATCCTGGGCAGCGGCACGGAGTTTCGCCGGCTCACCGCACTGACGGCCGCCAAGGCCACGCTGATCCTGCCGCTGAACTACCCGGAGACGCCCGAAGTCGCGTCCATCGCCGACGCCGAAGCCGTCTCGCTACGCGAGCTGCAGACCTGGGAACAGGCGCCGACCAACCCACGCCGCGTCGCCGCGGCCGGCCTGCGGGCCGCACTGACGACGCACCGGCTCGACAAGCGGAAGGCCTTCCGCAAGCACCTGCGTCGAGCGCTCGACGCCGGGCTCGTCGAGGATCAAGCCCTAGCCATGCTGACCACGCAACCGGCGGACATGCTGGGTGTAGCAGACCGGCTCGGCACGGTGGAGAGCGGGAAGCTCGCCAACCTGATCGTCGCCGACGGTCCCCTCTTCGCCGAGGACTCCAAGATCCTCGACGTCTGGGTGCGCGGCCAGCGCTACGCGATCCACGATCCGACGGCCGACGACCTCGCCGGCGAATGGGAGCTCACGGGTGATCTCAGCGGGTTGATGCGGATCGAGAACCGCCGTGTCACGTTCCACGTCGACGACGCCAAGACGCGCGCGCGCGGCACCAAGCTGCAGGCCGCGGCGCTCGACTGTGTCGTCGACGGCAAGCTCCTCGGGCATGAGGGGACGCTGGTGTTGCACGCGCGCGGCGATTCCGACCAGCTCTTCGGCCAAGGTCGAGACGCCGCGGGCACGCGGCTGTGGTGGCGGGCCGAACGGCGGGCCACCGCGCCGGACGAGCCCGAGGCCGGCGCACCAGCGCCGCCGGTGGCCCCGCCGACTCCACCCCAAGACGCCGCACCCGCGAACGAGTCCGTGGCCAACGCGACCCCCGAGGCCGCACCCGAGGGCGCCGATGAACCCGAGGCGACGGACGCGGACGCCATCCCCGAGGCGCTGCCCGTGCCGCTAGGGGCCTTTGGGCTGCACGAGGAGCCTGAGCAGACCACCGTCGTCGTCGTCGGCGCGACGCTGTGGGGCGTAGCCGGTGGCCGACTCGACGACGGCGGCCTCGTGGCCAAGGACGGCAAGATCGCTTGGGTTGGCCCGACGGCACAAGCGCCGCGCCCGGAAGGGGCCCGCGTCATCGACGCCAAGGGCAAGCATGTCACCCCGGGCCTGATCGACTGCCACAGCCACACCGGCATGCGCGGCGGCCTCAACGAGGGAACGCAGGCAGTCACCGCCGAGGTGCGGGTCTACGACGTGCTGGATCCCGACGACGTCGACTGGTACCGGCAGCTCGCCGGCGGAGTCACGATGGTGAACCAGCTCCACGGCTCCGCCAATCCGATCGGCGGGCAGAGCAACACCGTGAAGCTGCGTTGGGGCACGCGACGCCCCGAGGACATGGTGATGCGCGGGGTCTCGCCTGGGATCAAGTTTGCCCTCGGCGAAAACGTCAAGCGCACGCGCAGCTCGTCGCGCTACCCCGGCTCACGCATGGGTGTCGAGGCGCTGCTGCGCGACCGCTTCATCAACGCCCGCGAGTATGCGCGACGCCACCAGGCCTGGCGGCGCCTGCCGGCGGATGAAAAGGCCCGCAGCTACCCGCCGCGGCGCGATCTCGAGCTCGACGCGATCGCCGAGGTGTTGGCCGGGATCCGGTTGATCCACTGCCACAGCTACCGCCAGGACGAGATCCTCATGCTGTGCCGCCTGGCCAAGGAGTTCGGCTTCAAGATCGGTACGTTCCAGCACGGTCTCGAGTGCTACAAGGTCGGCGAAGCGGTGCGTGAAGCGGCCCGCGGCGCGTCGGTCTTCAGCGACTGGTGGGCCTACAAGTTCGAGGTGTTCGACGCCATTCCGCACAACGGCTCGATCCTCGCCAAGCTCGGGGTCTCCGTCTCCTTCAACAGCGACTCCGACGAGCTGGCGCGACGCCTCAACACCGAGGCCGCCAAGGCCGTTAAATACGGTGGCACCGACCCCGAGACCGCCCTGGGCTTCGTCACGTCGGGACCCGCGTATCAACTCGGCGCCGAGCGGCACGTGGGCGCGCTGGTGATCGGCAAGGACGCGGACTTCGCGATTTGGTCGGCGTCCCCGCTCAGCACCTACGCGCGGTGCGAGGCAACGTTCGTCGACGGTCGCGAGCTGTTCTCGCTGGAGCGCGACCAGGAGCTGCGCGCCGAGGCCGGACGCGAGCGGGCGCGACTTCTGCAGAAAGCACTCCGCCGAGACACCAGGCAACGCGGTGGCGGCGAGGCGGCGCCGGAAGCCGAACGCGCCATGCGCCGCCGCGCTCGTCTCGGTGCGGCGACGCTACGCATGCTCGACGCCGGCAGCGCTCCCGGCGAGTGCGGCTGCCACGAAAACCTGGAGGACCACCGATGAGGAGCCACCACCTGCCGAGCGCCGCGGGCGGCGCGTTGCTGGCGCTGACCGCCGCGGCCGCGGCGCAGGACCTCGGCGTCAAGGCGCCACCGCAGCGCGAGGCGATCGTGCTGACCGGCGCCACGCTTCACCCTGTCGCCGGGCCGCCGCTCGCCGATGCCGCGATCCGGTTCGTCGATGGCACGATCCAATGGGTCGGCGCCGCCGCTGAGATCGTGAGCGTGACGACGGAAGGTGACCGGATCATCGAGGTCGCCGGCAAGCACATCTATCCCGGCTTCATCTCGGCGGTGACGTCGCTGGGCCTCGTCGAGATCGGGTCGATCTCGGCGACGCGAGACGAGACCGAGGTCGGCGACTTCACGCCGGAGGTCCGCGCCGCGGTGGCGGTCAACCCGGACTCCACCGCGATGCCGGTGACGCGCGCCAACGGCGTGCTCGCCGCGGGAGCCTTCCCCCGGGGTGGCGCCCTCTCCGGCCACGCCGCCGTGATCCAGCTCGACGGCTGGACGTGGGAGGACATGACCGTCACCGACGATGCCGGCCTCGTCCTGCGCTGGCCCTCGCGCCGGGTCCGCTGGTCCCGCATGGCGCCGGATGCCGCGACCCGCGCTCTCGAGCGCGTCACCGAGCGTCGCGAGAAGCTCGACGAGATGTTCGGCGCGGCGCGGGCCTATCTCGCGGCGCGAGCGGCCGACCGCGAGGTGGCCACCGACTTGCGCTTCGACGGCATGCGCAGCGCACTCGAGGGCAAGCGACCCGTGTTTGCGTTCGCCGACGACCTCGAATCGATCGAGTCGGTCGCCGAATTGGCCGCCCGCCATCAGCTCCGCATGGTGCTCGTGGGCGGGCGCGAAGCGCGGCTTTGTCTTGACCTCCTGAAGCGCCAAGACATCGCCGTCGTCGTCACCGGCACCCATCGCCTACCGCGGATGCGCCACGACGCCTACGACGAGCCGTTCGGGCTGCCGGCCGCGCTCGAGGCCGCGGGCATCCGCTGGTGCCTGGCAACGACCGGCGGCCACTCCAATGAGCGCAACCTGCCGTATCACGCCGCGACAGCCGTGGCGTTCGGACTCGACCGCGACGCCGCGGTGCGGGCGATCACCGCCTCCGCCGCGACACTCCTCGGCGTCGGCGACCGCCTGGGAACCCTCGAGATCGGTAAAGACGCGACGCTGTTCGTCGTCGACGGCGACCCGCTCGAGATCACGAGCGTCGTCGAGCAGGCCTTCATTCGCGGCCGCGCCATCGACTTGCGGAGCAAGCACACCGAGCTGGCCAACAAGTACATCGAGAAGTACCGCCAGCTCGGCCTTTGGCCGGAGTAGGGGTCGCAAGAGCACGCCCCTTGCTCCGGGCCGCGAGCGGCGCCGTCGCGGCGCGATCAGCCCATGTGGGTGATGACCGCGTCGCCGAACGCGGAGCACTTCACGGGAGTGACGTTCTCCATCAGGCGGGCGAAGTCGTAGGTGACCTGCTTCGCCGCAATCGCGCCACTCATGCCGTTGTCGATGAGGTCGGCAACCTCCTGCCAACCGAGATGCTCGAACATCATCAGCCCAGACAGGATCACCGACCCTGGGTTGACCTTGTCCTGATCGGCATACTTGGGCGCGGTGCCGTGCGTGGCCTCGAAGATCGCGTGGCCACTCTCGTAGTTAATGTTGCCACCCGGGGCGATGCCGATGCCGCCGACACACGCGGCGAGCGCGTCGGAAATGTAGTCGCCGTTGAGGTTCATCGTGGCGATGACGTCGTACTCGGCCGGACGCGTCAGCAGCTGCTGTAGGAACGCATCGGCGATGACGTCCTTGATGATCACTTCCCGGCCATCCGGCGTCTTGATCACCTGCCAGGGACCACCCTCGTAGTCCGTCGCCCCAAAGTCCCGGCGCGCCAGCTCGTAGCCCCAGTCGCGGAACGCGCCTTCGGTGAACTTCATGATGTTCCCCTTGTGCACCAGCGTGACGTTGCGGCGATTGCGCTCGATCGCGTAGCGAATCGCGGCGCGCACGAGCCGCTCAGTGCCCTGCTGTGACACGGGCTTGATGCCGATGCCCGACGTCTCGGGGAACCGGATCTTGCGAAACTGCTCGGGGAACTCACGGGCGAACACCTTCTTGAACTGGTGCCCCTCGTCCGTCCCGGCGCGAAACTCGACACCGGCGTAGATGTCTTCGGTGTTCTCGCGAAAGATCACCATGTCGGTGTCTTGTGGCCGCACGACGGGCGTCGGCACGCCTTCGAAGTGACGCACCGGACGCAGGCAGGTGTAGAGGTCGAGCAGCTGGCGCAGGGCCACGTTGAGACTGCGGATGCCGCCACCCACCGGCGTGGTCAGCGGCCCCTTGATCCCTACCAGGTGATCGCGAAATGCCTCGACGGTCGCGTCAGGCAACCACTCGCCGGTCTGGTCGTGCGCCGCTTCGCCGGCGAGCACAGGCTTCCATTCGACGCGGCGCGAACCGCCATAGGCTTTTTGCACTGCGGCATCGAAGACGCGCACCGAAGCGCGCCAGATGTCACGGCCAGTGCCGTCGCCTTCGATAAACGGGATGATCGGCTCGTTCGGGACCTGCAGTCCGTCCGCCGTCTTTTGGATTCTCTCCGCCATGGCTCGCGTGGATACGTCCGGGGTGGTGCTGGGCGCAACAAAAAGGACTCCGAGCATATCGGCCGATGCGAACGCCGAGTAGCTAGTGTTGCGTGTCGGAAGTTCGTCACATATGTCGACGGCCCTCTGCGCCGCTCGCGGCGTTGCGTCTCCTCGACTTGTCCACCAATATGCCTGCGGCGTAGCGCCTTGCGTCGATCGCCCTCATCGCTCGGATCATGGCGCATCTGTCTGACGCACTACACTAAAGGCCCATACGGAGGGTGATGCAGCGTCTGGCCCCCCGCGCCGAGGCGCCGAGCAAGACCGCTTTTTCGCCGCTACTCGGGGCCGCGAGCCGGATGGAGGGCACGCAGCGCGGTCTCCCGTTGCCTCAGCGCCAAGGACGCGCGCCGCAGGGGGTCCACGGTCACCGGCTCAGCGACCAGACCAGGGGCGCTCCGCGCCGCTTCGTAGATCTCGACCAAGCGCGCGCTGTGCGCCGCTGGCTCGGGCGACGGTGGCGGCAGCTGCTGCGCCAGCTCATCGCGCAGCTCGGGGTTCTCCAAGAACCGCGCCATGGCCTGCGCCAGGGCCGTCGGCTCGTTGGGCGGCACGGCCACCGCCGCCGCGCCGGCGCGCCGCGGCATGGCGCCCAGGTCCGTCACGATGCAGGGCAACCCCAGCTCAAACGCCTCATCGAGGACGAAGCCAAAGGTCTCGAAACACACCATCGGGAATACTGCGAGGTGCAGTCGCGCGGCCGCGACCTGCTCGTACTCGAAGCGCCCGTGCAGCACGACCGGCTTGCCGGCCACCGCTGCTTCGAGCTCGCGACGCAACTCCTCGGTATCGATGCCCCCGAACAGATGCAGCTCGACCGGCCGCGACGGATGGTCCGCGACCAGCTGCGAGAACGCCTGCACCAACACGTGCGCGCCCTTGCGCCGCGTCAGGTTGCCCCAGTAGCCAAAGCGAAACGGCTCGGCGGCGGCGGGCAAGGGCGCGGGTGGCACAGTGCCGCCAGGGAAGCGCCGTGGATAGCCCAGCGGCAGGATGGTGAACTTGTCGCTCGGAAAACCGGTCGTCGCGCCGATCATCTCGGCGGTCGCCGGAGACGCGACCAGGATCGCTCGCGCGCGGCCGAGCTCACTCTGGTACTGCGCATGATGCAGCTCGATCCCCAGCGCGAGCTCTTCGTCGGACTCGTGCCCGTAGCGCGGCACGCACGACAGGCAGCTCGTCACGGACAGCGGTCGGTCGCAGGCGTGGTCACCCGGGCGCACGCGGAACGCGCGCGGGCACGAGGTGTAGAGATCGTGGAGGGTGAGGACCGAAGGGATGCCAAGCTCGTCGGCGATCTCGATCACGTTGCTCGTCAGGCGAATCCACTGATGCAGGTGCAGCAAGTCGGGCCGCTCGCGGGCCAACACGTCGCGCAAGATCCGCTCGATCGACGGGTGCCACGCTTTGGCGTGGTAGTCGAAGTAGAAATCATCTCGATGCAGCCGCAGCACGCGGGCGCCGTCGATCTCCAGCTCCTCAAGCCCGCACTCTGGCCACGGGTGCATGCTCCCGGTGAGCAGGCTGACGTCGAAACCGAGCCGTCGCTGCTCGACGAGTTGATCCCGAACGTAGGCCTCCGAGCCACCACCGCTCTCGGGATAGAACCCGTGGGTCACGTGCAGGATCTTCACGGTGACGCCAGGCTACTGCCTGGCCAACTCCGATTCAGAAGCGCGGGCTCGGATCGGCCAGGTACGGCCCCAGGAACACCGAATCCGGGTTGTAGAGCATCACCCAAAAGTCGCGATTGAAGAACTCGGGGTTCTCGCGAAAGCGCACCCGGAACGACAGCGCGAGCTCGTCCCAAGTGATCGCCCCGTCCACCGCGAGCTGCAGCATGCTGGGCGGGATCTGCATCCACAGGTTCCACTCGTCGCCATCCTGAAAGTCGCTGACCGCCAACCCGGCGGCGCCGAACGCGAAACACCAACGACCGCCGTGCGGGCCATCCGCCTCGATTACAACGCGGGCGGCGATCCGCGGCCCCAGCTCCGGGTGCCGCCGGCACACATCCGCAAAGAACTCCGCCACGTCTTCCCGCAGCGTCGGCCGGGCCGGTGGCTCGGCCTCTCGGGCAGCGAGGGCCCGCACCTCGACCGACGCGGCGAGGGCCCGCACCTCGCGCATCTTGTTGGCAAAATCGGGAACCGGGTACGGGCGCACGTGACCCGCGGTCCGCGTCCACTCGTCGCCCGGGTTCATCTGCAGACCGACGATGTCCGGACGGCGTTCAGCCAGCGCCGCGATGGCTTCGTCGGGAGTGTTGAAGTTGTTCTTCTCCGGCTCGTTCATCCACAGCTCCTCGGGATGGAGCAACGCGAAGTTGCCGGCGAACGGGATCGCGTGCTTGGCCTGCAGCAGCGCGGCCCGATGCACGAACCAGTCCAGGTGCTTCTGACGGCGCCCTCGGCACAGCTCGATCAACCGCTCCTCTGGGTAGCCGTAGCACGTCGGAAAGTGGATCGCCCCGGAGAACGGCAGAAACGCGAGGTCCGGCTGGTAGCGCTCACCCAGCTCGGCCAGCAGCTCATCGCCGAGCTTGCAGTCGTTCATGTTGAACAGCGTGACCCCGCAGGACTGCACGATGAGCGCGCTGTCCTCCCAGACGAGATCAGTGCGCCGGCACGTGATCCGGAGCTCAGGATCCAGCTCGGTGTCGACGCCGAACGGCAGCGGGATCAGGTTCGTGAATCCTTCGCCACGCAGCTTGCTCTCCAAACGGCCCGAGGCGAACTGGGGCACGAGGATCTTCTGATCGCGCGGAAATTTTGCGAGCGTCTTCGGGTCGAAGTGGTCCGGATGGTCGTGGGAGCACCAAATGTAGTCCACCGGGATCACATCTTCGGTCCGGTGTTGCAACGGCGGGTAGTGAAACCAACTGTTGCAGTACGCCGGGTCCTCGAGCCACGGATCCATGAGAAGGCTGGTGTTGCCACCTCGAACGAGGATGGCGGCATGGCCGAGATAGGTGACGTGCATGGGCGTTGCCGCGAGCGGCGCGGACAGTGTCAACAGAGCGCGACGAGAAGCAATTTCGCAGTGCGAAACTGCTCCCCCGCCGCCAGCGGCGCCAACCCCGGCGCCAGCCCAGACGCGCCGATTCCCGGATCAACGCCGCGTCCTCCCATCACCAAGCGCCCGCTTCATCGGCCGGAGGGGGACGCGCCGCAGGCAACTTGCCCCAGCTGCCGATCCATAGTGTCGGAGAACACATCGTGACCGCCACCACCTCCACCCAGGACGCCGCGGCCCCCGGCCAGGCACTGTCTGCCGCCGTCCGCCGCGTCGTCGCGGTGCCGCCGGAAGTCCTCGAGCCCCTGCTCTGCGCGCTGGTTGCCGGCGGCCACGCTCTGATCGAGGGCGTGCCGGGCACCGGCAAGACACTGCTCGCGAAAACGCTCGCGCGTTGCGTGGACTGCAGCTTTCACCGCATCCAGTTCACCAACGACCTGATGCCCTCCGACATCGTCGGCTCAATGGTGTGGCGCCCCAAGGCCGAGCAATTCGCCTTCGTGCGCGGCCCGCTGTTCGCCAACCTGGTGCTAGCGGACGAAATCAACCGCACCAGCCCGCGCACGCTCTCCTGCCTGCTCGAGGCGATGGAGAACGGCGCGGTCACGGTCGAGGGGCGCACCCTCAGCTTGGGCACGCCCTTCCTGGTGCTGGCAACGCGCAACCCCATCGAATTTCACGGCACCTACCCGGTGCCCGAAGCCGCGCTCGATCGATTCCTCGTGCGGGTGGAGCTCGACTATCCAGACCCGGAGAGCGAGCTCCGGCTCTACTCAGGGACCCAGCCCGAGCAGACGCTGGGCGCGATGGAGCCCCTGCTGAGCCGTGACCAACTGCTCGCGGCGCAGGTGGCCGTCGACGAGGTCGTCGTGCGCGAGCCGGTGATCCACTACTGCCACCGCGTCGTCATGGCGACGCGTGCCGACGACCGGATCCTGCTCGGCGCCAGCCCTCGGGCAGCCTTGGCGTGGCTGCGCACGGCGCGAGCGCGGGCTTCGCTGGTGGGACGCACGCACGTGCTGCCAGACGACCTCAAGGCGCTAGCGCTGCCGGTGCTCGCCCATCGCATCTTCCTGAAGGGCAGCGGGGACGCCGCAAACATCGTCGCCGACCTGGTGGAACACACCCCCGTCGAGCTCTGATGGCTCCCACCGGTCTCGGTGCCAAGGCGCTACTCTTCTACATCGCGCTGTGCACGGCGTTCTATGCAGCGCCGTACATGAACCTGTTCTTCTTGCTGCTCGTGCACCTCGGCGGGTTGGGGTTGCTCACGGCGTGGTGGACCTGGAGCAACGTCGCCGGCGTGAGCGGCCAGCTCGACGCGCCGGAGCCGGTCCCAGCGGACGTCGAAGCCCCGATCAAGCTGCGCCTCGAGCCGGGGCGACGGAAACGCCGGCTGATGACTTGCCACGTTGCCGTCGGGAGTCGCCAGGCTCGCGTCGCCGCGGTGCCAACCCTCCGCCACACCAGCGAGCTCGCCGGCCGGCTGCCTGCCCTGCCGCGCGGCGTTCACACCGCACCCCGCGCGTGGCTGGCGTCGACCCATCCGTTCGGCGCGTTCCGCGCCCGTCGCCGACTCCGCGCGCCCGGTGAGATCGTGGTCTATCCCACGCCCATCGAACTGAGCGCAGCCCGCACGCGCGCCGAGCTGTTGCACCAGATGAGCGGCGACCGGTTGGCCGCCGGCGGCGAAGACCGTGGCCCCGCGGGCCTGCGCGAGCATCGGCCGGGCGACGACTTGCGGAACGTGCACTGGAAGGCAACCGCCCGGCGCGGTGGTCTGGTCGTGCGCGAGTGGGACGACGACACGCGACTGGGCATCGAGGTCTGCCTCGATCTGCGCGCGCGCGCCGAAGAGTTGGAACACGGCTTGTCCCAGCTCGCCGGTCTGGCGTTGTGGGCGCGCGAGCACAAGGAAGTGCTCCAAGTGCAAAGCCAAGACCACACCGGGACCTACGGCGAAGGCCACCGCCCCTGGGCGGCGCTGCTCCGCTATCTCGCTCTGGCGCAACCGATCGCCGACGACCAGCCGCCGCCGGCGACGTCGCCGTCCACACTGCGCCTGCCCCAGATCGCCCTCGCACCATGACGGAGTTCACCGATTCGCCGCGCCTGCAGGCGAGCCTGGTCGCCCTGGTGCTGAGCAATGTCGTGTTCGTGCATCTCACCGGGGCGGTCACTTGGTGGTGGTTGGTACCGCTCTACGTCCTGACGCTGGGGGCGCCGCTGTTGCGCCACCTGAGGCCGTCGTTGGTCTACCGGGCGCTGTGGAACATATCGGTGATGGCCATCTTCGCGCTGCTGGTCCACCACGCCAGCTCGGGCATCGAGCACCTTCTCGAAGACGGGCTGATCCTGGCCGCCATCTGCCAGGTGCACCTCCTCAACAACCTGGGCCCACGACAGCGACCCGACCTCCTCTTCTTCAACTCGTTCCTCATCGCCCTCGTCACGAGCTTCTTCTGCCAGGACGTCGAGTTTGCGGCCCTCTTCGCCGTTTACGCCGGCATCTTGACGGTTGGCCTCCAGCTGTCTTGCGCTGCGGACTCCGGCGCGGCACACGCACCGCACGTGCTCTGGGACGGCGGCCGACGTGCGGTGGCGACTCTGGCCGTAACGGCAATCGCGTTCGCGACCCTGCCGCGCGACTTCGAGCGCCCAGGGCTCGTCAGCGAAACCCTCATGCGCTCGGGCTCGCAGGTAGGCTTCAGCGAAACGGTCATGCTCGGGCGCTCGGGGCGTGCGATCCTGAGCAACCGCGTCGTGCTGCGGATCCGCCTGCTCAAGGGCTCACGCGCCGATGTGCCAGCGCATTGGCGCGGCGCGACCTTCGCCCAATTCAGCAAGGGGAGCTGGATGCCGCTGAGCGGCCGCCTCCGCTTCGGCGGCTCCGTAGATCGAGCATGGCAGCAGACCGAGTTCAACGCGGCACAGCGCGGCGACGGTCGCGCGGACGGCGCGCGCCTCGCGGTGACGGTCGAGGGCCAGCGTGCCGCCGGGCATGTGTTTGCCCCCCTCGAGAGCAACAGCGTGCGGCTGATCGCGGCCTCGGGTAACCGCGCCCTCATCCCGTATCCCGACGGCACGCTCGCCGCCGAGCGCGGCAACCGACGCCGCGCCGCGCGAGAGCCGCTCCACTACGAACTGGCACTCAACGCCACCACCGAGGCGGAAGAGCACTCGGCTCGCCCGCGTCACGGCTCGTGGGGCCCGATCTACCCCTACATGCAGTACGCCAGCGACGGCCTCGGCGAACAGATCGTTCAATTAACGCAACGGCTGATCGGCGACCAGCGCGCGGCACCCCAGCACGTCGTCGCCGAACGGCTCCGCCGACACCTCGCGTCGAGTTACAGCTACCTGCTGCCGGGCGCCCAAGGTGCGGCGCGGGACCTGGAGCACTTTCTCAGCGGCGCGGCCGGCGGCCACTGCGAGTACTTCGCCACGGCGCTCTGCCTCATGCTGCGCAGCCAGAACATTCCGTGTCGACTAGCGACCGGCTACTTGTGCGAGGAGTGGGACGAGACGGGACGCCTCCTCACCGTCCGCAGCCGCCACGCGCACGCCTGGGTCGAAGTGCGCGACCCCGCCGGATTCTGGTATGCGGTCGACCCCACACCCGCCGCAGGGGCCACCGCCGAGGTCGCGCAGACGTTGCTTGGCCAACTGGGCGAGCAGCTCGGCGCCCTGTGGGGCGCCGTGACGACCTTCGATGGCGACGCGCGGGACCAAGCCCTGCAAGCCTTGGCCGCGGCCCCCGGCCAAGCCGCACGCTGGACTCGGCGCCACCCGCTAACCGCGACGGCCGCTCTACTGCTCATCGGGACCCTGGTGGTGCGCCGCCGCCGGCACGGCGAGCCGCTCGTCATTCGCGCCTACCACCGAGCGGTGGCGCGAACCCGCCTGCGCCGCTTGCCCGGCGAAACACCGCGCGAACACCTGGCACGGGCCCGGCACGCCGACCTCGACGCCACCCGCCTAGAGGCGCTGGAGGCAGCCATGACGGCGCACGAAGCCGCCCGCTATCGCTGAGGTCTCTAGCCGCGCGCATTGCTGGGAGCGCCGCACTAGAATGGGCACCGTGAGCTCTCCAGCGCCGCTCCTGCTCGATCTGTCGCGACGCTACTGCGAACCCCACCGCCGGTACCACACCATCGGCCATATCGCCCAGATGCTCTGGCAAGGTCGCGAACTCGCGCTGACCGACGAGCAGGTAATGGCCATCTGGTATCACGACGCCATCTACCGCGTTCCCAGCCGCACCAACGAACGCGACAGCGCCCAGCTCGCCGTCGCTCAGCTCACCGCCCTCGGCTGGCCCAGCGCGCGGGTCGACGCCGTCGAACGCATGGTGCTCGACACCGAGGGCCACGAGCCGACGATCGAAAGCTCCGCCGCCGTGCTCGACCTCGACCTCGCATCACTGGCGGCCGACTGGGAAGTCTTCGACAGCAACAGCGCCGACATCCGCGCCGAGTACCAACACCTCGACGAGGCAACCTACCAGCGCGAGGAACGCGCGGTGTTCGAGCGTTTCCTCGCTCGTACGAGCATCTTCCACACCCCGTGGGGCACGAAGCTCGAGGCGAAAGCACGAGCCAATCTACAACGCGCGCTCGGCAAGAAGTAGCGGCTGGCGCTACTCCGCCGTCACCGCGAGCGAGCCGTGCAGCTCCGCCTCGGCAGCGATGTAACCGAACGCTGCCCACTGGCTGCCGGCAAGGATGCGTTCCATGGCGTGCCTAGCCGCGGGGCCGCGACCAGCGAATCGGTCATACAACGCCAGGCCATAGGCGACGGTCGCCGACTCGATGGAGTCGCTGGCGCCATCGCCAAACGCGCGCACGAGGTCATCGCGCTGGCGCACGCCCTTGAACAAGAGCAGGAGCTGGTGGTAGCCGTGGTTCTCGATGATGTCCCAGTCGGGCGTCACCGCCGCCAGCCACTCCCGTGCCTCCTGCCCCCGACCGCGACGTTCGGCGATGAGCACGCACCAGTAAAGCGCCGCGCTCGTCATGTCAGGGTTGCTGGCAACCTCCCGACAGCGCGCGTAGGCCATCGCCGCACCCGCCAGGTCGCCGCTGAGGTAGCGCGCCAGGCCCAAGTGGTACCAGATGTTGGTCTGCAGGGTACTAGTCGGGATCCCGCGCGCGTTCGGCAGGCCGTCCGCCTCCACGCGATCGGCTTGCCCGGCCACCAGTTGGGCCGCCCGCTCCAAGTCGGCGATAGCGTCATCGAAGCGCCGCAAGGTGATCCAACGATGGCCGCGATGCCGCAGCAATCGCGGCGCCTCGGGGTGTCGCTCCAAGCCACGAGTGAACGTGGCCACGGCCTGCCGATAGCGGCCGAGATAGGCCTGCCGGCGGCCGAGCCAGATGATCGCATCGAGATCATCCGGCGCGGCTCGCCAGCGCTGCTCCGCGTCGCTGAGCTCGGCCTCGCGCTGCAGGCGTACCTCCTCGGGAATCGGCGCGGGCGTCAGGGGTGCGCCGCTCAGAGAGCGGGCTTCGGGCTCGGGCGCCGCACACGCCGCGACGATCCCGCACAACAACAAGCCGCTTGGTCGCATCGCCCTGGTGTACCACGCGGGTACGCTGGCGCCCATGGATCTCGTGGAGCACGCCGAGCCAACCCAGGCCGCGAGCGAATCCCCGCCGTCGCGGCTCGCCGTGCTCGCGCTGATCGCCGCCAACCTCGTGCCCGCGGTGGGCGTGCTCGGCTTCGGCTGGGACCCACAGGGGCTATTGCTGGTCTACTGGTTCGAGAGCGCGGTCATTGGCCTCTACAACGTGCCGCGCATCGTGCTGTCCCCGCTCCGCCCCGGGGCCGCTCCGACCAAGGGCCTGCCCATCAAGCTGTTCGTCGCGGCGTTCTTCGCGGTCCACTACGGCCTCTTCATGATCGGCCATCTGATCATCCTGACGGTGCTGGCCGGGCTGTCCGCGTCCGGCTCATCGCCGGCGCTGGCCACGGCGCGCGAGTTCATCACGGGGGGCACGGCGCAGCTGGCCGTGGCCGGTTTCCTGATCAGCCACGGGGTCTCCTTCGTGCGCAACGACATCCTCCGCGGCGAGTTCCGCGTGCGGACCGCGACCCAGCAGATGGCGTCGGTCTACGGCCGGATCCTGGCGATGCACATCGCGATCCTGTTCGGCGGCGCCCTGTTCATCTTCCTGCGCGCGCCAGCCGCCGCGCTGCTGATCCTCATCGCCGCAAAGATCGCCCTCGATCTCACCGCACACTTGCGTAGCCATCGGCCGGCCTCGATGGTGCGGTCGGCCTCCGCGGCCAAGTCCTAGCCCTTCAGAACCCGAGGAAGAATCACCATGGTTGAGTTTCGGATCAGGCTCGCCGCGGCCGCCGCATGCGTTCTCGCGGTCGCCAGCACCAGCCTCGCGGCACAAGAAGCCGCATCGACCAGCGGCTACCGCGTCGTCGTCGAGCCGTTGTCGGGAGGCGCGACCCGGTCGCGCGCTGCCTTGGCGCGCAACGCCGCCCAGCTGGTGCGCCGCGGCCTGCAGGCTCGCGGCCAAACGGTCGTGAGCGCGGCCAAGCTTGAGGAGCTTCGGCAGCGCAACCAAGCGATGGAAGCCGAGCTGGGTGACCCGTTGACCGAAGCGCAGAAGCTTCTTGAGCTCGCCGACGCTGATGTCGTCGTGCAAGTCGGCGTGCGCAACGACCGCGAGAAGATCCAGCAGGGCCGGTACCGCGTCGCCGACACCGTGATGGCCATGATCACCATGGTCGACGAGGCCACCTTCGTGCTCGACGAAGAGAACACCGCCAACGGCCTGTCTCTTGAGAGCTTCGCCATGGCGCACGACGCTGCGCTGACGGCGGCGTTGGGTGAAGTCAGCGCCGACGGCTCGCTCCTGGCACAGATTGCCGATGCGCTCGTCTCGCGCCGCGCGCGTGAAGCAGAGCGCGGCGTGGAGTTCACCCTCGCCGTCCACTCCGACTTGCCGGCCGAGATCGGGCCGGTGTTTCGGGCCAGCGATTTCTTCGCCATCGCCGGTGTCGACAAGGACTCGGTCGACCTCAACTCCGAGACGGCGCGACGCCAGGTCTACCAGCTGCGCTTCAAGGGTCGCCGCTTCGCCCTGCGAGAGGGCGTGGCCGCTGCCGTGGCCAGCAAGCGCAAGGCGATCTACGAGCGCACCAGTCGCACGCTCACCCACACGGTGATGATGGCACGCGCCACCGTCGACGTGACCCTGCGCCTGTCCGAGCCGGAGGAGCAGCCCTTGGACAAGGTCCTCGGCGACGCCATGCAGCGCATCGTCGAACCGATGTACCAAAACAGCCCCAACTGGTTCGACGACACCAAGCCCAGGTTTCAGCCGGCCTTCTTGCCGGGCGCGACGGGCAAGTGGAACGAGCTCGTGAGCTTTGCCAACTCGTATTGGAACGCGCATACCGCCCGGGCCAAGGAGCTTGGCGACGACGGCGGCGACCCACTGGATGCACCGGGCAGCGTCGAGATCGATGGCAAGCCGTACAAGTCGCTACGCGACGCCAAGCAGGAAGCGGATCGCCGCGCCAAGGACTACTACGCGTCGGGCCCGGGGCAGAAGGCGATGCAGATCGCCCGCTTTGCGGAGAGCGCCTTTCGCAAGGTCTCCGAGGGCAAGGTCAACGGGCAAGTCGATGATGAAGTGCAGTCCTCGATCCTCTACACGATCAAGACCGAGGCAGCTCTCTTCCGCGACGAAGGCGCCGTGGACGACTCGTCGATCGCCTGGTTTACACGGCAGGGCGCCGATCGCCTGGTCGTCACCCGCCTCGTGAAGCCGTTCGACTTGTTCCGCCTCGACGTGACGGTGGTGGACCTCGCGGGCGGCCCGCCGCAGTCCAACAGCACCGAGCTTGACCCACTCTACACCGAAGAGTTGACCCGCCTGGTCAACGGCGAGGGCTGACGCACGTCACTTGAGGTGCGAGAGGTACTCGATCAAATCGACGAACTCGGCGGGGGACATCGTCGCGCTGAGGTTCTCGGGCATACTGCTCGCCTGAATCTCTTCGCGGTCGAGAATGTTCGCCTTGACGATCCGGACCGGCATACCAGAGGCAGGCCGCAACGTCACGCTGTCGTCATCCTCGGCGGCGACAAAGCCAGCGACCACGCGCCCATCGCGCGTGCGCACGACGACGGTCGCATAGCCCTCGGCCAGCGTGGCGTTGGGATCCAGGATCGACTCGACGAGCTGGTAGCGGTTGAGCCGTGTGCTCACTTTGGTGAGGTCCGGACCGTTCTCAACGCCAAGGACGCCAACCTTGTGACAGATCATGCAGAGCCGGCGAAACACCGGCTCGCCGTGCTTGCCGCGCCCACGGACCGCGGCGACCGCGCGCATCTCCGCTTGGCGTGCATCCGCTTCCTCGATCCCATCCCGCAGGCGCCGGAGCGGCCGGACGGCGGCGCCGGCCCGACCGCGCATGGCGTCATAGTCCGCCATCAGACTCGCCGCCTCCGGTGAGATGCCGTCGAACAGATGATCCTCGGTGTCGTCGACGTCGCGCCACACCGGCTCCAACGCCTTCAGCGTGTGAATCAGCGTGTAGGACAGCCACGGATCCAGTGGCTCCTCGACCGCCGACAACGTCGCGCGCACGGCGTCCCGGCTCGGCACGAAGCTCAGTGCCCGCACCGCCTCGACGCGAACTCGCGGATGCTCGTCGGAGAGCGCCGGCCGCAACAGCGACATTGGGTCGTCCACGTAGCGCCACTCATCGGCGAGCACACGCACAGCCGCGGCACGAGCCTGGGGTCGCGTCGCCGCCAACGCCCGCGCCAGCCAATCGCGGTTGACGGCGTGGTGCGACTGCTGCACCCAGAGAGCCTCGCAGATCAGGCGATCTCCGTCCGGGTCGTCCTCGCCGATTTCGAGGACCCACGCCGCCAGCGCGGCCTGCAGTACGGGCGTCGGCATTGCGCGCAGCGCGCGCCGCGCCCGGTACCGCGTGCGTAGCTCGGGCGCGCGCAACTGCTCGAGCACCTCGGCCGCGGTGCGGCCACGCTGCACCGCCGGGTCCAACGGCGGTCGCCCGACGCCCACCAACCGATAAATCCGGCCGAGCCGGTGATCCCGGTTGGGGTCGCGCTGGGAGTACTGCATGTGACCGATCAGCGCATTGCACCAGTCGCCAAACCACAGCGCCCCGTCGGGACCAATCTGCGGATCGACGGGCCGAAAGTTCTTGTCGGTGGAGGCCACGAGGTCTTCGACGCGCTGCCCGCGGAACCCGGCACCTTCTTCCCAGAGATCGAACTTCGGCATGCCGTTCATGTTGATCACGCACGCGAAGATGAACTGGCCCTGCAGCTCGTCGGGGAGATGCCGGCTGTAGAGCAGCTCATTGCCCACCGCTGGCCGCATCCCGCCATGGTCGAACATCGGGTCCATCGTGCGACGACGCCGCACGACGGCACCCGAGAAAGGCGTCGCCCAGTGCTGGCTGGCGTTGGTGCCATCGCCGATGAATGGCTCGCTCCAGGGCCCAAACACGGCGCACCACGAGTTCGCGTGACCGGGCAGCGTGAAGCGGCTCAGGCGGTGGGCGCGCGGATCAAAGACGTAGGATCCCGGCGTATCCCGATTGCGGAAGGGGCCCCACGGCGTCTCCACCGTGGTCGACATCGAGATGCCTTCCAGCATGTGGAGCAGGCCGCCGTGCGACCACTCCCAGGCGCCCGCGGCGTGATGCGTGTCGTCGGTGGCGAACCCGTCCAGAAGACGCACCACTTCGTCGGCCCGATCGTCGCCATCGGTATCGCGCAGGAAGAGGAGACGCGGCTGGTCGAGGACCAGCACGCCATCTCGCCAGAACTCGAAGCCCGTCGGGCAGTGCAGCTGGTCGTAGAAGACGCTCTGGTGATCGGCGCGGCCATCGCCATCGCGATCCTCCAGAATCAGGAGCCGATCACTCGGCCGCGGATCCCCGGGACGCCACATGGGGTACGTCGGCATACACGCGACCCACAGCCGACCGCGGTCGTCGAAGTTCAGCTGCACCGGGTTGGCCAGCTCGGGAAACTCGCGTTCCGAGGCGAAGAGCTGCACCTCGGTGCCCTCTGGCGTCGTCATCGTCGCGATGCACTCTTCGGGCTCGAGGTAGGCAAGCTCTTCCGGCTCCGAATAGCGCTTGGTGCCGAACAGCGTATCGGGCACGAGCAGCTCGCCGGTGCCAACATCGTCCGGCGCCGGCACCGCGACGTCGCCGGCGGCCAGCCGCCAGATCCGCTGGTCGCGGCGGGCGACCATCGCGCGGATCTTCGCATACTCGCGCGGGAACGTCTCGGTGTCGTGGGTGCGCCGCTTGCCGTAGACGTACCAGCCGTTGACCATCCGGTAGTCCTGCTGATGCAGCCAGGACTTGTCGACCACCGCCTCGCGAACCTGCGCCACGCGGGCGTCCTCGGGCTGCGCCGCCCCATCGGCACCAAAGAGCGCTGTGTCGAGCGCGATCGCCAGCGCGCGGTCACCCGCCTCGTTGAGCTGCGTGCCGTCGATCGTGTACTGCGCGCCGGGCTCTGCCTCGAACAGAGAGCGCGTCGGAGCAAACACGTCGGCGTACGGTACCCGACGTGCCGCGGCGACGGCCTGCACCGCCGCGGCGTAGCGAGCGATGTCGGCATTGCGCTCGGCGGCGTCAGGAAGGAACGGGTTGTCGGTCTGCTCACAGGCAATCGGCGACACCAGCACGACGCGCGGCGCCGCCCCCTGGACGCGGTACTTCGCCTGGAGCTCATCGAGGAACGTGTGATAGGCGGCCTCGAACGACTCGACCCCGGCGGCACCTCCGAACGCCTCGTTGCCACCAAAGAAGCACACAAACGTCTGCGGCCCGAACACCCCGAGCGGGTCCGCGATGTGCGTGTAGTCCCTCGGCCGCTGCCGTGTGTCCACCGCGTCGGCAGGCCAGCCAAAGTTGCGCACCACCAGCTCGAGATTGGCAAACCGCAGATGGAGGAAGGTCTCAACGTGCCCGAAGAGGTTCATCCGCTCGGCGAGCGAGCCCCCCAAGAAGGCGATCCGTTCACCCTGGCGCAGCTCGACGCGGGGCGACTGCGCAATGACTGGCGCGGGAAACAGTGCGGCGAGCCCTATGGCGCCCGCACGACGCAAACCGACGAGACGCATGCGCCCGACATGCTACCCAGCGACCGACCTCGACCACCCAGCGGGCGAGCCCTACCATCGGGATTCGATGAAAGCCCTCAAGAACGTCGCCGCCCTGGCGTTGCTGGCCCTCGCGGCCGCGAGGACTCCGCCCTCCACGCCTCTGCCGCCGCAAGATGGCGACAAGTGGAACGTCGGCCTGCCGCAGCAGCACAACTCCAAATGGAAAGTGCACGACCTGCGTCGGCCCAAGCCGAAGGCGGTGGCCCCGGCCGCGCAGCCAGGCGGTCCTCCAGACGACGCCATCGTGCTGTTCGACGGCACGAGTCTCGCGGAGTGGCGAGGAACCAAGCGCGGACTCTGGAAGGTCCAGGATGGCGCGATGGAAGTCGCCGGGACCGGCAGCCTCCGCACGGTGCGCAGCTTCGGCGACTGCCAGCTCCACCTCGAGTACCGCGCGCCGACCCCGGCAACCGGCGAGGGCCAGAAGCGCGGCAACAGCGGTGTCATCTTCATGCGGCGCTACGAAGTCCAGCTCCTCGACAACCACGAGAACGAGACCTATTCCGACGGTTACGCCGGCGCCGTCTACGGGCAACATCCGCCGCTGGCGAACGCCTGCCGGCGACCCGGCGAGTGGCAGACGTACGACATTGTGTTTCGCGCGCCGCGCTTCGCCGACGGACGAGTCAGTGAGCCCGGCCGATTGACGGTCTTCGTCAACGGCGTGCTGGCCCAGCACCACGCAGAGATCTATGGCCGCGTCGCGTGGCGCAAGCTCGCGCAGTACCAGCCGCACGGGCTCAAGGCGCCGCTGGCGCTTCAGGACCACGGCGATCGCCAGCCGGTGCGCTTTCGCAACATCTGGATCCGCGAGCTGGACCTCTCACCCGAGGCCATCGACAACCGTTAGTGCGTCGCCGATCGGCTCAACGCTGCCACGCGGCGACAAAGTCGGCGGCGAAGTAGTCGGGCTCCAGGCGCACGGTGTCGAACAACGTCGCGACGAGCTCGTTTTGCTTGCCGATCCGCTGCGGATTGAGGTACTCCCACACGACCTCGCCCCCTGCGGTCACTTCCAGAGCGCGGCCCGCCGTCGATTCCGTGATTAGCGTGTTGCCGTTGGCCAAGCGATGACAGGCGCCAAGCACCACGGAGAACAGGGGCGCGTCATCCGCACCGCGGTAGCTCCAGACGATCTGCTGGGTACGGGGGTCGAACTCGATGACCTTCGACTTGCCGTGGTGGCCCTGGTTGTCGAACAGCAGCACGCGGCCACCGTCGACGAGCGAGGGCTCGTGCTGGTACTTCCACATGCCGGACATCGCCCAAACGACGGTGCGCTGCCGCGGATCCAAGATGGCGATCGTGTCGGTCGTGGGTGATGAGATCAGCACATTGCCTTTGGCGCCGGCCGGGAACACGTCGGCGAAGCGACCGTCGAGCACCTCGATGGTGTTGGTGTGCAGCACATCGCCGTCGCGCGCGGCACGATGCAGCACCGCGGAGTAATCGGAACGCAGGAAGCACTCCAAGACCGAAACCCGGCGCAGGACCTTGCCCGCCGAATTCAGGGTGAGGATCTCGTCTTCCCAGATGGGGCCCTCCTGCGCGAAGCCGGCCCGCGCTCGCGCGCGACGGCGCACCCGACGGCCCAGCGCGTGAATGTCGCCCTGGTCGTCGACGCAGACATCGTGGTGGCAGCCGCCGTCGACCGCCCAGACCAGCCCGGATTCCCGGTCGAGGCGAATCAGGCGATAGCCGTCGAAGATCGCCAACAGGTCGCCGTTTGGGAACACGTGGGCGCGGCGCCAAAAGCTCTTGGCCCGCTCAGACGCCTTGCGCCGCGCGCGCCGCGGGTCGAAGCCGCGCACGTCAAACCGCCACCGATGCAGCTCGACCCCATCCATGTCGCAGAGCAGAGCCTCGGCAGCATGCCCAGACACAATCAGGTTGTAGCCGGGCTGCGCCCGCTCGCGGTCGTGCAGCGCGACGCCGGCACCTTCGGCTCCCTCCACATAGCCCGAAAGGTAGGGGACATTGGCCAAGTCTCGCGTCGCCTCAACGTCCTCCGTACCGGACGCCGCAGCGCTTACGCGCTGCCAGTGTCCGGCGGCGGGGCCCGGGCGTTGACGCGGCAGCGGCGGAGCGGCCGGATCCGCGGCGGAGGTCGAAGCCTCCGCGGGCGGCGCGGGCTCCGGTTGACGCTCTCCGTCCGGGGCCACCGCGGCAGCGGTGACATAGCCCCAGGCAAAACCGCCACCCAAGCCCACGGCTAGTGCGACGGCGACGCCGACGGCACGGCTAGCGACCATCCAGGCTCACCCCGATCATCCGCTCTTGCGCGGCTCGGCCTTGCCGAGGGCCGTGAGCACGGCCTGAACCACCTGGTGACGACTGAACGGTTTGGACACAACGCCAGCCTTCGCCGCGCCTCCCGCACCGCCAGGGTCGCCCTGTTCGCCGCTCATGACGATGACCGGCACTTCCGGCATCAGCGATCGCAGACGCTGCTGCAGCAAAGGCCCCACGGATCCCGGAATGGCCGCATCGAGCAGCGAAGCGTCAAGCAGTACGGTGGCGACGCGCTGCGCATGCCGTTCCAGCAGGGCCACTGCGGACCCGGCGCCGTCGGCCAAGAGCACCTCGAAGCCCGCCGCCTCGAGAGCGCGCTTGGCGCCGCGCCGCACCGAATCGTCATCCTCGATCAACAACACCGTTGCGGTGCGCGCGCCCGGGCACGCCGGCGTCGGATCATCGCTGGGTGCCGCCGCCGGATAGTCGCGCGCCGGAGCGTCCAGGGCCGGCAGGTAGACCGTGAAGATCGAACCCTCACCCTCGATGCTGGACACACGCAGTCCGCCGCGATGGCCTCGAACGATCCCAACGACGACCGCCAGCCCCAGCCCACGGCCGCGCCCAGACGCCTTGGTCGAGAAGAACGGATCGAGCACGCTGTCCAAGATCGCCGCGCTCATCCCGCGGCCGTGGTCGCGGACGCGAAAGAACACGTGGGGACCGGGCTCACCGTCGCTCCCCACCGACCACTCCGCCATCTCGGCGGCGGTCACGTCACAGGCGCCGATCTCGAGGACGATCTCAGCATTGCCGTTTTCGTGGGACTCAGCGGCGTTCAGCAGCAGATTCATCATGACCTGCCGCAACTGCGACGGGTCCCCCATAACGGCCGGCAAGTCGTCGCCAGCATGGAGGCGCAGCTGCACCGAGCCGGCAGCGATGGTCGGCAACAGCTTGTCCATCTCACGAGCAATCACCGCGCAGTCGAGCGGCGCGTGGCGCCGTGGTCGCTGACCGGCATACGCCAACAGCTGATCCACCAGCTCGGTTCCATGGCGTCCCACCGAGCGAATCTCGTCCAGCAGACCGGCCGTCCGACTACCGGTGCCGACCTCTTGCAGCGCGAGCTCGGCGTTGACGAGCACGGCAGTCAACAGGTTATTGAAGTCGTGAGCGATGCCGCCGGCCAGGGAGCCGACCGACTCCAAGCGCTGCGCCTGCTGCATTTGGCGCTCGTACTGCAGGCGCTCCGCCTCAGCACGGCGTTGCCGAGTCACGTCGCGTAGGCGCAGTGAGATCGCCTCGCCGCTACCAAAGCGGCGCGGAATAGGGTGCAACTCGACCTGGAGCCAGCTGCCCGTCAAGTCCACGAGCAACACTTCCGACTCGTCATCGCCGGCCATCAACTGCATCCGTAACTCGGCCGCCGACAGCTGGCGATTCTCCATCGTTCGCAACCGCGCCGCGAGCGTCCCGTAGATGTCCTGGCTGCCGACCTGGACCGCTGCACCGAGTAGGTGCCATGCGGCGGGATTGGCGAACAAGACCTCGCCGCGCGGCTTGGCGATGATCACCGGATTGGGATCGTGGAGGAGCACCGTGCGAAAGGCGAACGACTCGAGCGCAAAGAGCCGCGTCCGATAGACACCCCAAAGCAGCAGCACACTGCTGACGCAGATCGCCAGGCCGGTTGGATCCCGCTGCCAACTTGGATCGGCGATGTAGGCGAGGTTCGCAGCCGCAGGAATGACGATGCTGGCAAGCAGGATGCACGCGTTGACCCGAATCCGCTTCGTCTTGCCGCGAAACGCGACCGCTCCAAAGACAATGATCGAGCAGAGCGCGAGGGCGTGCCCCGCCCCACACCACACCCACCAGAGCGCCAGATAGCGGTTGCGACCATCGAGCCGCGGCTCGAGAAACTGGCCGTGCCAAGGGTTGGTCACCGCGACCAGCCAGCCAGCGACCATGAAGCCAATCACGGCGCGCACCCACGGCGGCTGCGCGACCACTGGACGCACGCGCTGCTCCCCGGCAAACGTCAACGCCAGCAACCACCAGCAGGTGATCCCGAGGAGCGATCCGGTGTAGAGCAGGGCCAGACCGAACTCCTTGAGCTCGGTGCCCGTGGCAAGTTGCGTGATCGAGTCGCCCGCGACGTAGCACAGCAAGAACCCGTGCAACAAGACCACGCAACGCCCGAGCGTGCCGGGTGGCCGACGGGCGAGGACGAATCCCGTGAGGCCGGACAACAGGCCGGCCGCCGTCAGGTTTGCGAGCAGGAACGCAGTCACGGAATGGACCGGTAACGACCGGACACGTGTGGAATTGTAACGACCGGGTCCGGAATTGCCCTACCGGTCGCGTCAGATCGCGGCGGCGGCGCGGTATCAATAAACCCCCCTGGGCGCAAACCCTTAACAGCACCACCGCGCTCCTTGCTGACAGCACGACGGCAAAGATGGTGACGCTGCGCACAAAGGCCGGGACAGCGGCTGACCCGGTCGCTACGGTCCACCGCTTTCCACTGCAAGGAAACTGCAAGATGCCCAGCGCAACGGCTCGCCACATCCTCGTCGACACCGAGCAAGAGTGTCAGGACCTCAAGTCCAAGATCGAAGGCGGCGAAGACTTTGCCGACCTCGCGCGCCAACACTCCAAGTGCCCCTCGGGCAAGCGCGGCGGCGACCTCGGTGAGTTTCAGCAGGGCCAGATGGTGCCAGAGTTCGACAAGGTCGTCTTCTCAGAGGCGGTCGGCGTCGTCCACGGACCAGTGCGCACCCAGTTCGGTTTCCACCTCGTCGAGACCACCAATCGCGCCGACTGACGCGACGCGCACTAGGAAAACGCGGCCGCAACCGCGGCCGCAAAGCGTGCCGCTGCTGCCGCGTCGCGGTCGACATAGAGCTCCGGGTCGATGAGCTCGAGTTCCATGAGGTGCCAAACGCCCTCCCACCGGACGCCGTCGACGCGAGCATAGAGGCAATCGCGCGCGCGCCGAGCGACCAACGCGTCAGAGCTCTCTCGCACTTCCGGCGGCGGCTCCGTCGCTTGACGCGAACCCCCGTGCTCGGTCTGGACTCGAAAGTCGCCAGCCGCGGGGAGCTTGCGCGCCGCATGGCTGTAACGACCGGCGAAGTAGATCAGCGACCATTCGCCCTCGCGCGCGATCTCCGGAATGAACGGCTGGATCAGCGCCCCACTTCCGCCCTGCCCCGCCTCGAACTTCTGCTGGACCTCGGCCGCGTTGGCCGGCGTGCAGCGCCACGTGCGGTGCGCGCTCAGCGAGATCGCGGGCTTGATCACCGCGTCCTGCCAACCGCGCGCCTCGAGGATGGCCGGCAAGTCCCATTCCGTGCGCGGCGCGACGAGATGCGTCGGGACGACGTCCGTCCCCTGCGCCGCGAGCTCCAACAAATAGCGCTTATCAAGGTTCCAGCGCAGAACAGGGGTGGGGTTGCCGACCCCGACACCCATCGCATCCAGCTGGTCGAGCCAGCCCAAGAACCGATCGACCTCCAGGTGATAGTCCCAGCACGACCGCACAATCACAGCGTCGGCCGCCGCCCAATCCTCCCGCGCGTCGTTCCAGATCGCGGCGCGCGCCCGGTGGCCCAAGCGGCGCAGCTCGGCGACCACCGCGCGGTCCCCCGCATCTAGCTCGGGCAGCTCGTCGCACGTCGCAAAGACCAGATTCGACATCGTAGTGCTTCAGGCCTCGGTGGAGAGGCGCGCCCGCGCCACGGCATCGCGCAGCCCCAAGCGGCGGAGCCGCGACGCCAGAGTCGCCGGCGGAATCGCCAGAAGATCCGCGGCGCCACCGGGTCCCGAGACCTTACCGCGCGCCTGCTCGAGTGCGTGCAGCAGATTGTCACGCTCCAGGCGCCGCAGCTCGTCATCGCGTAAGACGCGTTCCATCTTGGCCCGCCCGTCCGGGGCCGCCGCCGGGGCTTCGCCCGGCCGTTGCAGCTCGCGGCCCTTGCGCATTGGCAGGTCGAAGCCAAGGCGCCCTCGACGTGCCAGGATTAGCGCGCGCTCGACCGCGTTCTGCAGCTCGCGGACGTTGCCGGGCCAATCGTATTGCAGCAGCTGCGCGGCCGCGGCCTTGCCCAGCGGTGGCCGCGGCCGGCCCAGCTTGGCAGCAGCCAGCGTGAGGAGGTGCTCCGCGAGGGGCAGCACGTCGTCCATCCGCTCGCGCAGCGGCGGCACTTCGATCGGAAACACGTTGAGGCGATAGAACAGGTCGCCACGAAACCGACCGGCGTCGACCTCGGCCGACAAGTTGCGATTGGTGGCCGCGACGACGCGCACGTCCACACCGCGCGTGCGCGACTCGCCAACGCGCTCGTACTGCCCTTCCTGGAGCACACGCAGCAGCTTGCTCTGCATGTCGAGCGGCAGCTCGCCGACTTCATCCAGAAAGATGGTGCCCCCGTCCGCCATCTCGAACCGGCCCATGCGGTTCTGCACCGCCCCCGTGAAGGCACCACGGACGTGACCAAAGAACTCGCTCTCGTAGAGCGTCGACGGGATCGCCGCGCAGTTGACGCGAATCATCGGCTGCTCGCTGCGGTTACTGCGCTGGTGGATCTCGCGCGCGACGAGCTCCTTCCCGGTGCCGGACTCGCCAGTGATCAAGACGCTGGCACCTGTAGGGGCGACATACTCCAACTGCACCAGGATCCTCTGCAGCGCCGCGCTCCGCCCGACGATCTCGCCGAACGACTGCAGGTTGCGGATCTCCCCTTGCAGCTGCTCGTTCTCGCTCTGCAGCTGACGGCGCAACCGATCGATCTCCTGGTACGCCTGCGCGTTGGCGATCGCGGCAGCGGCATGGTCGGCAATCACGCGCAGCCAGGCCGGCGCCTCCTCGGCCACGCGGGGCCAAGTGAACACTTCGATCGCGCCCAACAACTCGTCGCGGTTCAACAACGGCTGGAGCGCCAACCCGCCGATCCCCAACGGTTCGACCCACGAAAACTCGTCGGGCACCACGCCGCTGGTGAAGTCGTAGACCGGACCGAGCTCGACCTGCTCGAGGAGAGCGGTCTGGTCCGAGGGTCCAAGATGAGACGCGGCGGCGCGCGGCGCGGCAGGCGCCGCCTCGGCCATGCGGACCTGATCCACCGCCGAGCCGATGAGGTGCACGGCTTCGGGCGTCGGCTGCGACCGGCACACCTCGCACGTATCCGACGCCCCGCGTAGCCAAAGGCGGACCATCGCGATGTTGCGCACCTCGACCAGCCGATCGAGGACCAGCTGCGCGATCTGCGGGGTGTCGCGCGCGCGCGCCATGTCCAGGAGCAGCGGGCGAATGTGCGAGTAGTCCGGGCGGTCCGGATCGACGGGGTGCGACGCGGCCATGGCTTGTGCATTTGACCAACTCAGCCCGCTTCATCCGCACAAATCCGTTCAATCGCACAAAGCAAAAGAAGGCGGAACCCCAGCTAATGGAGCCGCTTGCGACGACTTGCGATTTTCGCCAGGGGCGGAACGCGGCTTGACCAGGGCCGCCCAGCTGCGGCCGTCGTGCGGTCGCAACACCGAATCCAAACCAACACTTTGAGAGACCTAGCCATGTCTGCCAAGAACACCACTTTCGGCCTGCTCCCGTTGGCCACGCTTGCCCTCGCGGTCACCGTCCCCGCGCAGCAGTCGTTCACTGCTGGCGCCGTCTACACGATGACGAACGAGGCGTCGGGCAACCGCGTTGCGGTCTTTGATCGGGCCACCGACGGAGTCGTCACGTTCAACGGCTACGTGCCGACCCAAGGTCTCGGCACCGACGCCGGGCTCGGCAACCAGGGTGGCCTAATCCTGACCGATGACGAGCGCTTTCTGCTGGTCTGCAATGCCGGCAGCCACGACATCTCGGTGTTCGCGGTGGGCGAGTCCTCCCTGACCCTGGTCGATCGCGCGCCGACCCGCGGACTCGAGCCAGTTAGCATCGCCCAGCACGATCAACTGGTCTACGTGGTCAACGATGTCAGCAGCTCGATCGCGGGCTTCGAGCTGCGCGACGACGGCGCCCTGGTGCCGCTCCGGCGCTCGGTTCGCCCCCTGAGTGCCGACGTCACCGACCCCGCGCAGATCTCGTTCAGCCCGAACGGCCGGTTCCTCTACGTCACCGAAAAGGCCACGAACGTGATCGACCAATTCCGCGTCGGTCGCGACGGCACGCCCATCGGCCTCCGGCAGTCGATTCCCTCGGCCAACACCACGCCGTTCGGCTTCGCGTTCGGCATGCGCAACCAGCTGTTCCTTTCCGAGGCCGGCGCCGGCATGCCCGGTCAGGGCACGGTCAGCTCCTACGACGTGGGCCCACTGGGCTCCCTCAACGGTCTCACCACCGCAGTCGCGACCGGCGAGACTGCGACCTGCTGGGTCGTCGGCACGCCGAGCGGACGTTTGATCTACGCCTCGAACACCGGCAGCGACAGCGTGTCGAGCTTCCGGGTCGACTTCGATGGCTCCCTCCAGCTGCTCGACGCGCAAGCCGCGACGACCGGCGACCGGCCGCTGGACATGGCCGTCAGTAACGACGGTCTATTCTTCTATGTGCTGAACGCCGGAGCTGGCAGCATCGGCGACTACCGGATCGAGCCGAACGGCGCCCTGGCCTCGCTGCCGGGCACCAACTCGGGCCTGCCGGCCAGCGCCAGCGGCCTGGCGGCCCGCTGACCTGCGGCCGAAATCAGCGCAGCCGGACGCTGCCCACACTCGCGGACAGCGAGTAGGTCGGGCCGCTCTGTCCCACCCCACCTCGGCCACGCGCCGAGGTGACGTTGCGCTCGACATCGATGCCGTACCGCGCCGCGGCCGACACGCTGCCGACGGACGTCGTGAGGTCAAACGAGCCCTCGGCGGCGTCCGGCAGCGCCAGGGTCACGTCACCGGTCGCGGTCGCGAGCCGCACGCCGCTCTGCGGGGCGGCCGAACGCACGGCGATGTCGACGTTGCCTACGCCAGTGGTCGCCTCGACGGGTCCGGCCAACGCGTCGCAACGGGCCGACACGTTCCCGGTGGAAACCCGCGCGTCGAGCCGACCGACCTCTGGCAGTTCGATCGCGAAGTTGCCGACCGCGAGATCGCCTTCCACGTCGAGTGCGGCCTGGGCCGGCACTTCGATCTCCAGGGAGAAGGAGAAGTCATTGGCAAGCGAGCCATCGTGGGCGCTGCCGACGATCAGCTCGCCACCTTCGATCTTCGCCACGACGTGCTCCTCAAAGCGCGGCGGAACCGACCACTCGAGCAACCGCTCCTCGACGACCCTGATCTCACCGGAGACCCGCACCTCGTTGCTCCCGGCGGGCGCCACCAGCACCCGAGCCGAACCCACCGGAAAGGCCACGCGCACCGAGCGCAACGGCTCGGTCGCAGCAAACCGCGACGCGACGTCGCCGAGTCGCACCCGCGAGCCGGTGCTGGAACACGAGCCCAAGACCAAAAGGCCCAGGGCAACGCACGACGGGGTCAGGCTCCGCATCCCCACGAGTGTCGGCGCCGGCGGAGGGCTGTCAACGGCCGCCCGGCCGACGCGGCCACGGCAGCGGCCAGGGATCCACGCCCAGCCGGTGCATCAGGAGACCCGTCGTCAGCCACGTGACGCCCAGCCACTGGGACAGGTAGCGCGGCGTGCCCTCGTCCAGAAACAGCGGCAGCATGGCCGGAGAACGGGTCAGCAAGAGTGCCATCAGTGGCAGCAGGCCGACACCCGCCAGGACGAGCAGGGGCCGCGCCTCGGCCAGCGCGCCCCGCCGTGTTGCAGCCATGATCACGACCGCAACCCCCAGCGCGAAGGCCAGCCCAAACTTGCGGACGAACACCAGCTGCGCCAGGAGCGTGCCGCCGATGCCCGCGACGTCCGCCACGCTCAGCTCAAAACGCAGCCCCCGACCCAGCGCGACACCCGCGTCGCTCCCGGACACCCAGGGCCAGGCGATCGCGGCCGCAGCGCCAAGTGCCAAGGCGCCGCCGCCCAGCCACCACGGCGCGTGGCGCGCGCGCCGCAAAAGGCCCGCCACGGCGAGCACTGCGAAGGGCACCAGGGCCCCCGCGCCGACCAGCAACGCCGGCGCCACGCTTGGGGCTGCCCCCGGGCTCGCCAGGCGACTGCGCAACGGGAGCCACAGGGCCAGCGCGACCGCCGCGCCGACGCTCGCCCAGCGGGCGGCGCGCCAACGCCCCGTCAAGCCGCAGGCCAAGACGAGCACCAGGGCGTGCACCGCGCCCTCATTCTTGGCCAACGGCAACAGGAACGCCGCGAGGCCGGCCCAGCTCGGAGCGTCGCGGACGATGCCCACGGCCGCGGCAGCGAGTAGGAAGCCCACCAGCAAGTCAGCGAAGCCCGAGTCGATCGAGCCATGGGCCGGACCGAGCAGCAACGGCGTCAAGCCGAGCGCGGCCACCACGCAATGACGCATCCGCGCCGCAACGCCGGTGCCGGCCAACCCCGCCGCAACGCTCAGCAACAGCCCGAGGTAGAAGCAGGCAAAGATCGCCCTCGCCCCGCCAGCGCCAACCCATGGCGTCAGCTGTGCCAGCAGCAACGGCTGGAGCAACGGATAAGCGCGGGCGTAGGCATAGACGCCGGCGTCGGCAAAGTACGGGTGGTCCAACCCCCGCGCCTCGGCGAGGAATCGAGCCGTCAGCTCCCAGGCAGTGAACCCGTCCCAAGAACGCGGCGGAGTCGCGACGGCGCCGACCAACGGCGCCAGCAACGCCACACCGATCAACACTGCCAACCAGGCGGGCGGTGGGGCCGGCAAACGCAGCCGCACCACGGCGAGCGCGCCGGCGACCGACGCGCCGAGCAGCCAGCTGGGCAATGTGAGCCCCGCCAGCAAGAGGCCGTGCGCGACCGCCGCGAACAGCACCATGGCCAGCAGGGCGGCGGGCACCAGATCGACTGCCGGACGCTGCGTCACCGATAGGTCAGCTCCAACCCAGCGGCCGCAGGGGTCCGGCCGACCAACACCGGGACCGCGTCGACCGGCACCTGCTGGTGCCATGGGGCGCGACCGCGAAAGATCGGCCGCCCCGCCGCGATCGAGGCCATCGGCGCCACTGCACGGTCCCAGACCAACAGCCGCGGCGCCAACACCGCCGCCGCCACCTGGAGGTAGCCGCGACTGTCACCGTTCCACAGCAGCACCTGGCCCGGGGGGAGCTCCTGCGCGAGCCACTCGAGAACCCGACGACTCTCCGCCCCGGCCATCTGCAGGTGATAGGCGGCCGCGCCCAGCTCGGACCAGTCGGTGATCTCGCCGATGCGCTTGCCGTACACGGCGTGCGGCAACCGCGCGGCGCAGAACAGCAGGTGCGCGGCGCAGGCGAAGGCGGCGACGCGCACCGGCCATCCAGGGCGCGTGGCCAGACCCGGCGCCGCTCCCGGGCTCGTCATTCGACCAAGCGCTGCTGCTGGTGCGGAGCGGAGATATCGCTCACGACTTTCACACCTTCAAAGTCGATGCCGTAGTGCAAGCGCTGCAGCCCGCGCCGTTGCATGAAATCCGTCAGCTCGCGGTGCTTGCTGGGCGCGTAGACCAAGATGCAGCCGCCCCCACCCACACCCGACACCTTGCCGCCGAGCACACCGAAGCGGTCCTTGACCTCTTGGTAGAGCTCGTCGAGACCCGGCAAGTTGACCTTCGACGACATCGACTTCTTCGCCTGCCAATGTCGATCCATGAGCAGGCCGAAGTCGTCGTAATTCTCCGTCTCCAGAGCTTCCAGGATCGCGTAGCCGATGTCTTTGATCGCGTGCAAGTTGGTCTGCACGGCCTGGTGCGCCGGCGATTCACCGCCCGCGCGCAACGCCTCGACGCGATCTCGCAAAATCCCCGGGTCGCCGCCTCGCACGCCGGTGAAATACAGGTGCGTGTTGGCGATGAAGTCCGGCAGGGTCGAGGGCTTCACGCGCGCCGGGCGAACCTTCACGCCCCCGTTCGGCGCGAACTCCATCACCGTCATTCCACCGAACACGGCGCTGTAGGAGTTGTGGTGTCCCACCGGTCCACCCAGCTGGTGCTCGAGGCGCCAAGCCTCCTCGGCCAGGTGCTCCAGGCTGCAGAACTGACGCAGGTGCGCTCGCAGCGCGTGCAGCAGGCCCACGAGGTAGCAGCTCGACGAGCCCAGACCCGTGCCCGACGGCAGGTCGGCGATCGAAGCGATCTCGATCGATGAGTGGACGCCGTGCAGCTTCAGCGCCTCGCGCGCCAGTTCATGACGCAGCTCGTCGGGATGGTTGACCGTCTCGGTCTTGGTGTAGAGCACGCGCACGTGGCGGTCGACCATCGACGGGTTGACCGCCAGGTACATGTGCTTGTCCAACCCCATGGCGAGGACGAAACCGCCATGCTTGTCGTAGTACGCGGGAAGGTCGGTTCCGCCTCCGCCAAGCGTCACGCGGAAGGGGGCGCGAGACAGGATCATTGGACGACTGCGAGATTGAGGGGCGCGGGCGGCGGGTGATGGGGGCCCCATGAGGAGAACGCCCCGATGCGCCGGACGCAACCGAAAGAGCCGGCGCACGCCGCGCGGCCCCGCTCCCTGCACCGCGGCCTATCGCGGTGTGCTTGTGAGGCGACCGCGGCGCCGGTCACCGAATCGCCGGTGCGACGGGCTCCCCGCGGCGGCGAGCGGCGTCGCGTTCCAACCGGTGACTCTGAAGAGGCCTCAGCCTCTCAAGCCCGTCGCCAGGCGCCGGACTTGGCGGCGGCACTATCGGTCGGCATCTGGTAGCCGCGCTGCTCGAGGAACTTCAGCAGCTCATCCGGCCGGTTGCAGGCGCCGAGCGCGGTATCGATGGTCAGTGTGTTATGCAGCACGAGGTCGGCGAGAGCCTGCTCCAGTGTCAGCATGCCCTGCGACTTGCCCGTCTGCTGCAGGTTGCCCAGCTGCGCCGTCTTCCCGTCGCGAATCAACGACCGGACGCCGTCGGTGGCGACCAGAATCTCTCGGGCCGCGACCCGACCGCCATCGCGGCGCGGCAACAGCACCTGAGAGATGACGCCCTGCAGGGTCGTGGCCAGCGCAACCCGCGCCTGCTCCTGAGCCTCATTGGGGAACGCGTCGATCACGCGATCCACCGTGGCGGTCGCGCCAATCGTGTGCAGCGTCCCCAGCACCAGGTGGCCGGTCTCGGCTGCCGTCAGCGCCATCGAGATCGTCTCCAGGTCGCGCATCTCGCCGACCAAGATGACGTCGGGGTCCTGACGCAGCGCCCGGCGCAGGGCTTGGGTGAACGAAGAGCAGTCCTGACCGATCTGCCGCTGCGTGACGAAGCACCGCTTGTCCGGATGGATGAACTCCAGCGGGTCCTCCATCGTGATGATGTGACCCTCTCGGTGCGTGTTGATGTAGTCGATCATCGCCGCCAGCGTGGTCGACTTGCCGCAGCCCGTCGGCCCGGTGACAAGGACCATGCCACGCACCTTGCGGCACATCTCGCTGGCGACCGGTGGCAGGCCGAGGTCGTCGAGCTCCGGAATCGCGTCGGGAATCTGCCGCACTACGAGCGAGACGGTGCCGCGCTGACAAAGGACGTTGATGCGAAAGCGCGCGACGCTCGGGATCGAATGCGAGAAGTCGATGTCCTTCTCGGTCTCGAAGATCTGCCGCTGCCGCGGCGTCATGATCTCGTGCGCCATGCTACGGATGCGATCCGGCGTCAGGCAGCCGAACTCTTCGGCACCGCGCAAACGCCCGTCGACGCGAAAGCCGGGGACCGACATCGCCTTGAGGTGAAGGTCGGAGGCCCCGATCTCCACCATGTAGCGCAACAGTGCACCGATCCCGCTTTCCATCCTGCTCCTCGACGATCAGCCGCGTTCCAAGGCTAGATCGACTGTTTCGAGACACGACCTTGACGCCCCGCGGCGGCCAACGTCAGTTGCCCGAGCCGCCCCGGAGGATGGGCAGCACTTCGTCGCCGTAGAAGCGAACCCACCATGACTCAACGACCCCGGTGTCGGTCAGCTCTTGCAGGTCTCGCGGCTTCTTCCGGAGGCGCGCCAGCTCGAGCATTGTGGCGCGATTGAGCACCAGCGAGGCGTCGGTGGGGCGTTTCTGGGCAGTGCGCTTCCGCCACGCGCGCAGGGCTTCATAGGTCTGGCGCTCGCGGGGCCCGAGGACGTCGGTCCCGTCGCCCGCCATCCGCGGCTTCTTCTCCAAGGGGCCGAGACGCTTGGCACGAGCGACGACCGCCAGAATCCGATCACCGTACCGCCCCATTAGCTTCGACGACATCGCGCGAATGCGCTCCAGCCCATCACGGGTCGTCGGCGAGGCGCGCGCGATCTGCAAGAGCACCTCGTTGGGCATCACCTTGAACGCCGGGCAGTCGCGACGATCCGCGATCTCGTGCCGCATGACGAACAGCTCCTGCAGCAGGCGTCGGCGTGTCGGCTCGAGGGCATCGGCACCCTTGATGCGTACAAACTCATCCGGATCGAAGCGCTTGGGCTCGGGCTGGAGCGCGCACAGGCGCCGGCACTCCGCCGCGACCTCCAAGACCGCGAGCTCGCTGGCGGCGTGCAGGAGCGTTCGCAGCTCGGCAGCCATGTTGAGCAGATATTTGGTGTCGCAGCTCGCGTACTCCATCTGCTCCTCGGTGAGCGGTCGATGCCCCCAATCGCTGCGCTGCAGCTTCTTGTCGAGCGTGACGCCGAAGAACTCGTCCAGCATCGCCGCCAAGCCCACGCGCTCGCGGCCCAAGGCGCAGGCCGCGACCTTGGTGTCGAAGATCGCGTTGAACTCAAATGGGTAGTTCCGCTTGAGCATGAGCACGTCGAACTCGGCGTCGTGAAACACCTTCACGACGCCAGGATCAGCGAACACCGGCGACAGCAGCGCCAGGTCCACGCCAGCGAGCGGATCGATCAGATACTCCCGCGACTTGGTGCTGATCTGCACCAGGCACAGCCGCTCGCGGTAGGCGTAAAGGGGGTTCGATTCGGTGTCGACGGCGATCGCCTGCTGTCGCGCCAGACGCGCGACCAGCCGCTCGAGCGCCGCATCCGTATCGATGAATCCGGGGCGCGACAAGCCGGCTCCAGTAGACCGCGAAGCCGCGCCGGTTCCCAGGCCCCGTCGACGTCGGGGGCCGGCGACTATTCCGCGTCCACCAAAGGCAGGGGGTCGATCACATCGCCCGTGAGCTCCACGCGACCGGCGATGCGGACGAGCCCGGTGGGCCGATCTGCGGCCGCGAGCAAGGCCAACAGCTCCGCGTCGTCGGCTCGGCCCGTGCGCACCCGCGTCGGTGCCGGCGCCGCCAGGCGTTCGAGGATGCGATCATCGTCGCGCACGACCGCAACCAATGCCGCCGCGGGCGCGGGGCCGCTGGGCACTGGGGCCACGGCCGGCCCGCTGCCACCGAGGCCGATCGCCAAGGCCATGGCCACGGCCGTGGCCACTGCGCCGAGGCCTGTGGCCGCTCGGCGTCGACGCCGCCGACGCACGACGGTACCGACGAGCGACGCACGCAGCGCGTCTCGCCGGTCCTGTCCCCGCTGGCTCAGGGCGCTGTCCGCCGACTCGAGCCATTGCAGCAGCTCTTCGGTCCCGCCGGTCCCACTCATGAAAACACCTCTTCGGCTGCACGCCGCAGACGCTCCACCAGGCGACGGATCCGGCCGTGCGCGGCGTGGCCGCTCATGCCGAGCCCGTCTCCCACTTGTTCCAGGGTGCGCCCCGCCTCAAAGCGGGCCGCGAGTAGCGCCCGATCGCCATCGGGCAACTCCGCGATGCGCCGCTCGAGCCACGCCGCCCGCTCGCGGTGCAGCAAGTCGTCGGCCACGCCCGGCGGCTCCGGACGCTGGCCGCCGACCGCTTGCTCGCGCCGTGCCCGGCGCCGCTCGCGCCGCAAGTGATCCACCGCCAAGCGCAACGCCGCCCGCGCCATCCAAGCCGCGACCTCTTCCTCGCGCCGCAATGCTGGCAGCCGTCGGACCACCCGCAGCATGCAGTCCTGCGCGACATCGAGACAGAAGGCCTCATCGCGCCGCGTGAGCGATCGGACCAGGACGACCAGCCGGTCGAACCACAGGTCGTAGAAACGCGCGAACGCGCGCTCGTCGCCGCGCGCGATCGCCGCGGTCAGTGGCCACGACGGCTCCGACCCGCCGGTCGGCCCCGGCGCGGATGCCGGAGCCCGGGAGCTCGCCTGTTGCCGTTCCACCACCGCGGCCATTCTCGCTCTAGTGTAGTGCGTCAGACAGATGCGCCATTATCCGAGCGATGAGGGCGATCGTCGGAAGGCGCTGCGCCGCAGGCATATTGATGGATACGTCGAGGACGCAGCAACGCTGCGACGGTCGTTCTCGGCCACGGAGAGTGGCACAGATTTCTGACGCACTGCACTAAGCCTATCGAGGCTACTTGCCGCCCGCCCGGCCGGGCGTGGTACCACCGCCGGCCCCGCCCGCACCGCGGGACTGGCTCAGCTCGAAGGACAGCCGGGCCAGCACGCTCTCGACCAGCTCCCCCTGGTCGCGCGAACCCCGCACGAAGAGCAGCCGCGAGTCCTCGTGGAAACGCAAGATCGGCGAGGCCTCCTCGCAGAGCTCTAGGCCCTGCTCGACCGCGTTCAGGACCGTCTTCACCTCCGCCTCCGACCGGGTGAAGCCCAGCGAGTAGACGCGCACGCGCGACTTCACGGGAGGCGTGGCCTGGACCGTGGCCGTCACCGGACCAGCCTGGCCCTTCATCTGCACCGCCACGGCGTAGATGTCCTTCCCGACCGGGCCGCCGATACAGCGAACGTCAACGTGGGCCACGTCGCCGACGACACTGGCGGCCGCCTGCAGGGCCCCGGAGACGGGCACCTGGGTCAACTTGACCGCGGGCACCGGCACCAAATCCGCGTTCTCCGCGAGCATGATGTTGACCGCGGGGCCGGTCTCGCGGACCGCGCTCACGTAGTCGGCCAGGGTGCCGCCACGGAACTGCAGGGTCACCAGGTGCCCCCCGGTCACGGTCTCGGCTTCCTGGGCCGACAGCGGGCCTAGCACGAGAGGCAAGACGGCCGCAAGCGTCGCAAAACGAAGGCCCATGCGGCTCATAGGTTGCTTTGAGATAAGACGTTGCATCGCGGTCAGCTCCTGACGTCCGACGGCCCTCGCCGGCTCAGCAGCACAACGCCACCGGCCCCTGGTTTCGTCGCGACGAGCCCAAAAAACCATCGGAGCCGGGGCGCCGGGGTTCCCGACGACGGGGCCTGGCCGCTCGACGGCAAGGGCTCTATGGTGACGCCGCGGTTGGGGCGAACCTGGCTCGGTGTTCGCCCAGCACTCTCGTTTCGCGAACCCATGATCCACGCATCCGATCCACTCGCGGGCCCTCTCGCCACGTTCTCGCGTCACCAGGGCGACCTGCTCGAGGCCGGCCACGCCGGCAAATGGGCCCTTGTCTACGGAGACACCGTGCACGGCGTCTTCGAGTCGCGTCACGGCGGCCTGGCCGACGGCTACCGACGCTTTGGCAACGTGCCGTTCTTGGTGCGCGAGGTCCAAGCACAAGCGCGCCCCTCGCCAACACGCTGGTTCGCAGACAGCTAATGCCGATCCTCCGCGGCCGGATCCGCCCCGAAGGCGCGCTGGCCACGGTCACCATCGGCCCCTCGCTGTTCGCGGTCGAATCAGGGGCCGCCGATGCCGCCCGCACCATCCGCGTGCAGGCGATCTTCGATACCGGCGCTGACATCACGGTCCTTCAAGAGGGCGTCGCCGAGCGGGTGGGGCTCTTTCCCCACGATGTCATCGACGTTGCCGGGATGCACGGCTCCACGGCGTCCTGCCACGTCTACGACGTGCACCTCACCTTTCCTGATGCCGGGATCGTGTTCCCCAACCTCACGGTGGTCGAGAGCAGGACCACTAGCAGCGCCCACGGCCAGGTTCTGATCGGCCGTTCCGTGCTCTGGAAGGGGGTGTTTGTCTACGACGGACTGCGGCACACCTACTCCTTCGAGACCCCGGACCCCGCGGCCACATCCTAGCGGATCCTGCTCCGCGAAACGGGGTAGGTCGCCTCCAGCCGAGCGCCCCGACCGGTCGAACCCGAAACAGGCGAGTCCCGGGCCTTCGAGCGGCAGCAATGACCAACTCCAGCAACGCGAGGTCGAGCAGCTTTTTTGCCCTGATTCTCTGGGGACTGCTGATGCTCGCGGTGCTGGCGGCCGGAGTCGGCGCCATCGTCGCGCAGTTGGGACCGCGATTCTGGCCGCTCGAGCTAGCCAGCCATCTCCACGTCGGCTACCTCGTCGTCCTGGTCGCGGCCGCGGCGTTGTTCTCGATTGGCCAGCGCTGGCGCAGCGCCCTCTTGGCGGTCGTGCTGGCCATGCCGAGCGCGCTCACCCTGGTACCGGCGGTCGTCGCCGGACACCCACCGATCAGCGATGAGTTGCCGCGCCTCAACGTCGCCCTCATCAACGTTCACTCCAGCAACCGAAGCTACGGCCGCGTGATCGGGCTACTGCGAGAGAAGCAGCCCGACGTCGTCGCGCTGCTGGAGATCACCGATGCCTGGCTGGATGGCCTGAAGCCTCTTCACACGCAGTACCCGCACCGCCACACCGAACCCCGCGAGGACAACTTCGGCATCGCGCTCTTCTCACGACGCCCGGTCCACGGCGTGCGGACTCAGGTCTTCGGCCAGGCCGACCTGCCGTCGATCGTCGCCGACCTGCCGGTCGCGGGCCGCATGGTGCACATCGTCGTCACGCACCCGCTGCCGCCCGTACGACCCGTCAGCTTGGAGCTCCGCGATCAGCAGCTGATGCAAGTCGCGGACTACCTCGGCAAGCGCCGCCGCCCGTACCTCTTGCTCGGCGACCTCAATGCGAGCCCGTGGACGCCCGTCTACGCCGACCTCCTCGACGCCGGGAGCCTCTACAGCACGCGCACGGGCCACGGCCTGCTCCCAACCTGGCCGAGCCTCGGCCCCCTCGCCCTTACCCCCATCGACCACGTGCTGACCAGCGAGGACTTCGTGGCGGCGCGGGTCCGCACTGGGCTGAACGTCGGCTCGGACCATCAGCCTCTGCTAGTCGAGCTGGCGCTGCGCGCCAACCCTTGAGAGCGTGTGACTTTGTCGAAGTCACGCGCTCTCCGCGACGCGGAGCGGCGCCAGGAGCATGAATCAGAGCCTGTAGCGTGGATTTGGTTACGGGATCTGAGGAGCGATGCGCGGCCGCCGACGGTGGCGGCTACTGCGTGACGACGCCGTTCGTCAGCAAACGCAGCGAGCCGGTCAGGGAGCCGTGGACCGCCTGGATCGCGACTCGCTTGGGCTGCTTGCGACCGATCACCGGAATGCGCAGCGTGCTGATGGGTAGCCGCGGCCCGGCCGGCAGGGGCAGCACCGTCAAGACGCGCATCGTCGCGGGATCCAACGCCAAGGTGCCGAGGATGCCGAGCGAGTGCGCCGCGGGCTGCGCGGCCACCATGGGCGCCCAGAAATCTCCGGCGACGCCGCAGGTGGTGATCGCGATCTCGCCGGGCTTGGCAGTCGCTGTCAGCCCCGAGCGCTGCCCTAGCAGCAGCTGCTCGTAGAGAAACGCCAACGAGTCGTCATGGTGACGGGCGAGGTAGGCGGCGAAATCGCCGTGACCGACGCCCTGCATCGCGTGGAGCTCGTGCGGCACGCCGGCGGCCACCGCGGCGTCGCGCAGCGCCAGCGCGCGGGCGAACGACACCTGCGGGTCGTTGGTGCCATGCACAATGCAGACGGGCGCTTCTTGCGGATCCAACGTCGACTCATCCCACAAGAACCCCCACAGGTTGACGACCGCGAGGACGCGCGACGGGTAGCCCGGGTTGCCACTGCTGCCGGCGCCGGGCACGTAGGCAGTCTCCAGGCAAGTGATCGCGCCCGCCGACGCACCGAGACAGGCGATGCGGGCCGGGTCGATGCGCCACGCATTGGCATAGCGACGCAGCCAGCGCACCGCTGCCTTCATGTCGTGCGACGCATCGACGACGTCCGCGTAGTCGATATCGCCGCGCGCCTGCCGCAGGCGATAGTCGACCGACGCGACCACGTAGCCGCGACGCGCCAGGTCGGTCGCGAGCTGCACGAACACCGGCTCGCTCTTGCTCCCAGAGAAGAAGCCGCCGCCGTGCAGCAATAGCAGCGCCGCGCGCTTGGGCTCGAGATCCCCGGCTGGCTGGTACAGGTCGAGGCGCAGCTTCTGGGTGCGGCCGCTCCAGCGGACGACCGCCGACCCGTAGATCAGGTTCTGGCGGACGTCGACGGAGGGGACGATGGCATCGCGATACCGCACTTGCTGCGCCGGGGCGGTGACCGCCAACGCAGTGAGGAGGGCGCCCGCGAACGCGGGCGCGGCGAGGGGGTGCATGACAAGCTCCGGCGGGTGGTGGAAAGCAGCTGGTGTGTTGGCCAGACCGGCAAGCGGGCGAGACGTTAGCGGCGGCTGGGAGCACGGGCCGCCTCAACCGTTCTCGCCAACCCCCACAGCACCCTCAAACCCGCTGGAGCGCAATCCCCCACCTCGTCCATCGATCGCCGGCTAGACTGCCCGCTGCGATTCCTCGCCATTCGGAGACCTCTCTCGATGCATCGCCGCTTCCTCCCCATGCTGTCGGCCCAGGCGCTCTGCGCCCTCGTCGCCGCCGGCACTCTCGACGCCCAGTCCACCCTCGCCCTGGACGGGCGAACTTCCGTCACCAAACTGATGGGGTCCAGCCTCTCGGTCGACATCACCGGCTTGCCCGGCGAAGTGGCGCTGCTGCTTGCCGACGTGTCGGCCGGCCCGACGACCATCCTGGGCCGCAACCTGCCACTGGGCTTCACGACAGCCTTCGCCGCGATCCCACTCGGCAACCTGTCGGCGTCCGGCGACCTCAACGTGAGCCTCGCGCTGCCGGCCGATCCGCTTCTGCACAACGCGCAGCTCTTCTTCTTGGCGGCGACGGGCAACCCCGGGGCGCCGTTTCGCATCGAGTTCAGCAACGGCGCCGACGCGACGATCGTCGATCGCAACGTCCAACTCGCGGGCCGCTCACTCGGCCAGTACCCGCACTTCGATCACGTCCGCGCGTTCAACCGCGGCGGCACGGTCGAGGTCGCGGTGGACACGTCGCTCTACCCAGCGCTCGCCGGTCAATCCGGTGATCTGTACGTCGTGGCGTCGAAGACCCGAACACAGTGGGTCGGGGACCCCTCGCTGACGGACGTGCGCGGCGGGCCGCAGGCCGTGGCGCTCGTCGCCGGCGGGGTGCAGAACAACATCTTCGTCGTTGATCGAGGCACGCTCGCCGGCCCCGATGAGAGCGCTCGCTCGGCCGACACACGCATCGGTGTCGGCTACGACGTGGTGATCGACATCGACTCGAACGGCCGCTTCGATCCGGCGACCGATCTCGTCGATGGCTACGACGATGGCGGCGGCCTGTACGTTGTGCGCGACACGGCCGCCGGCAGCACCAAGGGCAGCCCGGCTGCCGGCCCATACGAAGTCACCGAGATTCAGTACACGGGCGGCTCGTTCCTCGGCCAAGACACCTACTTCCCGAGCAACATCGCCTCCTTCGGCAAACTGCCGCTCGTCGTGGTCAGTCACGGCAACGGCCACCAGTACATCTGGTACGACCACATCGGCTTCCACCTGGCCTCGTACGGCTACGTGGTGATGAGCCACCAGAACAACACCGGGCCCGGCAGCCACACGGCGGCCGACAGCACGCTGCGCAACACCGAGTACCTCCTGGCGAACCAGGGATCCATCGGTGGCGGCGTCTTGGACGGGCACATCGACGAGACGCGCATCATCTGGATCGGCCACAGCCGCGGCGGCGACGGGGTGGCGCGAGCCTACGACAAGCTGGTGCAGGGGACATTCACACCGACGCAGTTCCAGCGCAGCGGCATCCTGCTGATCTCTAGCATCGCGCCGGTCGACTTCGGCGGCTGGTCGGGGACCAACCCGTGGCTCGGCGGCACCGGCAACGGCTCCCACCCGCACGACGTCCCGAGCTTCCATCTGTGGGTCGCGCAGGCCGACGCCGACGTGCACGGCTGCTCTGGCTCGGATTGGTCGCAGTGGTACCACCTGCACGAGCGCGCCACGCGCGCCCGTCACTCCACCTCGCTCTACGGCGTGGGCCACGGTGACTACCACGACGGCGGCGGTAGCTCCGTCGCGAGTGGGCCCAACTTGATCGGCCGCGCCAACACGCACCGGATCATGCTGGGGTACCTGCTGCCGCTGGTGAAGCACCGGATCGAGGGCGACGCGCCGTCTCGCGACTTCCTGTGGCGCCAGTATGAGTCCTTCCGACCTGTTGGCGCGCCGGTGGGCGCGAACGTCGTCGCCAACCTCATGTTCCAGGACGACGCGCAGAGCGGGAAGTACGTGATCGACGACTTCCAAGACATCCAGGGCGGCAGCCCCACACCAGGCGTCGCGAGCTCGGGAGCAGGCGTGACCCGGACGGTCGGCGCGTACTCGGAGGGCCGAGCGGACGACGGCAACTCGGACTTCTCGCACAACCCGGGCGACGCGTTCAACGGCTTCACTCACGACGAGGTCGGGACCGGTGGTCACTTCCGCTCGGAGAGCTATGGCAGCGTGTTCAGCGTTGACGGTGAACGCAACATGGACATCACCTACGACCTCACCACCGCCACGGCGCGGCCCGACTTCCGCGGCTACGAGTATCTGTCGTTCCGTGCGGCGCAGGGCACGCGCCACGTGCTGACCACGGCGCAGCTCGCCGACATCAACTTCGACGTGATGCTCGAAGATGGCCGCGGCAACACCAGCACCATCGCGATCGGCACTTACGGTGGCGGGATCGAAGACCCATACCAGCGGAGCGGCTTCGGCTGCGGCACGGGCAACGGCTGGACCAGCGAGTACGAGACGATCCGCATTCGGCTCGCCGACTTCCTGGCCGAGGGGAGCGACCTCGACTTGGCGGACATCACCAAAGTGGTCTTCCAGTTCGGTCCGGCACACGGCACGGGCCCCGCCCGCCTGGGCCTGGACGAGATCGAGCTGACGGTCGAGTAGCTCGACCGCTGCCGCGGGGCGCCGCCCCGCGGCGCGTTCACGTCCCCGGCGCCGGCCGGGGCGCGCGCGGGCGACGCAGCGATACCCACGCAAACATCGCCGCGCTGTAGGTCAGGTGCAGCTGGTGAAACAGCCACGCGCCGACACCGAACAGCAGACCACCGCCGCGCACGAACGCGACCGCCAAGCCCCAGTTGAGGGCTAGCGCGGTGGCCACCACGGCAGCGCCCGCCGCAACCTGCCAGTACCAGCCGAGCCACACCGCGATGGGGAGCCACGCCACCATCAGGAGCACGAACGGCGCCAAGGCTGCGGCGAGGCGCTGCGCCCGGCGCAGGTTGAGGTCGTCGTCTAGCTCGCCCGTGGCGAGAATGAGCTCGGTCCAAGGCCTGGCGCGGCAAAACAGATCGGTGTGCACCACCGAGTAGAGCGTCCAGCGCTTGAGGTGGCGCACGTTGAGGTCGGGGTCGAGGCAAGTCGCGCCTTCCGCCCGCAGCCGCAGACCCAGCTCGACGTCCTCGATCATCGGCCGCGGATAGCGGGCTTCGTCGAAACCACCAACGGCCTCGAACGCGGTTCGGCGCACGGCGCCGCAACCGCCCCAGAACCCCGCGCCTTCCCGCTCGCCCGTCTGATGCACGTGGTGGTGCCGAAGGTTCATGTAGAGCGAGGCGAAGTTGCGCTCCGGCGGCGAGGCGTCGTACGACCCCATCAAACTCGCCATATCGGGTCGGCGCGCGAATGCTGCGCGCACGCGCTCGACGACGTCGGGACCCGGCACACAGTCCGAGTCGAGAAACAGCACGACGTCCCAGCTCGTCGCGGCGACACCCGCGTTGCGGGCCGTCGCCGGGCCGGCTTGCTGGGGCAGCTGCAAGACCGGCACGCCGAGCTCGCGCGCGACCTCGGCCGTCGCGTCCGTCGATCCCGGGTCGACGACCAAGATGTGGTCCGTTGCCAGCTGGGGCAGCAGAGATGGCAGCGACTGCCGCAAGTAGTGCGCGGCGTTGTAGGCCGGGACAACAACCCCGAGGCTCGGCGCCGTGGTCACGACGGGCCTCCAGCCGGCGCCGGCTCGCCGAGCGCCGGGGCGCGGTCCTCGGTGGACGCGCACCCCACGAGGAACGCCAGGCTCGCCAGCCAAGCTGCGACCTGCGCCAGCAGGTAGTGGCGCACCAGGGGCTCGCGCAGCGTGAACAACCCGCCGGGCGCGAGCGAGGTCAGCATCGTCAGCGTGAACAACCCCCACGCCAGGCCGGCAAGCCAGCGCTGGCCGCCCCGACTCGCACTCGCGGCAACGCGGAGCAGAGCCACCAGGGTGGGCAACATCAGCATGTGGTCGTGCCACGGATGGTGGACCCACAGCGCCGCCACCGCGCCACACACGCCGACCAGCAACACCGGGTCCGCGCGCCGCGCCCACCAGGTCCAGCCCCCCAAGGCGAGCCAAACCAGCCAGCGCACGGGCTCACCGAACCCCGCCCACTCCAAGCCTCGCGACCAGGCTGGCCGCGCCGCGTCCGCCGCGTCGCGCAGGGCCGACCACTGCTGCAACGCCACCAGCGGCCCGGCCCCCTGTGCCATGGCCGCGAGGGCGGTCAAACCTAGGCCGCCGGCCACCGCCATCAAGGCGACGCGTGGCGTTCGCGGCAGCAGCACCGCGAGCCAGAACAGCGGCAGCGTGGCGTACGGGCGGCTCAGTGCCACCGCCAATAGCAGCGCGGCGATGAGCTCGCCGCGCCAGGTCCGTGCTTCGCGAGCGAGCCACAGCCCGGCGAGCGTGACCGGCAGCAAATGGAGCAAAGTATAGCCGTCGCCCAACGTCGCCCCGGTCGCGTACAGCGCGGGCGGCAGCACCATGGCAAACCAGCGCCACGCCGGCCGAACGAGGCCGGAGCTACGACGCGACCAAGCGCACAACCACCAGGCGCCGAGGAGTGCGGAGCCGGCCCACAGCCATCGGGCCAACCCCAGACGGGCCCAGCCGAGCCACGGCCAGAGCAGCAGATGTTCGGCCGGAGCGCGCACGTCGGCGAGATTGGCGCTGGCCGGAGCGACTCCAGCGAACCACTGCTCCACCGCCGCTTGCGCCGCCCGGAGGCCGGGCGCGCCCTTGTCGCCCTCGAGGATGGTCAGTCGCCACAACTCGTAGCCCATCCAGCCCGCGGCCATGAGGGTCGTCCCGCCCGCGACGACGGGCGGCAGCCATCTCAGCCCGGCGACATACCGGGCACACCGCCGCCCGACGCGGGTCGCGGCGGCCGCGGCGGTCATGGTCCACCCAGCACACTGCCGGACCAGCTGCGCGAGGGCAACCCGCGCGCAGCGCAGCAGGTGCACGCGCGCGACCGCGGCGATGAGGCCATGCGCGAGAAGCCCTCCCAACACAGCGAACTGCGCCGGCCCGGTGGGTGCTGAGTAACGCGGCACCGCGAACTCCACACACGCGGTCACGACCGCCATCCCGACGGGTAGAGCGGCAAGGGCAAGCACGGCGGCCGGCCGGCGCAGGAGCAACGCCGCGCCCGCTGCCGCCGCGACGAAAAGCCAACTGAACTGCGTCCAATGGCGACGCGTCGTGGTGCTGAGCTCGCGGCTCCACTTCAAGCTGGCGCTGGTCACAGCCTGCATCTCGACCTCATACTCAATCATCTCGTCCTTGACGCGTGGGTACCACGGCATCTCCGGCGGCAGATTGAGCTGATCCCAGCCCTGGTCGAGCGCGGCGCCTGCGAACTTGAACGGGTTGGCGAGGATGGCCTCCCACGCGATCTGCCCCATGACTGTCTGGGTTTGACCGAAGGTGAGGCCGCGCTCCACCTGCAGCGCGGTTCGCATCGTCGTGCGCGTTCGATACTCGCCGTCCTCACCCCGCATGAGGTCGGCGTATTCCTGGGTGAAGGAGCCCTCGGCGTCGCGCATCTCCTTCGCCGCGATCACACCGTTGTAGAGGTGGTCACCCACCGAGTTCGCCATCGCGAAGCCCCGGCCGCTAACCCACATCAACACGACCGGCGAGGCGACCAGCAGGATCAGGCTGCAGGGCACGAACGCCGCCCGGAAAGTGCGCCACCACGGTCGCTGCACGTGGAGCGCCAGGAAGACCAACGGCAGGACGGCGATGGGCACGATCCGAGTCGCACCGGCAATCACCGCGAACACTCCGGCGGCCAAACCCGGCAGGATCCGGCGCGTGCGCCGGTGCACTAGGGCGAAGTACAGCGCCCCAATCAGCGTGAAGCACGTCAGCTGCTCAGACAGGAGCGCCCGAGACATCTCCAGGGACGGCAACAAGCTCGCGGCCACGAGCGCACCAAAGAACGCCGCCGTCGGAACCAATGACTCCCGCAGAATGCGAAACAGCCACAGCGAGGCCAGACAGGCGAGCGCAGCTTGCGCCAGCGTGACCACGTTGGCAAACCCAGTGCCCTCGGCGCCGAGTAGCGCGAGCAACGCCGAATAGCCCGGCGGCCGAAAGCCGGCATTGCCGCTGAACAACGACGCCGCTTGGGCCACATAGGCTCGAGAATCACCGTTCGCACCGATCGGGTGCGTCCAGGCGTAGACCAGCTGCAGGATCGCGGCATGCGCCAACAGCCAAATCTCGGCGCGGCGCGCTGTGGCCCATGGCCCCACCAACACCAAAGCCAGGCCCAGGGCCGTCACGAGCGCCGCGGCCCACCACCGGGAAGGCTCGGACGTTGGCGCATCGATGCTCCGGATCATCCGCCCGCCACGCATCTTCGTGACGGTGGACTCGACCGGCTCGCCATCGCATTGGACCCACACCTGATCCGGCGTGCCCGGGGGCTCGAAGACCAAGCTGATCCGGTGCCCCTCCAGCCGCAAGCCCCCGGGGCCACGGTCACCGGGTAGCCCCCAAACACCGACCTTGTCGACCCAGGTCCATTTCGGGCCGACCGGGACCGTCTTGAGCTTCAGTGGATGGCCGTCGACGGCAACGACCACCAAGTTCGACTGCCGGCCATCAGTGGAGTAGACCGAGACGTCGTAGGTCTTCGCCTGACCCGATGGCGTCGCGAGCATCGGCCCAGCCATCGCGAACACTGCCCACGCCAGGAACGCGACGGACGCGAGCGCCGCGCAGAGCGGCCAAATCAGCTTCTCTCGTGCCATCAAACGACTGCTCGCGCATAACGACTGTAGAGCAGCACGCGATCGGTCCTGCGGGTTTCCATCACACACATCGGTCGGCTGTCGAACGCAGCTGGATCCCACAACCACGCTGCGATCGGCCCGGCGGTCGAGTGCTGCCGAGCCGGCTCGACGTTGGCACTGGCGGCGTGTGTTCCGCGGGCCCGGCTTCGAGGGGGAAAACGCGGCGGATGCAGGAGAATCCCCAGGCGACCCGGCGAAACCGCATCATTGCTCGCGTGTCCACCACGTGACGGTGACGGCGGGTTGCCGACATCTCGCGCCACAACATCGCCACGCCTCATCGAGCAGCTTGTCCATGTGTCAGGCTGTTGGCAGAGTAGCCGCCCCGGCGAGCCAACGTTCGCCCGATACAGGACCGCCTCGTGATTCCACTCCTTCCAGCCGCCACCCTGGCGCTCTCGTTCCTCTCTGCAGTCGTCCCCCCACCCCACACCGACGGCGAGGACTACATCTTTCTCAGTCTCAACGAGACCTCCATCGAGGGGCGTTTCGAGATCAACTTCGATGACCTGCGGCAGAAGCTCGGACTCGAGCTCGACCCAAGCGAAGAGAAGGCGGCCGCGGATGTAGTGGCATCGGCGGCCAACGTACACGCGTACATCAACGAGCACTTCTCCATCGGCCCGGTGGGCGGCGCGCCGTACGTCTTGCAGTTCACGACGCAAGAAGCCGACGTGCTTCCAAAGGGGACGTTCGGCCGCTATCGCTTTCAGATCACGATCCCGTCACTGCCCGATGAGCTCGACATCAGGCACTCGATGTTCTACGAGGACGATCCGTGGCACCGCGGGTTGTTGTGCATCGAGTACAACGCGAAGACGAACGAAACCTATCCGGACGAATTCACCACCAAGGTGTTCAGTCCGAACAATCGCGAGCAGACCCTCGACCTCAATGACGTGCCAACGATCATGGGGCCGTGGGACATGATCCCGCAGGGCGTGTTGCACATCTGGATTGGCATTGACCACATCCTGTTCCTGCTGGCACTGATGTTGCCGACCGTGCTCTACCTCGCCGATAAGACCTGGCTGCCCGTCGACAACTTTGGCAAGGCGCTGTGGAACCTGCTCAAGATCGTCACGGTCTTCACGGTCGCGCACTCGATCACCCTGCTGCTGGCCGCCCTGGACGTCATTGCGCTGCCATCACAGCTCGTCGAGTCGGTCATCGCCTTGTCCATCATCGTGGTGGCACTCAACAACATCCTCGGCAAAGCCAGCAGTGGATCGCTGTGGATCATCCTGGTACTCGGCCTGTTTCACGGCCTCGGCTTCGCCTCCGTGATGGGGCACCTACCCTTCCGCCTAGGCGCGCTCACCAAGATCGTCGTCGGCTTCAACATCGGCGTGGAGCTCGGCCAGATCGCCATCGTGGCGGTGGTGTTCCCGCTCCTCTTCCTGTTCCGCAAGTCGTCGCTCTATCAGCCTGTCGTCATGAAGGGCGTATCAGCGGTCCTCATGGTGATCGCCGCCTACTGGTTCGTGCAGCGCGCGTTCGGCCTCGAGTGACTCAAGCCGTCATGTCAGAGCAACCGCAGGGAGGGCTGACCCACAGTCAGCTCCAGATCTGGGTCGGGCAGAAGCTCGACCCGCAGAGCCCGCTCTACAACATGGCGTTCGCCTTCTCGTTCGCAGGGCGACTGCGCGAGGACCTGTTCGGCGTCGCGTGGCAGGAGGCGGTGGCAGCCAGCGACGCGTTGCGCACGTCGGTGGCCGAGCGGGATGGAGTGGCCGAGCGACGCCTGCTGGATCCCAGCCGTTGCGCGACCGAAGTCCTCGACTTGAGCGCCCGCGCCGACGGCGACGAGGCTTTTCGCACCCTCTGCAGCGACCGCGCGACGCGCGCCCTAGCGCTGGACGGACCGCTCGTCGACAGCGTGCTTGTCGCGCTCCCCGGCGATCGGTCGGCGTGGTACCTCAACCAACACCACCTGATCACCGACGCCTGGTCCACGATCCTGCTCTACCGCGACGTGGCTCGTCGCTACCGGGCCCTGCTCGAGAGTCGCCCGCCCGACGGCGAAGACCCGCCACGGTACTACTCGACCGCCGAGACGCTGCGTCAAGGCGCGCCGGCGACGCCCGAAGCTACCGCGCACTGGACCACCCCGCAGCGGACAACGGGACGCGTCGTGCCGCTCTATGGGCGCGACGCGGCGCCGGTCACCACTGTGAGCCATCGCACGACGCTGGAGCTTGGCCCCGAGCGCTCGCAACAGCTGGCCGCGCGGTGCGGCGAGCGCGGCTTTGCCAGTCTGTCGGGCAACCTCTCGCGCTTCGCCGCGTTCGCCACCGTCCTGCTGGCGACGCTCCGGCGCGTCAGCGGCCGGGCCGACGTGAGCTTTGATGCCCCGGCAGCGGGTCGAGTGAACGCCCAGGCCAAGCGCGCGATCGGCCTGTTCATCGAGATGTTCCCGTTCGCTGCATCACTCGACGGCGACGAGACGTTCCGCACCCTCGGCGGCAAGTGCCTGGAAGAGGCGCACCGCTTTGTCCGGCACGCGCTGCCCGGCACCAGCACACCGTCGGGCGGCGGCGCGAGCAACGTCGTGCTCAACTACGTCCCCGACGCCTTTGGCGACTTTGCCGGCACGCCGGCGGAAGTCACCTGGGTGCACCCCGGGCACGGCGACCGCGTTCACGCGCTGCGGGTCCAGGTCCACGACTTCTCTGGGGCCTCAAGCTTCACGCTGCACTTCGACAGCAACGAAACCGCGCTGCCCGAGCGCCTCCGCGCCCGCTTCGTCCACCACTTCGAGTCGATGCTGGACGCGTTCCTCGCCGACCCGGACCAGTCGATCGACGCCGTCGAGGTCCTGAGCGAGCCCGAACGCGCAGCACTCGCCCGACTCAACGCCACCGACGCGGCGCCGCAACCCGACCGCACGGTCGTCGCACTGGTACGCGAACGGGCCGAGGCCGAGCCCGACCATGTCGCCCTGCGCGAGGCGGGCTCGACACTGACGTACGCCGAACTTTGGCACCACGCCGGGGCCGTCGCCGCGGCCCTGATCCAGCGGGGCGTCGAGCCCGGCGACCGCGTCGCCATCCTCGGCAAGCGCTCGACGCTGGCAGTGCTCGCCATCCTCGGCACGATGCGGGCCGGTGCGGCCTATGTGCCAATCGACCCCGCCTACCCTCGCGCCCGGCGGGCGCAGATCCTCACCGATAGTGGCGCGCGTGTCGTGCTCCTAGGCGACGACGCGACGAGCGAAGGAACGCCCGATGGCGCGACGGCTCTGCCTGTTGCCGAGTGCCTAGCCAACGCCGGCAACACCGCGCTCGACCGACCCGAGCCCGGGCTCGACGACCTGGCCTACCAACTCTACACCTCCGGCTCCACCGGGCAGCCCAAGGGCGTGCTGGTCGGCCACGACGGCCTCGCCGACTACATCACGTGGGCGGCGCGTCACTACGTGCGGGGGGACCGTCTCGCGTTCCCGCTGTTCACCTCCCTGTCCTTCGACCTCACGGTGACCAGCCTCTTCTTGCCGCTCATCACGGGCGGCGTGCTCGAGATCTACCCCGAGCCCGATGGTCCGGTCGACTCGGCGGTGCTCGACGTCGTCAACGCCAACGCGGTCGACTTCATCAAGCTGACCCCGTCGCACCTATCCCTGCTGGTCCAGGCCGTCGACGGCAACTCGCGCTTGCGTCGCATGGTGGTCGGCGGCGAGGACTTCAAGACCGCGCTCGCCGCGAGCGTGCACCAAAAACTGGCTGGCCGCATCGAGATCCACAACGAGTACGGCCCCACCGAAGCGATCGTGGGCTGCATCGTGCACCAGTACCGCGCCGACAACGATGCCGGCGCCAGCGTGCCGATCGGGGTCCCCGCCGACCACGTGCAAGTCGAGATCCTCAACGAAGCCGGCGTCGCCGTGCCGGAAGGGGTCCCCGGCGAGCTGTGGATCTCGCGCTACGGATTGGCCCGCGGCTACCACGGGCTCGACGCGCTCACGGCCGAGCGTTTTCAGGACCACCCCCACCGCCCGGGTGAGCGCCGCTACCGCACCGGCGACCTGGTGCGACTCCTCGATCCGAACACGCTCGACTACCTCGGGCGTGTCGACCGGCAGCTGAAGATCTCGGGCCACCGGATCGAGCCCGGCGAGATCGAGGCCGCACTCCTCGCCGTCCCGCAAGTCGAGCAATGCGCCGTGGTGGCGCGCAAGCGCGAGCGCGCCGCACCAGCCGCGGGCGACCTCCGGCATTGCGTGCGCTGCGGCCTCGCGTCCAACTACCCACGCGCGGTGTTCGACGACGAGGGCGTCTGCAACGTCTGCCACACGTACGCGTCGATCAAGGACCACGCCCAGGACTACTTCAAGTCCATGGACGACCTGCGGGAGATCTTCGCCGAGTCGCGCCAGCGGTACGCGCCGAAGTACGACTGCATGATGCTGCTGAGCGGCGGCAAGGACAGCTCCTACGCGCTTTGCCAGCTCGTCGAGATGGGACTTTCGGTCTACGCCTACACGCTCGACAACGGCTACATCTCCGAGGGTGCCAAGGAGAACATCCGCAAAGTCGCGGGCCAGCTCGACGTCCCGGTCGAGTTCGGCGAGACGCCGGCGATGAACGCGATCTTCCGCGACAGCTTGATGCGGTTCGCCAACGTCTGTCACGGGTGTTTCAAGACGATCTACACCCTCAGCATCAACCGCGCCCGGGAGCTCGGGATCCCGATCATCGTGACCGGGCTCTCGCGCGGGCAGATGTTCGAGACCAGGCTCACCGAGGAGATGTTTCGCGACGGGCGCTGCAGCCCCGACCAGGTCGACTCTGCGGTGCTCGCCGCGCGCAAGGTCTATCACCGGGTGGACGACGAGGTCGCGCGGTCACTCGACGTCTCCGCATTCCGGGACGACCGGGTGTTCGAAGACGTCAAGTTCGTCGACTTCTACCGCTTCTGCAACGTCGACCTCACCGAGCTCTACAGCTACCTGCGACAGAAGGCGCCCTGGGTCCGACCAGATGACACCGGTCGCTCGACCAACTGCCTCATCAACGACGTCGGGATCTACGTGCACAAAAAGGAGCGGGGATTCCACAACTACGCTCTGCCCTACAGCTGGGACGTCCGGCTCGGCCACAAGACGCGCAACGAGGCGAACGACGAGCTCGACGACGAGATCGACGTCGACTTCGTCCGGCAAACGCTGGCCGAGATCGGTTACGACGCGACGCGCCTCAGCGGTGGCGCCGATGCGCCGACCCTCGCTGCTTTCTATTTGGCGTCCGGCGACGTCTCGGACCTCGAACTGCGGCGCGAGCTCAGCGAGCGCCTGCCGCCAGCGCTCATCCCGGCGCACCTGCAGCGCGTCGAGCACCTCCCACTCACCGCGCACGGCAAGGTCGACGAGCAAGCGCTGCCTTGGCCCGAGCACGGCCGCCTGCACGAGACGCCCTACCGAGCGCCGCAGGGCCCGATCGAGGAATACCTCGCCGAGATCGTGCAGGAACAGCTCGGCGTCCGGGTCGGCACCGACGACAGCTTCTTCGAGCGCGGCGGGACATCGCTCTCCGCGATGCAGGTCATGCTGCAGCTATGCCAGGAGTTCGACTTGGAGCTGCCGCTCGAAACGCTGTTCGAGCACCCGACGATCCGCGGCCTGGCGCGCGTGGCCGAAGAGCGCATCCTCGCGGACGTCGACAACCTCGACGAGGGCGAGAAGCAGCGCCTGCTGACCGAAGATCCGCCGCGCTGATCAGCGACGCAATGGCGCGGTCATCTGGGGCGCGGTCAGCTGGGGCGCGGTCATCTGGGGCGCGGTCAGCTGGGGCTCGGTCAGCTGGACGCGCGCCGCCCCCACAGCATGTGACCGACGACGCCCAGGCGCTGGCCGAACGTCAGCTCGCGGAAGCTCTGGATCTTGGCGTTCGTGTGCGTGTAGAGCGACAGCCGCTTCATGCGCGCCATCCCCTGCAGGAATTCGAGATGGGTCACGCGCATGTCGGCACAAAACCGCACGGCCAGATCCGGACGCCGCGCCGCGAGCCGGTGCACGAGCTCGCTATCGGCGGCGCGCGGCCATTCTTCGAACAACCCGATCTCCTCGAACACAGACGTCCGCACTGCCAAATTGTTGGCGTAGCAAAAGTGGTGGGCCGAAGAACAACGTGTAAGCACGTAGTGGGTCTTCGCGTTCTCGTAGGCTCCCAGCATGCGGAGCAACGGCGACGCATCTTTGGGATAGCGACAATGCCCGACCAGCATGCCGGTCGCCGGATCCTCAAATCCGCCCAGAATGGTGCGCAACCAGTCCTTGGCTACAACGCAATCTGCGTCGGTGAACGCCAGGATGGGCGCCCGCGCGTGCCGAATGCCGGCGTTCCGGGCCGCATAGGCGCCTTGCTTGGCCTCCTCCAGCACGGTCACGCCGTCGTAGCTGCGGGCAATCGCCGCTGAGCTGTCGGTCGAACGGTTGTCGATGAGGACGATCTCGTAGGCGCTGCGACCACCATCGACGCCCTCCTGGCTCAGCAGGGATTCGATGCAGGCCGCGATGTAGCGCTCGCGCTCATAGAAAGGAACGATCACCGACACCAGCGGCCGATCGCCTCGGGGCGGTGCGGTGGGCTCAACGGCGGCCATTGCGATCTCCTAGACTGAGGTCAGCGGCCCGTGGCGGGCGGGTCCGCAGCTGCTCGTAGAGGTCGTGCCGCAGCCGCCCCACCGCCCGCGCTCGCTGCGCCTCGCTGAGCGCGTGCGCTGACGTCGCGGACGGACGAATGCCCGCACCAACCCCCGCCTTCCAGGTCTCGTCCTCGGTGACCAGCGAGCTCGCTGTCGCGGCGTAGCGCTGCAGCAGGTCCGGCTCCCAAGCGAGGTCCAACTCGTCGAGCAGCCGACGCACCGCCGCCTCCGGGTTGGCGGTCAGATCCTCGTAGAACACGAAGTGGTCCGCCGTCGAGCCGGCCAGTCGTTTGGTCGCGAACTCGACGTCGGCGTTCCAACGTCGCACGCATTCATCGAGATCGTAAGCACGCTCCCAGCGACGCGACGCCGCGAGCAGCGACGCCACGACCTCGAGCCCATCGCGGATCACGTGCACGAAGCGGGTCGTCTGGCCCGGCGCTGTGAGCCGCTGCAGCAGCGGCGCAAAGCGGAGGTGTCGCGGCGTCTTCTCCAGCCAGCGAGTCTTGCCCCGCCGCAACGCCAAGCGATCCAACAGCTGCAGGAACTCACCCGCGACCTCGCGCGTACGCAGGGGCAGCAATGGCCGCGGCCAGGGTCGCGCCACCGCGGCTGCGCCGAGCAGTGGCCCGGCCACGGCGTCCTCTGGGTCCACGCCGTTCTCCGCCAGGAACTCGGCCAAGCGCGGGCGGGGATCCCGTGTCAGGACCGGCGTCGACCACGGCGGCAGGAGGCGGAAGTGCCGGCTGAAGAAGTGGCTCTCGGTGAACGAGGTGATCTCGGTGTGCGCCGCCACCAGGCTCTGGACGAGCGTGGTGCCCGAGCGAGGCACGCCCACCACGAACACGCGTTGCTCCACGGCCACGGGCGTCACCCGCCGTCCCTCCCCGGTGGCGCGACCTTGCGCGCGAAGACCGCAAAGAAGGGTCGCATCGATGGCGCCAAGCGCTCGGCCCAGCCGGTCACGCCGCGCCCGTGGCCACCGCGATACACGATCTTGTCGATGCCGAAGCCGATGCGTATCAGGAAGTCGCCGACCTCCTTGGTCGTGTATTCGCGCACGTGGCCCATGTGGCCCAACGTCTCGAGCTTCTCGTACTGCCGGTAGACGTCAGCCGAGGCGGCGTGCCCCTGGTTGTGCAGCAGTAAGTTGCGCACGCCGCGAAACGACCGCAGATTGGGGGTGGACAGGATCAACGTGCCCCCGGGCCGCAGCACTCGGTGCACTTCCCGCATCGTGAAGATCGGGTTGATGCGAAGGTGCTCGAACAGCTCGTTGAACAACACGTAGTCGAACGTGTCCGCGGCAAACGGCACCGGCTCGCGCTCCACGTCGCACTTCGCCACCTGCAGCCCAAGCCCGTCGATCGCCGCGCCGAACCGTTCGGGCGCCACGTCCAGGGCGCTCACGCAAAAGTCGAGTCGCGCGAGCGCCGCCGTCATCAGCAGCGGGACCGCGCCGTACTCCAGGACGTGGGCACCGGCCGGCGCGGCCGCGTCGACCAGCCGCAGGTCGCCGGCGAGACGGACCCGGTGCTGGCGCGCGTAGTTGGCACACCACCCGGCGAGCGTGGGGTCGTCCGGTTGGATGCTGTCCGCGACCTCATCCAAGAGCTGCAGCCAGCGCGGCGGCATCTGCCAGGGCTCTGCTTCGGTTGGCACTCGTCCCATGTCGACTCGCTGGCGGCGGCGTCAGTCGCCGAGGTCGCGCCAATGCTCCAGAATCATGGCCTTGGCCGCCGCGATCGAGGCGTCGTCCAAGTGCGGGTCCGGCGTCTCGATCACGTTGAACGGCCCGGCAAAGTGCGGGCGCCAGGTGGCCGCCGCGTCGGTCTCGGGCTCTCGCGCGTTGAAGATGACGGTCGGCGTCTGCAGCACCCCGGGGCGATACGACGCGTGGAGCCGAAATCGATCCACGCGCACGTCGGCGTACAAGATGCGCGGCGACAACGGCTGCCCGGCCGCGCGTCGGAGCTTGCCCATCGTGCAAAGCACGCGCCGCCACGGTTGCACGGTGAGCCGGCGCCAGACGCGCCGATAGGTGCGCCCGGAGAACGGGTGGTTGCCGCGCCAGAACATCCGTAGCGCCTCGCTCTGGCTCAGCTCGGCGACCGGCTGGCGCAGCCCGTCGAGCTGCAGACGCAGCGGGCCCACCGAGGCGAAGTCCAGCGGCATGGGCGCAATCAGGTAGAGCGCCCGCACTGGGATTCCGCGCGCCTCCATGATGCGCACGGCTTCCACCGCCATCGACGCGCCAAACGAGTAGCCGGCGATAAAGAAGCTCTCCTGGTCTGGAAAGCGCGTGCGCACCTCGTCGACCAAGTCCGCGGCGAGGGCCGTCATGGTCGGCCAGCGGCCCAGGTTGCCCTCCTGGCGCAGGCTGATCCCGCGGAGCCCGTAGACCGGCCGTTCGCCGCGAAACCTCGAAGCGACCATCTCCGAGAAGAAGTGCGGCACGCAGAAGATGAGCGGCGTCTTGTCGCCACCTGGCGAAATCGGGAACAGGTGCGCAAACGACGGCGCCGCGGGATCGCGACGTTGCTCGATCCGCCGCGCGAGGTCCTCGACCGTCGGATGCTCAAACACGTCGGCTGGTGTCAACGCCACCCCGAAGTCGCGCTCGATGAATCGGGTCATCTCCACGACGAGCAGCGAGTGGCCGCCCAGCTCGAAGAGATTGTCGCGCAGGCCGATACCAAACCGACCGAGCATGCCCTCCCACAGCGACAGCAAGGCCTGCTCGCGCGCGGTCGGGGCTCGCTCGGCAACGGCGCCCGCGACCTCTGACTCGAGCGGGAGCGCGCGCAACTTGCCGCGATCGACCTTGCCGTTGGGAAGCAACGGTAGATCCGCCAGCTCTACCACGCGACTGGGCACCATGAAGTCCGGCAATCGCTCGGCCGCCGCCGCGCGCAAGGCTGCCGCCGCGCCAGGGCGCGCAACCCGCACAAAGGCGACGAGCTGTTGCGTCGCGGCGCCGACACCGGGGGCGCGCGCCACAACCGCGGCTTGCTCGACCGTCGCGTCCTCCAGCAGCACGGCCTCGATCTCGCCGGGCTCGATGCGAAACCCGCGCAGCTTGATCTGCTCGTCCTCGCGCCCGGCGAACAGTAGGCGCCCGTCGGGCGTCCACACCATGCGGTCCCCAGTGCGATAGCGGCGCGCGCCGGCGCCGCCCGCCACGTGGACAAAGCGCTCGTCGGTCAGCTCGGGCCGCCGCCAATAGCCCTGAGCCACCGTGCCACCCGAGATCCAAGCGTGCCCCGGCACGCCGGCGGGCACCGGCCGGTCCCGATCGTCGAGCAGGTGGACTCGAGCGCCCGGAATGGGCCGACCGATCGAGACGGGCCCGACCGCATCGGCGTCGATCATCTCGTGCACCGTGGCCCACACCGTGGCTTCAGTGGGACCGTACTCGTTGTAGAGGCGTGTGTTCGGCAGCCGCTGCCGATGTTCCTGCACCAGGGGCGGCGGACAGCTCTCGCCGGCGACGATCGCCACAGCCAGGCCGGCCAGGCTGGCCGCGTTGTGGCGCAACATGTGACCGTAGAGGGTCGGGACGCAGAGCAAGTGCGTCACGCGCTGCGCCGCGACGAGCGCAGCCAGACGTTCCGGGTCCTTGGCCTCCGCCTCGGTGGGCAGGACGAGCGCGCCGCCGGCGGCCAGCGTCCAGAACAATCCGGCCACCGAGCTGTCGAACGCCAGGCTCGGTAGCAGCAGGAAGCGCTGTGGCGCCTGTTCGTAGAACTGTAGACGCGCCGCCGTGGAGAGCATGAGGTTCTCCTGGGAGACGACGACGCCCTTCGGCCGGCCCGTCGAGCCCGAGGTGAACAGCAGGTACGCGGTCGCGCTGGCCTCCGGCGCCGTGGGCGGCGCCTCGTCGGCCGCCGCCATCGGAGGCGGCGCGTCGTCCACGGTCACGACCGTCCAACCACCCGCGCCGAGCGCCGCGCGCAGCGCCGCGGTGGTGAGCACGCCGGCGACCTCGGCGTCCTCGAGCACGCCGCGATTGCGCGCTTCGGGGTAGCTCGGATCCAGCGGGACGTAGGCAGCACCAGCCCAGTGGCAGCCGATCACGGCGGCGATCATCTCCGGCGAACGCCCGAGGTAGACCCCGACGCGCGCCCCGGCGCCAATCCCGGCCGCCGCCAGTCGCGCCGCAATCACGCGGCCAGCCCGCGCCAGGTCGCAGTAGCTCCAGGTGGTCGTTCCACAAGCCACCGCCGTTGCTTGCGGCTGGCTCTCGCACTGCGCCGCGATCCGGGTCGGCAGCAATGGCATCGCAACGACCGGCGGCCCCGCCGCCGCCGCCTCCAGCCGCGCTCGTTCCGCAGCCGCTCGCATGTCGACATCGGCCACCCGGGCGGCGCGGTCGGCGCCCGCCAGCTGCACCAACAGCGTCTCATAGTGGTCGAACAGGCCCTGCATCCACCGCTCGTCGAAGCGGTCCGTGCGGTACTCGATCGCCAGCTCCAGGGCGTCGGCACCGGCCGCGGCGAACAGCGTCAGGTCGAATTTCGACTCGCCGAGATCGAGGGTCAGGGGCTCCAAAGTCGCGTCACCCAACGTCAACGGCGCGCCGGCCTCCTGATAGACGAACATCGTCTGAAACAGCGGGTGGCGGTCACGCTGCCGGGTCGGCGCCACCGCTTCGGCGATCACATCGAAGGGCACCGAGGCCGCACCGAGCAAACCCCGCAGCGCAGTGCCAAACCCACGCAACGCCTCCGCCACCGGCTGCTCTTCATCGATCGACGTCGCCACCACGATGGGATTGAGGAAGTAGCCGATCATGCGTGCGGTCGCGGGATGCGATCGCGTCGAGGCGGGAGTCGCGAAGGCCACGCGCCGCCCTTCGGTGTAGCGGTGCAGCAGGAGCCGGAAGGCAAACGCGCACACCGCGAACGGAGTCGTGCCCACGGCCGCCGCCAAGCGCCGCACGGCGTCGTGAGCCGCGGGCGCCGCGGTCCGACGCAACAGACGTCCACGTGCGACGCCCTTGGGCCCCCCGTCCGAGCGCTCGAATGGCAGTGCCAAGTCATCGGGCAGTGGCTCTAAGCGTCGCCGCCAGGCGTCGAGCTCCGCCTGCCGCGCGGCGGCGTCCGCCTGCTGCCGTTGCCAATGCGCGAAGTCGTCGTACTGCGGCGCGTCCGGGGGCTCATCGGCGGGCTGGGCGACGCCGCCGCGATACACCGCTGCCAGCTCTTCCCAGAGCGTGGCGAGCGAACGCTCGTCGGCCAGGATGTGATGTAGGGAGAGTAGGAGGATGGGCGGCGCCGCGCCGGACTCGCGAATCAGCACTAGTCGCACCGGCGGCGCGGCGGCCAAGTCGAACGGCCGCTGCGCCTCGCGCACGGCCGCGGCCAGACCGGCCCCAGCAGGGGCCTCGATCACTTGGACCGCCTGCGGCGCGGGCGGCTGGATGAGCTGCACCACGCCCTCGTCATGGGCAGCGTAGGTCGAGCGCAGCAGTCGGTGCCGCGAGACGATCGCATCAAAGGCCCGCGTCAGCGTCGATAGGTCGACGGCGCCGTGCGCGCGGAAGGCGCTGGCGAGGTTGTAGGCCGGTGACGTGGGGTCGAGCCGGTGCAGCAGCCACAGGCTGCGCTGCATGTCGCCGAGCAGCGCTGGCGCGTCGCTGGGCCGAGCCGGCAACGTCGCCGCCACGGCCGTGCGCGACCGCGCCGAGGCGCGTTTCACGCGGATCGCCTGGCGCAGCCGCGCGGCGCGGTCGTCGTCGCCGTGAGCCGTCATGGGCGCGTGCTGGGTCGCGGAGCAGGCGTGGGACGCATGGGGTCGAGACGAAGACGGGCAAACACGTGAGCTGAGGAGGTTACCGGAACCCTACCCCGGCCCACGTCACCGCTGCGATGGACGAGCGACGAGCCCTTAGGGGTTCTCGCATTTCTCCCTTCGACGCCCAAGCCCCTCGGTATGCGCCGACTCCGGGAAGCTCCGAGGCGGATGGCCGGGGGACGCGCGGGCCCGGCCCGGCTAAGATCCCGGCGCCCGCGGCCCGGGGGCGACAAGTGACCCATGCGGATCCTCGAAATCGAGACGTTCGGGCGCGGCGGCCTGACGCACTACGCCTACAACCTGTCGGCCGCACTGGCTGATCGGGGCCACGAGGTCACGCTGGCAACCCATGCCGCCTACGAGCTCGAGGAAGGCGACCGCCCCGCTCCCTTCCCGGTCCTCAAGGTGATGGGCCGATGGACCCACCGGGCGCCGTCGTGGCTGCCGAGATTCGCCCTCAACCTGATGCGCAAAGTGGAGGCGATCTACGACGGTTTCGCGCTGGCGGCGACGGCGCGGCGACTGCGCCCCGACGTGGTCCATGTGCACTGCACCAATCCAGTGGCGCTGCTCTACCTCAAGCTGCTGCGGCGACGGGGCCGCCCCCTGGTGGCAACGGCGCACGTCGTGACGCCACACGAGCGCATTCCGTTCCAAACCGCGGTGTATCGGCGCCTGCACGGCACCGGTGAGCTCGTGATCGCGCATTCCCGCGTCGACCGCCAACGGCTGCTCGACGAGTTCGCGGTCCGCGAAGAGCGGGTCACCGTCATCCCCCATGGTGACTACGGGTTCTTCGAAGGCGCCGACGCGGCGCCGCGGGCGCCCGCGGCCGCGCGCGAGAGCCTCGGCCTGGCGCCTGATGACGAAGTCGCGCTCTTCTTTGGCTATGTGCGCGAATACAAGGGTCTCGACCTGCTGCTCGACGCCTGGCCGGCGGTGGCGAAGGCCCGACCCAAGGCGCGCCTGGTCGTCGCCGGCGACCCGGTGCGGCTACCGCCGGCGCGCCGGGCGGAGCTGGAGGCTGCCGCCGAGCGCATCGGCGCGATCCTGCACTTCGGCTACATCCCGTTCTCGGAGGTCACCACCTACTTCGACGCCGCGGATGCCCTGGTGATGCCCTACCGCCACATCAGCCAGTCCGGGGTTTTGTTCTTGGCGCTGTCCGTCGGCGTCCCGGTCATCGCGACCCAGGTCGGCGCGCTGCCAGAGATGCTCGACGACGGTGATAGCGCGCTGCTCGTGCCGCCCGAATCCACGGCGGCACTCGCCGATGCGCTGGTGCGCGCGCTCGGCGACCCCGGGCTTCGAGCCCGCCTCGCGGCCGGCGGCCGCCGCGTCGCCGCCGACCACTCCTGGGATTCGATCGCCGTACGCACCGAGAAGGCGTTCGCAACGCTGCTCGACCCCGCCGAGACTCCGCTCGCTGCGGCCACCGCCCAGCCACCACGCTCGCGGTGAGCGACTCCGCCCCGACTCCACCGCCGTCGAGCACGGGCGCCCGCGTGGCGACGGGTGCGACGTGGATCTATGCCTACCGCTGGATCGACCGCGGCCTCAACTTCCTCTCGCTGCTCGTCGTCGCCCGGTGCCTGAGCAAGGAAGACTTCGGGCTCGTCGCGATCGCCGCGTCCTACATCTTCATCATCGAGGGGCTGAGCGAGTTCGACGTGAAGAACGCGCTGATCCGGTCACGCGCCGACGACCGCCAGCTGTTCGACACCGCGTGGACGCTCGCCGCGATCCGCGGCCTCCTCGCCAGCCTCGTGTTGCTGGCTGTCTCGCCTATCGACCCGCGCATCACCGCGACGGTCTGCGTCCTCGCGATCGTCCCCCTGCTCGACGGGACGGCCAACCCGCGCTTCGTCGTGTTTGAACGCGAGCTCAACTACAAGCGCCTCGCGGCCATGACGCTGATCGGCACCGTTGCCTCGGTATCGGTCACGGTGGGCCTGGCGCTGGCCTACCGGACCCACTGGGCCCTGGTGCTGGGGATCATCGCCGGCAGCGTCGCCCGCATGGTCTCCACGTACGCGCTACGCCCCTACCGCCCCAGCGTCACGCTGCGCCGGTGGCGCGAGATCTTCGGCTTCAGCGGTTGGATGTCGCTCGCCACCGTCGTGTCGACCCTGTCCATGCGCACGGACCGCATTGTGATCGGCGGCCTGATCGGCCCGGGCGCCGCCGGCAGCTACGACATGACGCAGCGGATCGGTGTGCTGCCGACCGCCGAGCTGATCAGCCCACTCCAGCGCGTGCTGTTCCCGTCGTTCAGCCAGATGGCCGACGATCACCCGCGGCTCCGGCGCGCCGCGCTCGAATCGGTCAACGTGCTGGCCAGCCTGAGCCTGCCCTCCGCCTGCGGCTTCGCGCTCATCGCCAACGACTTCGTGCCCATCGCGCTGGACCAGGAGTATCTATCCATCGCCCCGCTGCTCGCGGTCCTGGTGCCCTTCCTCGGTCTGCGCGCCACGCTGTCCAACGCGCGCCCCTGCGTCATGGCCCTGGGCCGCACCGGCCTGATGTTCCGCGTGAGCCTGATCTACGCGCTGGTGCACTTCCCGGCGTTTTTCGTCGCCACCGCGCTCTACGGCCTCTCGGGCGCGATCTGGGCGATCGTGCTGGCGGGCTTCCTCTACTTCTACCTCAATGCGTGGCTACTCCGAGAAACGCTCGGCATCACGCTCGGCGAGATCCTCACGCAGCTGCAACGCCCTGTGCTGGCCGTCGCCGTGATGGTGGGCGCCGTCCTCACGTTGCACGCTGCAGTGCCCCTCGACCTATTCTCGGCCGAAGGCAGCTGGCTGGCGCTCTCGATCAAGATGGCCGTCGGCGGGCTGGCGTTCACCGCCGCGCTGCTCGGCTTGTGGCGACTCACCGGCCGCCCCGAGGGCTTTGAACGACGCGTGCTCGGCGCGCTGCGTCGCTGAACGGGCGCGACGCCTCACCCGAGTCCGAGCCAGCCCGCCGTCACTTCGCCCGGCACGAACAGCACCAGCGCCGCCATCATCGTCCACTGGAACAGATGCATGCGCATGAGCAGCTGCAAGCTCAGATGCAAGCCGAGCAGCGCGAGCAGCGCGATGTAGCGCGTCGGTTCAAACCAAACCAGCACCGCGCCGGCGAACTCCGCCAGCAGCGTACCGTAGGTGGCGACGCAATGGACCAAGGGTCGATCGAGCCACACCGGTAGTCGGCACTTGCGATGGGCCAAGAGATGCGTCGCGTAGTGCGTCGCCGTGCCGCGCCGCCACGTGCGACCCACCAGCTTGGTGTAGAACGCGTGCAGGTACAAGAACGCCATCTGCAGCTGCATGAGCCGCAAGGCCCACGGCGCGCCGGCCGCCGGGGTGATCCCGGCGCCCAACGCCGCGTCCACCGACCAGACCTGGCCAGCACCCGAGAAGATCAGCAAGAAGGTAAGCACGCGCCGCAGGGAATCGCCGGCGTTGAGCACATAGCGGTTGCGGTGGTGCACCGAGACGCCGGCAATGAAGGCGACGACCGCGGTCCACGGCATCGCGACGCCAGCGGCTACGCCGAACCCAGCCACGCCGTAGATCCACAGGACGACCGTGACGGATCGCGGCGACGCCGGGAACCAACGCAGCACCGAGAAGAAGCTGCGATGCCGACCGTCCCGCCAGATCGTGAATGGCACCAAGCCATCGGGATGGAGGAGACTGGGCGCCGCGCGCCCGTAGGTGATCGCGTCCAGCACCAACAACAGTCCGAGCAAGATGCGGAACAGCCCGAGCGAACTCAGGTCGATGGGTTCGTGGAAGAACCGCTCCCACCACTCCGGCATGCTCAGCTCCCGGGCGCCTCGGTCCAAACCGTGCGCACTTCTGGAGCCGGCAGCTCCTCGCCCCGGTCGCCTGGCATGGGCGACGGAAACTCGTAGACCCGGACCTCGGCGACGGCTTCCGGCGCGGACGGGGCCGCCGCATGGCGTCGCGCAAACGCGCAGAAGGCCGGCCGCAGCTCCTCGGTCTGCGGGTCACAGAGGGCCCACTGGTAGGCGATGAAGCGCAGGCTTCGCGCCTGGCCGAAACGGCTACCGTCTTCGAGCCCGGGGACTGGCAACACCTCGAAGAAGCCGTCGGCGTGCCGAAGCCCGGCCACCGCGATCCGCGTCGAGTCGGGCACATCGGGCGCGTACATCGACCAGCGATGCCAAAGGCCCAGCCGCACGATCGGCCAGTAGGCCAGCTCGAACAACCGGCGCACGCGGCCCCGCGGCAGATTGGGGCCGATGAAGATCCCGACGAAGTAGACGATGAAGGCGTCAAGCACGGGTTTGAGCCATAGCGCTCGCGAGCGGCGAAAATCTACCCGCGCAGCAGGGACTCGACGACCCGTTCTACAACGCGATCGTCGATGTACCGGGCATAACTCTGGCGCAGCCGCGCGATGTTCGCGGCGTAGCGCGGCGTGTCCATCACGTGCTCCATCCGCGCACGGATCGTCGCGGGGGTGTCGCGGCGCGGATCACCGGAGACGCCGACCTCATGATGCTCGGCGCGCGCCGTCGCGCCCTTCATATCGGTCTCGGCGCCGGTGTAGATCACCATCGGCACGCCGTACACCACGCATTCGTCGATCGTGTTGATACCGCCGTGATTGACCGACAGGTCGGCGTTGCGCAGCACATCGATCTGCGGCACCCACGCGTAGGTGCGCACATTGTTCGGAAGCTCGCCGAGCCCCTCGGGCCCGCGCGCCAGACTGATCACCAGGTCCCAATCCGGCCGCTCCGCGACCGCAGCGATGAGCCGGCGCAGCAGCGCGATCTCAGTCGAGAAGTAAGCCCCAAAGCCGGCGTAGATCAGCTTGCGCTCGCCCCCGGAGCGGCGACGGCGCTCAAACAGGTCCTCGAGCTCGGCGCGCACTGCGGGGTCGGTGCGATCGATCCGGGCCTCCAGCAGCATCGGCCCTACGTAGTGGACGTGCGGATGTGGCTCGTGCGGAAACTCGAACTCGATGGCCCGAGCATTGAGGACGGGCAGTCGGCGATACGTGAACGGGATCAGCCACTGGCTGGCGTCGACCTCGCCGCGGAAGTCAAACCCCACCCGCTTTGCCAAGCCGCGCAGCACAGCCACGCGGTCACAGCCGGCGCGCCGTACTCGATGCCTGCCGAGACGCCACCACTTCCGGCCGCGCAACATGGCCCAAAGCAGCCCAATCCCGGCGGCACTGCCCTTGATACCGACACCGGGGTGGACCGCGTGGTGCGGCGGCGGCAGGCCGGGCCGGCGCCAAATCGACAGCAGCGCATTGAGCAACGCGATCGGCACGCCGGTCGCCGACGCGGCGATGATCTGCTCATGCATCTCGCCGTCGATGAGCAGCAGGTCGGGCTGCAGCTCGCGCACGAAGCGCTCGAACCGGTCCGCGCCAGTGGCGTCGATCGCCGCCTGGCGACGGCTCTTCACCGTCATCAGGCGCCGCACGTAGCCAACCTTGGCGTCGTCCCGCGCGAAATCCCCGAGCCGGCCAAGCTCCAGCTCGACGAAATCGAGTCCGTGATGCCGCGCGATCTCTCGCGCCGCCGGCACCGCGGCGAAAGTCACCCGATGGCCCGCACCCCGCAGGCGCCGCGCGAGCTCGACGCACGCGTAGATCATCCCGGGCAGCTCGCTGGAGACGCAGAGGACGTGAGGCATAGCGGCGCGTCGGGAATGCGATCGTCAGTCCGCAGGGTAGCCGAGCGACGCGATGAGGCCCGGGTGCCGCTCCTCAAACGCCGCCGACAAGCGCGGCGTGAAGTGCTTGCGCCACTGACCTGACGCCGGGTTGCGGATGTGGGCGTCCTTGCGGCGGCGCCCCATCGAGTAGCGCCGCGCGAACCACTGCCCTAGGCGCCGCTGGGCAAACGGCAACCCATAGAACTCGAACAGCTCGCGGAACACGCGGAGCTCGTCGCCGAGGATCTCCTCGTAGCGGAACAACCGCACCTGCGGATGATCGGTCGGCCATAGCCCCATCGACTCGAAGTGCCGCTGGCGAAACTCGAGCTCGACGAGCAGGCCATCCTCCTCCGGCATCGACTGCAAATACGCGGCGTACGAGCCGCCGCGCTGGCGCAGCCCCTCCGGGATGACGCCGTTGGCGAAGTACCAGTCCTCGTCCGACGGCGCCTCCATCGTCGTCCAGCTCTCGGCGCCCCGCCGATGATAGAAGTAGCCGGACACCAACAGATCGCGCGGATCACGCACGAAGCGCGACACGCGAAACTCGCCGAGGCGCTCGAGGTCCAGGGCGCGATTATTGACCGAGGCCACGCGCAGCTGCTCAAATTCGCCGTAGAAGTCAGCGATGTGGCTGTTGAAGTGGCGATAGCCGCCACTCCACGGCAAGCAGCGATTGAACACCGCGTGCATGACCCGCTTGTAATAGACGGTCAGGCACTTGTGGTACGAGCAGTGGATGAGGTTCACGCCGCTCATCCTGCCTCGGCTCGCCTATCGACTCGCCGGCGCCGCACCATGGCCGGCCACGCGGTTGTAGATCCACGCCACGGCGTAGCCCACGATCGCGCCGTAGAGGAGGCCATAGCCGAGGCCGATGAACGCGCCCGGCCACGTCACCGTGAAGCCCGGGCAGTAGTTACTCAGCAGGCGCAGGTGCTGGCCGACGTTCTTGCCGCCCCGAATCAACAGGCTCGCCGTGGCGACGAAGATGCCCACGCCGCCAACCAACCCGATGACCAGCGCCAAGATGCGGGCGCGCAGGCGCACGACCGCCGCCTCCAACAGTTGCTCCTCCTCAAAGGTCATTCTTCACCTTCCAGTGGATCGACGACGCGGGCCTCGATCTGCCGCAGCAAGCTCCGCTCCTCGATGCGAACCAGCCCATTGATCAGCTTGGCCAGGACCCAGCCAAAGACGAAGCCCCCGACCGCGGCTTCGGCAGCGCCGATCAGGCCGCCGACCCAAGACACGCGATATGCGGGCAGATAGTTCGCCAAGAGCGACAGCCGAGCCCCCACGTTGGGGCCGCCCTGAACCAACAAGACGGCCGTCGCGACCAGCACCAGCGTGGCGCCAACGGCGCCAACGGCCACACCAAGCGCGACCGGGTGGTAGCGGGCGAACGCCGCGCGAGCCGTCTCGTCGAGATCGGGCGCGGCGATGCGGCCAGGCACCAATCGCTCGCCCGTCGCACCGCTCTTCGGTCGCTCTTGGGTCGCGTCACCCTCGCCCTCTCCCGAGCTGGTCGTCTCGTGGTATTCCTCTTCGACGTTGACGTTCCAAACGTCGTAGTCGGCCTTACCCGCGGCGATGTTGCGGGCAGCGTAGACCGCGGTGACCATCGAGTGGTCCTGGTTGTTGTAGCGGTGTTGGCCGTTGCGGCCGATCAGCTGCAGGTTGGTCAGTCGGTCAAGCCAACCGCGGACGACCCTCAGAGCCTCCTGGTACGTGTCGTCGTAGACCGGGTATGCCTTCGGCATCCGGATCACGACGCCGTCGCGCACCGATCCCTCGGGGATCAAGCCGAGGTGTGTGCACTCACGCGTTCCCAACGCGATGAGATCCTCGTCCTCGGCGTCCCAAATCTCATCACCCTCCTGCACGAAGTACTCGAGACCCAGCGCCGTCATGCTCTGGTCCGGCACCATGTGCGGACTCCAGTTCTTGAAGTTCTGGATGCGCCCCAGCTTGACCTCGGGCGAATGCACGTAGATCCAGTTGTCCGGGAACAGCTCCGGCCGGTCGACGATCAGGCCAACCGTCAAGAAGTCGCGGTAACGCAGGCTGTCGGCCGCAGCCAGAATCTCATCGGGCGGCGCCGGCTGCAGACACCTCAGCAACGTGCGGACCGGCATCGACGACAGGAAGTCGTCGCCCTCGATCTCGCGGATGCCGTCCTGGTCCTCTGTGACCACGGCGCGCACGCGCTGGCCGTCATGCTGCAACGCCCGCACGCGGGTCCGCATGCGCGTCTCCACGCCTTGACTGGCAAGCCGTTCGACGCAGGCCTCCCACATCTGGCCCGGCCCGTGGCGGGGGTACTCAAACTCTTCGATCAGACTGGTGATCTGCGGCCCCTTCTTGGGCCGACCGCGCAGCAGCGCGTCGCGGATCAACGACACGAGGTCCAAGTTCTTGATCCGCTGCGCCGCCCAATCCGCGCTGATCTCCGTGCAAGGGATGCCCCACACCTTCTCGGTGTAGGACTCGAAGAAGATCTCGAAGAGCCGCTTGCCGAAGCGATTGGAAACCCACTCGGCGAAGTTGCGCTCCGGGCGGTACGGAAACACAGTCGACTTGGCGTAGCTGGCGATCACACGGGCGGACTCAATCGGTCCCAGGCCCCGCAGCGCGCCGAACGGCCGCAGCGGGTAGTCGAAGAAGTGCCCCTTGTAGAAGATGCGTGACAGTCGCGGCCGCGTCAGGAACTCCTTCTCGAGCAGATCCTTCCACACCTCTTGCACGTAGGGGACCTTGGTGAAGAAGCGGTGGCCGCCGATGTCGAAGCGGTACCCCTTGTACTCGACCGTTCTCGAGATTCCGCCCACCAGGTCATCCTGCTCGAGCACGAGCGAATGCCGCCCGAGCTTGGCGAGCTCGTAGGCCGCGGTGAGGCCGGCCGGACCGCCACCGATGATGACGCAGCCGTTGGCCTGCTCGCGAGACGCCGGGGAGTCCGACGCGGTTTGGGGCGAACCGTGCACGTGTGAGCCTCTGGGGTCAGCCTTTGCGGCTCTCTAGGTAGGCCTGAATGCGCCGCAACGACGCGAAGTTCTCGAGCGTCACGTCCTGCGCGGGAATCGTGACGCCGTACTGACGCTCGAGGTACTCGACCAGCCGCGTGACGCTCAGCGAGTCCAGCGTCTCAGACAACAGGAGATCCTGGTCCTCTTCGATCACGAAGGTCGAGTCGTTGAGGATCTCAGTCTGGATGTAGCTTCGAATCGAGTCGATGGTCATCGGCGTCGCTGCTCAGCTCTGCTCGACCAGCCGTCGCCGGTCGATCTTGCCGCTGGTGGTCCGCGGGAAGTCCGTCACAACCGCAAGGTGCTGCGGCACTGCGTAGCCAGGCAGCTTGCTGCGCGCGTGGCGCAGGAGCTCCGGCACGTCGGCGTCTTGGCCGTCGCGCAGCGTCACGGCCGCGTGGATCGCCTTGCTGCCCTGACCGTCGGCCACCGCAAAAGCCGCGGCCTCCGCAACGGCCGGGTGGCGCGCCAGCGCGGCTTCGACCTCGTCGAGTTCGACCCGGTGGCCGCGCGTCTTCACCATGCGGTCCTTGCGGCCGAGGAAGCGCAGCTGACCGTCCTCATGGCGCACGACCACGTCGCCGGTGCGAAAGAACACCTGTGGGAACGGTCCAAAGCCCTCGCGCAAATAGAAGACCCGCGCATTGAGGTCGGGTCGCTTCCAGTAGCCCTTGGTCAGCGTCGAGCTGCGGATACATAGCTCGCCGGCCTCACCGATGCCGCACTCGACATCATCCTCGCCAAGGATGAGATCCGCGGAGTTGACTGACACGGTGCCGATCGGGATCGGCTCGTCGTCGCCTTCGGCCAAGGCCGGCACGTCGTAGCAGGTGCACGATGGCGCCTCGGCCGGGCCGTAGACGTTGGTGAACCGCACGTCCGGCAGCGCCTGCATGAGCACGCGCAGGTGCTTGGGCGGAAACGGCTCGCCGCCAAACAGGATCCAACGCAGCGAGGTCAGATCGCGCTGGTCCATCGCTCCCCGCTCCAGCATCTCGATCAAGGTGAACGGCACCGTAAACACGACGCTGACCCCGTGGTCCTGGATGTGTTGCGTCCAGCTGGCGGGAAACTTCGTCACCGGCTCCGGCACCAGCACCACGGTGCCGCCGACCTGCGCCGTCGAAAAGAAATCGAAGATGCTGAGGTCGAAGTGCAGCGGCGCGTGACTCGCGACCCGGTCCGCGGAGCGAAGACCGACGTGCTGCGCACCCCACCGCGCGTAGCTGATGCTCCCGTGGTGGGTGTGCATCATGCCCTTCGGATCACCGGTCGATCCCGAGGTGTACATGATGTAGCCGAGGTCCTGGTCGATGAGCCACACCGGGGGCGGGTCGGTCGGGCGCTCGTCGACCTGCGCCCACGACGTCGACGCAAACGGAGCGGCGCTCTCGACGCCATAGACGCGCAGGCCCAGCGACTCCGGCAAGTCGGCGATCGACTTCTTCATCGCGTCGGCACTGACCAGGTGCTCGATCCCACAATCCGCGAGAATGAACGCGAGTCGGTCCACGGGAAGGAACGGGTCCAGCGGCACGAACACACCGCCCGCCTTGAGGATGCCGTAGATCGCAACCCCAAGCTCGAGGCCCTTGCGCATGTAGATGCCGACACGGTCCTGGTGCCCCAGTCCATGATCGAGCAATGCGCGCGCCAGCGCGTTGCTGCGCGCCTCGAGCTCGGCGTAGCTCAGCTCCTGCCCGTCGTAGACGAACGCCGGATGGTTCGGCGTCGTCGCGGCGAAGTGCCGAACCGGCGAGTGGATCAAGAAGTCGAACATCGGCGCACCGCTACAGACCGAGCCACCGGGTTCCGATGTTCCGTCGAATATCGACCGTGCCGGTGCCGAGTCCCATGGCCACGCTCCCTTCAGAACCGCGCAAACAATGCGACGCGCAAACTGCGCGGCTCGGCCGGATGGAAGTGCAGGTCGTTGAACCCGCCGTCGTCCGGCCCGGGCGGCTCGCCCGGCAAGCGCGACGGATAGTAGTACTGAATGTCGCTCTGGTCGCGATCGAACACGTTGAAGAGCGACACGCGGAGCTGCCAGTCCTCGGAGAACCGGATGCCGGCGTGCGTATTGACGAGGAACGACGAGGACGACTCCACCGAGCCATCCTCGACGAGGTCGCGCGGCCCGAAGTAGCGGCCGCGCACCGCAAAGTAGTGCCCGGCGTCGAAGCGCACCGTGGCACCAAGCGCCGCCACGGTCCCCACGGCGTTCGGTACGCGGTCGGGGTTGACGTCTTGGAAACGAGCTTCCGAAGCCGCGAGGTCGAGGTCGAGCTGCAGCCAATCGTTGGCGTCGTAGAAGTTGGTCCACTCCACGCCGTAGCGCTCAGTGGCGCCCGTCGGCTCGGTGTTGCCCGCGTCGCCCACGAACAGGAGCTCGGAGTCGCTATCGAGATACCACACCGACAGCGTGCTCTGCAGGCCCTCGAGCGCCGTGGACCGCACGCCGATCTCGCCGCCCTTCTGGCGGACCAGTGGTGTCACCGAATCGCCATCATTCAGCGCCGCGGTCGTCGGGTCGTCGCGCAGGACCGTGCCCCGCGCGTCGTTGCTGTGAAAGCCAAAGCCGCCCTGCAAGTAGACCTCGGTGTCGGCCCACGGCCCGAACACGAGGCCCGCTTTTGGCGACGCCAGCACGTCGATCTCCTCGCCCGAGTTGACGTCGTTGTCGCTCTCCACGTCGAAGTAGTAGAGGTCGCCCCGAATGCCGACCGTGCTGCGCAACCAGTCCGTCCAGAACACCTCCGACTCGAAGTGCAGGCCGAAGCTCATCTGCCAGATGTCGTCGTTGCGCGTCGTCGAGGTGATCGACCGGCGCACCGAGTTGAACAGCCCGTTGTCGATGATGTCGCTGCGGAACTGAAAGCCGGCGCGGTGCTTGGCGTAGACGTCGCCGAAGTCGCTCGAAAACTCGTAGGCACCCTCGAGCCCCTGCACCCATCGCTCGTCGCGCTGGAGGAACTGATCGCCGTTCACCGGATCGGACAGCGCGTAGGTGAAGTTGGAGTAGAGGTCCAGCTCGTAGAAGTACGCGTAGGCCGTCAGATCCCAACGCGAGTCCTCGGACTCACTCCACCAGTCCGCGGAGAGCGCGAACCGCGCCGTCTCGCCGCCACTGGTCGAATCCAGCGAGCCGAAGCGGCCGATGATGCCGCGCTCCACCGCGCGCCGCGCGATGTGGTCCGTCGCCGTCCAGGTGGCGTCGTAGCCGAGCGCGGTATAGCGCGCGCCCGCGGCCTCGTTGCCGGTCGAGTAGCGCACCACACCATTGAGCTTGAGGTAGTCCTGCTCCACCTCCCACGGCCCGTCCTCATGCTGCGCCTCAAACGCAAACAGGAGGTCGCCGTCGCCGAGCTCCATCGAGTCGGCAAACAACGTGCGCTGAAAGTCAAAGCGCCCGGCCTCGAGCAGCAGCATGGCGCTCGGCAGCTTGTCGGCGTAATCGATGGACACCGAGCCCGCCGTCGCGAAGTCGCCCGCGTCGGCGTAGTACGGGCCCTTGCGAAAGCGCACCGTCTCGACGAGCTCGGGGATCAGGTAGTTGAGGTCGAGGTAGCCCTGCCCGTGACCGTGCGACGGCAGGTTGTTGGGGATGCCGTTCACTCGCACCGCCAAGTCGGTGCCGTGGTCCAAGTTGAACCCGCGCAGGAAAAACTGGTTGCCCTTGCCGGCACCGGAGTGCTGCGTGATCACGATGCCGGGCACCGTCTCGAGCAGCTCGCCGGGACGCAGGATCGGGCGGCGCTGAAGCTCCTCGCGCCCCACGATGCCCTCGGTGGCCGATGCCGCGGTGCCGACGAGATCCGTGCCGCGCCCCTCGACCACCGCATCGGGGAGGACAAACGTCGTCGTTTCGCCCTGCTGAGTTGGCAGCGCGGTCGCCTCACTCAGCTCTGACACCGGCACAGGCGCCGGCGCCTCCGGCCGCGGCGCCGGATCCTGGCCCTGGTCGCCCATCGGCAGCGGCCGGACCTCGGTAGGCGGCAGGGACTGAGCCCGCCTGGGAGGCTGAGCCCCACTGGGAGGCTGGGCGACTTGTGCCACGGCGACACCGGAGCTCAAAAAGAAGAGGCAGGCACCGAGGGTGCGCAGCCGGCACGAACGTCGAGCGAGAGCCGATGCACGGCGCCTACGGCGGCGAAAAACCCCACGGAAGAGTGGCTCGGGTTCAGGGCAGACAGGCATGGAGGTAAAGGAGAACGAAGCGGGGGCCGGTTCACTGGGAAAGACGAACAGAGGCCCGAGTGGCTGGGAGGGTGCGCCGGAACACGCCCCACAGCGAGAAGTTAGCCTACGTGGGGTGCGCGCGACCGGATGCGCAGAAACCTGTCGCGCCCGACGCTAGGTCGCCGGCAAGACGATCGGACCGGGTCTTTGCGTTCCCTGTCACCGGGCCTCCGGTGACGGCTCCGACCCGAGCGACCTAGCACCGCGGCTTGCAGCCGGCGCCGAGGCATGACGCTCGAAGGCAGGCTCGAAGGGTGCCAACCGTCGCTGCATCACGGCGATGGCGTCGGGGTGATGGTCCACCACCAGAAAGCCGCGGTCATGCCGCGCCGCCGCCTCGGCCAACGTGCCGCTGCCGGCAAAAAAATCGACCAGAAGGTCGCCCGGACGCGAATGCACTTTGACGATCCGCTCCAACACGCCGAGCGGCTTCTGGGTGGGGTAGCCCGTCTTTTCCCGCCCGCTTGGGCTCACGATGGTGTGCCACCACACATCAGTGGGCGTCTTGCCTCGGTTTGCCTTCTCTGGGCCCACGAGGCCAGGCGCCATGTAGGGGATGCGGTCCATGGCCTCGTAGTCGAAGGTGTACGCCGCGGGGTCCTTCGCATACCACAAGATGGTGTCGTGCTTGGCGGGCCACCGGCGGCGGGTGCGCGCGCCGTAGTCGTACGCCCAGATGATCTCGTTGATGAAGCTGTCGCGACCGAAGATCCCGTCGAGACAGACTTTGCAGTAGTGGGCCTCGCGGTAGTCGACGTGCAGAAAGAAGCTGCCGGTCGCATCGAGAATGCGCGCGGCCTCACGCAGCCGCGGCTCGAGGAAGGCGAGGTAGTCGTCATAGGCGTCGGCGTAGGACGACACCCCGAGCTGCTCCGTCCGATAGCGGTGCCCCTGAAACCCAACCCGGTCTCCGTCCGTCTCGTCGCGCACGGTCTTGAGGCGCCGGCGCTGCTGCCGCTTGCCGGTGTTGAACGGCGGATCGATGTAGATCAGCTGCGCGGCGGCACTCGGCAGCTCGGCCAGGACTGGCAGGTTGTCGCCGAAGACGATCTTGCGCATGACTCAGAGCCTGTAACTAAATCGATACTACAGGCTCTGATCCATGCTCCTGGCGCCGCTCCGCGTCGCGGAGAGCGCGTGACTTCGAAAAAGTCACACGCTCTCAGGACGGTCCGGTGCGCCGATCCCGCCGCGCCCGGTGACGCTCCCTGCACATGAAGACCGTGTGCATGAAGACCCTAGTACATGAAGATCCCTCAGAAACCGTCGCCGACGACCTCTGAGGGATCTGTCTGGCGAGGACGAAGGGACTTGAACCCTCAACCCCCGGATCGACAGTCCGGTACTCTAACCAATTGAGCTACGTCCCCGTGCTTTGGGGCCGGAGGATGCTAGCCGCGGGGCCGGCAGATGCAAGACACGGCAGCCGGCCTGGGGCGCAAAAGGGCGCCGGATGCGCCACTCGCCGCCGAAAAAAAAGACTGGCCGGGACGCTGGGCGTCCCGGCCAATCGCCACTCTTCGCTCTCTCGAAGGATCGGCCCCAACGCTGGGTCAACGAGTCCACGAACCAGTGTTGAAGCCGTTCGAGCGCGGGGTGATACGGGCCTTGGCGCACCGGGTTCCGCCGAGCACAGTGTCTTCTCCATGGCGGCTGCCGCATCTCTGCCGGTCGCGCACCTCGGCCTCCCCGACGCCCCCGAGCACTGCCTCTCGGTGGACGGGATGGGGCCGCGCGGGCCCAACCTGTCGCACTGGCCCGGGAACCGCACGCCCAGGGCCTGGAAGGCCGATCTGACGACTGGGATCTGCCTGGCCTTTGCCCGCGCGCCGGCCGCGGCGCGGCAGGCGTTCCTCAGCGGCGCCCAGGCCGTGGCCAACGACCACTACGACACCGACGGCTTTCTCTCGATGCTGGCGGTGCTACGCCCGGACGTGGCGCTGGCGCGCGAAGCCCAGTGTCTCGCCGCAGCCGCGACCGGGGACTATCGCGTCGTAACCACCGAACAGGGATTCGCGACCGACCGGATCGTCCAGCAGCTGATGCGCTCGGCCGCTTCGCCCATCGCCGCGGAGCTGGCAACGCGGCGCGGCGCCGCGCGCGAGCTGCTCGGCTACCGCTGGCTGCTCGAGCACGCGGAGACGGTGCTGGATGAGCCCCAAGCCTTGGCGTCGCTGTGGCGCGCGGACTGGGAACACGTGCGCGAGCAGCTGGCTCGCGCGACCGCGGGCGCCATCGTGCGGCGCGCGGTGGCCGAGGCCGACCTGGCGGTCCTGCGGGGCCCGGGCTCCGCCGACCGCATCGTCCTGAACACGATCGCCGGCAACGCGTTTCGGGTGCTGCAAGTCATCGATGGGGACGCCGGCCCGCTCTACCGCTACCACGACCGCACCGAGAGCTGGTTTGAGGTCGTCACCTTCCGGCCGCCGGCGCGGCGCGACCTGCGGCCGCTCGGCGATCGACTGCAGCTGCTGGAGGATCGCGCCGGCGGCGCCGCGGCCGGGCAGTGGTGCGCGGACCCGCCGGGTGAGCCGGTGCCCGAGCTCTACCACGGCATGCCGGCGGCGCAGCAGTATGGCGAAGTCACCCGAGAGCTGACCCCGAGCCGGCTGTCGGTAGAAGTGGTGGAGCAGGCCGTGGCTGCGCACCTGCGCCGGCCCTGACCGCGCCCATGACCGCCTCCCTCCAACCCACGTACCGCCCCTTGGCGGCTGGCCTCACCCTCCTGCTGGCCGGCGCGACGGCCCTCGCCCAAGGCGCCGCGCCGGCGGCGCCGCGGGTCGCGCCGCTACAGGTGGAGACCGCGGACCGCGCCGTGGCCGTGTGGGTCCTGGACCGCGCCGGCGCGTTCCTCACTCTGCCCGAGGTCGAGGCGGACCAGGGCTGGCGCATCACGCTGGCACCGGCCGGCTGCGCCGTCGAACGCATCCCCGCGCCAGCGGTATGGCTCGACGCCACGGCGCGGCCGCCGGCGCTGCTGGCAATGCTCGGTCGCGAGACGCCGCGCGCTGAGCTCTTGGCCCAGCGCCTCGCAGGCCTGGTACTGGCGCGGTTTGGCGCCAGCCGCCGCGACGCCGCCCGCGGCACCGCCCTGCTCATCGCTCGCCTGCGCGAAACGGCGACAGCGCACCTGCGCCTCGAGCGGACCCCCGGCGCCGGGGTGCGTGGCGAGCTGCGGCTCCGGCCGCGACCAAAAACGGCGTTCGCCCAACTCCTGTCGCTCCTGGTGCCCTCCAGCACCGGCGCCCCCGCGCTCCCGGACACCGACGCGGCGCTGTGGCGACTCGCGCTCGACCTGGACCTCGCCGCGCTCGGCACGGCCCGCGATGAACTGGTCGCCGGGATCGCCCTTCTGGCGGCGGATGCGGACGTGGCGGAGTGGAAGCGCGCCGAGTTCGCCGAACGCTATGGGGCGCTCCTCTCGGGGCAGTGCACGCTGGGCTGGACGCCCGATCGTTGCGTCCTCGCCCTGCCGCCGATGGACGAGGTCGCGCTGGAGACCGCCGCGGACGAGCGCGCGTTCCGCCGCTGGCTCACCGAGCTGCGACGCGGCGTCGACGTGGCCGAAGCCCGGCCGGGCGCGGGGTCGGTCCACCTCCCCGCCGGTGCCGTGCTCGCCCTGCACATGAAGCCCGTGCAAATCGCCGCTACGATTCCCGGCGCGGCGGCCGAACCGACGGCGCTGCCGAGCGCGGTCGACGTCATCGTGGCCGCCCATCCAACCGAGCTCGTCTGCGAGGTGAAGATCCGTTGACCGACAGTAAGAAGGCGCTCCTGCAGGAAACCGTCGAGCACGTCTCGCTCACGACCTTTGACCCGGTGCCGTTGGTTGAGGCGATGAGCCGCATGGCGTTCCAAGCGCGCAACACGCACCGCGCCGCGACGATTTACGAGGCCATGCTGCGCGACACCGAATGCGCGGTGATCCTGTGCCTCGCCGGATCGCTCGTCAGCGCCGGCCTGAAGAAGGTCCTCATCGAGCTCATCGAGCACAACATGGTCGACGCCATCGTGTCGACGGGGGCCAATCTCGTCGACCAGGACTTCTTTGAAGGCCTGGGCTTCCGCCACTATCTCGGCAGCAAGGACGTCGACGACAACCAGCTGCGCGAGCTGTCCATCGACCGCATCTACGACACGTTCATCGACGAGGACGAGCTGCGCATCTGCGACGACACCGTGGCGGAGCTGGTCGGCAGCCTACCGGCGCGGCCGCATTCGTCGCGCGAGGTCCTGTGGGAGATGGGACGGCACCTCGACCAGCACGGCAAAACGCGCGACTCGATCCTGCTGCGCTGCTTCGAGAAGGAGGTGCCGGTGTTCTGTCCGGCGTTCGCCGACTGCAGCGCTGGCTTCGGCCTGGTCAAGCACCAGTGGGAGGCCAGTGTCGCCGGCAAGCCCTTCCTCACGCTCGACGCGGCGCGCGACTTCCTCGAGCTCACGCGCATCAAGATCGAGGCCAAAGACAGCGGTCTGTTCATGGTGGGTGGCGGCGTGCCAAAGAACTTCGCGCAGGACATCGTGGTCGCGGCGGACATCCTCGGCCAGGAAGTCGGGATGCACCGCTACGCCATCCAGATCACGGTGGCCGACGAGCGCGACGGTGCGCTGTCCGGGTCGACGCTCAAAGAAGCCTGCTCTTGGGGCAAGGTCTCGATCGAGCGCGAGCAGATGGTGTTTGGCGAGGCAACGGTGTTGCTGCCGTTGATTGCCGGCTACGCCTTCCACCAGCAGGCCGCGGCACATCGCCCCGAGCGCCGCCTGCATCGCCTGTTCGCGCAGACGCCGGCGAGTCCTTAAGGGCTGTCTGACGCAGCACACTAGCCCGCCCCAGGAAGCAGGACTCGAGGGGCCCGATGGCATCGCCGTACACTCCGCACAAGACGCGCGCCTTTCTGCGCTCACTGCTGGGACTCGCCCTGATCGCCTTCGGCGTGAAGGCGCGACCGGAAAGCTTGGCGATCTTGTTCGTGGTTTGGGGCACTTGGCTAGCCTCGACCGCCTTCCGCAGCTTCCTCCACATCTGGGCGCACGAGCAGCGGCACTTCGAGACGCGCCGGCAAGGCTTCCGCGACGGGCCGAGCCACTCGCTGCCGCGGCGGATCTTCTGGCTGCTGCTGGCCGTCGCCGAAGCCGACGGTCGCGCCGGCGCCCAAGAGCGCGAGATGGTGCGCCGCTTCCTCCTCGACCGCTTCGTCGATCCGGTCACGACCCACGACTTGCGCACGTGGGAGACCTTACGCGTGCCGGCCAAGCCGCACGAGCTCGCGGTGCAGCTGCGGCGCCTGGTGACGTCGGCCGAGTGCGAGTCGATCTTCTTCTGGGCCTGCTTGGTGGCGTTCGCCGACGGCAAGTTCCGCCCGGACGAGCACCAGGTGCTGCATCAGGTCGCCCGCGGTCTCGGGCTCGAACCACACCACGCCCGCGCGGTGTTTCACCACGCCAAGGCGCAGCACCTCGGCCACGACTCCGAGGGGCCGCGCTGGCAGCGCGGCCAACGAGGGGCCGGCTCCGAGCGGTCGCGGCCGCGACCGCGCAGCACCGGCACGCCGCGTGAGCAAGCTCTTGGGGCGCTCGGCCTCGAAGCCGGAGCAAGCGCGACGGACATCCGCACGCGCCACCGCGAGCTCGTCAAGCGCTACCACCCCGATGCTCACGCCCACCTAGGACCGGTCGCCGCCGCCGAGGCTGACCGCCGTTTCCGCGAGGTGCAAGAGGCCTACGAGCTGCTCCAGAAGACCGGCTAACGGCGCGACTTCCCTACCACCACGAGGCCAGGGGCGGCCGCCGCACTACACTGCCCGGCATGACCGTCACCATCTCGGTTCGCTACGAAGGCGGCCTGCGCTGCACCGCGCGACACGGCCCGTCCGACACCGCTCTCACGACGGATGCGCCGGTGGACAACCAGGGGCGGGGCGAGTCGTTCTCCCCCACCGACCTGGTCGCCACCGCCTTCGCCACTTGCACGATGACGATCATGGGCATCGTCGCCGAGCGTGACGGTCTGCCGGTGACGGGCATAGCCGCCGAAGTGGAGAAGCACATGGCGGCCGACCCACGCCGCATCGCCGCGCTGCCGCTGACGCTGCGGGTGAGCGGCCCGCTCGACGAGGCCCAACGCTCCGCTTTGGAGACCGCCGCCCGAGGCTGCCCGGTGTGTCACAGCCTGTCGCCAGACATCCGCTGCGAGATTCGCTTCGAGTACGACGGGTAGTCGCCGCGGGTCAGCTCTTCACGCAGCGAAAGCCGGTGTGGCAGAGGCCCGTGTCCGGCGATGTCTTCATGCGCGCCGAGGGCCGGTAGCCTGTGCAGTAGACGTCGCTACACAAGAACGAGCCCCCCCGCGTCACCCGCTTCGGCATGCCGGGTTCCATCGGGTCGAAGCTCTGGTCGGGCCCGGGCGGGTTCGCGCCCACACTCTTCGCGTAGTAGTCCGGCCGATACCAGTCCGCACACCACTCCCAGACGTTGCCGGACATGTCGTGCAAACCGTACCCGTTGGGGGGGAACGAGCCGACGGGCGCCGTGCGGACGTAGCCGTCGGTCGCGTCGTTGGCGGTGGGGAACTTGCCCTGCCAAATGTTCGTGTGCCACACCCCGTTTGGCACCCGCTCGGCGCCCCAGCAGTAGGCCGCCGCGTCGAGTCCACCACGAGCCGCGTACTCCCATTCCGCTTCGGTCGGCAAGCGCTTGCCCGCCCACTGCGCATAGGCGTCGGCGTCCTCCCAGCACACGTGCACCACGGGATGCTGCGCGCGACCATCCAGGTCGCTGTCCGGTCCCTCCGGATGCCGCCAGCACGCGCCGGGCTCCCAGTGCCACCACTGGGCAAAATCAGCGAGCGACACGGCGTGATCCGGGGCCCGGAACACCAGCGAGCCCGGCACCAAGTCTTCGGCGGCGGCACCGGGGAAGTCCGCTGCCGTCGGCTGCCGCTCGGCCACCGTCACGTAGCCTGTGGCGGCAACGAAGGCGCCAAACTGCGCATTGGTGACCTCGTGCACATCGATCCAGAAACCGTCGAGGGCCACTTCGTGGACGGGTTGCTCGTCGGCAAAGCCCTCGGTCGAGCCCATCTGGAACGTGCCGCCGGCGATCCACACCATGTCCTCGGCGCCGGCGACGCCCGCTGGGCCCCCAGCCGCAGCTCCAGACTCTGACCCAGACCCTGACCCTGACCCGGCCGCGCCGGGTGCGCCGCCCCGATCCTCGCTGCACGCCGGGAGCATCGCGAACGGCACCAACGCCAGGAGCGCCGCGGTCCGCGGCAGCAAACTCGGAAGATCGGACACTCGGGTCGCCTGCATGGTTGCCTTGCTCGCTCGCGGGTCAGCGCACCAAGATAGCGCGAAAGTCGTTGACGTTGGTGCGCGTCGGCCCGGTCCAGACCAGGTCGTCCAGCGCCGCAAACAGCGGATGCGCGTCGTTGTCGGCGAGATGCACCTGTGGATCCATGCCCAGCGCCTGCGCCCGCGCCAGCGTGTCGGGCATCACGACGCAGCCGGCGTGATCGCTGCTGCCGTCGATCCCATCCGTGTCGCAAGCCAGCGCCCAGACGCCGGGGGCACCGGCCAACCGCAGCGCCAACGCCAACCCATACTCCGTGTTGCGCCCGCCGCGGCCCGAGCCGCGCACGGCGACTTGCGTCTCGCCGCCGGACAAAAGGACACGCGGCCGGTCCGCTGGCTCGGCAGCCATCCGCAACGCGAGCGCCGCGTGACGGGCGGCCAGCTGCCGCGCCTCTCCCTGCAGCGCGTCGCCGAGCACGACCGGCTCGAGTCCATGCGCCCGCGCCGCGTCGGCGGCAGCCCCCAAAGCGTCCGCGGCGCTCGCAATCACCACGGCCCGGTCCTCGGGGTGCGCCGGCGGCAACGGCGCCGAGGGCCGCAAGAGACACTCGCGGACGTGGGCCGGCACGGTGACGCGATCGCGCTGGAGGATCGCGAGCGCCTCCGTGCCACGGCTCGCGTTACCCACCGTCGGCCCCGACGCGATGACGGCGACGTCGTCGCCCGGCACGTCGGAGATGGCCAGCGTGACGACCGGCGCCGGTCGGCACGCTGCCGCGAGCCGCCCACCCTTGATCGCCGAGAGGTGACTCCGCACGAGATTGACCTCGTGGATCGTGGCCCCCGTGCGCAGCAGCTGGGCGCCCAGGTCGCGCTGGTCTGCCAGCGAGACACCGCGGCGCGGCAAGGTGAGCAGCGCCGAGCCGCCCCCCGATAGCAGACACAGCACCAAGTCGTCGGCGTTCAGGCCGCCCACGGCCGCGAGCACCCGGCGAGCGGCGACCTCGCTGCTGGCGTCAGGAAGAGGGTGCCCGGCCTCCATCACTTCGATCCCAGCTCCGTCGACGCCGTGCCCGTAGCGCGTGACGACGAGCCCGGTCGCGCCCGGGAAGTGCGAAGTCGCGGCAGCCGCCATTGCCGCCGCGGCCTTGCCGGCACCGACGATCACCGTCCGACCGCGCGGCGGCGCCGGCAAATGCGGCGGCACACACCGTGCGGGGCTCACTGCCGCCAGCCCTTCGTCGAACAAGACGCGCAGCGTATCGGCGGGAGTCATGTGCGAACGCGCATTCTCAACGTGGCGCCTGCGAGGCAATGTCCGTATCCTTGCCGGATTTGTGGCCTCGCCTCACAAACAGAAGCCCCAAGCGCCAGTGAGCAGCTCGGAGGCACGGTACCACAACCTGCTACAGCAAACGCCCATCGCGCTCTGGGCCGTCGACAGTCAGGGTGTCTTCACGCTGGCGGAGGGCAAAGCCCTCGCCGACATGGGCCTGGTCCGCCAGGAGGCTCTGGGGCGGTCCATCTTCGACGTCTACGCGGACGAGCCCGCCATGCTCGAGGCGGTGCGGCGAGCGATGGCCGGCGAGACGTTTAGCGAGACGATTCAGTTCGCGTTCGGCACCTGCTGGGAGACCCATTTCAGTCCGGCGCGCGACGACGACGGCAGCGCCGGCGGGGCGAGCGGCGTGTCGACCGAAGTGACGGAGCGCGTGCGCACCGAGCGCCAAACTCGTGAGAGCGAGGAGCGCTACCGCACGTTGGTCGACTTTGCCAACGACCCAATTCTCGTCGAGTGCGATGGGCGGATCGGCTACGCCAACCACGCCGCCGCGGCCTTGCTCGGCACCGCCAGCTCACGCGCGCTCCTCGGCCGTGGTCTGCTCGATTTCCTACCGCCCGAAGACCATCGGTGGATGGTCGATGTGATCAGCAGGATCCGCTCCGGCGAACTGGTCGGCACGCCCATCCGCACGCGGGTCTATCGCGAGGACGGCACGCTGCGTTCGGTGGAGCTATCGTGTGCGCCCGTCCGCTACCGCGGCAACGACGCGCTGCACCTCAACCTGCGCGACACCTCTGCGCGCGCCCAAGCAGAGCTCGGCCTGCGCCAAACACTGCGCGCCGGCGCGCTCGCGCACATGTCGGGCCGCATCGCGCACGGGCTCAACAATCTGCTCACCGCGATCCGCGGCAATGCCGACCTCCTCCGCGACGAAGTGCCCCAGGACGCCCACCTCGCTGATTGCCTCAACGAGATCGAGGACGCGACCCAGCAAGGCGTCGAGTTCGCGCACCGAATGCTGGCCTTCAGCCGCCGGCAAGCACCGCGAGCGCGCACGATCGACCTCGGTGCGACCGCGCTCGAAGCCGAGCAAGCGCTGCGCTGTGTGCTCCCCGCCGGGGTGCAGCTCCGGCTGGAGCTCGATGCGACGCCGGTGCAGATCCGCGCCGACCCGGCGATCATCCGGCATATCCTGCTCGAATTGGCATTCAACGCGTTGGATGCCATGCCCAAAGAGGGCCGCCTGCTGATCTCGGTCCGCCGCGCCCGGCAGGATGACGTCGCGCGGTCCTCGGACGGCAAGGCCGGGCCCCGTGCTGTCGTGGAGGTGACCGACACCGGCAACGGGGTCGCGGGGCACGATCAAGCCCGCGCGTTTGAGCACTTCTTCACGACCAAAGAAAACCGGCAGGCGTTGGGCCTCGGGCTGCCCACGGTGCGCGAGCAGGTGCAGCACGACGGCGGCGAGATCGAGCTGGACAGCGAACCAGGTGAAGGCACGACCGTGCGGATCCTGCTCCCCAGCGTCGAGCCGAGTATGACGGACGAGGACACCGGCGTGGCCGGCGGCGAGCTGGCTGGGTCGGAGACGATCCTGGTGGTCGAGGACAACGCGGGGGTGCGCTCGCTCGCGGTCAACATCCTCCGGCGCTTCGGCTACCGCGTGATGGAGGCGAGCCGACCGAGCGACGCCCTGCTGCTGTGCGTGAGCGGATCCAGCAAGATCGATCTGCTGTTGGTGGACATGGTGATGCCGATGATGAGCGGGCGCGAGCTCGCGCAGCGCGCCATCGAGCTCTTCCCGGACATCGCCGTCGTCTACACCTCGGGGCTCGCCGACGGCTCCGAGCTGCCGGTCGGGCAAGTGTTCCTGGCCAAACCGTTCTCCTCCGCTGATCTCGTGCGCGTCGTGCGTCAAGCGCTGTCGGAGCGGCGCGCCGCGACCACGGGCAGCGCACGCTCCGGGTCGTGACGCCCTCGCTGCAGTTCATGGGCGCCGCGCGCCACGTGACGGGCAGGAAGCACCTCTTGCGCGTCAACAACCGCAGCATCTCGGACTCTCGGCCCACGCCGACGACCCGGAGCTACTCGACAACTGCGAACATCTCGCCGGCGGGACGCGCCGAGTGTTCGTCGTCCACGGCGAGGAGCGGCCGGCGATGATCTACGCCGATCGACTCCGCGACGCCGGGTTCGACGACGTTAAGGTCCCGCTGCGCAAGCAACGTTTCGAGCTGTAGCGCGACCGGGGGCTCGGGGCGGGCAAGTCAGAGCCCGTGCTCGGCTGATCCGCCGCCGCCGGCCAACCGCTCGCGCAGCAGCCCGACTTCTTCTGCCAGCTGGCCGAGCTCGGACTCCAGACGCGCGACCCGCTCCTCGAGCTCGGCGACGTGCCGCGCATCCGCGACCGCCGGGGCCGCTGCGGTAGCGGCGGGCGCGGCGGGCGCGGCCGGCACGGCTGGCGACGGCGCGGCTGGCGACGGGACGACGGGCTTGGGCTCGGGGATCCAATCGGGGTCCACGTCGGCGGCTGGTGACGCGGACTCCGCCTCCGCCGCCGCACCGAGACAGTGCGCCCAGCGCTGGTCGCGCTCCCGCGGCTGCTTGGGCAACTGCTCGACCAACGGCCGCGGCCGGCTGGCCAGCACGTCGAGGACCGCCGAGACTTCGTCGACGCTCCCATCAAGACCCATGCGCGCGACCCGCGCCTTCAAGGCGCCAGGAGCCTGCGGCCCTCGCACCAGTAGCTCGGCGAGGATCGCCTTCTCACGTTCGTCGACCCCGAGCTTGCTGGCGACCTGGTGCCGATAGCGATCGACCCGGCTCCCCGACACCTTCGCGATCCAGCCCGACAGCTGCATGGCCATGATCGCGCCGCTGAGCTCAAACGACTCCAGGCTCATCTCCGGATCGCGATTGCTCTTCTGATTGCAGCCAGCCAAGAGCGCGTTCTCGGTCAGCGGGTAGGAGTCGGGAACGGAGAGCTCTTTCTCGATGAGAACGCCGATGATGCGCTGCTGCGTGGGATCCAGCATGACGCGCCAACAATAGCGAGGCAGCGGTTCGGCTATGCTCCAGCCCGCCGACCATGACCGTCCCGCCACCCTCGCTGCCGCCCGCCCCTGGCCCCTCGCGCCGCCGCTTCCTGGGCTCGGCGCTAGGCGTCGCCGCACTGGGGCCCCTGGCCGACGTGCGCGCGGCGTTCGCCGCCGATCTGCAAGCCACGGGCCAGGACCCGTCGCGCGAGGACTACGCGCTGGACCCAACGGCGATCTACCTCAATCACGCCTCGCTGGGCACGGTGCCGCGCGCCGTGCACAAGGCCCACTTGGGCTATCTCGACACGCTAGAGCGCAATCCATGGCTCTACACTTTCGGCGGCGCCTGGGACGCGTCGCGCGAACAGACGCGCGAGGCAGCAGCGGCGCTGCTGGGTTGTGACGCCGATGAAGTCGCGCTGACCCACAACACCACCGAAGCGTTCAACCTGCTGGCCGCCGGTCTGCCGCTCGGCACCGGCGACGAAGTCGTGTTCAGCGCGCTGAACCACAGCGGCGCGAGTGTGTGCTGGCACCACTGGGCCAAGCAGCGGGGCTACGCCGTGCGCAAGTTCGCGCTGCCGCCCACCGAAGCTGCGCGCATGACGACCGAGGAGCTGGTCGCAGCACACGTCGAACCGCTGACCGAACGCACCAAGATCCTGGTGCTGCCTCACGTCGACAACATGGTCGGCGTGCGCCACCCGATCGCCGAGATCACCCGCGCCGCGAAGCGGGCCGGCGTCGAGTTCGTCGCCGTCGACGGCGCGCAAGCGGTCGGGATGTTCGACGTCGACGTGACCGCCCTGGGTGTCGACTTCTACGCGACCAGCGCGCACAAGTGGCTGCAGGCGCCCAAGGGCTCGGGCCTGCTCGTGGTGCGGCGAGCGCTTCGCGATGTGGTCCACCCGATGTGGGTGACATGGGGCCAGGCCATCTGGAGCGACAGCGCCCGCCGGTTCGAAGACTACGGGACGCGCGACCTACCCGCGGTGCTGGCCCTCGGCGATGCCATGGCCGCGCTACCGCGCATCACGCCGGAGCGGCGCCAGCGCCACTTCGCGGCACTCCGAACCGCGCTGCGCCGGCGCGTCGAATCCGTCCCGCAGCTCGACTGGCGGTCGCCCGCTGAATGGGCCGACGGCGGTTCGCTGGCGTCGATCGAGGTCCGCGGTCACAGCGCGCGCGACGTCGCCAAGCAGCTGTGGGAACGGCATCGCATCGTCGTGCGTGGCTTCGACGGAGACGGACTCAACGCACTGCGCGTCTCGCCGGGCCTCGCCACCGGCCCGAAGGACTGCGAGCGGCTGCTCGACGTCCTGACGCGCGAGTTCTGCGGCTGACGTTGAGCGCGGCGCAGCGCCAGGAGCAGGGCTCCGGACCCCGACGACGCGCGAGCCGGCGGTCCCACCGGTGTATGGGGGTTTCCCTCGACCGACCGCCCGCGCCATGACGATGCATCTCGGGCCGTTCAGAAAAGGGAAGACTGACATGACCGTCTCGCGCATTCGCATCCACGGTGTGGGGCTCCTCGCCGCCCTCGCCCCGACTCTCGCCGCCTGTGGCCACCAGGGCGGCAACAGCACTGCCGTCCAGGTGACCATTCCCGACGACCCGAAGGGGACCGTCGACACCGTCGTCAAGTCGATTGCCGACGGCCAGCCCGTCGCCCTCTGGGCGGCGCTCCCGAAGAGCTACCAGCACGACGTCAATGAGCTGGTGCATCAGTTCGGCGCCAGCGTCGACGCCGAGGTCTACGACCAGAGCTTCGGTCTGGCCAAGCGGATCGTCGGCGTGCTGCGGGACAAGAAGCAATTCATCCTCGACCACCCGATGGTCGGCAGCATGGCGGACCGTGGCGAGGTCGAAGCCAACTGGGACTCCATCGTTGGGATCTTCGACACGTTGGTGCAGAGCGAGCTGTCGAGCACCACGGCGCTGAAGAAGCTCGACGTCGGCCGGTTCCTGCAGGGCACGGGCGCGACGATGATGCGTCAGGTCGCGAACGTCGCCAAGCTGTCGTCTGAGGACAAGCTCGGCCAACTGGCTCGCGCGCAGGTGCAGCTCGTCAAGAGCGAAGGCGACCGCGCATCTGTCAAGGTGACCCTGCCGGGCGAACGAGACGAGACGATCGAGCTCAAGCGCGTCGAAGGCCGCTGGATCCCGACCGACATGGCCCGCGACTGGACCAGCGAGATCGCCAAGGCGAAAGAGAAGCTGAAGACCATGAATGGCCCCGATCAGAAGGCCATGATGCAGGTCCGCATGGGGCTCGGGATGGCCAACGCGGTCGTGGGGCAGCTCGAGGCCGCCAAGACGCAGGAAGAGTTCAACGAGGTGCTCAGCGGCCTGATGGGCATGGGCCTCGCCGCGCCACGCTGACGTAGGAGATTCGGGCTGGCCTCAGGCCAGCCCGAAGAACGCCACCGCGGTACGGGTCGTCTCCTCGGCGACCTGGGCGGCCGGCTTGCCGAGGCAGGACGCGACCGCGTCCAAGACCCAAGGCAGATTCGCCGGCTCGTTGCGCCGGCTCTTCGGTCGCGGCCGAATCGTCCGCGGCAGCAGATACGGCGCATCGGTCTCGATCATGAGCCGCCCGGCCGGCACCAGCCGCACCAGATCGCGCAGGTGCTGGCCTCGCCGCTCATCGCAGAGCCAGCCGGTGATGCCGATGTGGTAGTCCAGGTCCAGGTAGGCGCGCAGCGCCCGCTCATCGCCGGTGAAGCAATGGACGACGCCACGCGGGATCCGCGGCCGCCACTCCCGCAGCACGGCGGCCATCGCCTCGTGCGCATCGCGCTCGTGCAAGAACACCGGCATCACGAGGTCGGCCGCCAACTGGAGCTGCGCCTCCAGCGCTGCCACCTGGGCGTCACGCGGGGACAGGTCGCGGTAGAAGTCGAGCCCGCATTCGCCGACGGCCACGACCTCCGGGGCCTCGGCGAGCTGGCGTAGCTCCGCGGTTGTTGCCTCGTTGTAGTCCGCGGCGTAGTGCGGGTGCACACCCGCGGTGCTCCACAAGACTCCCGGCCGCTCGCGGACCAAGGCCAGCGCCTGCACGCTTTCGGACGCGGTCGGGCCCGTGACCACCATCCGCCGCACGCCGGCCTCGCGGGCGCGATCGATGACCGCGTCGCGGTCGGAGTCAAAGGCGTTCGCGGCGAGGTTGGCGCCGATGTCGATCAGATCGAGGTCCATGGCGCCCGGGAGCGTAGCGTTCGACCGCGACGAGACGATCCTCCTCCGGCGGCGGTTGCGCTACGTTGCATGGCATGCCGGCCGATTCCACGCCGCCGCGCCGGTGGGCAGCGGAGCTCCTGGACTGGTGGAGCTACTACAACGATCTGTACTTGCGCGGGGCCCTGCGGCCGCCCGTGCTGCGTGTCGGGGACGGCACGGCGCAGCTCGGCAGCTGGACCCGTGAGACGCGCACGCTGTCGATCGGCGAGCACCACATCCGCCGTGACCCTTGGCTCGAGGTGCTGGAGACGCTCCGCCACGAGATGGCGCACCAGTTCGCCGACGAAGTCCTCAAGGCCACCGACGAGGCGCCCCATGGCACGGCGTTTCGCCGGGCGTGCCAGCTCCTCCAGGCCGAGGGACACGGCCGCGACCCGGAGCAAAGTCGACCGGACCCGGCGGCGCAGCGGATGCTCGACCGCATCCACAAGCTGCTGTCCCTGGGCGAGAGCCCAAACCAGAACGAGGCCCAGGCGGCCCTGGACAAGGCGCGAGAGCTGCTGCTGCGCCATCAGCTAGAGGGCGTCGGCGCGGCCCACCCAAGCCAATACGAGGTCCGTTGGCTGGGGGACATCAAGGGCCGTCATCCACTCTGGGAGCAACTGCTGGGCGCGCTCCTCGGTGAGTTCTTCTTCGTTCGCGTCATCTGGGTCCACTCCTACGATCCGCTCCGCGACCGACGCGGCACCGTGCTCGAGATCGCCGGCAACCCCGAGCACTTGGCGATGGCGAACTACGTGCACGGGTTTCTGTGCCAAGTGCTCCCAGCCCTTTGGCGCGACTACCGCACCAACCGAGGCCTCACCGGCAACCGCGACCGGCTCCGGTTCTTCGCCGGCGCGGTGCGGGGTTTCCGCGACAAGATGCGAGCTCAGGACCAAGGTCTGCGGCAGCGCTTTGCGCTCGTCCCCGTCGGCGATCCCGCTCTCGACGCGTTCGTGCGACGGCGCCACCCTTCCACGCGCACGTCACGGACCGGCGGTCACGCGCGCTCGCAGGCCTACGAGGACGGAGTCGCGGAGGGGCAACGCATCCGACTGCGGCGCCCCCTCGGCGACGGCGGCAGCGGCGAGGTCCGTTTCCTGCCCGACGGCGGATAAAACACCAGGCATGCGCATCGCCATTGTCGGCTGCGGGACCATGGGAGAGGCCATCCTCGGCGGCCTCCTCACCGCGGGTCGCTCCCACGACTCGGTCGTGGTCACCACTCGCCAGCCCGACCACGCCGAGCAGCTTGCGGCACGCCACCGGGTTCGCGCGACGACGGACAACGCCGCGGCGATTGGCGACGCCGAAGTCGTGGTGGTCGCCGTCAAGCCGCAACGGGCACGCGAGCTCCTACCGACGTTGGCGCCAGCGCTCGCCGGCAAGCTAGTCCTCTCGACCTGCGCCGGCGTCCGCTTGCAGAGCCTGTGCGAGTGGCTGCCCGAGGCGACGCTGATCCGCGCGATGCCCAACACGCCGTGCCTCATCCGCGAAGGCATGACCGCATTGGCGCCGGGCCCGGGCGCTAATGCGGCGCAGATCGAGCAGGCCCGCGCCATCTTTGCCGCGGTGGGCCGCGTCACCGTGCTCGAGGAGAAGCACATGGACGTCGTCACCGGGCTTTCGGGGAGTGGCCCCGCCTTTGCCTTTGTGGTGCTCGAAGCCCTCGCCGACGGCGGCGTGATGATGGGCCTGCCGCGGGATGCGGCGATCGAGCTGGCCGCGCAAACTGTGCAGGGAGCGGCGCGCTTGGTCCTCGAGACGGGCGCCCACCCGGCCGCGCTGAAGGATCAGGTCACGACGCCCGCCGGCTGCACCATCGCCGGCCTGCTGACCATGGAGGACGGCAGAGTGCGCTCGACGCTCGCCCGCGCGATCCAAGAGGCGACGCGCGTGGCCGGCCAACTCGGCTGACCAATCCGTGAGGCGTCTCCACTAGCCGGCGGCGCCCACGGCTGCCTGGCTGTTCTGCGCGGCGATCGCCGCCTGGTGCGCCACCATGAGCGATTGGAAGTGGACCACCGCTTGCGGATCCCGCGGCTCGCCAGAGCCGACCTGGCGGCCCAAAAGCTCGACGCAAGCGGTAGCACACGCGAGGCTGAACGACTGCCATGGGTCGGGATGCGGGCGCAGCGTCTTGAGGTCCTCGCGGTGCCGCACGACCAGCTCGACGATCCCTGCAGCGGGCCCATCGAGCAGCGCCAGCGTCGCCAGCTCGTCAAAGTCCGACTGCCACATCCGCACGCCGGCCTCCCGAAACGCGCGATGCAAGTCCAAGAAGCGGCGCAGCGCCTCGCGATCGCCCGCGGGGTTGAGGTAGAGCACGTGGGAAACTAGCTGCAGCGGGTTGCCCGCCGGCAGCCCGGCGCCACGCAAGCCTTCGTAGTGGTTCTCGATGCGTCGCGCCATCTCGTGGACCGACTCGACCTGGTGCGTCAACAGCGCACACGCCGGATAGTCGTCCGGCCCGGTCAGCCAGCGGTGGTGACTCTTCATCATCGCGTGGATCTGCGCGAAGCGATCGACGTCGGTCGCGCTGATGCGACGCGAGGCATCGGCCCCCCGGAGGATGAGGATCGCCAGGACCTCGAAGATCGAGCCCCGCCGCAGCGAGCGTTCGCGGAATAGCTCGCCAGCGCGCTCTACGTCGTCGCAGAAGCGCTGCGGGTCATCGCCACTCATGACGAGCATCGCCGCCACCGAGAAGCGGATCGGCGAGACGAGCGGACCAAACCAACCGGCGCGCTTCTTGAGCACGTCGGCCACCTGATACACGCGATCGGCCACGTCGTAGGCGCGGCCGGGCGTGCACAGCAGGGCGACGGTGCTGTTGCGGAGCGGGGTCACTCCGATCGTCCACGTGCGTCGGCGGTGCAGCTCGTCGTAGATCTCGCGGAAACGGGCGAGCGGGTCCTTCGGGATCTGCATGATCGTTCGTCTGGGGTCAGCGGCGGAGCCGGCTCACAGCCTCAGGGCCCAGAACTCCACCATCTTCTCAAAGAGATGCACCCGCGCGGCGCGGTCGGCGATGCCGTGCTTGCGCATCGGATACATCATCATGTCGAAAGGCTTCCCCGCGGCCACCAGCTCATCGATGAAGTGCCAGGCGTTCTGCGGATGCACGTTGTCGTCATAGGTGCCGTGGACCAGGAGCAACCGCCCATGGAGGTCCCCGGCGCGCTGCACCAATGACGTGTGCCGGTAGCCGTCGGGATTATCGGCCGGCGTCTTCATGGCCGACTCGGCCCACTTGGTGTCGTAGTAGTGCCAGTCCGTAACGGGCGCCACGGCGATACCGGCGCGGAACTCACGACTCCGCGTCATCAGCAGAAGGGTCGTCGAGCCGCCTCCACTCCAGCCCCAGACACCCACGCGCTCGGGGTCGACCCAGCTCTGTCCCTTGAGCCAACGGACGGCGTCGAGCAGGTCGTTGCACTCGCTGTCTCCACACAGCTGGCGATCCACCGTGTTCTCCAGCTTCTTGCTGATCGCCGTGGCGCTGCGGTTGTCCACCTTGACCACCACGAAGCCCTCGCCGAGCAGGACTTGATCGAACCAATTGTCGCGCTGCCAAGAGTTGCTGACCTTGGGCGCCGATGGACCCGCGTAGGTGTGCAGGATGAGCGGGTACCGCCGCGTCGGGTCAAAGCCCTTGGGGCGCAAGATCTGCGCCGGCATGCGAAACCCGTCGGCGGCCGGGATCGTCGTCAGCTCGGGGAACTGGACCTCGAGCTCAGCAACGGCCTGGCGCGGCGCATCGGTCAAGCGGCACTGCAAGCCACCGCCGGCCGTGTGGAGGCCCAACGCCGGCGGCGTCGAGATGTCGGAGAACTCGTCGATGTAATGCCGCGCATCTGGGCTGAACGACACGCGATGGGTCCCGGCGGGCTGGCTCAGACGCGTGAGCTGCGAGCCATCCAGCCGCACCCGATACAGGTGCTTCTCCACGGAGGATTCCCGCAGCGCCGTGAAGTAGACCCACCCCGCCGCCTCGTCCACCGCGACCACGGCTTGGCGCAGCCAAAACACGCCGCCGCCAGCCGATCGGATCGACCATTCGCCGCTCGTCACGCGATCGAGCAGGGCGCCCTGGTCGTCGTAGCGATACAGGTGCCCGTAGCCATCACGCTCCGACGCCCAAAGGAACTGGCCACCGCGACCGAGGAACCAAAGGTCGTCGTGGATGTTGACCCACACCGGATCGGTCTCCGTCAACACGTTCCGGGCCGCGCCATTCCGCCGATCGGCAAACCACAAGTCCAACCGACGCTGATCGCGCGACAGGGTCTGCACTGCGAGCCGCTCGGCGTCGGGCAGCCACTGCACGCGGGCGACATACTCACCGGCGGTGCCGCTGATCCACGTCGTGGTCGCCGCCGAATCCGCCGCGAGCTCGACGACGCCAACGCGCACGGTCGGGTTGGCGGTGCCAGCCTTGGGGTAGCGCTGCTCGATCAAACGAGGAACGGCCGGCGTGAAGTCTTGGAAGTGCACGACGGTCACTGCCGATTCGTCGGTCTGCAAATAGGCGATCGCGTTCGAGTCTGGCGCCCACCAGTAGCCGATGTCGCGACGGCCAAGAATCTCCTCCCAGTAGACCCAAGACAGAGTGCCGTTCAGCGTCGTGTCCGATCCGTCGTGGGTCACTCGACGCTCTGCACCATTCGGAAGATCGAACACCCAGAGGTCGTGGTCTCGCACGTACGCCACTCGTCGGCCGTTGGGGGCAAACTGAGCCGCGTGTTCCGGCGCCGCGGTCTCCGTCACCCGGCGAAACGCCGAAGTGGCGAACTCCAAGACGAAGACATCGCCGGCCAACACGTAGAGGCCCCGCGCGCCGCCTGGCTCGATCGAGTCGGGCCACGGCAACGCCACGGGCGCCGCCTCGCCGACCAGCCGCCGCAAACTTGCCATTGCCGCGACGGCATCGACCAGTGGACGCCGCGTCTGCTGCTCGGGGTCAAACACCACCAGCGTCGCATTGGTCCCCGGGGCGGGCGCCTCGAAGAGGATCAGGTCGCCGTCGGCGCGCCAGAAATGCTCCGGCACCGCCGTGAGGGCGGCGCACTCGGGCCCGTAGATCCAGGCGACCGAGATCGGCGAGGCGGCCGCGCCGGCGGCGCCCGACGGCCTCGAGCCGCTGCTAGCGCAGCCGTTCAGCAGGACGAGAAGCAAACACGCCGCCCCGTAGTGGAGCCGGCTGATGCGGGAAGCGCCGGTGCTTCGGCGGGAATCGCGCGCTGCCATCAACCGTGAGTCTAGAACCGAGACGCGCTTGGCGCTTGCTGAACCGGGGCCGGCCTACGCGCCGACGTAACAAAAGCATGGATCAAACGCCCGAGGAAGAGTTCAACGAGCTCGCCGAGATCGACGGGTTCGAGGACGTCGAGGAGTTCGCAGCGTTCGAGGGCGCCGACGAGGATGCCGACACGGGCTCTGGTGGCGAGGGAGAGTATCGCTGCATGCTGTGTGGGCAGCCGGTGCTCCGGGATGGCAGCGAGTGCTACGACTGTCGCAAGTCGCGCCCCGACTTCTTACGCACGGACGGCGACGCGGACGAGCAACCCCGAGGGCGCACGGCGCTCAAGGTCGGCGGCGCCGCGCTGGCGCTTGGCATCGCCGCCTTCGTCGCAGGCGTGATGGACCTCGGCAGCCCGACGATCGCCTGGACGAAGCGAGCCGGCGACGACATCGCCGACCTTCAAGCCGTGGCCGGCAACTGCGTCGTCGTCGCCACGGTCAACGGCGCCGTCATGGCGTTCGATGAAGTCACGGGCGACGAGCGCTGGCGGGCCGACCTCGAGGACACCGAGATCCATGACGTTCAGGTTCACGCCGGCCGCGTCATGGTGAGCGCGGTCGACGCACCGCTCACGTGTCTCGATCTTCGCACCGGCCACCGCGAGTGGCGCGACGAGAACGGCGCTGCCAACGGCGTTCCCAACTTAAGGCGCGACGAGCTGCTGGTGGCCCGCGACGATCGGCTGAGTAGCCTCGACCCGGCGACCGGCTACGAGCTTTGGGACTATCCCCTCGAGCAGGGAAGCGTGGGGCAGGCGGTGACGGTGCTCGATCGCTGCGCCTTCGTCACGTATCGCGACGACGTCGCCGCCGACCTCCTCGACGAGGCGCAGGCTGGCGGCATGCTGGCCCTCGACCTCGACACTCAAGAAAGCCAATGGGTCACGCAATTCGACGCGCCGCTGGTCGGGCAGCCCGCCTTGGCGGGGCGCATGATCGTGGCCCGGACGGCGGACGGCCGGGTCGTAGGGCTCGACACCAGGTCGGGTGTCGTGGTGTGGCAGAAAGAGCGCACCGTCGAAACCCTCGTCACCGAAGAGGACACGATCCTGCTCGCCGCACCCGGCAGCATCGTCGCCCTCGACCCGCGCGGCGGCCGCGAGCGCTGGACCGTGAGCCACGACGGCGGCGACCACATCCCGGTCATCGGCAAGAGCACCGTCTTCTTGGCCGGCGACCGCGGCGTCCGCGCCTTTCGCCTCCGGGCGGGCAGCGAGCGCTGGGAGCAGCGGCTCGACGCGGACCTCGCCGGCCCGCTGACGCTGGCGGCCCGGTGGCTGTTCATCGCCACCGCCACCGGCGAAACGATCGCCATGCGCCGCCCCTAGTGGTGTCTCCGAAGGTCGTTGCATCGGTCGGCGCAGAGGGCCGGCGACATGTGTGACGAACTGCGCAGACGCAACGCTAGTGTTGTGTGTCGGAAGTTGGTTGCGTAAGTCGGCGAGCCATGTGTGCCGCTCGCAAGGCGCTGTCGACGCAGGGCTTGTTGGTGGACAAGTCGAGGAGACGCAACGCCGCGCGCGGCGCAGAGGGCCGTCGACATATGTGACGAACTTCCGACACGCAACACTAGTGGGTCCGCGCGGCCAGCTCACGGCAACGCCGTGCGGCGGCCGATACAGAAGCGAGCCCCTATGGCGCGCTTCCCCTCCTCCTGGC
>JBCCGH010000013.1:0-95318 GCA_039029375.1 Planctomycetota bacterium
CCGGAAGCCACCGCACGATCAGGCGCGGGATGCGCGGAGGTGTCGTCGAACGGCTGCTGCCACGAAGTCGAATCGGTCATCGGTCTGTGTCCTTCCGGTGCGGCGACCGGCGAGGAGGAGACCGACGACTTTCAACAGGGGGTTCTGGACTTGCGTGTCACAGAGTTTCGGCGGGGACGACAGAGAGAGGGCTGACCTGCACGCGTTGCGCGCAACGCTCGGGACGAACCTCGCCAAGCAAGGAGTGGCACCGCAGATCGCGCAGCGCATCATGCGGCACAGCGACTACAGGACTACGCTGCGGCACTACACAGCCCTGACGGTCAGGGATGCGGCGAGAGCCATCGCGACGGTTCCGGGCACGACTGGTCCGCGGGGGGAATCCGACGAGCCGAGCGAGGGTTGCGAACCCTCGGACGAACGTCAGCAGATTTGTCAGCAACCGGTGCACGAAAGCGCGCAGGTCGACGCGAGACCATGCGACTCAGCGACTTGCGACGATGAACAAGCGACTTGCTCTAACCCCTTGACCCGCACGGACTCAGGCGACACGATGCATCGCGGTGCGACACCCTGCACCACGGACGCGGCCGTAGCTCAGTTGGTAGAGCGTCAGCTTCCCAAGCTGAATGTCGTGAGTTCGAATCTCATCGGCCGCTCCAGCGCACTCTGTTGCATCTCGTTGCAGCACGGCGTGCTTTCAGGCAACGACTTAGAGCGAAGCCGAGTGTCATCGCTACCGCTCTCGTCGTCGCAGTCCGACGCACGACGTAGGGGCACAACAGAGCGGTTTCGACATCGAGGGCAACACTGGCGCTCCATTCTTCTTGCTTGCCGGCCAACGAGGGAACACCGAGGCGCCCTCGACCCCAGGTTCGACACTCCTCCGCCACGATTCTGAGCCCGTGCTCATGCGCCTGGCACCCCACCCGGCGCAGCCCCTTCGATTGCTCCCGCGAGACTGCGCAACACCTCAGCCAGCACGGTTGCAGACTCGCTATCGGCCTCGATCACCAAACCGCCGTCGGACCGAGACTGCACACTGAGGCCCGCGAGCAAGCTGCGGACCTTGGCTGGCTCCAAGCTGGGCTCTTGCCGCCCCGCGTCGGGCGCTTCGGCCCCCTTGCCAGAGTCAGCATCACCCTCGGGACGCTCCTCCGCCGAGCGCTCTGGGGCGACGTCACCATGGTCGGTCGCCGCGTGGCCCACCTGGTCAACGCCCGAGTGATCGATCGGCGCATCCGCCGCGACATCCGCCGTGACGAGCTTGCGGGCTGCGCGCATGAAGCCGCCCTGCTCCTCGAACCGGACTTCGTCGGTGTCCCCATCGAACACGGCCGAGAACGTCGCCTGCTTCGTCTGCAGAACGCTCGCCATGCGGGTCTCGATACAGTGTTGGCCCACTAGCGAGTAGACGTCGACCTTCTCGGTCTGACCGAGCCGCCAGACCCGACCGACGCGCTGCTCGAACACCGCCGGATTCCACGGCAGGTCGAAGTGTACGCAGCACGAAGCCGCGCGCTGCAGATTGAGACCGACGCCGCCAGCATCCGTGGCGAAGAGGATCCGCGTCGCTGGGTCGTCGTGGAACGCGACGAGGCTCTCATTGCGGCGGCGCTGGGATTCGGCGCCCGTGAAGAACGCGCTGCGCACGCCATGCTGGCGCAACGGCGCGGCGGCCGCCCAATCCGCCAGCCGCAACGCCCGCCGCCACGCGCTGAAGACGACGACTTTTCGCTCCTGTTCGACGACAAGGTCGTGCAGCAACGCACGGAGCTGGGCGAGCTTGGGCATCGCCAGGCTGCCGAGCAGGGCACTCGTTGGACGCGCCTTCTCGAGACCGGGCCAAACCTCCTCGAACTCGAACTGCGCCATGCCATTGGCCAAGATCCGCTGCTCGGTGAACAACATCATCAGCCGTAGGAACTCGCCGCGGGTCAGCGGGCGGCGCTCGGCGGTCTGGATGATCCTGACGATCGGCTGGATGCGGTCGTCGTGCTCATCCTGTTGCACATCTGTGAGCGGCACGTCGATACACGTGTCGGTGCGACCGGGCAGCTGGGAGAGCACCTCCTGCCGCCGACGTCGAACGAGCACGGAGGCCAACCGCTCGCGCAGAACGTCGAGGTGTCTGAGCCCCTTGCGGCTCTCCATCTCGTGATACGGCGTCAGTCGCCACAACGGCTGCAGCGGCCGACGGTCGAGCCACTCGAGGATCGAGTCGAGCTCGGCCAGGCGATTCTCGAACGGCGTTCCCGTGAGCACGAGTCGGAACGGGACCTCGAGTCGCTTGATCGTCGCGGCGGTCTTCGTCTCCCAATTCTTGATCCGCTGAGCTTCGTCGAGGAGAGCGAGCTCGGGGTTCCATTCCTGCGCGAGCTCGAGGTCTCGCAAGACCTGCTCGTAGTTGACGACCAGGAATCCCCGCTTCGTGCGGCGGTAGCAGTCGGCACGTTCCTCGGGCGTGCCGTCGACGACCTCGATCGGCAGGTCGCAACACGCATTCCACTCGCGCAGCCACTGCTGCTTAAGGGGCGCGGGCACGACGAGCAGCCCGCGGCGGACTGCCCCGTGGCTAAACAGGGTGTGGCAGGCGGCGATCGCCTGCGTCGTCTTGCCGAGCCCCATGTCATCGGCGAGCAGGAGACGACCGGTCCCAAGGAACCGCGACACGCCCTCTCGCTGGTATGGATAGAGCTTGCGACGGAACCCGCGCGGCCGCGCCGGGAGACGGGACAGCGGCAACAACTCGATCGCCGTCTTCAGGCGCTCGTGCTCGTCGCGCAGCCAGCCACGCAGCGCCGGGTCGTCGGCACACGAACGCAACCGAAGAATCAGCGCAGTTCGAAGCCGGACATTCGCGGCGTGGGCGGTGCGCAACCGCATGGGCTCACCGTCGCGCCCAGCGACGAACTCGCGCTTCAGCTCACGCCAACGCGCAGCCAGCTTGTGGCTCCTTTTCGGCCAGTGCAGCTCGACCTGCATCATCCAGTCGCCGGCACCGGTCAACGGCTTGCACGGCGACCAGCGCAGCTCCGGCTTCGTCCTCGCAGGCAACACCTCCGCCCGAGCCCGGGCAAGCGCCTGCTTGCGCTTGCCCACTTCGGCCAAGACCGCGAGCAGGTGCTTACAGAGCCCGAGCGAGTTACCGAGGAAGTCCGGACAGTCGCAGCTCGCCTCGAGCGGATCGAGTCGATACAGCCGCGTCGTGTAGGGACGCGGCGCCTGACGGAAACGCGCCGTCCGATAGTCGCCGAGCACTCGTCCTGTAGGCCGCCCCCGAACGCGAAGCCTCTCGCTAGCTACGATTTGCATGCGCCGACGCGTGGCCTCGGCCGCCGCACGCAGGATGACGAACCCAGCCTCACCGTGCAGCCGGCAGAGAAGGTCGGCGAGCAAGTCGCTGGGGATGGCGGTCTTGCCAGCGTTGAGGAGCGCAGCGATCTGGGCCTTGGCCTCGCCTCCGGCAGGAATGGCCCCTGCCAAAGTGCTTCCGGCGCCCCCCGTTGATGGCGAAACGGGTCGAGTAGCGTCGGCCTCACGGACCGGTGCGGCTTCGGAGTTCGGGAGCATCCGACCAGGATGCAGACAGAGGCACGGTCAGAAAAGCCTGCGAAGACGGGTCGCGTCCACGGGATCCGGGAGCAGCCTCGGTGATCGGCGTCAGCCTCTCGACCCACCGCTGGGGTTACCCGAGAGCGCGACCAAGGTTTGTGAGATCCTCCTCACATCCGCGCAAGGAGCGGGATCTACCCAGAGATGGACGCCGACCTGGACCACCACTTCGCCGCAGAACTGCACGCGGATATGCGCTGGCTCAGCGCGCTGGCGCGCCGGCTCGTGCGCGACACCGCGCTCGCGGACGACGCGGTTCAGGAAGCCTGGGTGGCCGCCCAGCGACGCCTCGCCGCCCGGGGGGACGGCCGCAGGCCGGACCGCGGCCTGCTCGGACGCACTCTGCGTGGCGTGGTGATGCAAGCGCGGCGCGCCGCGGGGCGTCGGCGGTTCCACGAGCAGCAGGCAGCCCAACTACGATCGGCGGCCCACACGCTACCGTCGACGCAAGAACTGCTCGTGATCGCCGAGCGGCAGCGAGAACTCTCGCGGCATCTCTCGGACCTCGACGAGCCCTTCCGCACCACCCTGCTGCTTCACTTCCAGCAGGGGGTCAGCACGGCGGCCCTCGCGCAGCGCTTCGGCATCCGCGAGAACAGCGTCCGGTGGCGGCTCCGCCGCGGACTCGAGATCCTGCGCGACGCGCTCCAGCGCGAGGACGGCGGGCCCGGCCTCCTGGGGCTGGTGCCCCTCGCGGCGCTGACCACCCCACCCGTTGGCGCCAGCACAGCCGCGAGCATGGGCGGCGGGTTCGCCCACACAGCCACCGGCCCTGCCACCCGCTTCACGCAACTCGCCGTCCCCTGGATGAAGAAGAACGTCCTCATCGCGGCGACTGCGACGGCCGCCACGCTTTCGGTCGCACTGCTCGGTGCTCTCGGGTTCCTGACCGGCAACGTCGACAGCACCCCGCCTGACGCCAAGGGCATGGCGGCGGTCTCAGCACTTCATCCTTCAGCGCCCGCATCCATCGCTACCCCAGATCGCACTGAGCCCGATCCCACAGCATCGGGGCCGGGCAGTCCAAGAGAGCTAAGGGTCGTGTTTCGTGACGACGCAGGCGTGCCAATCCCAGATGCGACCTGCCTCCTGGCTCTGATGAGGGCCCAACGTCCCTGGGAGACCATCGCCAAGGCAGCAACGGATGCGGCAGGCCTTGCCGCGTTCCAGGACTTCGAGTATCGCGAGCCGGGTATCGCTGTGGTTGTGCATCACGCGGACTTCATGCTTGCCGAGCAGATCCTGGTGGAGGGTGACCATGATATCCACTTGAGTGCAGCACCGAGACGGGAGTTGTTCGGTCGCATCCTCGGCATTCCGGACTGGGCCCGAAAAGACCTCCGTGTCATGGTGGCCGCCACCAGGCCCCAAACACGAGCCATGGGGCTCATTCGAAAAGAGTTCGGAGACGACCTTGGGTTCGCGGTCTTGCACGAAGTTGGGAGAGACGGGAGATTCCGTCGTTTCTTGGGCTTCCCGCCACCCTTTGGGGTGACAGGTGTCGGTTACTGTGACGACGTTGGCGAGCCCGTCGTGAGAGCGAAGGCGAAGTTCGAAGGCTGGCCGCCGGGCAACTTCGCCGAACTCACTTTTGAAGCTCGTGAGTTCGGCGAACGGGCGTCGTCGTTCGCGATCTCCGTGGATGGAGACTTCGAAGACTGGCAACCAGAAGGGTTGGACATCTACGGACCTCTCCGCTTCGAACAAACCAGGCAAGTCCCCAAGAGGTCGTGGAACGGCACGTGGCTTGAGCGCACGAAAAGCCATGTCACGGCGGCTTGGCCCTGGCTACCGCACGGCGAATACCAGGTCGTCGTCGGGACCAATGTCGGCGGCGGAGGCATACCGATTGGTCCAGTCGAGTTCTCCGGAGACGATCTTGCGATTCATATGCCCCCAACGTCGCCAGTGCACTGTGTCGTCGACGGCCGCGATCCCAAACACGACTACAGCGTCGTGATCACAAGAGCGGACAGGTTGGTCAATAGCCAGTGCGCGGCGTTGCTCGAGCATGGCGATCTGGAGCTACCAGCAGGCACCTACATGGCTTGGGCCCGGTGCGCAACTGGAGGCGTCACGCAGCAGTCTGCGCCTGCCCGCTTCGAACACGACGGGTTGAGTCCAACCACTCTCAGCCTGAGCATCCAAGAGGCATTCCGGGTGACCGTGCGGGTAGATCGATCACGCCTAGGGCTACCCGACCGAGGGGCAGTCCAGTGGACCATCGAGAGTGCCCGACACGGACACTTTCGACCAAGGTCTTGGTCTCGCGGCTCCAAGTATTTTTGGCGCCTCCCAGCAGGCGACTACGTCGCTGGTGCGGTGTTCCCCGATGGCTCTCAAGTGTCGGCCAACTTCAGCGTGGAGAGTGGTCCATCAGGAGAAGTCATCGTTGACCTCCAATGACCCCGGTGATTGCCACAAATCCATGCGACTCTCCCGACTTTCCCTCCCCCTCCTCCTCCTCTCCGCGTCCTGCGCCCCAACCTCGCCGAGCATTCCCACCGAGGCAGAAACGATGGCCCGCATGGAGCAAGCCATGAGCTTGATCGGCCCCGGCGAGGAGCACGGCGTGCTCGAGCGGATGGTCGGCGAATGGAATCAGACGGCCCGGCTGCAGGGCGTGCCAGGAATGGACGCGACGGAAACCAAGATCACGGCCTCCGCAACGTTCGTCCTGGGTGGCCGCTTCCTCCAACAGGTCACCAAGGGCGAGTTCATGGACATGCCCTGGGACACATTGAGCTTCTTCGGCTTCGACCGCCGTCGCGAGGTCTACACGCTGGTCGGCTTCGATACGCTGGGCACCTACTACATCACCGCTGAGGGCAAGTACAACAACGCCGCCGACACACTCACCCTCTCCGGTAGCGACGACGATCCCGTGATGGGCGTCGTCAAGGAGTTCACCTACGTCATTACATTCCTCGACGACGGCTCCTTCACGACCGAACTCAGCTTCTCGGATGAGATGCACACTCGCGGCGAGGCGGACAGCGTCACGATCATGACGGCGACGAGCACTCGCCGCTGACCTACTTCCGGTGTAGCTCGACGATCACCTCCGTCGTCTCGCCCGCGCGCACGTCGACGCGCCGGGGCGGGATCGGGTGGTAGCGTTCGGCGTCGATGCGCTCGAAGCTGATCTCGTAGAGCCCCGGCGCGCTCAGCTCGACGACCATGTCCCTCTGGAGACCACCGTCCGTCACGCGCCCCTCGTGGTCGACCGCGCGGATGTCCCGGGTCGTGTGCAACCCCTGGGGGCCGGTCGGCAGGGCGATCCCGTCTTCGCGGAACTCGAAGCGCATGGCATAGACGGGCGCGAACTCGAACTTCACCGACTGGCGACCGGGAACCAGGTCGAGGTCCATCCCATTGCCGCCGAACTCCCGCTCGGCCCCGTTCGGAAACTTGGGCCAGACCCGCACCGCGCCGGGTGCGGCCCAAAACCGGAAACGGCCGGGCTCCTCGGTGTCGGCCTTGGCCAACTCTCTCTGCCGCTGGCCCGGCACGGGCTTGGTGCTCCGGTACCAGAGCTCGTCGCGAGGGACGCGCTCACCGGTCCGCCCGTCGACGGTCTCGACGAGCACCTCGGCCAGGTCCGGGAGCACGAGCTCCAGGTCCTCAGCTCCACTCGCCGAGAGGTCGATCATCCAGACCTTCAGGAACGGCATGAGCTGCACGCGGTACCTGCCGACCGGCAGGTCCTCCACACGGAACGACCAGGTCGGGAGCACGCCGCCGACGCGCTGCAGGTCAGCCAACGAGAACTGGAAGTCGGGGTCGCGCCACCTCTGGGTGGGTTGGAAGTAGATCTGGAGCCGCACCTTCTCCTCACCCCACGTGGCCGTGGGCGCCGGGAAGGAGACGACGCCGCCGAGAGTCGCGCGCTCCGGGGCGCTGGGCGGGTCGTCCAGCGTCAACACCAGCTCGCCCGTCGTTCCGACGGCGAGGGAGACCTCTTCGAGCGCGAGCACGGGCTGCTCCGTCCACGATCCCCCACCGAGCTCGACCGCGACGCGGTACCCGCCCGGCACCAGGCTTTTGAGCTGCAGGCCCTCGGTGGCGAGCGTCTCGTCGAGCCGCGCGAAATGGGTGTACTGATTCCCCCCGTCCTCCCGGATCCAGTAGACGCAGAGCATCGGCACCACTTCGAGCGCCGCGTAGCGCTCGAGCTGCACGTTCAAGAGCCGCACGTCCAACGCGGCGGCCGGCTCCAGCAACAGCTCGCGCTCGCCCTTCGAGACGTCGAGCGAAGTCGAGTTCCAAGCGTAGCCCGGCGCTCGCGCGGTCACTCCGACGCCGCGCCCGGGCGGCCAGCGACGCGCGAGCTCGACGAGCCGGGGTGGCTCGCCCGCCGCGGGCGTGAGCGCCATGCCGGCGACCCTGACCTCCTCCGCGTCCGCATCGCGCCCGCCCATCAACGCGATGGGCGAGCTCAAGCCGGCGCCGAGCAAGGTGGTCGGCGGGTTCCGGCCCCACGCGGCCATGCCCGGGCCCGACGCGATGCGGAGTTCAACGTCCTCGAGGTGCGCGCGCGTGTGCGCGTCGCGCACGTCCAACGTGAACTCCGGCCAAAACTCCGGCTGGACCAACCGCACCCGAACCTCGTGGACAGTCTTGCCATTGGCCAACTCCACGCCGCGGGCGAGAGAGACCCGGGCCCTCCCGCCAAGGTGATGCGGATGGTCGACCGCGACCTCCAGCACGCCCTCGCGCAGATGCTCGTGGCGCGCCGCGCTCACCAACGCCAGGTCCAGGTCGAACTCGCTCGTCAGGCTATTGCACGGCCACGACTCGCCGATCTCGATGGGCCACCCGTCGGATTCGTGCACGCCCATCACCGTGACCGTCGCCGTCCGCGCGTCCTCTTCGGTGATCCCCTCGAGGACCACGCGCAGTACGTTCGTTCCCGGCGCCCCAGACTCGCCACTGGGAGACTCGCCACTGGGAGACTCGCCACTGGGAGACTCATCCGCAACCAGGGCCCGGCCCGCGGCCTCCATCGCCATGTCCTCCGCCACTCCACCCAAGAGCTCCCCTCCGGCCGCCGACGGCACGCCCCCGGCTACCGGCGGTGACTCGGCCTGCGGTGTTCGTGCCACGCAGTACACGATGACCGCCGCCACGAGCAACGCCGCGGACACCTTGGTCTTCATTCCCATAGCCATCCTTCCCAGCTCATTGCGAGACCTCAGAGACTTGCCGTCGTCGCGGCACCCGTGGAGCCAGTGATTTCTCCCCCGCAGGGTCGCGTCGTTGGCTGCCGTTCCTTGTCTGGCATCTCTGGACAGGGTTCGTCATAGGGTGGGTGATCTTGCACCGCGATGGGACGTAGATGTCGAGAGAGGAATCCGGCCTTGCAGAAATCGATGCACGCAGGCCGAGCGTTGCGGCGGGCTCCCGTCCCCGAGCGGTTGAACGCTCGAGTTCGTCATTGATCACGAACCGTCGCCGCTGCTCGTCGCCGGAACGAGCTGTGCCAACTTCGAGCGGTGCGACCTTGAGGCCGCCGGCTCAGGCTCGCCACGGCAAGCTAGGCCTCGGCGGGCCGATGCTTATCGGGTTGCTGATAATGCGCCCCAAAGCATGCCTTTTGCGGTTTTTATCGACGAAGAAGGAGCATCACGACATCACGCAACCTAAGCTCCCCGCCCATGGCAGCTAAGAAGCGAAAGACTAGGCGACCCCGGGTCGCGACTCGAGATGGCGGCGACGCGAGGAAGTGGCGAGCAGCGCGAGAGAAGTTAGTCGATGAGTTTGATGGAGCAACGGACGGCGTCCTCTTCTGCGTCTACAAGCTTCGCCAAGACCCGACCCTGACCATCCCGGCCTTTCGCGACGAGGCGGCAAGCCTCGGCATTACGGTCGCGGGGCGCGCGCTTGGCTCTGCCCGTCAGCACCTGGGCCTAAAGGCGGCGACCAAGAAGGCACCGACGAAGAAACGCGCCACAGCCGGAGCCATGGCCAGAGCGAACGGGCGCGGCCCCGGCCGGCCACCCAAGGCGCGGGGGTCAGCGGGACACGTTGGGCTAGATGACTTCCTCAATAAGGTTCAACGGCAGCGTGACGCCATGGAGCGGCTTCGGAGCCTCGTCGATCAGATGGCTCGTGTCCTCGATGACGTGATGTAGCGGGCGCGGGGGGAGGCAACGCTCCCCGAGCTCATCAGAGCGCGTGCACAGCGTGCACCCAACCGCAGTGACGGCCAACAGGCTCAGGCGCGCTGTTGCCGGCTCTCTTCTGCTGGGCCTGATCGTCGGCGGCGGCGCCGCGGCCCTGCTGAATGGGGCCCTGCTGAATGGGGCCCGACTCAAATGGGGCTCGACTCAATGGGGCCCGAATCAATGGCCGCTCTAGCCTGTCCGGGCCACGACGGTAGGCGCGTCGCTCGGGCCGCCCATGGCACTTGGCGACGGGCCGTGTGCACATTGCGCCATTGCTCGGGCGGGAGGCCGCGTCAGGGGCACCGCAGGACCGCCAACCGACGGCATGGCAGGGCCACTGCCTGTCGGTGGGCGACGACGCCGCCGCGATAGAACACGACTTCTGCGGCGCGCTCACTGACGGAGTACACCGGCGACGCTCCCCGCACGAGGACCCGGTCGTGCCAACTCGCTTGTCGGCCACGAATCTCGTAGACGGGAAGCCGCGTCCCCCCCGCGTCGAGCATCTCGAAGGCGTCGATGAGACCTTGCGCTGAGGGGGCCACGCGAAAGCGCGCGCGGCGCACGACCTGGAGCCGCGGCACCGCCGGGTCCACTTGGTCCGCGAGGGCGAACGTCTGGTCCAGGATGTCATCGCCACGAACTCGGAGCGACACCCCAGAGCGAGCCACGCGCTCGAACCGAAAGCGACCGGCATGATCGGTCAGCTGCTGCGGACCGGTGACCGTGCGACGGACCACGGTGCGCGGTCCGTCCGGACCCTCGACGATGTTCGTCTCGGCAAGCGTCGCCACCCCATCGCAGGCGAGCTCCGCGTGCGCGACCTCGGTCGTGCAGTAGACCGTCGCCGCCTCGATGGGAGTGCCGTCCCGGGAGACCACGACCCCGTCGATGGACTCGACGTAGCGGTCGGCGGGCATCACCAACTCGAGCTGATGCGCGCCGGCCCAGAATGGGCCAAAGGTCTGGCGCAACAGCGTCGGTGCCTCCATCACGACCAACTCGTAGGCTTTGGCTTGCAGCCCCGGGAGCCGAAAGCCGCCCTCTCGGTCCGTCTCGACGTAACTGTAGAACTGATCCTTCGCGCGGTTGAAGTAAGCCAGGGCATCGAACCCGGCAGGGGAGCCCAACAACCTGCGACGATGCTCGGCGGCGGATGGCATGCCGGCGAGCACGTTCTCCAACCGCTGCAGCGAGCCGTCCACCACGCCGAGGAGCTCCGGCTTCGCGAGCCAGACTCGGGCGCCCACCATGGGCCGCCCGTCCGCCCCGAGCACATGCCCACGCAGCGTGAGAGGCGCGCCCGCAAGCTGCACGACGACAAACTCCGGCCACCGCCCGCGGCCCCGGCCACCGTCGCTGGCCACGAGCCGGGCCGGGAGGAATCCTCGGGCCGCGACCACGAGCTCGTCGCCGCGGATCCGCTTGGTCTGCAGTCGAAACCGGCCATCGGGACCGGAGCGGGTCGCCGCCTGCGGCCCAATCGCGACCGAAGCACCCGCTAAACCGGCGCCGGTGGGATCGACGACCCGGCCTTCGATGACGTCGGGCCCCGCCGCGAATGACGCCAGCGTGATGATGGCCCGTTGATCGACGCCGGTCGGCCAAGGCCGTAGGTCGGGCTCGTAGCCACTGGCGGAGACGCGCAGCAACAAGGACGCCAAAGTCGGAGCTCCGAGGAGTGCGAACTCGCCCCTCGCATCACTGACGGTGGTCCAGCACTGGGGCTGACTGGCTTCCAGGGACTGCTGGAACCGCGCCTCGAAGCGCGCGGGCAGCGCCGCGGCGACGTTGGCGTCGGGGACGGGCGCGCCGGAGCGGTCCACGACGCGGCCGCGGAGTGGACTTCGAGGCGCCACGACGACCACCGGCGCCAACTGTGAGCCCGGGGCGTGATGGCCTGCATAGATCGTGGCGACATCGGCCGAGGCAGCCACGAAGACGCCGTCGACCCGCGGCACGGCCACGGTCATCCGGCCATCGGCATCGCTGCGGAACTGATGACCCGCTCCGGCCGCGGCGCTACGGAACTCGACCGCGAGGAACGGCCATGGCCGCCCGTCGGCGTCGATCACGTGCACGCTCACGGAGTCCATCGCGGGAGTGAGTTGAGTCCCGCGCGTGACCGCGGGCAGCGATGCTAGGGCGACTCGGTTGGGCACGGGCGTCGAGCGATGCGCCCGTGCAGCTGCCGCGTCGATCGATGTGGCGCCGACTCGTGCTGGCATGTCGCGGGCTCGCCCCTCGACCGTCGGTGACGTCAGCCGGGCGGCCGGCCACGCCACGGCCAGCGCGCACAGCGCCAGCGTCGTCGCGACCTTGGTCGGAGTCGCGGCCCACGCGCCCCACGTCGCCGGGCGCGGCCGAGCCGGCCCCCGACCGCGCGCAAACGTCATCAGCACGAGCGACCACGCCGAGCGATGCCCGCCATACCTCCGGTCCAACGAACGACGGAGCTTCGTTAGGCCGCGATGGAGGAGCGAGTTCACCGTGGCCACGGGAACGCCAAGCTGCGCGGCAATCCGCCGCGGCGGGACCTCGTCCAGGTAGCGCAACATGATGGCCCGCCGAAACGGCTCATCGAGCGCGCAGACCGCATCGAGCAAGTCGCGCACCTGCTCACCCCGCACTACCACGTCGACCGGATCGGGCGTCGTTTCCACGCGGCCGGCGCGTTGCTCGCGGTCGATCCGCCGGCGCTCGTCGCGGACCCGATTCCGCCACAGGTTCTGGGTCACGGACCGCAGCCAGCCGCGCACGTTGTCGCTCCGCGTCGGCGGTCGGAGCAGCACGTTGAGCGCCGCGGCTTGGGCCAGGTCCTCCGCTTCCTGAGGGTCGCCGACGAGGTGACGCGCCAGTTGACGCAGCCACCCACCGTGTTCGAGCAGCAGCTGTTCGGTCGAGTGAACGGACATCACTTGGCCGTCAAGACGGCGGCGGGCTCGACGGGCTCGAATCGTGGGTCAGCCTCCGCGAGCTCACGCAGGATCGGACAATGTCCTAGCCCCACAATGACCAGCAGACGATCGTCGGCCGATTCCGCTAGGTTCGCGAAGTTGGCAAACATCCGAAAATTGCGCTGGTACCAACGGGCCACCTCATCCGCTCCAACGTAGCCGTCACCCTCTCGCACCGACACCAGCCGCAGATACATGTCCCGGCCTTCGGGTCGCCACGCCGGGTCGTTCATCGCCACCAATGCCTGCCCGACCGACATCTCGGCAACGCGTTGCTGCAGGTCCGCCACTGCGTTCATGGTCGCGCGCATCGCTCCGAGGATGCGGGTTTGGTTGTCCTGCTGCGCCGCTGCGATCACCGCGTCCAGGTCCAGGCTCATCCTATGGTCGATCCCAAAGACCCGCTCGTGACCTAGGGTCTTGGCGAGGCGCATCCCCAGCTGTTCGGCTTCGTTCACGCGGAGCGCGCGCGTCCCGTCGACGTAGGTCTGGTAGTCGCGGTCGAGGCGATCGTCCGTCGCCGGCACCTCGATGGCGATCTTGGTCGGCCGAAACGCCGCCAGGAGATCAGTCACGGCCCGAATCTCGTCCTGCCGCTGCTCCGACAGATGATCGTCGAACGCCGTCTTCAACTGGTCCTGGTTTGGATTGGCGAAGTGATAGGTCCCCAGAATCATGATGGGAATCCGCGACTCGCGGCGCGACGCCGTCGGCGGCCCATCTGGCGGCCCAGCTGGCGGCCCAGCTGGCGACGACTCTTGCGCCGCCACCGACCCAACCAGGAGGAAAGCGACGACGATGCGTCCCACGGGAAGAGCTCGATGTGCCATGCCCCCTCCCAAACACCACCGCGCGCATTTTCATGGCCGCGCGGCGCGAGTTTTTTTGGCGTGTCGCGGCGGAGCCCCACGGGTTCGCCGCGACAGCGCTCGTCCGCATCGACGCTTCGTGGATGATGACCAACGGCGCCGCGAGTGCGGCTTAGGGCCAAGCACCGCACCACCCCACGACCGAAAGCAAGGGCCACCACCCGTGATCACCAGACTCCTCCTGTGCTCGCTCGCGATGATCGTCACGCCGGCCGCCCTCTTACCGGCCGCGCCGTCACAGCCACCGGTGGCCGAGTCGTCCCGACCAATCAAGAACGTCCTCTTCCTGATTTCCGACGACTTGCGCGCCAGCACGTTGGGCTGCTACGGCGACGCGGTCTGCAAAACACCCAACATCGACCGACTGGCGCGCCGCGGGATGCTGTTCGACCGCGCCTATTGCCAAGGCACTTGGTGCGCGCCGTCGCGCACGTCGCTTATGTTTGGTCGCTACAAGGGGCGCGGGCCGGTCAACCTCGGCCAGCACTTTGTGCAAAACGACTACTACAGCGCGCGCGTCGGCAAGATCTACCACATGGCGGTCCCGCGCCACATCATCGCGGGCAGCGATGGCGCCGACCTACCGGAGTCGTGGACCGAGCGCTTCAATTCGCCCGGTCTCGAGCCACACACGCCGGGCGACTACGAGTGCCTGAGCCTCGACATCTTCACGACGGAGCTTGAAGGGCGGCAGACCAGCGGCATGCCGCACCGCATGTTTGTGGCCGTGCGCGGCGAGGGCGACGGCTCCGAGCAACCCGACTACAAGACCGCCACCAAGATCATCGAGCTCTTGCGCCAGCACCGGGATCAGCCGTTCTTCTTAGCGGCGGGCTTCGTGCGGCCGCACTACCCCATGGTAGCCCCTCGACGGTACTTCGCCCCCTACCCCTGGGAGGAGGTCAAACTCCCGTGCCAGGTCGAGGGCGACCTCGACGACATCCCCAAGCTCGGCCGGGCGCGGAGCCGCTCCGCCAACAACGGCCTCGGCAACCATCCCGACAACCAAAAGCGGGTCTGGCAGGCCTACTACGCGACGGTCACGTTCATGGACGCACAAGTCGGTCGCATCCTCAACGAACTCGACGCGCTGGGTCTGCGCGACAGCACCGCCGTCGTGTTCACGAGCGACCACGGCTACTACCTCGGCGATCACACGTTCTGGCAGAAGGTCGGCCTCCACGAAGAAGTGGCGCGGGTGCCGCTCATCGTGGCCGCGCCCGGCTACGCGCCGGGTCGCACCGGCGCCATCGCCGAGCTCGTCGACCTGTTCCCCACGTTGTGCGAGCTGACCGGCCTCGAGCGCCCCGCCCACCTGCAGGGCGAGAGCCTCGCCCCCGTGCTCGCCGATCCCACCGCCCGCGTCAGAGAAGGCGCCGTGTCCTTCGCCCGCGGTGCGTCGTGGCGCACCGAAGACTGGGCGTACATGCGCTACACCGACGGGAGCGAAGAGCTCTACGACATGCAGAATGACCCTGGCCAGCACACGAACCTCGCTGCTGCGGCCGAGCACGACGAGACCCGGACGCGGCTCGCCGCAGCTCTCACTGCGCGCTTGGAACAAGCCGGCGCCCAGAGGAACGGGAAGTAGCGCCCATGAAGACTCCGCACCTCCGGCTCCGCGCTCTGGTCGCGACGGTCCTCGCCACCGCCGGCGAGCTCCACTCCCAAAGCCCGAAGCCTTCTCACGATCCGCTCAACATCATCCTGATCATGGCGGACGACTCCGCCGCGGATAACTACGGCTGCTACGGCAGCACATTCTTCTCGACGCCACGCCTGGATGCGCTCGCTGCCGGCGGCGCGCGCTTCGCCCACTGCTACGCCACGCCGCTCTGCACGCCCAGCCGCGTCAAGCTAATGACCGGCCGCGATGGCATCCGCAACTACGTGCGCTTCGGCACGCTCGACCGCAGCGAGGTCACCTTCGGCACCATGATGCAAGACGCCGGCTACGCCACCGCGATCGCCGGTAAGTGGCAGCTGCACGGGGATCCGCAGGGGTCGTTAGCCCCCGAATGCGGCTTTGAGACCCACTGCCTGTGGAACTACCCGGGCACCGATCGGACGCGCTACTGGAAGCCGAGCATCGTGCGCGACGGCGAGCTGCTGGCGACGACCGACGACGACTACGGCCCCGACCTGTTCACGGACTTCATCATCGAGTTCATCGCCAAGAACCAGAGCCGCCCGTTCTTCGCCTACTACCCGATGGTCTTGGTGCACTCCCCCTTCCTCCCAACCCCGGACAGCGCGCCGACGACGGCGGGCGCGGACGAAGGATCCGACCTCAGTCACTACCGCGACATGACGGCCTACGCCGACAAGTGTGTCGGCCGCATCGTCGACGCCCTCGATCAACACGGCATGCGCGATCGCACTGTCCTCATCTACACCACCGACAACGGGACGGGACGACGCCTCACCTACCCCTACCGCGGCGAGTCGCGCCAAGGTGAGAAGGCGCTCGCGACCGACGGTGGCACGCACGCCCCGCTCATCGTTCATTGCCCCGGGGCGGTCCCGCCCGGCATCGTCAGCGACGATCTCGTCGACTTCTCCGATGTGCTGCCGACTCTCGCCGAGATCAGCGGCGCCGTGCTGCCGGACGTCGAACTCGACGGTCGGAGCTTCTGGCCGCAATGCCAGGGCGCACCGGGCAACCCACGCGAGTGGATCTTTCAGTACTACTACCCCAAGCTCGCCCGCGCCGCCGACGCCCATGGACAAGGCGTGAACAACCTCGAAGTCGCCTGGGCGCAGAACCAGCAATACAAGCTCTACCGCGACGGGACGCTCTACGAGGTCCTCGATCGTCACGAGGCGGCGCCGCTCGAGCCGGGCACCAGCCCGCGCGCCGACGCGGCACGGGTGCTCTTGCAGGCGGCGTTCGACTCGATGCCGCAGCACGCCGCCAAGCTCTCGCCGCCCGACCGCGCGCGCTAGTCGCTGAACCAGCGACCTCAGGGACAGCGATCTTCGAACTCAGGATGTCGACGGCCCATGCCCAGTGCCCGAGGCCGAGCTGCTCCCGCCCTCCAAGAGACCGCCCCCGCCTCAGGTCGCTGGTTCAGCGGCTCGTGGGTCGCGGCACTACTCCGAGTCCCGGAGCTCCGCGACCGCCTTGGCGAGCACAGGGTCCCGCCCGGCGATCACGTCGTCGATCGTCGGCTGCAGCTCGTAGTCCACGGGCACTCCTCGGCCCCGTCGCTCGTGGCCTAGATTCGCGGTCGTGTACATCCACAGCGGGATCCTGACCATGATGCCAGAGTGCGCCAACGTCTCGGTGTGCATGACTCCGCTGCTGTTGCCGTCGTAGCCGCCGCCGACCTCTTCGCCGAAGAAGATCGCCCGCTGCTTGTGGTGAACGACGGTCGCCACATCCGCTGCAGTCGAGAACGTGCGGCCATCGACCAGCAGCGCCAGCTTGCCACCGAAGGGCACGTCCGCCGGCTCTTGCGGCTGGGTCCCCGGATGCTCGGTGACGAGCCGTCGACCCGCGGCGTCACTCTCGATGCCGCCTTCGCCCGAATAGGACGCGGTGACCTCGATCCGTTCGAAGTAGCCGAACGCCTCCGGGCATAGATACGAGACCAACAGCGCCCCCATCTGGTCGGTGCCGCCGGTGTTGCCGCGCAGGTCGACGATCAGGTGACCGATCTCGTCCTGTCGCAGCTGCTCGAACGTTGCCCGCAGGAACGCGCGATAATCGATGTCCTGTCGCTCCATCGCGCCGGACGAGAACGTCCGCACCGTCAGCAGTCCGACCTCGTCGGGCAACACCGCGAACTCGATCGGCGCCCCGTCGAGCCCTCCGCGCGGCGGTGAAAAGCGCTTGCCGGCGACCGACGTCGTGGTGGTCGACTGGCCCGGGGCGCGGATCTCGACTTGGAACTCGCCCTCCGGCTTCGTATCGACGAGCAGCGCATAGTAAAGAGAGAACTGTTGCTCGAGCTCGCGCAGACGCGCCGTGGGGATGTAGCCGTCGCCGCGCATTGACGGTAGCAGGCGCTCCCGCAGCTCGCTCAGCGCCACGCCATCAAGCGAGAGGAGCTCACAACCGTTCGGCTGCGAGGAGGCGGGCTCGTGCCACGACGTGACAAACGTCCGGTCGCCGAGCAACGCGACGTCGCAGGGTAGCAACTTGGCGTGCTGCATCAGTGATTGCACATACCCGTTGCCCGGGCGAGCCGTGGTATGACCGCAGCGCACGGTCGCCAGCAGTGGCGCGATCACGCGAAAGAACGCCAGCGTCTCCAGCGGTTCGGCGATGGCCTGGTGCGCCGCGGCGACCGCGGCGGCGATCTCCTCTTGGGTCGCGTAGCGATGCAAACCGGGATGCCGGGCCTGCAGGGCTTCGGTCAGCTGTTCCAGATCCTCGCGCATCTGGGCTGACGTCAGCTCCTGTTGGCCAACGGCGACAGCCGGGGAGCACATCAGAACAACAACGGTCGCAGTGAATCGGGCGGTAGATGTCATTGGGGGGGGTCGGAAGTTGGGGAGGGTTCAGAACTCGCGTGAATCCAGTCGAGCAGTGGTGTCACCGAGTCGCGCCATTGCGCCTCGATGAGCCGTGCCGCCGACTCGTGATCACCGTCGGTGATGGCCTGCACAATCTGCTCGTGCTGCTCGGTCGAAACGGCCTCCACGCCTTGCTGCTCCATGTAGGCAAGCTCGTAGCGCATCACGCGCCGGCGCAGATCGGCCGCCATCTGCCGCGCGGTCGCGTTGGTCGACGACTCGAGCAACACCTCGTGCCATTCGCTATCGCAACGGATGCGCGCGACCGGGGTCCGGCTTTGTCGAAATCGATCATTGATGCGCGACAACCGCTGCCGCACATCGAGTGCGAGCGTGGGAATCGTGGTGACGGCGAGGGCCTCGATCGTGCCGAGGATCGGATAGAGGTCGCGCACCTCTGCCTCGACGAGGGGCGCCACGCGGAAGCCCTGCAAGGGGGAGGCGACCACGAGCCCCTCACGCGACAGCAGGATCAGGGCTTCCCGCAGCGGGGTGCGGCTGATGCCGAGGGCGCGAGCCGTGGCCGCTTCGCCGATGCGATCGCCCGCGGCCAATTGCCCCGAGCAGACCAAGTCCCGCACCGCATCCGCTGCCTGGGAACGCAGGAGGGAGCGGTCGAGCTGGGTCACTCGCATGCAGATAGTATACAATCGACACATCGAGACACAAGCGCCGGCGGCCCGGTCCCGGAAGGCACGATGTCATCGGACGCCCAAGGGCGGGCCAGGCCCGGACGCGGCGCCGAGTTTGGGGTTAGTGGGGCATCCCCACGGGTCCACGCGCTTTCCCAGCCGCGATCCCCCACACCGCGTCGCCCGGCACTAGCCGTTCCCGGCGCCCCACCACCAACCCGGCCTGATGCAGCTCCGCAATCAGCTCATCGATCGACGGCAAGCGGTGGCAGCCCGCGGTCGATCCCAGGATCAGCGCAAAGTAGTCCGACATGGGGCCGCCGCGCGTCGGCGTGACGATCACGAGCGCCCCGTCGGCCGCCAGTCGCTCGCGACCGCGACGCCACATCGCGAGGCGTTCGTCGGCGTCAAAGTAGTAGACGTTCTGATGCGCGGTGACGACGTCGAACGGTCCATCGGGCCAGGATCCTTCGTCGCGTACATCGCCCTGCCGCACCGAGAAACGGTGCTCGAGTCCCGCATCGGCGACTAGGCGTTGCGCCGCCGCGACGACGTTCGGATCGAGGTCGACACCGACGCCGCGATGCTCGGCGTGCAGCTCGGCGTAGGACCGCAAGTACGCGCCCGAGCCACACCCCAGCTCGAGGACGGTGCGGCCCTGCTGCCGGCCCAGGACGGCAGACGTAAACGCGCGAATCCACGGCGCCATGATCCGCGACGACTGCGCGACGAGCGCGCCGTAGCGCACCAGGTAGTCGCGCGGCGCCGCACCCGACAGCCGCTGCGGCAGCCGGTCGAAGACCTCGTGGTGATAGGTCGTGACCTCGTGCAGCATCGAAGCAACGGGTCCACCCGGCTCTTTGGCGAGGCAGCGAGCCAGCCGGCTACGCACGACGTAGCGCCCGCCGCGGCAACGCAGGAAGCGCCGCGTGACCGCGAGGTCCAACAGGTGCTGCAGCGTCTGAGGCTCGCCGGCGCCGGCTGCGTCACCCAGCTCGGCGAGCGTGCGCGGCGTCGCGAGATGTGGCATCACGCCCCCTCGCAGCAGCGCCGACGCCGTCATCAGCTGTATCTGCGCAGTGAGGCCGCGCATGAGACCAAGCATGGCGAACTTGTCGGGAACGGCGAGGAGCGAGACGAGTGAGCGCAACATGAGATCGCATCCGTGCTCTCCGCCAAGGCCGGTGGTGCGAGGGTAGCCCGATCCGCCCACCGCTGCACGGACCACCCGCCTCCCGCCATGGCGAAGTCGCCCCGCCGGGCCGCGGTCGTCGCGCGCCTGCTACACCAAGCTCCGGCGCCGCAGGTAGAGCAAGAAGCCGGCGACCACGATCAACGTGACCGCGCCCCACGTCTCAAGCCGCGGCCGTTCGGTCCCGCGGCAAACTCGGGCGGCACGCCGAGCTCCGCACACACGCGCGCCACCTCGGCCTCCGTCGGCGCCGCGAGGTCGGTCCACGCGAGGGCGCCGCCCGCTGGTTCTGCGTCTGGAGGCGTCGTCATCGCGTTCAGCGGCCAGCAGCCTGCCGCTCCTCCTCGGTAATGCGCTGATGCTCGGCGATCGCGCTGTGGTGGGATTGCTCCGCCGCGTCGCCCCGCCCACGCAGGTCGATCTCGGCGATCCGCGGCGTCCGCCCATAGAGCACGAGCCGGTCCGCTCCGTGGATTGAGGTGTCGTGACTCGGCGCGCCGATGAAGTGGCCACCGGGACACTCGATCCCGAGCACGAGCACGCCCTCGCGCGCCAGGCCGGCCTCGGCCAGCGTGCGGCCGGCCAACCAATCGTCGGGCTGGACGAGCAGCTCCGACACCGCGTAGTCCCCGCGGAGATGGAGCAAGCGGGCGTAGTCCTGCGTATCGAGCTGGGTAAAGCGCCGCAACGCCCAAGTGATCACGCGGCTCAGGGTGCGGTCCACCCAGACGCTAGAGGCCAAGAGCAGCAGCGCCACCAGGCCGCCCAGCAGCACCGCGAACTGTAGCCACCCAGCGTCGCCGCCGCGCAGATCGACAAACGACAGCAGCAGCGACGACACCGCGGTCACCATGCCCACGTTGCCGGCGAGCATGAGCCAGGCGATGATCTTCCGGCGCACGGGATGGGCGACGACCGCCTCGGTCTCGCTGGTCGTGAAGCCCGCCCCCGTGAACGCCGAACGCGCCTGAAAGCGCGCGACCTCGCGCCCCATGCCGGTATGCACGAGCGCCGCAGCGGCGACGCGGGTGACGACCATCGAGATCGTCAACACCAACAGCAACGAGACGGCCGCGATCATGGCGCCGCCTCGGCGACCGGTGGCGCGACGGCCTCATGGGGCAGGCGGACCGGCATCTCCACCGCCTCGGCGTGCTCAGGCTCAGTCGTCTCCATGGCACCAGCGTACCGACCGTAGCGCTGGGCCAGCGGATACGCCGTCATCCCGTGCAGCACAGTACTCCCCGCCACCGTGAGCACGACGACCGTCATCAGCAGCGGCCCGGTCGCGAGGCGCCCCTCCTCGACCACCAACAAGGCGAAGAGGATCGACGCCAGCCCGCGCGGCCCGAACCAGCCCAAGAACGCCCCGCTGGCCGGCCGCAGACCGGTGCCGAGCAGCGCCAGCGCGACGGGGACCATGCGCAGAACGGTGAGCGACAGCAGCGCGTAGAGCACCGCCACCCCCGTGGCCTCGCCCAAGGCCTCGGGCAGTACCGCGGCGCCCAACACCAAGAAGACGAGGAGAGTCAGCAGCTGACCCTCGGCCTCGCCAAACTCGTACAAGCAGGCGCAGACGCCGCGCGCGGTATTGCCGAGCGCCAGGCCGGCGACGAACGCGGCGATGAAGCCGTTCCCGCCGACGAGCTCGGCCACGCTGAACGCGAGCAACGCCAGGCCGAGGCCGGCGAGGCGCTGGAACGCATGATTGATCCAGCCCGAGCGGGTGCCCCAGGCCACGACGCGACCGCCGACCACGCCGACCGCGGCGCCGACCAGAGGGCCTAGGGTCACCGCGAGGCCGGCGAAGCGCAGCCAGTAGGTCGCATCGCCCGCTTCCTCGCGGGCGCCGGCGAGCGACGCGAGCACCAGCACGACGGGCAGCGCGATGCCGTCGTTGAGCCCGCTCTCGACGTTGAGGCTCTGGCGAATGCGGACCGGCACCGCGGGGTTGCTGACCACCGCCTGCCCGAGCGCCGCGTCGGTCGGCGCCAGGATCGCGGCCAGCAGCAGCGCGCCGGCCCAGCCGATCTCCGGCATCAGCACCAGCGCGGCGGCGCCGCCGAGCGCGATCGTCAGCGGCATGCCGATCCCGAGCAGGCGCGCGGGCAGGTTCCGCTCGCGCCGCAGGCAGCGCAAGTCAATGCGCGCGGCGTCGGTGAACAGAACCAGCACCAGCGTCAGCTCGGCGAGGACGTGGATCCCCGCCTCGCCCACCTCGAGCTTCAGCCAGCCCAGGCCGGCATGCCCCAGCACCAGGCCGGCGGCGGTGAAGAACATCGGCGCCGTGAGCGGGCTGCGCTCGGCCTTCTGGGAGAAAACGGCAACGGCACAGATCGCCAGGGCGATCAGCGCGAGCGAGTAGGGCTCCATCGGAGCCCAACAGTGCCCACCGGGCCGCATTCTTCGCAACAGAGAAGGAACTCGCCGCCAAGTTCGGCGATATCCTGGGTGCCCTCTTCGCCGCGGCGGTCCGCCCGCGGCGCGCCCGGTCAGGAAAAGCCGCCCCGTCAAAGCCACCCCGTCGTGGCCGCCGTTGTGCCGCGCTGCCGAACGACAGGCAGCGGCCCGCTCGACCCGCCTCCGCCGAACCCGAAGCCCCCCATCGAGGGAAGCCCCATCATGAGTCGTCGTACCCGCTGGCATCGCGTGCTGGATGTTGGAACCCTCGAGCCGGGACGCGTCGTCTCGGTCGCCGCGGGCCACCGCTCCATCGCCCTCACCCACTTCGACGGGATGATCAGCGCGCTGGACAACCGATGCCCGCACCAAGGTGGCCCGCTTGGCGAAGGCTCGATCGAGAACGGCTGGCTGCGCTGCCCGTGGCACGGCTGGGACTTCCACCCCTGCACCGGCAAGCCGCCCGGTGGCTTCGATGACGGCGTCGAGACCTTCCCGGTCGAGACACGCGACGACGGCATCTACGTCGGCGTGCCGGAGGAGGCCGAGCCGGACCGCACGATCTCGGACGTGATGGCGCACACCATGGTCGCTTGGGACATCCGGCACTGCTGGGGCATGGTCGGGCACTCCAACCTCGGGTTGGCCGAGGCCATCCGCCGACGCGTGGAGGCCGGCGAGATGCACTACTACGGCATCCGCCACGAAGGCGCGGCGGCGTTCGCGGCGGCGGCCTACGGCAAGCTCACGGGCCGGCCGGCGGCCTGCCTGGCGATCGCCGGCCCCGGCGCGACCAACCTCCTCACCGGCCTGTGGGACGCGCACGTCGACCGCGCGCCAGTCCTGGCGCTGACCGGCCAGGTCAACACGCAGTTCCTCGGTCCCGGCGCCTTTCAGGAGATCGATCTCGCCGGCGCCTTTGGCAAGGTCGCGCAGTGGGGCCAGACGGTGTTGCACAACTCCAACCACGCCGAGCTCGTGAACCTCGCCTGCAAGACCGCGATCCTCAACCGCGGGGTCTCCCACCTCATCTTTCCCGACGAGGTGCAGGTGCTGCCGGCGGCCGAGGCGGCGGCGCCCGGGGCGCCCGAGGGCCGCGTCGCGGAGCGCGAGATCGCTCCGCCGGCCAGCGCGCTCGACGCCGCCACCGAACTCCTGCGCGGCGCAAAGCGGCCCGTCATCATCGTCGGCCACGGTGCCCGGTTTCACATGCCCGACGTCGTCGCGCTCGCCGAGCTGCTCGGCGCCGCCGTGCTCACGACGTTCAAGGGCAAGGGCCTCATCGCCGACGACCACCCGCTCGGCTGCGGCGTGCTCGGCCGCAGCGGCACCCCCATCGCCAGCTGGTTCATGAACGAGTCGGACGCGCTGGTCGTGTTCGGCGCGTCGTTCTCCAACCACACCGGCATCACGCCGAAGAAGCCGACGATTCAGGTCGACTTCGATCCGATGATGCTCGGCAAGTTCCACGCGGTCGACATCCCACTGTGGGGCGAGATCGGCGTGACCGCACGGCTGCTGGCCCAGCACTTGGGCCGCGGCACAAACGCGGTGGACCAGCGACCCGAGGTCGCCCAGCGCTGGGAGATCTGGCGGGCGGAGAAAGCCCGCCGCGCCAACGACACCAGCAGCAACGGCCTGAGCTCCGCGGCGCTGTTCGCGGCCCTCAGCCGCCACGTGCCGGAAGACGCGATCCTCGCGGTCGACGTCGGCAACAACACCTACTCGTTCGGCCGCTACTTCGAGTGCCGCAAGCACGCGGTCCTCATGTCGGGCTACCTCGGCTCGATTGGGTTCGCGCTGCCCGCGGCGTTTGGCGCTTGGGCAGCCACGCGCGAAACGGACACGCCCTTTCACGGCCGGAAGGTCGTCTCGGTGTCCGGCGACGGCGGACTGGGCCAGTATCTGGCCGACTTCACGACCGCGGTGAAGTACGGCATGAACATCACCCACGTCGTCTTGCACAACGGCGAGCTCGGCAAGATCAGCAAAGAGCAGAAGGCCGGCGAGTGGGATGTGTGGGAGACGTCGCTACACAACCCAAGCTTCGCCGCCTACGCCGAGCTGTGCGGCGGGCTGGGGATCCGCGTTGAAGCCACGAACGAACTCGACGCGGCGCTGACGAAGGCCCTCGCCGCGCCCGGCCCGGCGCTGGTCGAGGTCATGACCGATCCACTTCTGATCTGAACCGCGAACGCAAGGGACCTCGCATGAGCTGGCAAGACACCGGGACCGTGGCGCCCAAGGCGCTCTCGTCGGCGCGGCTGAAGCTGCACTACGGCGCCTTTCTCCTCGGCTCGACCGCGCACTCGGTCCTGGACCACGCGGCCGACGACAGCCACACCAACCTCGGCGTCGACCTCGACACCGGTTCGCTCGCCACCCGCGACCTGCCGGGGGGGCTTCGGCTCCACCTGGACTTCGCGCAGTTCGCGCTGAGCCTGCGCGCGATCACCGCCGCCAAGGCGGAGGTGCCACTCGACGGGCGCACCGTCGACGAGGCGCTGGCCTGGGTGGGCGAGGCGCTGGCGGCGGACGGGACGCCGGTTGACATCGCGCGGCGCGAATACCCCGACTTCCCCGACAGCCCTCTTTTGAGCGGCGCCGCATTCGCCGCGCCACCGGCAGTCGAACGGACCGAGCTCGGCCGCTGGTTTGGCAACGCGCAAACCCTGTTCGCGGGCCTCGGGTCACGCGAGCCGCGGATGACACCGCCGCGCGTCTGGCCCCACCACTTCGATCTCGGCGCGCTGATCCCCCTCTCCGCGGACGGACAAGTCACGATCGGGGTCGGCTTCGCGCCGGGCGATGCGCACTACGACCAGCCCTACTTCTACTGTGCCCCCTATCCGGTGCCCGCCGCCGACACCGCGCTGCCGGCGCTGCCGATCGGCCACTGGACGACCGACGGCATGACGTCGGCGATCCTGACGGCGACCGAGCTGCAGGCCGCCGAAGCCACGGCCGGAGCCCAGGGCGCCGCCGCCCAGCAGTACCTCGATGCCGCGGTCGCGCAATGCCGCGAGCTGCTGCAGGGGTCGCTCTCATGAACAAGACCAAGGTGGCCGACTGGACCACCCTCACGCCGCTCCAGCCCGTCGCCGCCCTGGTCGGCAACGTCGACCTGGTCATCGTGCGCTATGACGACGAGGTGTCGGTGCTCTACGGACGCTGTCACCACCGGGGCGCGATGCTGGCCGACGGTCACATCGACGGGCCCAACCTCATCTGCGGCGTGCACGGCTGGGACTACCGCTACGACACGGGCGTCAGCGAATACAACAACGCCGAGCACCTGCAGAAGTTCTCGGCGTGGATCGAGGACGGCGCGGTGTGGGTCGACGCAGACGAGATCGCGACGTGGGAGACCGCCAACCCGCAACCGTTCCAACGCGACGCGTATCAGGGCAGCTACGCCGACGTGCACGGCAGCGACGAGGAGCCCTACACCAAGCTGATCCAGCAGCTCGCCGCCGACGGACTGAGCAAGACTGGCCACCACGGACCGGCCGAGGCGATGGGCGTCCTGCGCGACGAGCTGCCGCGCTGGGAGAACATCCAGTTCGTCACCGCGCAGCTGCACAAAGTGCCCCTGCTCGACGACGAGCCCGTCGCGTCCGCTGTCGTGATCGGGCCGCGGGCCAAGAAGCCGCTGCACCTCGACATCCCGCTGTTCGTCTCCGACATGAGCTTCGGTGCGCTCTCCGAAGAAGCGAAGGTCGCGCTGGCCAAAGGTGCCGAGCTCGCGGGCACCGGCATCTGCTCGGGTGAGGGCGGGATGCTGCCCGAAGAGCAGGCCGCCAACTCGCGCTACTTCTACGAGCTCGCGTCGGCACGCTTTGGGTTCAGCATGGACAAAGTCCAGCGCTGCCAGGCCTTCCACTTCAAGGGTGGCCAAGGCGCCAAGACCGGAACCGGTGGCCACCTCCCCGGCCACAAGGTGCAGGGCAAGATCGCCGAAGTGCGCAATCTCGAGCCCGGCACGCCGGCGATCTCACCGGCGCGATTCCCGGACTGGACGTCGCTCGACGACTTTCGCCGCTGCGCCGAGGAGGTCCGCGAGGCAACGGGCGGCATCCCGATCGGCTTCAAGCTCTCGGCCCAGCACATCGAGAAGGACCTCGACGCGGCGCTGCAGGTCGGCGTGGACTACGTGATCCTCGACGGGCGGGGCGGCGGCACGGGCGCGGCGCCGAAGATTTTCCGCGACAACATCTCGGTGCCGACCATCCCGGCGCTGGCGCGAGCTCGCAGCTTTCTGGACCGGCACGCGCCGGACGTCACGCTGGTGATCACTGGCGGCCTGCGCACGCCGGCGGACTTCGCCAAAGCCTTGGCTCTCGGCGCCGACGCGGTCGCGGTGTCCAACGCGGCGATCCAAGCGATCGGCTGCCTCGGCATGCGCGCCTGCCACACCAACAACTGCCCCGTCGGCATCGCCACCCAGAAGCCGCATCTCCGCGCGCGCCTCCCGGTCGACGCCGCGGCCGAGCGCTTGGCGCGGTTTTTTGGTGCGGCCGTGGACCTGGTGAGGGTGATGAGCCGCGCCTGCGGTCACCGGCGACTCGGCGACCTCAACAAGGACGACCTGGTGTCGTTTCGCCGCGAGATCTGCGAGCTCACCGGCATCGCGTACGGCGGCCTGCGCTGATCGGCGCACGCGGCCGGTCGCGTCACGCCGGGCGCACCCGCGGCAGCGTCAGCCCTTCGCCGCCGAACAACGCCTCGACACCGGCGCGCCAGTCGGAGACCAACGCCACCGCGTGATCCACGCCGGCGCTGAGCGCCGCGCGGACGTCCTGGCGCGCCAGGGTTTGGGCGCGCCACTCACGCAGCTCCGGCAGCCAGCCGGCAATCTCGAGGAGGCTGGCGATCGCCTTGGGCGAGCCTACCAGGCCGCCCGCGAACTGGGCGCGCAGGCCGGCGGCGAGACCCGGCTCCAGAAAGAACAGTGCCACGGCCAGTTGGGGCGCCGCCCAGCTCCGCCCGACGGCTTGCCAGATGGAACCGCAAACGTCGGGAGCGCCCCGCGCCAGGGCAGCCAAACCGCCGACCAGGTGGGGCCGCCAGTTGGCGTCGGCGAACAGCGCCCGCAGACACGGCTCGGCGTCGCGGTGCTGCAACGCAATCAGGATGCGGCGCAAGACGACCGCCGCGCCGGGGCCACGCAGGTGGAGCAACTCGAGGTAACCGGGCATCTCGAGCTCTCCCTGCTCGAACGCGCTCAAGAATGGCCCAAACCCACCCAGTAACATGCAATGCAATCCCCCGCGGCGCACGATCGTACCGCCGGCGCGAGCTGGTCCGCTTCGGGTGAATTCGCATTGCGAGCCCCCGCGTCCCAGAAAAAGGGCCTCGCGCCGCGGCCGCGGTATGACGTCCACGGGAGGTTGGTCGACGGGCGGCGTCGCAGTGACCGGCCCCTCTCGCTGGCGGCTGGTACTTCCGGGCAGGGTGCCTCCGGCAGTTGCTTCCGGCAGATGCTTCCGGCAGGTGCTTCCGACCAGGGGGCTCGGCGAGCCGCCCGAGGGAACGGGCCACAGCGCGGTCGCTCGGCTAGAATCAGAACGTCATTCTGAAATAGCCAGGGTCCGTCTCGCAACGCTCCCCTTGCTCGCCATGACCACCGACCCACCCCTCAGGCGCCCCAAGCAAGCCCGGAGCCAGCGCACGCTGGAGCAGATCCTCGACGCGGCCGAGCAGCTGCTCGAGGGCCGGACCTTCGAGTCGATCTCGGTGGCCGAGCTGGTCCGCGAGGCGGGCACCTCGGTCGGCGCGTTCTACACCCGATTCCGCGACAAAGACGCGCTGCTGCCCGCGCTGTATGAACGCTACGACCGCTGGGTAGCGGGCCGTGCCGCGCGGACTCGCGCCGCGCGACCCTGGGCGTCGCTGGACTTCGACGCGACAGCGGCGTGGGTGGCCGGCGAGATCATCACGCTCTTTCGCCACCGTCGCTACTTGCTGCGCGCGATGACCCTGTTCGCGCGGTTGCGCCCCGAGAAGGTCGACGACGCGACCCGACTCGGCCGCCAGCAGCAGCTGTCGTTCCTCCGCGAGGCGCTGCTGGCCCATCGCGCCACGATTACGCATCCGGATCCCGAGCGCGCCGCGGACCACACGGTGTTCATGGCGGCGGCGGTGTGCCGGGAGGCCGTGCTCTTCCGGGATGCACCGCACGCCAAGACTCACGGGATGACCTTCGCCGAGCTGCACCAGGAGCTGACGCGGTTCATCACCCACTACCTCACCGGCGCTCGGCCCTCCCGCCGCCCGCGCCGCTCACCACGACCGGAGCCATCATGATCCGCGCCCTATGCCTCGCCACCTTGCTCGTCCCGACCGCTCTCGCAGCCGCGCAGCAAGAGCCCATCGTGGAGCTCAAGAACCGGACGATCCCGGTGCGCGGCGGCCAGTACGTCGCGGCAACGGGCAAACTGCGCGTGCGCGAGGATCGATCGAACCCGGCATCGCGCACGATCGAGCTCGCGTTCGCGCAACTCACCGCGACCACGGACGAGCCGGGGCCACCGCTGATCGTCCTGCCCGGCGGCCCGGGGAACGGCGCCACCGGCCTCGCTCGCAGCCCCATTTGGCGCCGCTACCTCGAACTCGGCGACGTCGTGCTCATGGACCCGCGCGGTGTTGGACGCTCCCAACCCGACCTGCGCTACCGCGCCGCATCGTTTGACGCCACGCGCTTGTTCGCCGACCGCGCCGGCGCCATCGCCGCGATGTGCGCGCTCGGCCGCGAGGCCGCGACCCACTACGCCGACCAAGGCATCGAGATCGGCGGCTACCACACCCAAGCATTGGCCGACGACATCGAGGCGCTGCGGCGGGCGCTCGGCTACGAGCAAGTCCACGCGCTCGGCCACAGCTACGGCACTCACCTCGGCCTGTGCATCCTGCGCCGGCACCCTGGCACGATCGCTCGCTTCGTCGCTGTCGCCACCGCCGGAACCGGCGACATGATGAAGCGCCCGGGCGACCTCGATCGCAGCTTGTCTCACCTGTCCGAGGTCATCGCGCAGGACTCGGTTGTGGGCAGCCAAATGCCCGACTTCGCCGCGCTCGTCGCCGAAGTCGTGGCCGACCTCGCGCGCGAGCCACTGCCCGTGCCCGTGCTGGCACCGCACTCGGGCGCTGAAGTCGAGGTGCCACTCGGCCCGTTCGGCCTGCGTCTGCTGCTCCTCGCCGACCTCGGCGACACCAACGACCTGCCCGTGTTTCCGCGGCTGCTACATACGCTGCGCCAGCGGGACCCCAGCCTGGTGCGGTGGTTTCTGCAAAAGCGCGTCGACCAGTTCGCGGCGCTGCCCGGGATGATGTTGGCCGTCCGCGGCGCGTCGGGCGCCACGGCGGCGCGGTGGCAGCGCATCCGCGACGAGGGCACACGCAGCCCGTTCGGCGTCGCCCGGTGCATGTTCTCGCCCGAGCTCGATGAAGCGCTGGGCGTGCGCGATCTCGGCGACGCGTTCCGCGCTCCGGTCGTCAGCGACGTCCCGACCCTGCTGGTGAGTGGCACGCTGGATGCGCACACGCCGCCCGAGCAAGCCGAGCGCGTCCGCCAGGGATTGCCCAACGCCGGCCACCTCGTCGTCGAGCACGGTGGTCACGAGGACCTGCTCCCCGACCCCGAGGTGCAGGCGCGGATTCTCGCGTTCCTCGCCGGCGGGGCGCCCACCGACGAACGCCTGTCGCGGCCCCCGCTGCGCTTCGCCGCGCTTGACGGCGACCCCGGCGACGTCACGCACCCCGCGCTCGACGCGGGGCGCTGATCCCGCGCCTCCGCCCTTGACAAACATTCTTGTCAAGGGCATGCTCCACGGCGCGATGCTCGACGTGGACGTCATCGAGGACCCCGCCGCCGCGGTGGTCGCCCTGGACCCCATCCGGAGCCGACTGCTCGCCGAGCTCGCGGAGCCCGCATCCGCCGCAACGCTGGCGACGCGGCTCGACCTGCCGCGCCAAAAGGTCAACTACCACCTGCGCGCACTCGAGAAGGCCGGGCTCGCGCGGGTCGCCGAGCGGCGCACTTGGGGTGGCCTGACCGAGCGCCTGCTCGTGGCGACCGCCGGGTCCTACGTCGTGTCCCCCGGCGCCCTGGGTGCCGCGGCCGTCGACCCCGACCGCGCCGCCGACCGGCTGTCGGCGAGCTACCTCATCGCCGTTGCCGCCCGGGCGGTGCGCGAGGTCGGCGATCTGTGCCGCCGCGCCACCAAGGCGAAGAAGCGGCTCGCCACACTCACGATCGACACCACGATTCGGTTTGCCGGCCCCGAGCAGCGGGCCGCCTTTAGCCACGAACTGACGGCCGCCGTCGCCCAGCTGGCGGCGCGCTATCACGACGAATCCGCCGCCGGCGGCCGGCCGCATCGCCTGGTCGTCGGCGCCTATCCCCTACCGCAAGAACCTCGTTCCTAGTCTGGAGACCTCATGCCCATCAAGAAGGACGGATCCGGGCACCGCTCGGTGCAGGTCGAAGTCGATATCCCGTGCTCGCCCGAGGCCGCGTGGGACGCCATCGCCACGGGCCCCGGCGTCACGTCGTGGTTCGTGCCAACGACGGTCGAGACCGACGCGAACGGCAAACCCGTGCGCGTCGTCGCCAACTTCGGCCCCGGCATGGAGTCCATCTCCGACATCACCGAATGGGATCCGCCGCACCGCTTGGCCGCCGAGAGCCTCGATCTCGGGCCCGGCGCGCCGCCCGTCGCCACCGAGTGGATCGTCGAAGCGCGCGACGGCGGGATGTGCACCGTCCGCGTCGTCCACAGTCTGTTTGCCAGCACCGATGACTGGGACAACCAGCTTGAGAGCTTCGAGAGCGGCTGGCCCGGCTTCTTCCGCATCCTGCGCCTGTACCTTCAACACTTCAGTGGGCAGCACGGCACCGCCGTCCAGGTGCAGGCGAGGTCCGAGCTCTCGCCGGCCGAAGCGTGGTCGCGCTTTGCCGAGAGCACGGGCTTCTCCGGTGCGGCGGCTGGCGACCACCGACGCACCGCCGCGGGGGCGCCGGCCCTGGCCGCCCACGTCGAGCGAGTCGGCGCCGCGGCGCAGCGCGAAGATCTACTGTTGCGCGTCGATGAGCCGAACCCCGGCGTGGCGCACGCGTTCGCGATGAACCTCGGCGGGCAAACCCTGCTCTCGCTCCGCATCATCTTCTACGGCGACCAGGCCGCGGCCGCCGCCGCCGAACACGAGCCCAAGTGGAGTCAGTGGCTGGCGGGGCTGTTTCCGCCGGCGCCAACGACCTGAGGCTGGCGCCGCGGCGCGGCGGATTCCGCCTCCCCCCAAGGCCGGTCGACGAGCGCGCCGAGCTGCGCCAGCGACTCGACCGCCTGGGCCTCCGGCGAAAACAGGCGATCGCTTACCGCGCACGACTACGATCGTGCTCTCGACGCTCTCAAGCCGCAGCAGAAGGTGCGACGAGCGCCCGGCGGCCTCTTTCGAGATCCGGCGTGGCGGCGCGGCCGTCGACGCGGCCCCACGAGCCGTACAGTGCGACGAGACCCGCCGCGTGACAGGATTTTCGGAGGCCATCTAACGCCGCTATCCGCTTCCTCGACAAGGGGTTGCAGACCGACCCTTGGCATGCCAGAACGCTTTCCAGGATGGCCTCCCCACGCCCTTCACCGACGCCGAACGAGCCCACCTGGGACGCGGTCGCCGAGCTCCTCGACCAGGTGCTCGCCGTCCCGCCGGCGCAGCAGGCCGCCACTCTGGAGGCGCATTGCCAAGCGCATCCGGACCTGGCCGAGGAGCTCACCCACCGGCTTGCCGCGCTGGAATCGCTCGGCCTGCTGGAGGACCCAGACACCGCCGCCAGGTCATGGAGTGTCCCGCAGCGCATTGGCGAGTTCGCGCTGCGTGAGCGACTCGGCGCGGGCGGGATGGGTGTCGTGTTTCGTGCCCGTCAGGAGAGCCTGGGCCGCGACGTCGCCCTGAAGCTCCTCCGCCCGGAGCTGGCGCTGTTTGAGCACCAGCGGCAACGGCTGCAGCGCGAGGCCGAGGTCGTCGCGCAGCTGGATCACCCGCACATCGTGCCCGTGTTCGCGAGTGGGGCGTGGCGCGGCATCCCCTACCTGGCCATGCACTTCGTCGAGGGACGGTCGCTCGCCGAGATCGTCCAAGCGTTCGACGGCCGCGACGCCGCGAACCTCGACGGCGCAGCGTTCGTCGCCGCGTTTGAAGACCTGATCCCGGGCGGCGATCGCGTCGCCGTCACCGGCCTGATCCGCGGCCGCTCCGCGTCTTGGTCGACCGTCACGGCCGCCCTGCTGCTGCCGGTGGTCGACGCCCTGGCGCACGCACACGCCAAGGCGGTGGTGCATCGCGACGTCAAACCGTCCAACGTCATGCTGTCGAGCGCGGGCCGGGTACAGCTGCTCGATTTTGGCTTGGCGTCGTTCGGCGACCACGGCTCGCTCACGCGCTCCGGCGCCATGCTCGGCACGCTGTCCTACATGGCGCCGGAGCAGATCGAAGCGGGCGTCGTCGATGCGCGCAGCGACGTCTTCGCCGTGGGCGCGGTGCTCTACGAAATGCTCGCGCTCGAGCCCGCGTTCGAATCGGCCACCGCCGGGGCCACCGTCCACCGCATCGTGCGGCGCGATCCCGTCGACGTGCGCCAGCGCAACGCGCGCGCCGACCCCAGTCTGGTCGCCATCATCAACAAGTGCCTCGAGAAGCGCGCCGACCGGCGCTACGCCGGCGCCGCCGCGCTAGCCGCCGAGCTGCGCGCATTCTTGGAAGGGCGGCCGATTCAAGCCGAGCTCCTCACGCCGTGGCGACGGCTCCAGCGCTACGTGCGCCGCGAGCCGCTGCGCGCGGCAGTGGTGGCGCTGGCCGTCGCCTGCCTCGCGCTGCTCGCCGGAGGCGCGGGCTATTGGCTCGCCCAACGCGAGACGCTCGCCCGCGGTCGCACCACGCTCCAGGCCGAGCGCCGCGAGCACGCGCTGTCGCAGGCGTTCCTAGCGTGGTTCGAAGGTGATCACGCCGCCGCGCGCCGGTCGTTCGACCGCGCTCTGGAGATCGCGCCGGAGTCCGCGCCCGCGCGGGTCGGCCGCCACCTGGTCGACCAGGGCGCGGGCGGGCTGAGCGGCGACGCCACGGCGGATCTCACGGCGGCAGAACGCCACTTCGTGGCAGGCACCACCCGCTTGGCGCAAAAAGCTCGCGGCGACCGCGACGCCGCGCGGGCGGCGCAGCGGTCCTTCGCCGAGGCGCTGCTTGCGAGTCGCGTGGCCCGCCCCCGCTACCACGGCGGCCTGGCCCGCGCCGCGGCCCTGGCCGGCGATACGGAGACCGCCGCCGCGGCCGCTCGCCAGCTTCGAGCCTTGTGGCCGCGGTCGGCAATGGCAGCCTACTGGGCCGGGTATGCGGCACTCGAGGTCGATGCGGCGCGCGCCGTCGCCCACTTGCGCCGCGCGCTGGAGCTCGAGCCAACGCTGGAGCGGGCCCGGGCCCAACTCGGCGCGGCGCTGCTCCTCACCGGGCCCGACGGCCGCGACGAAGCGCTGCGGGTCTTGCGCGCGGCCACCGAACAGGCGCCGACGAACGTCGCCGCCTGGTTGCAGCTCGGCGTGGCCCAGCTCCACGCCGGTGACCTGGACGCCGCGGAGGTCACGCTGCGCCGCGCCACGAGCCTCCCCAACACACGGCCCGGCGCGTTCTACAACCTCGGTGTCGTGCTCGCCCAGCGCGACCCGGCCGCGGCCCTCGAGCCGTTGGCCCGCGCGGTCGAGATCGCGCCGGACTACGCGGAGGCGTGGCACAACCTTGGCGTCCTGCACGACCGCTTGGGCAATCACAAGGCCGCGGTGCGGGCCTTCTCGACGCTGACGACGTTGCGCGCGCACCACCCCCCGGCCTGGCAGGGTCTGGCCCGCGCCCGCGCGGCCGCCGGCGACGCACCGGGCGCCGCCGAGGCGTACGCCCGCGTGGTCGCCCTCAAGCCGAACGACGCCGACGCCCATCGCGACTACTGCGCGCTGCTGGAGTATCTGCGTGCCAACGCCGCACTCTCGCGCGAGCACGCCCGCTTTGCGGGCCGTACCAGCGGCGGTCAGAGCCCCGATCCCGACGCTCCCGGAGGCCAACCATGAGCGCCTCGAACGAAGAGCTGACCGGCCTGTTGGAACGGCACCTGCCGGGGCTCCGGGCGTTCGTGCGGCTGCGCATGGGCAAAGCGCTCGCCGCGCGCGAATCGACGTCGGACCTCGTCCAGTCGGTCTGCCTCGAGTTGCTCGCGACCCGTCGCGGCCTGTCGTTTGCGGACGACGCCGCGTTTCGCGGCTGGCTCTATACAGCGGCCCTGCACAAGATCTCACAGAAGGCGCGGCACCACAGCTCGCAAAAGCGCTCGCCCAATCACGAAGAAGACGCCGATCTTCAGCGTATCGCCGACTGCTACGCCGCGTGCGTGACGCCCAGCCAAGACGCCAGCGCCCGGGAGCAGGTCGCCACCATGGAAGCGGCGTTTGCCGACCTCGACGAGCGCGAACGCGAGGCCATCACGCTCGTGAAGATCGCCGGGCTGCAACACGAACAGGTTGCATCGATCATGGGTTGCTCGGTCGAAGCCTCCCGAACCCTCCTGCGACGCGCGCTCGTCCGCCTGGCTGGGCGCATGAGCGCGCGCGGTTGCTAAACTCCCCCCCTTCCCATGCAGTGTTTGACCCACCGCGTGCTGCTCCCCACCACGGTCGCGCTCCTCGCGCTGTCGGCGGCGGGGCAGCGGTCTCTTCCAGCACCGGTCACGGCAGACGAGTTCGACCTCGACGCCGCGACGGAGATGCCGTTCATGACCGAGAACGCTCGCCTGCAGCAGCACTATCAGCTGGCGCCGCCGGGCGGCGAGGCGACCCCGGTGTATATCACCGCGCTATCGCTCCGCTATGACGGCCCGAGCGGCGGCACCACCGCGGCCCCATTTACCGTGGACCGGCTGCGCATCGGCGTTGGCGTGAGCGACGTCACGGTGGACCAAACGGGCTCGGTCTTCGCGCGCAACCTGTCCGCGCCGCTGCGTACCGTGTGCGACGTCCGGGGGCTCGTCCTCGAATCCGACGGGCAAGTCTGCGAGACAGCCCAGCCTTGGGGCGGCACGACGGGCAACCTGCGTTTCGTGCTCGCAGAGCCAGTGGATCTCGTAGTGCCCGCCGGGGCGTCGCTGGTCGTCGAGCTACGCGTCGAGGGCAACCACAACCGTGAGCTCGCGGCGCGCCTCGACTCGTGTCGCGACCGCGACGGCCTCGAGCCCGGCGAGTCGATCGCCGAGGGTGAGGCGTGCGTCATGGGTGCAGCCCAGGGACCACAGCTCAGCACCGTCGGCGACTACGTGCCGGGCGGGTCGTTCTCGACCTACGGCGGTTGCTACCCATCCGGCGCGTCAGTCTGCACGATGTACACGACCGGTCTCCTCGACCACGAGTTCGAGATCTTCGGCACGCCGCAGTGCTGGATGTATCTCGATGCCGGCACCGGCGTCGTCGCGCAGGGCATGATGGCGTCGCCGGGCGGCGAAGTGCGGGGCCCGACCGCCATTCCGATCCCACGCGGGCCCGAGCTGTGCGGCGCCCTGCTCTACGTGCAGGACTTTGGCACCACAACGCCTTCGCCGGACAATCCAGCCGGGGTTTTCTCCAGCAACTACCGCACGATCACCGTTGGATGCACTCCGGAGCCGGTGAGCCGCAGCTGGCTGGTGGTCGAGGGCACGGATGCCAACGCCACGGTGGGCACCGTGTCGATCCCGGGCGGCCTGGCGATGCGGATCGAGTAGCGCGCCGGCGGCCGGGCGTCTGCTTTCCGAGTCTCCGCTTCCGGGCGCAGAAACCAGCCGAATTCTCGTCACGCCGGCGCCGGCATTGCACTCCGCGGGGTGAACCGACGCAGCCATCGCCTGGCTGCAACCACCATCGGACACCCCAATGCAGAACTACCACGCCTTGCTTCTCGCCGGCCTCCTGAGTGCCGGCGCCCTCCCCGCCCAGGACGCCATCGCGGCGGGCACTTTCACCCCAACCGCGACGGGGATCGCGCGCGGCTTCGACATCACCGGCCGGGCTCTTCTGATCCGCCGTGCCAGCGGTGCCACGGAAGCCTACACGTTTGTGCAAGGGCTGATGCCGGCGACGGCGTACGGGGTGCACGTTCACGACCTGCCGTGCGACGTCAACGCCGGTGGCGCCCACTACAAGATCGATCCCAACGTCGCGGGAACCGTGCGCGCCAACGAGATCTGGCCCGCCTTCACAACCAACATGAACGGCGAGGGCTTTGGCTTCGACTCGGCAGCACACATCGCCCGGCCCGAGGCCCAGTCCATCGTCGTGCACGACACCGACGGCGCCCGCATCGCTTGCGCCGACCTAGCCGAACGCCGCCCGGTCGGCACGGACCTCGTCCGCGGCTCGTTCACGACGCTCCCGGGTGGCACCGCCATGGGCTACACGATCGACGGCGACGCGCAGATGGTACGCTCGCACGGCACGACCTACGTCACCGTCCGCGTCGATGGCCTCACGCCAATGACCGCCTACGGCGCGCACGTGCACGCCCTACCCTGTGGGATCAACGAAGGCGGCGGCCACTACAAGATCGATCCGACCGTGGCCGGCACGGTTGCGAGCAATGAGATCTGGCCGGCCTTCACGACCGACAGTGCCGGGGTCGGCCGCGGCATGGCCGTCGTCAGCCACGACGGGCGACCCGAGGCCCAGTCCGTGGTGATCCACGCTCCCGACGGCACCAAGATCGCCTGCGCCGATTTCGCGGGTGGCGAGACCGGCCCTTACATCACGCGCGGCTCGGTCATTGTCACCGCCGCGGGCCTGGACCGCGGCTTTGACCGGCTGCGGTCCCGCGCCGAGATGTCACGCCGGAGCACCGGGCGAACCGTCGTGCGGCTATGGGTCACGGGCCTCGCGCCGCTCACCAGCTACGCCTGCCACGTGCACGACCGGCCGTGCTCGCAGGGCGGCGGCGGCCACTACAAGATCGACCCAACGATCGCGGCGACGATCCAAGCCAACGAGCTGTGGCTCGACTTCACCACGGATGCGCGCGGTCGGGCGCAAGCGCAAGTGATCGACCTGCAGATCTCGCGCCCGGAGGCCGCCTCGATCGTGATCCACGACACCGACGGCACGCGCATCGGCTGCATCGATCTGAACTGATCATCCGCCGCGGGCGCCCTGCAACCGCTTCAGCAAGTTGATCTGGCCCGCGTGGTAGAGGTCGTGCGACGCGGCGCCGAGGACGTAGTCGATGCCGCGCCACGAGCCCGACTTGCGCCCTAGCCACGCGGGGTCGACCTCGGCGACCGCGGTGCGCAGCTGCGCGTGCTGGTCATCGAGCAACGCGATGTCGTCTTTCCACGCGGCCGCATTGGTCGGCGACGGCAGCGCCGGGAAGTCGGCTGGCCCGCGGGGGAACGCGGCGCGCGCCGCGCCGGTCAGCCGACGGCGGACGGTGTATTTCCAGTAGGCAGCGTGCAGGACCAACTGCCAGATCGAGTTGCGCTTGGCCGCCGGGCGCCACAGCGCACGCTCGGCACCAACGCCGCGCAATGTCCCGCGCAGTGAGGTCCCGTGCCACGACGGGCCGCGGTAGGCCCGGTCCAGATGGTCCAGCAGGAGCTCGCCCCCGAGATCCGCCCGCGCCGGGTGTTTGCCAGCAGCCATTCTGTCGCCCCCATCAAGAAAGGCGTCGCCGCTCCCAGACGCCGACGTCCACGAACCCCGTGCGCGCCGCGTCCTTAGCGGCCCATGCGGTCAGCACCGCCACACGGCGAAAACCCGCGGCGGTGAGCACCCCTTCCTTCCACTCCCAGCCGACGTCCGCGTACGCCACGTCGCGCTCGGCCTCCGGGAGGTGCAAGCCGTCCAACAACTCGGCGCCGACCGCCGCAAACGCCGGGTGCACGTGCACGTCGACGATGCACGCACCGGGCCATTGCGGGTCCGGAGCGGCCTGCGCCAGCCCAACGACGGCACCCGTCGCCGTCTGCACGGCGACGCGGGCGCGCGGAGCCGCGCCGCGCGCCTCGCGGTCTTCGTGCTCTTGCAGCAGCGCCAAGAACGGCCCCTCCGTGATCGCGCGGCCGAGCAAGCCGCGCGCCACGCAGCGGGCGATCCCCGGCGTGTCGGCGACGAACAGCGGTGCCGACGCCGGCCAGTGCGGCCATGCCGGCGCGACGATCTCGACTGGGCCTGGCGCAAACCAATCTCGCGCGTGCGCGACGGCATCGTCGGCGTAGAGCGCCATCACCCCGGACTTTGGCTCGAGCCCGGCGAAGCCAAACGCGGCGTAGAGCCGGTAGGGCGGCCCCTCGAAGCCCGTGCGCAAGAACAACGCCCGGCCGCCGCGTTGCCGAAAGTGCGCCAGCTGTCGCTGCATCAGCAGGCGCGCCGCGCCCTGCCGGCGATCGACCTCGGCCGTGAACACGTGGCCCAGCAGGCCGGTGCCCTTCACCTCCGTGGTCAGGACGTGCGCGAATGGCACACCGGCGCGATGCAGCACATAGAAGTGTGCGTCGAGCCCGAGCTCCCGGCGGGCGACGGCGTGGTTCTGCCGCGCCCAAAACGGTGGCTTGTGCTGGAGCAATGCCTCCAGCCGGTCGGCCCATGCCAAGTCGGGGCCACGGATCACGCTCGCCGACACCGTCTCGCCGGTGCGCAGCGTCACGTCCTCGAGCGGCGTGTGCACGGACTCAGCGTAGCCCCGCGCGCCGCCCCGAACCGTCAGAACCCAAGAGTCAGGTGCATACCCGCGCTCAACGCAGCGGTGCCGAACAGCGCGCCACCCGCATCGACGATCGCGTGCTGGCCGAACAACGGCGCCCCGAGCAAGGCCGGCAAGAACGGCAACGGCAACGGCGTGGCACCGCGGCCCGCGGCGTCGGTGAGGACCGGTGGCGTGGCCGCGACCGGCAGCCCGAGCAGCAGCCGGCAACCGCTGAGCGCGATTCGGTCCGGACTCGACGCCAGCAGGAGCACGGCCGGGGCCGCCGGCGCCGCGCCCGCCACCTCGATCGCGAAGGTGCCACTGGTGAGCAACGGCGCGCCGACCACCCCGATCCGCGGCACCGCGCCAGACGAACCGGGGCACCCGACGCCGTAGGCCTGCGCGAACGGTGCAATGGGGCCCGGCAGGACGTCAAAGCCCCACACCGGCCCGGCCGTCCAGCTCGTCCCGTCGAAGCTATCGACTGCCCAAAACCAACTGCCGACGCCGAGCCCCGGCGTGGTCCAAGAGCTGGGCGGGTTGGTGCCCTGATCGGCCGCGGCGAGGCGACCGCGGACGTCGCCGTAGCTGCGCGAGAAGTACAGCCGATGGTCCACGGTCGCGGACGCCGAGTCCCAGTCCAGCGTGAGCACCGACGCGCGCGGCGCGCCGAGGTGCGCCGGGCTCGGGTTGCCGGCACTCCCCGAACCAGCGGCCGCGGCGGCGATCTCGGCGCTCGACAGCGCCCGCGCGTAGATGCGCAGATCGTCCATCGAGCCGCGGAACGTGCGGGCCCCGCTGTTCGGGTCGTTGCCGATCCTAACTTCCGCGTCGAACGGCTCGACCGCGTGCGTCCCCGGGTTGGTGGCGCTGATCAGCCCCTCGCCCGCGTCGAGGTAGATCGTCGCGCCAGTCGGCGTGACCACGAGCGCCACGAAAGCCCACGCTTGGTCGGGGACGACCAGACCCGAGCTCCACGGCCACTTGCCGCCACCCCAGTGGTAGCGCAGCTCGTTGTTCGTGCCGAAGTTGAGCCCCGCGGTCGTGGCGCCACCGCGACAGAACACCAGCCCGGCCCACGGCGCTTGCGCGCCACTGCGTCGAATCCAGCCCGTGATGGTGAACTCGTCGGTCGCCCGGTCGAGCGCCTCGGCCACGAGGCGGTCGTCCACGCCGTCGAAGACCACGCCGCCACCGCGCCGCCCCGCTCCCCACGCCGGGCCGTTCTCGAGGTCGGCGTGCCGGGCGTAGGCCGACGAGTCGTTGGCGACCGAGCCGCCGCCCTCGTCGAGCGGCAAATGCACCAGCAGCTCCTCGTCCGACGTCAGCTTGGTGATCACGTGGCCGAGCCCCTCGCGCCCCGCGGCGTCGGCGATGCAGTAGCTGAAGTGATCCGGCGCCGCCACCAAGCCGGCCGGCGGCGTGTAGAGCAGCTGGTCCCGCCCCCCGGGGCCCGTGCCCGCCGACAACGCCACCACCCCGCCCAAACGCGTCGCCGCATCGAACGCCGCGATGCGCACGGGCTCGCCGTTCGCATCGTGGTCGTTGTCGAGCACGTCCAACGGTCGCGCGCCGCTCTGCGGCAGGAATGCGGCACGGTCCAGGCTAGCCCGGGGCGGGATCGCGACGGGATACGGCCCGAGACGGTCGAGCGATGCGGTCCGCGCGGCGCGGTGCGCAAGCGCCAACGCCTGCTCTGGACCGGACAGTCGTGACATCGCGTTCCCCGAGTTGATCGTCGCGCCTTCCGGCGTGCCGCCGTCGAAGTGGCCGAGCGACCAGTTGTGGCCCACTTCGTGGCGCCACACGATCGTAAAATCACCTTCGACCGTCGCGCCGTTCGAGGAGTAACCCGGGCTGCCGATCACGCCCACCGCGGCCAACCCGCCGCCGGTCGCCGAGGTTGCCACCAGCGCGGCGTCGTGCGTGCTCGCCGGCAGCACGCTGTTCCACTGATTGCTGATCTCGCCGAGCAGAGCGCTGGTGGTGGTCATCCCCGCATAGGGGTCGCGCACCGCGTCGGCTCGAATCACGACCCGGCCCAGCCGGTGCAGAATACTGGTGTCGCGTAGGTAGAGCAGGTTCACGGTGTTCACGGAGTGCTCGATCATCTCGAGCGCCGCGGCGACGTCGCCGTCGACTTGGAACTGGCTGTAGGGCAGGTCGACGCCGATCTCCGCGGCCCAAACCTCTCCACCCGCGCCACCCGATCCGGTGACGAACGAGGGATAGTTGGGCGTCCAGCTCGCATCCGCGCGCAGCGTCGTGGCGCCGCCGTTGTTGATCCACTCCGCCCCGTCCGCGAACAGCACGTGATAGTAGATCGCGCCGTCGGCGCGCCGCAGTGCCGAGGCCATCGCCCCCGGCAGCGCCGCGATGGCGCCGATGTACGTGCGCACCGGCCCGGCAGCGTGCATCGCGAACGTGCCATCCGCTTGCTGCACGGGCACGGCGAAGTTCGGACCACGCGCCGAGTGCAGCGCGAAGTCGACGAGATACGACGTGCCGCCCAAGCTGACGGTGTGCTGGAAGGTCGCCGGTTGCGCGGGCGCAACACCGGCGACAGTGACGGCGGCGACGAGGAGCGAGCGGAGGCGACCCATGGCGCCAGCGTAGCCCCGGGTCGGGCGTCACCAAGGCCCGCCCACATTGGCGATTGGCCCGCGGCGGGGCCTAGGGCTAGTTGCGGCCCGCCATGACACCGCCGTCCACGTCCCACACCGCGCCGGTCACCCAAGCGGCCTGATCGGACAACAGGTGATCGATGGTCGCGGCCACGTCGTCGACCGTGCCGATCCGGCCAATCGGGTGAAAGTCGTTGAAGCCCTGCAGCTGTGTCTCGATCTGCGAGGGCTCGATGAACGCGCCGTAGATCGGCGTCAGGACCACCGCCGGCGCCACCGCGTTGACGCGGATGCCGTCCGCGGCGAGCTCCATCGCCAGGTGCTGGGTCAGCGCGTGGAGGCCAGCCTTGGCCATCGAGTAGGCGGAGGACGGCGTGGCCTTGATCGCCTGCTTCGCCCACATCGAACCGATGTTCACCATGGCGCCACCGCCATGCGCGCGCATGTTCTGCGCGACGGCTTGCGTGATGAAGAACGTGGCGCGGTTGAAGCCGTGATAGCGGTCGTAGTCCGCCTTGGTGTGCTCGACGAACGGCTTGGGGCTGAAGTAGCCCGCCGCGTTGACTAGATAGCGGACGTGATCAGACGACGCGCCAAGCTCGCGGATGAAGGCGTCGACCGCGGCCTCGTCGTCGAGATCGACCGACGTCGTGCGCACCTCGCCGAGCGAAGCGAGCTCGGTCTTGGCTCGCTCGAGGCGATCCGCGCCGCGGGCGACGAGGTGCACGGCAACGCCGCGACGCAGCAGGCGCTCGGCGGCAGCACGCCCCATGCCGGAAGAGCCGCCGATGATGAGGGCGAATTCGGATTTGCTTGGCTGAGTCATGGTCAGAGCCTTTCGAGATCTATCTACTGATTGGTAGGTCAAAGAGAGAAAACAGAGGTCACGCTGCGAGCCGCGAGGCCTAGGCCGAATGCAACAGCGCCAAGAACGACCGCTGCACGCGATCGACGACGTGCGCGCCAGTACCGCGGGCGCCAGTACCCTGGGCGCCAGCACCGTGGGCGCCAGCACCGTGGGCGCGCGCCAGAATCAGGCCGCCCTGGAGCCCGGCGACGAGGCTCGCCGCGGCGTCCGCGCTGCGCCCCGCCACCGCGAACTCGCCGGCCCGGACGCCTTCGGCCAACCGCGCCGCGACCCACCGCTCACTGCGCGTGAGGTAGTCGGCGATCGCCGCCTGCAGCGGCGCGGGCAGCGTCTCGCGGTCGCTCGCCAGCGAGCCGCACAGACACACGGCGCCGCGCGCCTCAGTGTCGCGGTAGAGCCCGATGAACGCCTTGAGCCGCGCCAGCTGGCTGCGGCCGCGGTGATCGATCTCGGCGAGCGCATCTTCGAGCGCGGCGTGATACCGCGCCATCAGCGCCAGGCCGAGGTCGGCCTTGGCCGGGAAGTGGTAGTGGATGCTCGCCGTGCGAATGCCCACCGCCGCGGCGAGATCCTTGTAGCTGAAGGCGTTGTAGCCCCGGGTCTGGATCAGCGTCTGGGCTCGATCGAGGAGCAGGGTGGCGGTATCGGCGGGCATGCTGACACCTATCTATGCATAGGTAGCGGCAGATTCAAAGGTGCGGCCTGAGTTTTTCTGGGCCCACGCAACAACCCGGCGCTGATCCCGGTCCTCGTGCGCGTACGCGAGCACTGGCGCGCCGCGGGCTGGCCCACGTTCTTGATCGCCGACGACTCCACCGACCCGCACTCCCCCTACGCACCCGGCCAACCCGGGCACGACTTTCACCCCGAGCTGGCGCCGCATGCAAGCGACCAGGTCGTGCACAAGAGCGCCGGCGGCGCCTTCAGCGGGACCGATCTGGCCACGCGGCTGCGGCAGGGCGGGCTCCAGACCCTCGTGGTGGGCGGCTTCATGACCAACCGCTGCGTCGCCACCACCGTCCACGCCGGCGCCGATCTCGGCTTTGAGATCATCGTCCTCGGCGACGGGACGGCCACCGTGGGCCTCACCGATCGGCGCGGCCGCACCTGGTGCGCCGACGACGTCCACGAGCTGGCTCTGGCCGATCTCGCGGCCACGGCCGGCGTGCGCGTATGCACCAGCGAGGCGCTGCTGGCCGCCCTCACGCCCCTCTGACACCGTCCCGGGGCGCCTCGCCGGACGGCGCCAACCGGGCGATCCGCCTTCCTCCTGGCATCTCACGGGCGCATCGGCGATCATGCAGGTTTGGAGGGCCTGCTCTCCGCCGGAGCCCCCCATCTTGCGTGCGGTCGTCACTTCGGTCGCGCCCACAGCGGACCGACAAAGATCGTGCCTTCATCACCTTCGAGCACCTCTACTAGCGAGGCGGATACCGCTCTCGCACACTTAGACCGCGAGCTCAGGGCGGTCGATCCGCTCGTCCCCATGAGCGACGCGCGCTTCCTCGAGACGCATGCGCTCTTCGAAGGCAGCTCCGATCAGCAGGGCCGCGTCATCGAGTGGTTCGGTGAGCACGTCGCGCCGGCGTCCAAGTCGGCGCCGTACCGCGTGCTCAGCGTGGGTTGCGGCAGCGGCGTCGCCGACGTTGCCATCGCCAAAGCCCTGGCGAAGCGGACCGACAACCTGCGCTACGTCGGCGTGGACCCCAACCGCGTCGAATGCGAGGAGTTCGAGGCGCGCTTCGCCGAGGCCGCGCTCCCGGGCGCGCAGCTCGAAGTGTGTCCGGTGCCGTTCGACGCGTTCGAGCCTGTCGACGCTCGTGGCCAGAAGCGGGCCTTCGACCTGGTCCACTTCGTGCACTGCCTCTACTACATGGGCGACGCCAGCGATGCGCTCCGCCGCGCCCGCCGGCTCCTCGCGCCGGGTGGCCAGCTCGTGATCGTGCAGGGCCCCCGCGGTCGACTGAACGACTTGTCTGGGCGGTTCTACGCCAAGGGCTACCACCAAGAGACGATGTTCGCCGCCGACTTGGCCGAGCAGCTCGACGAGTGGGACTGGGCGTACGAGCGCGACCGCATCGACGCCCACGTCGACGTCACGCCGTTGCTCGACGACCCGGCTTCCGCCAAGGGTGAGGCGCTCCGCGACTTCATCGTGCAGTTCGATAGCCGACGCCTGCCGCGCAAGGTGCGCCTTGGCGTGGACCGCTACCTCGAGCTGATCTCGTCGCGCCGCAACGGTCGCCGCGTCGTGCCGCATCCGGCCGACGTCTTCGTCGTCGCGTCGGTCTAGAGGGCCGGCGCGACCGCGACCGCGCGGAGGCCCAGCTCCGGTTGGCCGCCGTCAGCGCGGCGCGGCGGCTCAGCACCCTGGTGACGCGCGGGCACTGGACGATGACGCACCCGCTGGTCACCGCCGGGGCGCTCGACGCGCAGGCGCACCAGAACCACTTGGCGGCACTGGTCGACGCTCTGCTCGGCGGCAGCACCGAATGGACGACCCTCGGCATCCCCTACCTCGACGGTGCGTTGTTCGTCTCCGAGAGTACCGCGCGCCCCGGCGTGGTGGCGCCGTTGCCACAGCCCGTCAACGTCACCGGTCTCGCGACCAAGCTGCGGAACATGCACACCTGCGTCGAGAACGATAAGGACAAGCTGGACATCGACCCGGACTGCTTCGCGCCGTAGGCGAAGTCGCTGACCCAAGTCCGGGACCACCGTCCCCGTCCGTCGCCACACCCGGTCGTCATCGCGCTACCCTTGCCCCATGACCGGTCCACTCCGCGCGCTGGCCGTGCTTGGTGTCCTTGCTTTGCCGCTCGCCGCTCAGACGCATTCGCGCAGCCCGCTCGTCCCGGGCCAGAACGCCGAGCTCCGCCTCGACGCCGGGCCACCTGGCGGGGCCGCGTGGTTCGTGTTTGGCTTTGGCGGGCTCGGCCCGGGCGTCTGTCTCCCGCCCGCGAGCAGTCCTTGCCTTGGCGTGCTCACGCCGCTGGCGATCGCACCACCCGTGCCCGTCGACGCCGCCGGCGCGGTGCGGCTGCCGTTGCCGATCCCCGCCGGCCTGCCGCTGGTCCCCTTAGCCACGCAGGCCCTCACGCTGGCACCCGCCGCCAGCGCCTTTGCCGCCACCAACGCGGTGGGCGGCGCCTTCGAGACGATCGCCGCGTTCTCCGATGAGTTCGACGGGGCGGCGCTCGCTCCCGAGTGGCGCATCCTCCACCCACAGGCGTTCGACTGGCGCCTCGACGGCGGCGACCTGGTGATGACCGTGACCCAGGGCGGCCCCGCCCTCACGTGGTTTGCCGACGGCGAAGGCCCATTCGTCTACCGCCAGGTAACCGGGGACTTCGACGTGCAAGCCGAGGTGCGGACCTATCGCGAGACCGCGCCCAGCCTGCCGCCGCCGCTGTCGTTCAACCTCGGCGGCTTGTGCGTCCGTGACCCCGTCGCCCCGCCCGGCGACCACGACTGGGTCCACCTCACCGTCGGCGCCGGGACCGGCGCGCGCCCGATCGCGGTCGAGGACAAGAACACCATCGATTCGTCGAGCGATCTCCTCCTGCACCCGGTGTCCGATACGCACGTCGAGCTCCGCATGACGCGCCGCGGCTCATTCGTGCAGTGCTACTGGCGACCGCCGGGCGCATTGAGCTGGAACATGCTGCGCGGCTTCGACCGCGGTGACCTGCCCGCCACGGTCCAGGTCGGCCTCAACGTGATGTTCTGGCCGACGGGCACGCCGGACATCGAGCAGCGCGTGTCCTGGATCCGCTTCGCGGAGTGATCCCCCGCTCGACCAGCGCCGCCGAGCGGGGCCACGGCGCGCGCTACGGACAGACGGTCAGCGCGCTGCCAACGCGCACCTTGATGCCGTTGGTCAGGTTGAAGCGCTGGAACGCCGGCCCGCCGGCAAAGACCTCGGCACCCTGCGCAAACACATCCGCACCTTCTAGCGCCGGATCGTCGGGGATCGGCAGGCCGGCCATGGCCGCACCGCTGGGATCGGCCTGCAAGGTGACGGCGGCATCCGGGGCCGCCCCGAAGTAGAGCACGCACCCGCTCCCGCCAGCGAGCGGCAAGGCACCACCCTGCGCGCCGAGCAACAGCACGGCAGCGGCGCCGGACTGCAATCCGGCGAGGCGCAGGCCGAACGTCGGGTTGGGAATGGTCGCCGCCGCCGGCGTCCCCACCGCGGCGAGCGTCGGCGCTGGCGCGCCGCAACCGGCGCCGAGGTATTGGTTGACCACTGCGCCAGGCACTTCGCTGACGACCGCGACGTCGCCGGCGCCCGCGCCGGGCCGCGCCTGATCCAGGACCACCGAGCCAGCCGTCGGCGCCGCGTCGGAGTCGAACGCGAAGTTGTAGATCGTGTTCCACTCCAAGGCGTTGGCGGCCCCGGCCAGGAACACCAGCTCGCCGGAGTTGCGCGACATGGCCCAGTCGTTGGCGGCGTCGGCATCGATGTCGCCAAACTCGACGTTGAGCACCTGCGCGGTGTCGCAGACGGGAATCCGCAGCGTCGCAGCACCGCGGCTGTTGTCGCGGTTGTGGACCGCGTACTCGTAGTGCCACAGGCCGCGTGCGTCGGGGCCGGTCACTACGACGCCGACGTAGAAGCGGCCCTCGTCGGCGCCGTTGGTCGCCGAATTCAGGGTGACGCCACTCCAGTGCTGCAGGACCGAGCCGTTGACCGGCGGCGTCACCGCGGGGAACGTCCAGCGGCCGCCGCTAAACGCCGGGGCGAACTCCCGGGCGATCAAGTTGTCCTCACGGACCGCCTCGGGCTCGTCGATGATGACGACGTAGGCGCCAAAGAAGTAGCGCGCGCCGGCGACGTTCAAGTCGGCGTCGTCGACCTCGATCTTGTGGGTGACCGAGTTCATGGCACCCACTTGCGAGCGGGTCAGACTGCGCAGCCCGTCGGCGTTTTGCGGCGGCCCCACGTCGGGCTCGCCGCGGTCGAAGTGCGAACCGACCACGTCCCAAACGCCGAGCCACGGGTCGACCTCGTCGGCTGGCCCCAGGTGAAAGCGGTTGGCGTTGGTGCCGCTGCTGTAGGTGTCCGAGCAGTTGGGTCCCAGCCGGGAGCCGCCGCTCGTGGTGCACGTGCCGCAGCGACTACCGTTGATCGACAAGAACGCGTGCTTGAGGAACGACCGATCGGAGATCTGCTCGAACCGACCGTTGTTCTCGCGGGCCACGAGGAACGCGTACATCGGGTGATCGGGGTTCATCGCTGCCGACCAGCCGATGTTCACCGTGCCGGTGTTGCAGATCCTCACCCCTACAGTCAGGCCGTTGCGGCCGACGGGGAAGTCCCCGGCTCGGCCCGACATGACCGGGTTGAAAAGGTCGAAGAGCTTGGCGTCGACCTGTGGATTCGCGCCGGGCTGAGCGAACCCGTGCGGGGCCACAATCCCGGCGAAGAACAACGAGAGGAAGATACGTTGCATGATGGGTCTCTGCGCGCGACCGGGGCACATCGCGGCAGACGCCATCGTAGGGACCAACTCGGCGCCGAACAGCGCTTGTTGCCGATTGGCCGGCGGGCGAGCCCGTCGGAGGCCCGGCCGAGCCACTACCCCTGAAACGGCAGCACGAACTCGCGCAGCCCGAGCAGGCGGCGCCGGCTCGCGACGTCCATCGGGACCGTGCGGACGATGTCCCGCACGAGCTCGATCTGCCGCTGCACCGCATCCCGCACCCGGGCCGTCTCGTAGCGATTGTTGCGATCAAAACCGCTCATCGGCTTATCCCACCACGCGTCGGGGTAGGCCTCAGCCCACCGCCGAACGGCGCCGGAAAGCGCGAACTGGCCCTGCTCATCGAGTCCAAGCGAGCTCCCCAGCTGCTCGGTCACCTGCCGCCCCAAGGCCTGACGATCCGGCGCGGCCGCAACCCGCGCCCACTTGCGCCACGACGAGGCTGCCGACCAGATCTGGCTGTCGGTGCGATCGGCGTGCGCACCCGCGCGCAGCGCCGCCTGCTGGTCGCTGGTGAGTAGAGCATCGGTCGCCGCGATGAACCGCTCGCGCAGCGCCAGCTCATCTTGATAGCGAACGATCGCCGCCACGTCGTCGCCGTAGGATTGGCGCCGGCGCGTATCCTCGGCGCTAAAGCGCAACCCGACGTCGCGCAGCTCGCGCCGCTGCGCCTCGTCCAACGGTCGCTCGCTGACATCGAGCATGGTCTTGAGGACGTTGACGGCACTCGCGGGATGCAGCAGCTTGGCCGCCCCCGAGGAACCGGGGATCGCGTCGAAGTCGACGTCGCCGATGGCGACCGCCATCTGACCGTTCAGCGCGCGGATGCGGCCTTCCAAGGAGAGCGGGATCTCCTCGCCTCGCGCCAGGTGCTCGGCGTGCAGAAGGAGGGCCTCTTGCAGCGCCACGGTGTGCTCGCCGAGGGCACGGAAGTCGACGCCACCGAGCGCCGCCGCAAACTCCGGCGCCACCTCGATCAGCGCCGACTCAGACTCGCCGGGCGCCGCGGCCGCTGCCGCCAGCGCCGCGTCGGCGAGTGGCTCCGAGCGTGGCATGGCCTCTGATGCCACCGCCTGGCGCGGCTCGCGCGCCTGCAGCCCCTGAATCGTCTCGTGCGCCTCGGCCAAGTCCCGCTCGAGCGCGGCGAGCTCGGCGGAGATCGCGCCGGCCGGCCGCTGGCGGACGACTTCGAGCGTCTCGCCGGCCTGCGCCGTCGCCGGTGCCGCCCCGCCGCTGCCCGCGCCGTAGGACACGGCTCCCGCGACCACAGCAAACGTGATCGAGCCCACGCCAATGCCAATCCCTAGATCTCGGTAGTTCATCCGTTCAACCTCCATGATGGTGCCGGCGGCGAGCGCCAGCCGCCCGAAGCCAGCCAGTTCGAGGGCCGCGCGCCCAGGCGTCGCCACGCGATCGCCACGCCGCGGCACGATCCACACGCCCTGATCGGCGCCGACCGGTGCCGTCATCGCCACCCGCCCCCAGGTCAAAGCGCCCCGCGCCACGCGCACTTCGAGCGCCGGCGCGGCCGGGCGCGGGGCGCGCCCGAGGGCAAGCCAACCCATGGCCAAACCGGCAACGGCAACCCAGAAGCCGAGCCAGAAGCCGCCGCGCGGCGGACGCCACGCGGTGCCGCGGACGATCTTCTGCGGGCCGCACGCCAGGCGCAGCTCCTGCAGAACGCGGAACGACACATCCGGCGGACCCCGGTGCAGAATCTCGTCGAGCGCCCGCTCGACAGCACGATCACCCTCGCGCGATCCAATCACGCCAACCTCCGTTCGACGCACCCCCGCAACCGGGCAATGCCGCGCGCCAGCAGGCTCTTGGCACCTTCGTCGGACACGCCGAGGCGGTCGCCGACCTCGCGACGCGAAAGCCGATCGCCGTAGCGGAGCGCCAGTGCCTGCTGGCTACGCGCGTCCAGGCGCGCCAAGCAATGCCGCAGGGCGTCGACGAACTCACTGCCGTCGCCGCCCCGCGTGAACGCCTCGAACGCCCGCTCGGCCAACACCGCGTCCACCTCCTCGATGCGATGCGCCCAGCGCCGCCGGGCCTTGGCGAGCTGGCTCCGCGCGACCTTGCGGAGGTAGGTGCGCGTCGCCGCCGGCCCGACGGGCACGCCGCGCCGACGATAGAACGCGACGAACGTGTCCTGCGTGAGGTCGTCGGCCAGGCCGGGGTCGCAGCCGAGGCAGCGCAGGTAACGCCACACCCACGCCTGGTGCTGTCGAACTAGCCCTGCGAACGAGGCTTCGTCGGGGCGCGGTCGGAACGCTTGCGCTGCCACGACCATGAGAGCCCCGCAGTGCGCCGGACGGGGGCAGGATTCGCAAAAACGGCCCGCGCCCCCACGGGCGCGTCAGTCCCCGGCGGTCACGCCGAGCGCGCGGCCCAGCTTCCGCTCCGGCCCGAGGAGATCCGCCAACGTGTCGTCGTCGAGCGTCCCGAGAAAGGCCTCCCGGGCCCGCAGCAACGCGCCCTTGAGCTCACAAGCCGCGACAATGCGACACCGACTGCTGGGCGCTTCGAAACACTCGACCAACGTCATCGCCTCCACCGCGCGCACGACCTCGCCCACACGGATCCGCTCGGGTACCCGCGCCAGCTCCAGGCCGCCGCCGCGGCCACGGTAGGTCTTGAGAAAGCCGTGTTGCGCCAACCGATGCACCACCTTGATCACGTGGTTCCGCGAGATGTCGTAGGCCTCGGCGATGCCCTGAATGGTCGCCAGCGTGTGCTGGTGCAGGCCCCACCCACCACGACGCATCCCGGCCGCAATCTGGGGCATTCACTAAGCCGCCGACCCAAGAACAGGTATCCCAACACCACTTTTTTTGGAGCCGGGAACTGCCTTGGGGATTACATGTATTGCGGCCATGAGCAGCCAAGACCCCGCCGGACCGCAGCCGGAGCCCTCGCTGCCCGAAGACGTTGAGGCGACTCACACATCGGCCGAATTCACCGCGGCATCGGTCCCCGACGCGCTCCTGGCGGAGCATCAAACTGGGCCCGGCCAATGGGCCGTCCTCGAGGTCCTCGACGGGCAGCTGACGTTCGTCGATGTCACGAACGACGCGCCGCGGCCCGTGACCGTGACGGGGCCCGGCGCCGTGGTCATTCCCCCGACCCGCCCCCACAAGCTACAGATCGAGGGTGAGGTGCGCTTTCTGCTGCGGTTCTACCGCGCCCGCTCCTGACGCTCCGGCGAAATCGCAGGTGCCGCTGGCAGCAACGTCCCCGCTAGTGGTGTGATTCAGGCCGATGCCGCCTCCGCCACTAGCCGACGACCGCGCCGCCGCACCGCTCCTGCGGTGCGCCCGGGTCGTGGCGCTGGTCGCCGTCGCCAGCCTGATCGCGGTGTCGGCGTTCCGCCCCGACCTGCTGGCCCCGCGCTTTCGCGGCGACGCCGGCATCGCGCCGCCGACCTTTGCGGCCGCGGCCAGCACGGTCGCGGCGAGCCTCTGGGGCGCCGCGGCCGCCCTGGCGCTGCTCGGGTTGCTGATGGGCGCGGGCCCCCGCGCGCAGGGGCGTCTCGGCGCGCTGCTCGCCGGCGGGCTGTTGTGGTGCGCCTTCCTGGCGTTCGCACGGCCGCTGCAGGGCTGGCTCGTCGACGACGCCGCGATCACCTTCGCCTACGCCGAGAACCTCGCTCACGGCCATGGCCTCGTGGCGCATCCGGCGCTGCCCCCCGAGGAAGGCTACTCGCCCACCTCATGGATGCTGCTTCTGGCGGCTGCAAGTGCCGCCGGGCTCGAGCTCGCCGGCACCGCGGTGGTCGCGAGCCAGATCCTGGCCGGCCTGACGCTCCTGCTCGTGACGCGCGCGGCGCTGAAGCTGCTCGGCCGGCACGCCTCGCCCGAGGCCATGGTGCTGACCGGGACTGTGGCGCTCGGCGCGCCCCTCGCCGTGTGGCTCAACGCCGGGCTCGAGCACGCGCTGCAGGCGTTCTTGATCACGGCGACCGCCACCGCGCCGTTGCTCTGGCGCCGCTGGCACATCGTCGGCGGGCTCAGCCTCGCGCTTCTCACGCTGACCCGCCCCGAGGCGCCACTGCTGGTCGGAGCACTGACGGTCGCGCTGGTCTTGGCGCGGCGGCGCGAGGCCACCGTGACCTGGCGCCGCATCGGCTGGACGGTGGCGCCGGCGTGCGCGGCCGCCGCCGCCCTGCTCGCGTTTCGGCTCCTCTACTTCGGCGATCCCCTGCCCAACCCGTACTACGCCAAAGCCCAAGGCACCACGACGTTGCGGCTCTTCAACCCGTTCGGCTCTGGCTGGCGTTACCTGCTGGATTGGGCGTCCGCATCGGGGACGCTGGTGCTCGTGCCGCTGCTCCTCCTCGGCGCGACCGCGCGGCAGCTGCCGCTCGCCATGCGCGCGGTAGCGGCGCTGGGGCTCGGCCAGCTCGCGTTCGTGATCCTCGTCGGCGGCGATTGGATGGACGAATCGCGATTTGTCGCGCCGGTCCTGCCACTCGCCGCCATCGCCACGGCGTACGCCCACGCCGAGCTGCAGATGCGGGTCGGCGTCGCTCGGGCCGGGCTCGTGGCCCTCGTCGCCAGCGCCGCGCTCGCCCTGTGCACGACGGTCTCGCTCGTGCGTTTCGTCGCCGCACCGACGACACCGCTGGCGACGGTTTCGGCGATCGGCCACGAGTTCGCCACGCTGGCACAGCGCCTGGGCGTCGAACGCCCCACCGTGGCGACGCACGATGCCGGCGGCACCACGTGGGCAGCGCGCCTCGAGCTCGTCGACCTCGGCGGCCTCTGCAACCGCGCGCTGGCGCAGCACATGGACGACCGCGCGTTCGTCGAGCGCTACTTGTTTGAGCAGCGGCGACCGACCTTTGTGTTTGGCAGCACGACGCAGTTCGCCGCCGGACGCACCGGCTTTCACCTCTCACCGCGCTTCGCCGCGGACTACGTCGCTCTTGAGTTTCCCGGTCGTCCCTACATGGACGGCGGGTTGTGCCACGTGCGGCGAGAGGTCGTGCGCGAGGTGCCGGGCCTTCGCACGGTGCGGGACGGCGGGCGCGTGGTGAAGGTCGTCGTCGAAGGGTAGTCGCTCGCCATCAACGCGCGAGCGGTGGCCAGATCCGACCGAGGACGAGCTGTGCGCCGATCTCGCGCTCGCGCGGCGACAGCGCCGCGTCGCGTTCGAACGCATCGATCGCGCCAGCCGTGCCCAGCTCCTCCACCCGCTGCGTCACGGTGGCATCAAGGCGCCCGGCAATCCGCCGGTACGCGCCCCGGGCGGCAAAGCGCTCGCGCAGGGTCTTGGTGTCCCAGACCTTGACCGTAGCGTCACCCGAGCCGGTGATGCAGCGAGTGCCATCGGGGCTCGCGGCCATGGTGAAGACGTAGTCGCGATGGTCGAAGAACTGCGCGATCTCGGCCCCCGCCGACAAATCCCAAAGGCGCAGGGTGCCGTCCCCCGCGCCGGTGAGCAGTCGATGCGGGCCCACGCACGTCAGGGACCAGGCGCTGGCCACCGGCCCCTTCATCTTGGTCTGTAGCTCGAGCGTCTCCAGATCCCAGATGCACAGGTCGCCGGAACCAAAGCTCACCGTCAGCTGGCTCGCGCCGGGGCCCGCCACCGCCGACTCCACGATCGCATCGGTCGATCCAGATTTGGGGCCGTAGACGCGGCCGATCTCTCGGTGGGTTGCGCCGTCCAGAATATGCACCGCGCCGCCCGGGCCCGAGACGACGAGCCGGCCGCACGGCGTGTATCGGGCGAGGCGGCGGTGATGGCCCTCACAGGCCACGTCGGCCCGCGTGTGCACCACACGCCAGTCCGCGGTGGACCACACGGTAAGCCCACCTTCGACCAACGCACCCGCGAGCCAACGGCCGTCGGGCGAGAACGAGAGAGTTTCCGCTGGCTCGCCGTCGATCTCACCGAGGAGCTGCCCGGTCCGGAGATCGAACACACGTAGGCCCGCCTCGGCGCGGCTCTGCGACACCGCGAGGAGCGTCTCGTCCTCGGTGACTGCCAAAGCCCGCAGGAAGGTCTCCGGCGGCGACGGCACGTTGGCGATCTCAAGCGACGTCTCGGCATCGAAGATGCGCACCCCGGAGCCCCAGCTGCCGGTGTAGAACCGCGTCCCGGCGGACCCGTAGGCCGTGTCGTAGATGTAGCCCGGCGTCTCGCGCGGCGGGTGCGTGATCGTCCGTGGGTCCCCGCCGCTCGGCCACACCCGCAGCTCGCCAGCACCCGAAATCGACGCGAGGCGCTGCCCGTCCGGAGCGAACCCGACGAGGACCGGGCGACGCTCGTGGCCGGCCAGCGCCACATACTCAAGACTGTCGAGATCCCAAATGCGCACCTGGTGATCGGAGCTCGCGCAGGCCATGCGGGCGCCTTCGGGACCGAACGACAACCCGGTCACGTTACCCCGCGGCATGATCAACGACGGCAAGGGCGTCGGCGGGTCCGCTCCGTCGCCCACGGCCCACAGGGCGACGCGCGACTCGTGCAGCGGTAGCGCCGCGAGCTTGCGCCCATCCCTGCTGAACTCCACCTCCAGCATGTCCACGAGCGGGCAGGGCACGACCCAACGGCCCGGTGCGTCCGCGAGGCGCAGCAGCTCAAGGCGGCCGGTGGCCTCACCCGCCGCGAGCGTCACGGATGGATCGGCCCACATGACTTGGGACTGCGCCTCGACGTCGACTCGTCGCATCGACGGGTTCGCCGCGGGATCGATCCGAAAGACGCTCTGGTCGGTCGCAAAGAGCAGCCGCATCGGCTCTGACGAGCCAGTGACCCATCGCACCGCGCTTCCCGCGTCAAAGCCAAATACCGGCGGGCCACCGGCCGCGGAGAACACGTCGACGTGTCCCAGGCGATCGGCGACATAGATGTGCGCCCCATCGACCGAACAACTCACGGGGAACCCGGGGCCGAACGTCCGCGGTTCCTCCCAGCGGCTCGCCTCCGTATCGAAACGGTGCAGGTACAGGACCCGCCCATCGGCACTCCGCCGAGCAACGCGCACGTACCGCCCATTTGGCTCAAACGCCAGCCGAAGCCACAGGAGCCGCGCAAACTCCGTTTGGAAACCGAGCCTCCCCACGGAGAGGCTCTGGTCCAGACGGGAGCGCAGCACCCGCCACTCCCAGCCGCGCAGATGCTGCGGCGCGCGGTCGAGTTGTGTGCGCGCGGCGCCGACGTTGCCCGTCTGCAATGCCGACAGAGCCGCCGCCACGTGCGCGTAGTAAGCAGCGCGCTGCGCCTCCACCGCACGCTGCTCGGACCGGATGGCAAAGACAGTCGTGCCGATGAGTCCGACAAACAACGTGACGAGCACCGCCACGAGTAGCCGGTGCCGGCGCGCGAAGCGTCCCGCTCGGACCCACAGCGTCGGCGGGCGCGCATGAATGCGTTGCCCGTCGAGGTGGCGTCGCAAATCCTCGGCGAGCTCCCCGGCGTCGGCGTAGCGCCGCCCCGGGGTCTTCTCGAGACACTTGGCGACGATCGTGTCGACGGCACCGCGCAACTCGGTAAGGACCGAGCCAAGGCTCGTCGGCTCCTCGTCACAGATGATGCGTGCGGCCTCGTGGATCGGCCGGCCGCGCACGTCATAGGGCAGCCGACTCGCGAGCAGCTCAAACAGCAAGACGCCGAGGCTGTAGACGTCGGAACGCGCGTCGACGCTGGCGCTCGCCCCCGACACCTGCTCGGGGCTCATGTAAGGCACCGTGCCGAGCAACGCGCCCTGCTCCGTCAGCGTCAGCGTGTACAGATCGCCGCTGGCGGCCGTGCGCGCAATGCCGAAGTCGAGGATCTTGGGCTGGGCGCCGCCGGCCTCGGTGCGGATGACCAGGATGTTGCCGGGCTTGAGGTCGCGATGCACGACGCCGCACGCGTGCGCGTGATGGACCGCCTCGCAAACGAGCACCATCAGCTCGAGGCGCGCGCGCGCCGGCAGGCGGAAACGGTTGGCGTAGACGTCGATGGGGTCGCCGTCGATGAACTCCATCGCCAGGAACGCCATCGTGGTCGGCGCGCCGGTCTGCATCGTCACGGATGCTTCGCCCGCCTCGAAGAACCGGGCGATGCCCGGGTGTTGGAGGCGCCGCAGCATCTCCGCCTCGCGGCGAAAGCGCGTCATGATCGACGCGGAGTCGAGCATGGGGCGCAGGACCTTGAGCGCCGTGAGGTGAGCGTCGCCCTCGCGGCGCGCCGCATAGACCACCCCCATGCCCCCCTCGCCGACCTTGCGCACGATGCGATAGGGCCCGATTTCCGTCTCGGGCGCGGCCTCCGCCGCCGCCTGATCGAGCAGCTTGCGCCCGAGGACGCCAAGCTTGTCCTCATGGAACTCGCCTTCGTCCGCGTTGGCGCGGATCATGAACTCGACCTCGGCACGCACCGCGGCGGACGGTGCACGCTCCCGCATCACCCGCTCCCGCTCGGCGACGGACAGGTCGAAGACCTCATGATAGAGGTCCGAGGCCTGCTGATAGTCGTCTGGGCTCAACGTCATCGTCGACGGATCTGGCGGGTTTCGTTCTGGCCCGCCGCCGCTAGAGTTTGCCCATGTCCGGCTCGCGCGCCAGCGAAGTCAGCATGTGTCTCGCCGACCTCGGTCAGGGCGACCGCAGCGCCGTCGACCGCCTGCTGCCACACGTCTATGCAGATCTGCGAGAGATGGCCGGCAGGATGTACCTGGGCCGCGCCGCCGACCGCACGATGCAGCCGACCGCTCTTGTGCACGAGGCCTACATGCGCCTCGTCGCGCCGCAGCGGGACGACTATGAGAGCCGGCTGCATTTCATGAGCGTGGCGGCCATGGCGATGCGGCAGATCCTGGCGAGCTATGCGCGGGACCAGCGGGCGCAGCGGCGCGGCGGCGGGAAGACCGTCGTGCTCCTCACCGAAGCCGACGCCGCGAGCAAAGAAAGCCTGCTGGACTTGGTCGCGCTCGACGATGCACTCACGCAGCTGCAGACGCTCAATGAGCGGCAGGCACGGACCGTCGAGCTGCGGTTCCTGGCCGGGCTGACCGTGGACGAGACGGCGGAAGTGCTCGGAGTCTCCCCGCGCACGGTCAAGGCGGACTGGCAAATGGCCCGCGGTTGGCTGAATCGCGCGTTGTCGTAGGCTGGTGGTGCCGCCAGCCCGCCCCTGCTCGTTGTCCTCGGAACCCAATCATGCCCGCAACCCTTCAAGCTCGACTCGACGCGATCAAGAAGAGCTTCGCCGCCAAGGCCCCGCCCGAGGCCCAGGCGATCATGCACCGTGCGACGGAGGCCCTCGCCGCGAGCGGACAAGCCGAGCGCGCGCTCGGCGTCGGTGACCGGCTGCCACCGTTCGCCCTCCCCGCACCAGACGGCCGCGCCGTCACGTCGTCCGAACTCCTCGCGCGCGGGCCGGTGGTGTTGACCGTCTTCCGCGGCCGCTGGTGACCCTACTGCAACGCAGAGCTGTACGCTCTGCAGCGCGCCGCCGCCGACTTTCGCGCCGCCGGTGCCGAGATCGTCGCGATCTCGCCGGCCCTGCCCGAGCACGCGCAGGCGATGATCGAGGAGCACAAGCTCGATCTGCCACTGCTGCACGATGCGGGCAACGCCTACACAGCGCAGCTCGGCATTCGCTTCACCCTGCCTGAGGACCTGCGCGACGTGTATCTGCAGTTCGACATCGATGTGCCCGCACACAATGGCGAGCCGAGCTGGACCCTGCCGATGCCGGCGCGGTATGTCATCGACACTGGCGGTGTCATCCGCAGCGCCGCGGTGCACGCGGACTACACGCGCCGCCCCGAGCCCGCGGACACGCTCGTGGCTGTGAAGAACCTCTAGAAAGGGTGCTCACGAAGTAAGCCAAAGGAGAGCGCTCGTGAAGATGCTGCTGATCGTGCAGATCTCTGTGGCGTTGGGGAACACACCGTAGACACCGCTGCAATCCTCGGCCCGCGGCGTGGCGCCGGCTGCCATCAGCGCCGGTGGCGTGAACGGCTCCGGCCCCACCCCGTCGGCCACGTGCCAGGGCTGCTCGGGCCTTGGCACGACCACCGTCGAAGGCAGCTTTTGGGGAGGCTGCCCGTCGAGCTATGGCTGCGGCGAAGGCTCCGGCTGTCAGACCGGCTGTAAGATCAGACCGACTGTAAGAACGGTGACAAGTGCACCCGCGCCACCTGCGAGTGCTCGGGCTCGACCGCGCTGCGCGCCGCGTGCCTGGCCGACGCAACGACCGACGACGAAGGGCGCATCACCGGCCACTCCTGTGAGTGCGGCAAATGCTCGAGCTCATGCGAAACCGGCGCCGCCCCCGGGGGCGGGACCGGCACCTTCTACCTCTGCGTGTGCGAGGATTGCTGATCCGAACCAGGCCGTAACCCGACGCGGGGTCTGCCATGAACAAGCGTCCCATGCAGCTTGTCGCAACCTCTCTGATCGTCGCGCTGGGCGCGGCGTACTGGTTGACTGCCGGCACCGCGAGCGCGCCACCCGAGCCCAACGGGCGGCACGGCGCCTCCGGGGCAGCGGCCGCGGCGGCGCCGCGCGCGACCGACACCGACGCGCAGCTCCAGACCTCACCCCGGTCACCGAGTGCGGCCAGGACCACGGTCGCGCCCCACCCCTGCGTCGTCGACCGAGTGACGGGCGCGCCCATTGCTGGCGTGCAGGTCCTCCCTCTCTCCAACCCCACCGCGCGCAGCCTCGCCGTCGGCTTCAAGACGGAGCCACTCGAAGTCATCGTGCCAAAGCGGCGCGCCCGAGATCCAGAACCCGTGCGGCTGACCCTGGCCCGGGTCGTTGAGGGTGGGTGAGTCCTAGTGGTGTGATTCAGGAATCTGGGGCCTTATCCACGGCCCTCGGCGCCGCTCGCAGCGTTGGGTCGTCCTCGCCGTATCCACCAATATGCCTGCGGCGACCCGACTTGCGACCGGCGCCGATGTCTCGCGGATAAGGCCCCATCTGCCTGAATCACACCACTAGAGAGGATGGCCCCCGCGCCTCGTTGAACCCCCAGCTCTTCATCACAGAGACGTTGCAACGATCCGGGCGCACTTCGACGAGGTGGGCCGGTTTGAACCTGCCCTCGGCCTCGGCGTAGGCCACACCGGTCAGGGCGTCTCCGGTCCGCCGGAGATCGAAGCGCCAACGTGGCACGGCCCTGAACTTTGTCCCTGGGAGATGGCCGTCGGAGACAAACGTCGCCCAGAACGCTGAGGAAGCAACGCGGGACTCCGATCGCTTCCTAAGGTCGAGTCAGTGGTCTCGCGCAGTATCCGGCTCGGCCGTCGGATCTGTCTCGGCGGCCTTTGGGGAGGCGGCTTCGATCCGGCCTGCGAGCCTCTTGGCGACTCCACCATCGTTCTCCCCCAGCGTTGCGACCACCCGCTCGCGCACGGCCTTGGCTTCGTCGAGGCGACCGAGCTCGGCGAGCAGGGTGCCGCGGATCTCCATGACGTGACCGAAGATCCCGCCGTAGGCCTCCAACGTGGCCGCGTCTTCCGTGAGCGCGATCTCATCAATGGTCTCGAGCGCCTCTTCGCGCCGCCCGAGCTTGCGCAACAGCGCGGCGACCGTACTGGTGGCCTGAACTCGGTGCGGGTTGAGAAGGGGCAGCACTCGGCGCGCCCGATCCAGCGCCTCGCCCAACGTGGCCAGCCCCTCCTCCTTCTGGCCGCTGCTCTCCTGGAACCGGCCGACGGTCGCCAACGCTTCAATCGCGTCGGGGTGATCGGGACCGTATACCCGCGCGTAGCCATCGGCGATCTCTTCTGCGAGCTGCAGCGACTCTGCGTCGTATTGCTCCGACCGCAGCGGCACCTGGAGGCGGTAGCGGCGCGCCAGGAGGGTCGACGCGTTGTCCCTGCCGAACTTCGCCTCACACGCCGCGACGGCGGCGGCGAGCAGCTCGTCGGCTTCGTCGAAGCGACGGCTCTCCACGTACGCGAGCCCGAGGAACTGCGCTGCGTCGACGGTCTCGGTGTGCTCGGCGCCGAAGATCTCCGCGCTGCGCGCGTGCATCGGTTCGAGGACTTCGATGGCCTCGGCGAAGTGGCTGTTCGAATAGAGCTCCAGCCCCAGCCCGACGCCCATGCCGATCGTGCGCCAATGGTCCGGACCGAGGGTCTCGGCACAGCGCTCGTAGGCCTGGCGGGCGATCTCAATGCCGCGCTCGAAGCGGCCCAGTGACCGCTGCAGCCCAGCCCAGGACTGCATGTGCTCGAGGTGCACAGGATGCTCGGGCGCGACGCGCTCGCCGACTTCGACGAGGTCCGCCATCGTGCGCTCGGCCTCCTCCATCTCCCCCAAGCTGGCGAGGCAACCAGCGACGCCCGCGCGGATCTCGAGCGTCTCGATGTCGTCCTCGCCGAAGACCACGCAGGCGTCGGCGTAGGCGCGGCGACAGATCTCCAGGCCCTCTTCGCTCGCGCCGATGAAGTTGCAGGACAGGCCGTAGCGGGCCCGCGCGCGCACGGTGCGCGGGTCGAGGTCGCCCAGCTTCTCGGCGAAGATCGGCACGGCCACGCCAAGCGCCTTCCGCCCACGGTCGCGCTTGCCGAGCGCGTTCCAAGAGCGGCCGACGGCCGCCGCGAGGCGGGCCTTCACCACCGGGCGATCGTCGAACTCGTTCTCCAGCCGCCCGGTAGCTTCCTCGAGCACGTCGTCGACGCGCACTTCGCGTCCTAGGCGATCGGGATGCACCGATTCCAGGAGCTGGCTCAGGAAGTCGACGACCGCGTCCGACTCCGCCAGGGCAGCGGTCGCGCGCGCCGTCTCGAGCTCGGCGGTCTCGGCCGCGTGCGTCGCGCGGTTGGCTTGCACGAGCGCGGCCGCCAGCCCGGCGATGAGGGCGACCATGGCGACGGCAGTGCCCGTGACGATGGCGCGATGCCGGCGGGCGAGCTTCGTGAGCTGGTAGATGGTGCTCGGCGGGCGCGCCTCGATCGGTTCGTCCGCGAGGCAGCGCCGCAGGTCCTGGGCGAGGAGCGCAGCAGACCCGTAGCGGCGCTCGCGCTCTTTCTCGAGGGCCTTGGCCGCGATGACGTCGACGTCGCCTCGCAGTTGCCGGTCGATCGCACCGAGGCGCACCGGCTCAGCGCTGGCGATCTTGCTCGCCACCTCGACGAGCGGGAGGCCCTCGACCTCGAGCGGCCGACGCCCCGTCAGTGCCTCGTACAGGATGACGCCCAGTGAGTAGACGTCGGTGCGCACATCTACCGCGCTGGGATCGCCGGCCACCTGCTCGGGACTCATGTAGGCCAGCGTGCCGACGAGCTGGCCGGTGCGCGTGAGCAGTGTCCCTTCACCACCGTCATCGACCGCGCGCGCCACGCCGAAGTCGACGATCCGCGGCTTGCCCGCGAAATCGACGAGGATGTTCGACGGCTTCAGGTCGCGGTGGGCGATCCCCTGGTGGTGAGCATGCGCGACGGCCTCAGCGATCTGCGCCAGCATCTCGATGCACACCGCCGTGCGGGGCCGCGCTTCCCGCAACCACTCGTCGAACGCGACGCCCTCGACGAGCTCCATCGCGAAGAACGGCTGATCGCCGGCCCGGGTCTCCTCGACGCCGGCCTCGAAGATCTGCGCGATACCCGGGTGGCGCAGACGACCGAGCAGGGTGGCCTCGACTTGGAAGCGGCGCACCGTCTCTGGCCCGGCGAACCCCGCGCGCACGACTTTCAGCGCGACGTCGCGCTCCGGGTGCCGTTGCCGCGCGCGGTAGACGATCCCCATCCCGCCTTCACCGAGTAGATCCAGGATCTCGTACTCGCCGATGCGCTCAGGCAAGCTGCCGAGCCCGGTGAGCGCATCGTGGGCCCACCCCGCGTCGCCTACCGGTTGGTCGAGCGGCGTGGGATCCGCATCGTGCTTGAGGAGGCTCTCGACCGCGGCGCGCAGCTCGGCATCGCCGCCGCAGGTGCGGTCGAGGTAGCTCGCGCGCTCTTCCGGGGCGAGCTCACAGGCCGCGAGGAAGAGCTCGGAGATGCGGTCGTGTCGGGAAGGATCCAAAGGGGTGCGGGGCGGCCGAATGCGGTGGTGATGGTCGCGGCACCGTACGGCCGCATTGGAGTCGGGGGAACGTCGCTGGCGAGGTCAGGGGCTTTCCTCCACGCAGTACACCGCGCCGTCGTGTGCACCGAAGTAGATGCGATCGCCCACCGCCGTGACCGAGCTCCACACGGTCGCGCCGACCTCGAACCGCCAGTTGATCGCGCCGGAGCGCCGGTCGATCGCAAACACCGCGCCGGCGCTGGAGCCGGAGTACAGCACGTCGTCGACGAGGCAAGGCGAAGCCAACACTCGATCCTGGAGGTTGGCCCGCCACAGCAGCTCACCCGCGCCGGCGGTGAGTGCATACACGAAGCCATCGCCCGAACCCACGTAGACGACGTCGCCGGCCACCGCCGGTGAGGAGAACACCGGTCCGGCGGTCGCGTAGGACCAGCGGGGTTCCCCGGTCTTGGCGTCGAGGGCATACACGTGCCGGTCGTCCGAACCGACGAACACGACCCCGTCGACGATGGCCGGTGATGACCACACCGCGGCGCCCGTGGTATGTGTCCATTGCCGGCGGCCTGTGGCCGAGTCGAACGCGTGAACGGCGCCGTCGCGCGAACCAATCGCGACCAACCCCTCGGCGACGGCCGGCGACGACAGGATCTCACCGCCGGTGCTCGCCTGCCAACGCGGCTCACCGGTGCCGACGTCGAGCGCGTACACTTGGTGATCGAAGCCCCCAAAGAACACGGTGCCGTCGACGATCGCGGGCGACGATTGCTCGCCGCCCGGCCCTAGCTTGAACGACCACCGCTCCGCCCCGGACTGTCCATCGAGCGCCCGGAACAGGTCGTCATCGGCGCCAAAGTACACAAGGGCGTCGACGATCGATGGGGAAGCGCGGAGCAGCCCATCGACGGGGTAGTCCCAGCGCAACGTGCCTTGATCCGCGTCGAGTGCCAACAGACGATCGGCGAAGGTGCCGACGAACACGACGCCGTCCGCGACCGTCGGCGAGGACTCGACGCTGCCGCCAGTGTCGAACTTCCAGCGCAGCCGTGGCGTCCGGATCGGGCGCGCGGTCGCGAGCGCCCCGGGATGAGCGGGGCCGCCCCGGAACTGAGGCCAGGACTCGGGCATGGAGCTCACGTTAGCCGGCGCCTGACATGCCGCGGTCAACGCCAGAAGGGGAAGCGCCCGAAAAACCATCACCGAATCGTCTCCGTTGACCACGTTGCTCCGTCGAACCTCCTCGGGTCGATCCTCCTCGGGATCGACCACCGGCGCCGGCGCGACCGTGGCAGGTTCTCGAGCGGGGTTGCCGGCGCCGGCCAGCGTAGCCACGCGCGCGCTCCGGGGAAGCCCGCAAGCGGGGGCAGCAGGGCGCGCCGATGCGCCGAGCGGCGACGCCACTAGTGGTGTGATTCAGACAGATGGGGCATTACCCGCGAGGTATCGGCGCCGGTCGAAAGGCGGGTCGCCGCAGGCATATTCGTGGATACGGCGAGGACGACCCAACGCTGCGAACGGCGTTGAGGGCCGCGGAGAATGCCCCAGATTTCTGAATCACAACACTAGGTTGGTGCCACGCGCCGACCCCGCCGAAGCACTGCGCGGAGGCCACCGCGTCCGACGAACCGCGCCAGCTGCCACGCGTCGCGTAAAAACGGCCGCTTGTCGTCCCAAGCGAACGAGTCGATGCGATGTGACGGCGACAAGACACGGGCCAAATCGGCTCCGATCGGTGCGTGCGAGCGGTCGTCGATCTCCCAGCCAAGCGAGGTTTGGTCGACGGCGTCGAGGTTCGCGCGGCGGGCTCGCCAGCGACGGCCGAGCCAGCGCGTGTCCGCGAAGAGGTCGCGGCTGTGGACGCCGCAGCGGTAGCTCTGCGGGAACGAGCGCCGGCCACGGACCAAGAGCTCGAACAGGTAGAAGGGAAAATCCGCACCGGCATGGACCGCCAAAGCGAGCGACCCCCAGAACCGACCGTTGATCTCCAGCAGGGCCCATCGCTCGCTGTGCGGATCGACCCGAAACTCGAACATCGCCACCCCGGTGAGAGATGTGGCCTTGGCGATCTCTTGCGTCGCATGGAGCAACCTGGAGTCGACGGCGACGCTCTTGCGATACGTGCTGCCATGCCCATTCGTTTCGTGGAGCCGCTGGTGTTGAAACGCGAACAACACCTCGCCGCGGTCGGCGAGGATCTCGACGCCAGCACCGAAACCCGGCACGTACTCCTGTACGAAAACCGTCGTGCCCTGTTGCCGGAGGTGGGCGGCGTAGGCCCGGAGCTCGGCGACGTCGTCGACGATGCGCGCGAAGCTCTTGGCTTCATCGTAGGGGCGCGCCATGGACGACACCGGCTTCACGACGAGCGGAAACCTAGGCCCAGCTCCCCGCGTCGGCTCGAGCTTATCCGTCAAGTCGATGGGGCGAGGAGTTGGGATCTGCAGCGAACGGGCGAGAGCCCCGGTCTTCGTCTTGTCGCGCGCGACTTCGTAGGCCGACGGATTGAGGAGGGCGATGCGAGCCTCGGCCTGCCAGCGCGAGCGATCGCTGTGTATCCGGTGCGCGCTCATGTCCGTCGCCGGGATCACCAGATCGAACGGGTGCTGCTGGAGGAGTCGCCGAACCTCCACCTGCCAATCGCCGTCGTCCGCCGCGGTGGGCAGCGGATGCCAACCGGCGACGTAACGGGATCTGGCGGCGGGCGCCCGCTCAGCACAGCCGGCAACATGAACCCGGAGACCGCGGCGCCCCAGAGAGCGGAGGATCGGCAAGACGATTCGGGAGTCTTCGCCGAGGACCAACACCGCGGGGGCTGTCGTCACGACTCCGTCGCGCGTTGCGCGCCGGCCTTGAGCTCACCCAGATGGTGGCGCAAGCAGGCCCAGGCGAAACAGAGAAACAAGAACGCCGCCCAACTCTTCGCGAGATCTTCGATGGATAGGCGCAGGACCATGTCGTGCGGCACGAGGGCGTCGAAGATGAACATGACTCCCGTGAGCACCGTGCCGCCCAGCAAGAACTCCCGCGCCCAGGGGATGGGTCGGAGAATCTCGCGATACCGGAACACCAGCGCCACCTCGAGCGCCACCACGCTCAGTAGCACAAAGTGGTCGCCAATCTCCAGACGCCAGCCAATGGACTCGTGGACTTTGAAGCGATCGTCGAACGCGAGATACCCGAACACGGCCCATTGGCTCAAGTAGAACCACACCGCGCGCGGCTCCCGATCTTCGTGGCACAACGAGCAAACCAAGAACAGCAGCCCGGTGGCGCCCAGCAGAAAGACGCTCAGGGTCGTGTTGATGGCATAGAACCGTACCGGGCCCTCGATGTCGGTCATGTAGAGGCGCGCGACATCCTGAGACGTCCGCCACTCGAGCACGAGCAACAAGGCGCTGTAGACGGCCAACGCGGCGGTCGCGCCGTAGCCCGCGATCGCCCACGGTCGGCGGAGAATGGTCACACGGTCGGTCACCGGAGCAGCGCGTGCTCGCGCAATCGCCGCAGAAATTTCATCGGGGCCTCCAGATGGCGCCGCTTTTGCGAGGCGCGGATCCAGCGCTTGGCGCGGTACCAGCTCCGTCGCAACGCGGCCTGCGAACGGTGCCGATGCACCATGCCCTCGGCGATCATGCGGTCGTCCGAGCGGAAGCTCGTCTTGTAGCGCTCCGTGCCCTTGCCCAAGTCGATCTGCCGAACACCGGCGTCATTGGCGGCCTCGGCGATCCGCACCAGCAGAATCAGTCCGGGCGAGAAGCGCTCGTAGTCGCGGTCGTAGCTTGGAAACCACCAATGCAAAACCCCGTGGCTGCGCATCCCGAGGTGACTCGCGATCGGTCGATCGCCGAGATACAGCACCGACAACCAACCGGCGAAGTCCGCCGTTTCCGTCGTTTGGATGCGCTGGAGGGTTTCGACGACCCAGGGGTAGTCGAACATCACCAGGCGCCCCGTGTTGCGCTGTTGCTCCGCCTTCCACGCCATGAGTTGGGCGAGGATCGACCGATCTGCCGAGCGTAGCTCAAAGCGCAGCGGTCCGACCTCGCGCTCGAGCTTGCGTGCCTTGCGAAGCGCTTGCGACACCTGCCGCGACCCTCGCGCGCGCAGCGCCGTGTGATAGGCATCGAAGCCGCTGCTGAGGTCCATGTATGGAGATCCCGTGTCGCCCCATTCGTAGGGTCGCAACGCTGCGCCGCGGGTCAGCAGGTGATCGAAGTGCCACGCGCGCAAGTCGCAGGCGTCGAGCAACTGCGCCGGATCCCAGCCGAGGCTGGGCGGGGCGACGACGCCGTGGAACTCGCACAGCCGGCCCCCCACGCCTCGACCAATTCCCTGCGCCGATCGTTGGAACGGCAGGAAGCCGACATCGTCGGCGCCGTCCCGCAGCACGGCGACGCCAATGTCGTCGCGGTGCGCCGCCACCGCAGCCACGTACTCGGGACTGAAGAACGGCGTATGGAGGTCTGGGCAGTCGCGCTGGATCGCTCGCCACAAGCTCAACTGATCAGTAGTCAAGCTACGTGGCGGCTGGAGACGGATGGACGACACCATGGGATGGTTGGGCCTGGCTACGCGCGGCCGGTCCGGTCGTCGCCTTCCCCGCACGATTCCCGCTGGCCACGACCCCGGTCGGTGGCGCGCATCGAGAGTCGTAGACGGGTCGCACGGTTCGCCGTGGCTGCAACAGGGCAGCTTACCAAGGCGTGGCCCTGGTTGCGGTGCCGAGCGGATGTGCCAGGCGGTCGCGCGGCGACCAACGAATGGACCTGCGGCTGTGGCGGCGACGGCACGGGTGCGTCCACACCAGGTACCGTGGTCCGACCTGGTGCGAGGGACGGTGGCTTCTTCGCCGCGACCGCTCCTACCTACTAGCGACCCGCTCCGGGCGACCCGCTCCGGGCGACCCGCTCCCGGCCACCCGCTCCCGGCTAACGGTGCGGATGCTCCTGCAGCAGGTCGGCCGGCTTGTAGAACATGCTGTGTCCCTTCGTCGCCGTGCGCACTCGCGTCACTTCGTCCGCGGTCACCGGCGATGCCTTGTTGCCGAACGAGTTCCGCACATACGTCAGCACCGCCGCGACGTCTTCATCGGTCAACAACCCCTTGAACGGCGTCATCGGCACGACTCCCGGGTAGCTCTTCCCCTTTACCTCGATCGGGCCGTACATGCCGTGCAGGGTCAGCTTGATCAGGCGCTCCTTACTCTGGTTCACCCACTTCGTCCCACTGATCGGTGGGAACTGCGAGGCCACCAGGCCTTCGCCATCCTTCTGGTGACACGTCGCGCAGTGCCCGTCGCGCGCATAGATCTCTGCGCCTCTCACGTACGTTTTGGCCACCGCACCACGCAGATGCCCCGGCGCGGCCACCTTGGTCTCGTCTGCCAACACCTGGTTGTTCAGCTTCGCTGACGCCGCCCGATACGCGCCGGCAACCCAGCGGTCGAACATCTGCGAGATCGCATCGCCGATCCGTACCTGGCACGACACCAGCTGCACGTCGTCGAACTTGAAGATCACGACCGCGCCATCGAACCGCGCCTCATAGCCCTGCCGGTTGAAGATCGTCACCTTCTCCACCGCGACCGCGGTCTCGAACTCCGCCACCACCCGCGGGGTGCTCTGACCCTCCGCAGTGTGCGCAAAGTTGCTCTTGTCACCGTCGACGAGGTTGCTCGCGGGGTACTGGCCATCGCCGTACTCCGAGCTCAGCGACCACTTCGCGTTCGCCGCGACGTTCTCTCCACCGCTCAGAATCTCCACCTCCGATAGGTTGATCGTCTTATCCGGACCTGGGACCTCCAGGATGATCTGGTTGACCAACTGCCCAGCCAAGCCCGGGGCGACGACGATCGTCACACCGTCTTCGGCAACGTCGACGCGGTCGTCCATCTCCACCACCGGCCGCTCTCGCTCGGCGGCTTGCTCTGCGACCGCCAACACGGCGAGCCCGTTCTCGCGATCCAACCACGACGCCGCAACGATCGCTTCCAACCGCACCCGGCCGTGCGCATCCGCGGCGGCTGCCGCCAACAGGTCGGCTTGATCCTCGATCCGGTGACCGCTGTAGCGCAGCACGCGCACGGCCGCCGCGCGAGCCCGGTGGTCGCTCGACTGCAGGAGTCGACGCAACAGGGCGCCGTCCACGCGGTTCAACCCCCACTTCACCCACAGCGCTTCGAGCAAGTGGTGCTCGTACTTCGCGGAGCTCTCGTCAAGGCCCGCGATCCACTTCTCCAGCGCCGCCAACACATCGCTCGGATCTCGGCCGCGCAGTTCGCGCCGCGTGCGGTAGCGCGTGCGGTACTCGTGCAGCTTCAGATTCTCCAGCAGCTCGTCGATCGTCGCCGTCGCCACTTTCGCCGGCTTGACCAGCGGCCGGGACGGGTAAGTGATCCGATAGATCCGACCGTGCGAATGGTCGCGGTTCGGATCCCGCGCGTTGTGCTGCATGTGCCCGATCAGCGGGTTGTGCCAGTCCACGATGTAGAGCGAGCCGTCCGGCGCGATCTCCAGGTCGACCGGCCGGAAGTTGCCGTCCGAGGACGTCGTCAGGTCCTGGCGCCACTTCGTCTCGTAGCCGGTCCCCTCCTCCGCCATCGAATGCTGTTTCGTGCCGAGGAAGCCAATCGTGTTGTTGAGGAGCAGGTCGCCCTGCACCTCGTCCGGAAAGTGCCTCGACGACATGAACTCGATACCTGACGTCGGTCGCACTCGGTGTTGGGCTTCGATCAGCTGGTGGCTACGCGGGTTCTTGACCCCGTAGCGCGAACGCACGGAGCCCGGCAGCATCCACTCGACGTTCGTGCTCGACGTGTAGAGGAAGAAATGCTGCCCCCAATCGTCGAACGCGATGCCCCAAGGGTTGGGGATCGACAGCTGGGCGTGACGCTCGAGCCGCTTGCGCTGCGGGGAGTAGCGGTAGAAGCCGCCGTCCGTCGCGCGGACCGGGCCGTACGCCGTCTCCACATTGGTCCGCAAGAACACGCCCTCGCACATGAAGAAGGCCCCCGACGGATCGGCGCAATAGGCGCTGATCGCGTGGTGCGTGTCGTGATCGTCGAAACCGCTCAGGATCACCTCCTTCGCATCGGCGCGGTCATCGCCATCGAGATCCTTCAACAACACCAGGTTGATTCCCTGCGACAGGTAGACACCCTCCGGCGCGAACTCGAACCCCATGGGCAAGTGCAGCTGATCGGCAAACACCGTCTGCTTGTCCGCCTTGCCGTCGCCGTCCGTGTCTTCGAGGATCAGCAGCTTGTCGTTCGGCTTCGAATCCCCTGGGCGGTAGTGCGGGTAGCTCGGCATCACCGCGACCCACAGGCGCCCCTTGTTGTCGAACGACATTTGCACGGGGTTGTCCAGATCGGGGAACTCAACCTCCGTCGCCCACTGCTGGATCGCGTAACCTTCTGGCACCGAGATCGTGGCCAGCGCCGCCTCGCCGGTGAGGAACTCCAGCTTGCCGTTCTTGTTGCTTGGGCTGTAGTTCGTCTCGACCGGTGGCAAGCTGCCCGTCGCCGCGTCCAAGCTCGCCACATCGATCTTCTCGCCCCGCGTCGCGGCCCAGATCGCACGGTCGCGAATCGCGGTCATCGCGCGGATCTTGTCGATCTCGAAGGGGTAGTTGTCGGGGCCGTACGGCTTGTGGCGCCGACCGAACACGTGCACGCCGTTGGGGATCTTGAAGTCATTGATCCAAAACCAGTTCTTGTCTGTCACCGCGGCGTGCACGACGTCGCGGTGCGTGACGGCGCGCGGCGCCGCGGCCCCAAACACGCGGTCGATCAGCCACGCCGAGAACCGGTCGTAGCCCGCATCGTTGAGCAGCGCGCCGTCGGCCGTCAGCGCTTCCTGCGTGTTGCCGTACCACGAGAGCGACGCGCTGAACGCATTCACGAACAGCACGTCCTGCTCCGTCGCCACCGCCTCCATCACCGACGTGTAGGCCGCGAGGTTGCCGTTCTCCTCCGCACCGCTGGGCACGTCCATCGTCGCCGTGAGATCCTGGTAGGCCGTCGGCGAAACCAGCGCGAGCCTAGGTGCGGCGACGCCGTCGTACTTCTGCGCCAGGGTGTGCCGCACCCACCCCGTCAACTCGGCGCGAAAGTTGGCGATCCCCTGCGACCCTTGAAACGACTCGTTGAAGCCAAAGAACGCGATGATGACGTCTGGCCGCAGGCGGGTCAGCCACTGATCCTCCGACTCGAAGTGGCCGTCGCCGGCCGCCGTGTTGCCGCCGGTGTAGGGTGCGAGGAACGACTCGGCCCCGGGGAACGCCAACTGCTCCTGCCGCCCCGAGTGCGGTCGGAACGCCGGCGTGTTGCCCTCGTCGCACATGTTGCGGATGAACAGCTCCAAGTCCGGATACCGCAGGTGGAGCCGCGTCTCGAACAGGCCGGTGTGCAGCATCCGGGACCCGAGCCCATTGCCCACAAGCACGATGCGGCTGCCCTTCTTCAGCTCCAGGGATCGCGATTCGTCTGGGGTGACGGGGGAATCGCAAGCCGTGAACAGCGCGGTCAGGGCGATGCCTGCGACGAGGAGCGTTCTCATGAGGATCTCGGTGGGACGAGCGCGGATGGGCCTCGCGATGCAGGGCCCCAGGGTGAGGCGGGCAAGAAGAAGCGGTCGCGGCCACCGGCAGCATAAGCGGACTCGGGCGCCACTAAAGTGTGCGGAGCACGCGCGGCACCGAGCCCGCGGCGCGGCGGACAGCAGTGCGGCGTGCGGCAAGCACCCTGATTCCGCGGGACGCGGGCCGCCCCAGATGATCCGATGCCTGGCCGCGATCGTCCCATGTCCATGCCTCGGCTCGGCTCGGCGGCGACGTGATGGACGCACACTCGACACATGCACCTCCGCAAGCCCGTGACCTACATCCTGATCTTGATCGCAGTGGTCGAGGTGGTCTTGCCACTGCTGATGTTCCTGGGGCGCAACAAGTTGATCTTCTTGCCTTCCACGCTGCCATCGCCCGAGGACGCGCTGGGCGAGCTCGGCGCGCTCGACGCACGGCTCGTGCGCATCCGTCGGCCTGATGGCCGAGAGTTGGCTGCTTACGATGCGGCCCCGCGGGGCGATGCCGGCCGGGCCCGGCCCGTCGTGCTCTTCCTGCACGGCAACGCCGGCAACGTGGCCCAGCGGGCGCCGCTCCTGGCGTGGTTCACAACCGTCACGGACTCCCGCGTGCTGTTGCTCGATTACTCCGGCTACGGCGGCAACGCGGGCTCGGCCTCCGAGCACGAGATCAACGTCGATGCTCTCGCGGCGCAAGACTGGCTCGTGGTGCACGGAGTCCCGGCGTCGCGCATCATCGTCTACGGCGAGAGCATCGGCTGCGCGCCAGCCCTCGTCGTAGCCACGCAACGGGACGTCGCCGGCGTCGTCCTGCAAGCGCCGATGTCGTCGCTGTCGTCGATGGCGCGCCATCTCTATCCCTGGCTGCCGCTCGTCTCCCTGCTGGCGTCCGGCGACTTCCCCAACGCAAAGCGCGCCGCTGCGGTCGACGTGCCGCTCTTGGTGGTGCACGGCACCGAGGACGAGATCGTCCCGTTCACCGAGGGGCAGAAGCTCCACGCCACCGCCGGCGCGGGCGCCGAGCTCATGCCGGTGGAGGGCGCGGGGCACAATGACCTCATCCAGGTGGGAGGAGTGCGGTACCTGAGGGACCTTGGCGAGCGCTTTCGCGGCTGGACCCGGTGAACCGAGTGCGGCTTGCCCCACTAGGGGACGCCGCCGCCCGAGGCCGTCGACGAAGCCGGCTCTTTGTCGCGGCACCGTACGGTCAGCATGCCTCAAGCTCGTCGCCGCCCGGGAGTAAGCCGCTCCGCCGGGCGGGGCGCCCTTGCGATCGATCCGCGCCTTCGCAAGGCCGAGAAGGGCCATAGGCGGCACCTGCGACACAGCGGGTCTCGCGCAAATGATCCTCGCCGCGCCGAATGTCGGCGCCAAGCGGGGATGGTCCCACACCCGAGTCCGGGCTCGTCGCGGCGGCCCGGTCGGCGCGCCACGGTTCGCCCGATAGGACGGTCCGAGATACCCTTCGGGCGCACCTCAGGAGGCCCCCATGCTGAGGCTCCCCGCCACCAGCTCGCTGATCCTTGCCCTCGCCCTTTCCCCGGCCGCGCAGAAGCCCGACGTCCGCATCGATCTCGGCAACCCGCCCGGCGCCGCCAGTTCCCATGCCGTTCGGCTCGCTGCCGCGGGCAAGGACGCGGTCTACGCGGTGTGGGCCGACGATCGCAACGGGCTGACGGACATCTACTTCAACGTGTCCACCACCGCGGGCTACACGTGGCTGCCGATGGCGCGGCGGATCGACACCGGCAACCCGGCGGGCTCGACGACCTCATGCGCACCACAGATGGCGGTCGAAGGCAACTCGGTCTACGTCGTGTGGTCCGAGAGCCGAGCCGGCGCCGAGGACATCTATTTCAACCGGTCGCCGGAACGCGGCGCGACCTGGCTCGCATCGTCGATCCGCTTGGATCGGGGCGTCCCGGGCCGCGCGCGCTCCTCGCACCCACAGATCGCGGCCTGGGGGGATGCCGTCTACGTGGTCTGGGCCGACGAGCGCAATGGCGCGGGTTGGGACATCTACCTCAACCGCTCGCTCGACCGCGGCAACAGCTGGCTCACCACCGACGTGCGCCTCGATGTCAGCTCCTCGCCTGGCGCGGCGTTCTCGTTCCAGCCGCGGATCGCCGCGGCGGGCAACATGGTCTGTGTCGTGTGGTCTGACTTCCGCAACGGCAACACCGATGTCTACGCCAACGTATCGACGACTCAGGGCACGACTTGGCTGGCCACGGACCAACGCCTGGACACCGACGGTCCCGGCAGCGCAGCGTCGCACAACGTGTCGGTCGCCGCCGTCGACGCCAACCTGTTCGTCGCTTGGGAGGACCTGCGGAACGGCGGCAACGCCGACATCTACTTCAACCGCTCCCGCGATTTGGGCACCACGTGGCTGCCCCAAGACTTGCGCCTCGATCTGGGCCGCGCGCCCGGCGCCAGCGACGCCCGCTCACCGCAGGTCGCGGCGTTCGGTGCCGAGCCGTACGTCGTCTGGAGCGACGATCGCAACGGGGCCACCGACATCTACTTCAACCGCTCCCCGGCAGGCGGCACAAGGTGGTCGAGCTCCCCACTGCGCGTGGACCTCGGCAGCCCGGCGGGCGCCGCCGACTCGATCGCCCAGCAGCTCGTCGTGACCGATTCCGAGGTCTACGCCGCCTGGGCCGATGACCGTGAAGCGGCCGGCTGGTCGATCCGCTTCAACCGCACCGATCGCGCCAGCATCGCCTGGCAAGCGACGGACATCCGCCTCGACAGCACGGTCGCGCCCACAGCCGCGCCTCAGGCGCCGGCACTCGCCGCCGGCGACAGCACGGTCTACGCGGCTTGGGAGGACATGCGCGCCGGCGCCGGTGATGTGCACTTCACCATCCCGTTCGGCTTCCAGCCCTACGGGTCCGGCTCCCCGGGCACGGGCAGCGTGATCCCCGACCTGACCGGCGACGGCCTCACCGTCATCGGCGCCACCCCCACCGTGACCGCGCAGCGCGCGTTGGGCGGCTCGCTGGGCGTCGTCCTGTTCGGCATCGGGCCGAGCTCGCAGATCGCGGTGCCCGTCCTCGGCTCCACGGTCCTCGTCCTGCCGATCTTCTCGCGGGCCGTGGGACTCGGCGGCCCCGCGGGCCAACCGGCCGAGGGGTCGGTGACGTTGCCAGTGCCGATTCCCCTCGACCCGGTCCTCCGCGGCCTCAACATCAACCTGCAGGTCGGCGTCCGCGACGCGGGCGTGCCGTCGGGGATGTCGCTGACCAACGCCGTGCAGCTCTGGGTCGGCTGAGTACGGCGCCGGCGCCAAGCTCCCTCCAGTCGGGGGCCGCCTCGCAGGTTCGCAGCCCAGGGCCTACCCTTGCTTCGAGTCTCATTACGGAGTCGAGTGCACATGGGATTCCTTCGGCCGTCCTCGCTGTTGTTGCTGTGCGCCCTAGCGGCGCCCGCGCAAACCACGTGGATCGTGGACCGCGCCGGCGGGCCGGGTGCGCACTTCAGCGACCTGCCACCCGCGCTGGCCGCTGCCGTGCACGGCGACACCGTTGTGCTGCGGCCCGGTTCCTACACGCCGGGCGCGACCGACCAAGGGATCACGGTGCAGGGCGGGGACGGAGTGTTCCTGGGCCACGACACGATGCGCGTGCAGAACGTGCCCGCTGGCGAGATCTTCACGATGCGCGACGTCGATCTGAGTGGCTTGCTGAGGTTGGGCCCGGGCGACCCGCTGCTGGAGCTGAGCGGCAACACCGGGCAAGTGATTCTGGAGGACTTGTCGATCCGCGGTGGGATTGGCCGCCGTCTGACCTGCCTGCACGGCGGCGGCCTGTGGATCACCAACTGCTCGGCGGTCAGTGTCCGACGCTGCCACCTGCAATACGGCTACCCACCGCTGTGGGTGACGGGCAGCACCGCCGTGCTGGTGGAATGCAACGTTGAGGGCAACCCAGCTTGGGGCTGCAACCCGTACAGCTACTCGGCCCCGCAATCTCCCGGAGTGATCACCGACGGTGCGTCCGTCATCTTCGCCGGCACCCAGGTCCGCGGCGGCAACGGCAGGGCTGCGCACTCCTCCGGCTGGCACCCCGAGTTCCCGCCAGAGCCCGCCATGGACCTCCGCAACAGTGCGGTCGTGATCACCGGCGACTCCACTACGGGTCTGCTCGCTGGCGGCATTCCCGGGCTCCGTCGTGCCGCGCCGACTTTGCGAGTACGCAACGGCTCACTCGTCCTCGACCCCGCGGTGCCGCTGCGCACCCTCTGGGGGCCCGGCTCGATCGAGAGCGCGACCGTCATACCCACCGTCCGCCCCATCCCGTTCCTCACGGCGCCCGCCGCGGTGCTCGGCCAATCGCTCCCCGTGGATCTCACGTTCCGGCCCGGCGCTGCAGCAGTGCTGATGGCCGGGCTCGCCTCGACGCCACAGCTCACGCCGCTGGGCAGCTGGTGGCTGCCGCCGGGGTTAGCCTTGGGGGTGGGTGGCGCCACGGTGCCGGCGTCCGGTGTCCTGCAGTTCGGACTGCCGCTGCCAAACGACGCCGCGCTCGAGGGCCTTCCGCTCGGCTTGCAAGCCGGCACCCTCGAGGCAACGGGCGCACAGCTCTCGACCCCGGTCGCGGTCGTCTTGCGCGCCGGCTGACGGCGGGGCGGCTCACGCCGAACGGGTGGGCCGCGCGTGCGGGCCAATCCAACGCGTGAACGCGCCGCGCCCGACGGTGCTGTCTACGCCCAGCATGATGAAGCGCTCGCGCGACCGCCTAGACTGGCCGGGCGATGGATGACAAGTACGCCATGCTGCGCCACTTTCTCGGCGCGCTCGCCTACCGCACCCAGAAGGCGCTCCGCGGCGCCCCGTCAACGTTTTCGGACTTCGACGCCGGACACTCGATCCGGTCGCCGCGACAGCTGGTGCGGCATATGACGGACGTGCTTGGTCATGCGCGGACCTGCTTCACAGGAGATGGCTACGAAGCCCATCCGCTCTCGGACTTCCCCGCCGAAGTGTCCCGGTTCCACGAGATGCTGGACGATCTTGGGCGACTCTTGGCTGACGGCAGCCCGCTCGCCACCGCCACACCCGAGCAGCTTCTTCAGGGCCCGTTCGCCGACGCCATGACCCACGCCGGTCAGCTCGCGATGTTGCGGCGGCTGGCGGGCACACCCGTGCCACCGGAGAACTTCATGGCCGCCCAGGTCGAACCCGATCGACTGGGTCCACAACAGGCGCGGCCGCGGCGGCCATTTGGAGCATGGCCGGAGGCGCCGCCTGGCTGGGCCGGGCCGGGCTCGTAGCGACACGGCGCTTCATGCCGTGCTAGTGGTGTGATTCAGGCAGATGGGCGGGGCACGGCCGCTGGCGCCGGGTGCTGTCCTGCTGTCTTGCGGCGCGGCTCAGCTGCCCTTTGGCCCCGGCTGCGTCCTGTCGATCGAGCCCACGGCGCTGTTTGCCGCGCTACCTGCGCCGACCAACGCCGCGGGGTTCGCCAGCGTGCGCGTGCCGATCGGGCTCCGAGTTCCGATCGCCACCGTCGGAGTTCAGGCGGCAGTCCAGGACCCTCTGGCGCCTTGGCTTGGCGTTGCGTTCAGCGGCGGGCTCGTGCTGCGGGTAGCGGAATGACGGTCGGCTGGCCATCCACGCGAGTGGACAAGTCGGGGAGACGCGCTGCGGCGGGCGTCGCAGAGGACCGGCGACGCCGTTCCCCCCCGCGGCTCCTGACGGTTGCGTGCGGGGCGGGCATGTTCGTGGTCTTGCTCCAGTGCGTGTCGCCGCGTGTCCCGGTCGCGTCAGACGCAGGGGCTGAGGTTGAGACGATCCCGTTCACGCTGACGTCGGCCAACAACCTCTCGATCCGCGCGAAGCTCGACGAACGACATCAGGTGAACCTCATGTTCCATACCGCGGTGTCCGGCGTCTCGCTGACCAAGACCGCGGTCGACGAACTCGGCGTGGCAATGGACCAGTCCGCGACGATCACCAGCTGGGGTGGCCAGGCCGCGTCGAGGTACGGCACGGGCCACCACTTGAGGATCGGTGATCGCTCGTGGGACGGCATCGCCATCACCGAAGACATGCATTCCGGCCCGGGGACGCACGGCAAATTTGGCCCGGACCTGTTCTTGCCGTCCGTCATCGAAGTCGACTTCGACGCCAGCGTCCTCCGCTTGCACGCAGCGTTGCCGGAGCTGGCGCCGTCGTTCGCGCCGGTTGCGATCGACGTCGTCGACGGCAACGTCCTCGTCGAAGCGGCCGTGATCATCGCCGGCGCGAAGCACACGCACCGGTTTCTAGTCCACTCCGGATTCGGCGGCACGCTGCTGTTCGACGACGCAATCGTGCGGCGGCTAGCGCTCGATCGCAAGCTGCGCGTCGTCGGGGAGAGCCAGCTGCGGGACTCCATCGGCAACGTGTTGACGACCAAGCGAGTGAGGGTACCCGGCCTCGAGCTGGGTCAGACGACGCTGCGCGACGTCGAGGCCGCGCTCTTTGCCGGGGCGATTGGCCAGCGCCAGATGAGCGTGCTCGGCGCGAGTATCTTGTCGCGCTTCAAAATCGTGTTGGACCTGCCGGGTGCGCAGATGTTCCTGCAGCCGAGGGCCTCGGTGTAGATCGACACGGCGTCGGCCCGCGGGCGGCGCGATGGTCGACCCGGGCTTGGCAGCTCAGGCGTCCACCCGAGCGTCGCCCCCGCCGAGGCGATGGCCCGCGAGGTCGCCGATCAACTGCGCCCCGTGTGCGCGATCGAAGGCGGTGGTTTTTGTCGCGGCTCGGTACGTTCGGATTGGGCGCGCAAGACGGCGTGGACGGTCGCGAGCCGCAAACGCCGCAGCGGACTGAGGCTTCGCGCCGAACGCTTGGTCGCCACACCAATTCGAGCCTCGACACCTCCGCCTGGAAACACTGCCGGGAAGGCGCGATAGTCCGGGCCCGGCTCGAGGGCGAGCGCCAGGTAGCGACCGTCGCGCTCGAGCAGCAGCCATTGGTCCACCAGCCAGCGCAAGACGTCGTCGATCTGCTGGGGCGTGGCCTCGCTGGCGAAGGCGCGCTGCAGGTCGCGCGCGCCGCGGATCTTCCAGCAATGCTCGTAGAGCGATCGACGTAGCCCGCGCAGTCGATGGCGAAAACGCGTGGCGCAGGGGCGCGTGTCGAAGACGACCAGGGCGTCGCCGCGCGGCACCGCCACCAGGTGCGCGTCGTGCGCCGACGCCTGCCACTCGGCGACGATGGCTAGGAGGTCGCGATGCGCGGAACCCCGCTGCTTCTCGTTCAGCTGCCGGCACTCCAAGAAGAACGCCATGCGGGCGAGCGACGCCTCGGGCAGCGGATAGACGTGGCGGTAGGCCCGCGCCGGGTGAATGTCGGTGAGGCCCCACTGGGTGGGGTCGGTCTGATACGGCGCGAAGCGCTCGAGGTAGAGCACCGGCGCCGCCCCCGGCGGCTGCAGGTGATGCAACGCGCGGGCGGTGCGCGCCAGCTCGACGAGTTCGCTCTCATCCTCGCCGGGAAACCCGAACAGCCAGTTCCATGTGACCCGAACGCCCGACTCGCCGCACCACTTGAGCAGCTGCACGTTTTGCAACCGGGTGCTGCCCTTGCGCATCAGCGTGAGCGTTCGGTCGCTGAGGCTCTCGATGCCCGGCTGGATCCACCGCACTCCGGCCCGAGCCAACGCCTGCACCTGGTCGCGCTGCAGGTTGGCCTTGGTTTCCCAGAAGAACTCCATCGGCGGCCCCTCCGCGAGCGCCGGCACCACCGACTTGAAGTAGGCCATGTCGAGGATGTTGTCGGTCAGCTCCATTCGCGCTTCGCCGTACCGCTGCGCCTGGGCGCGGATCTCGGCAATCGCGCGATCCGGCGACTTGCTGCGATAGGCCATCCCGTCCCGGTTGAAGGCGCAGAAGGTGCAGTGCTGCTTGGCCCCCCACCAGCAACCGCGCGAGGTCTCCGCGACCAAGCCGGGTCGGATCTGCTCCCGGACCCGCGCGCCCGTCAGCTGCGCAAAGTAGTCGGCCAGATCGGGATAGGGCATCGAGTCCAACTCCGGCCGCTGCAGAGGACGAGATTGCGGCATCGGTTCGGGATCGCCGCGCGACAGAAAGCCATCGATTCCGGCCACCCGCCCGCCCGCCAACACCGCACGCACCAATCCCACGAAGGTTCGGTCGCATTCGCCACGCCCCACGTGGTCGAGGAACGGATAATTGGGCAGCAGCTCTTCGCCCATCTCCATCTCGCAGTTGGCGCCTCCCATCACCGTGACGACCCCGGGGTGCCGCCGCTTGAGCTCGCGCGCGAGGGCCAGCGAGGCACAGTGGGCAAGGAACGTGGAGGAGAACCCCACCAATACCGGGTCGCGCGCCAGGATCGCGTCCATGGCGTCGTGCCGAACGAACTCCTCGGCCTGCTGCGCAAGCGTGCGGAGCCCGTCCAATGGCGACGTCCCCGGCATCCACCGCGCCATCTGCTGCTCGCATGGGGAACCCAGCACGACGTCGTCCACGTAACGCTCGAGCGCCCCCTTGCGCAGGTCGTGCGCGACGCCAGCGAACACCATATCACCCATCAAGGCCGGGCCCGTGCCGCTGAGCCACTCGTAGAGCTCAGCCCCGACGCGATCCGCCAAGAGCAGATTGAGATACAGCACCTCGGCAGCGATCCCGTGCGCTGCCAAATTGGCCTTCATCTGGCTGACGCCGAGCGCGGGGCACGACAGCCCCTGGAACGGCGGCACGACCAAAACGACGTCCGTCGAACGGGCGGACGAAGACGACTCCGTCGGACTCACGCGCATGGGCACCTCGACTCGCTCCCGCGGTGCGAGACGGCGGGCAACGGATTCGCGGCATGACAAAACTTCCTCGCCCGTTGTTTACCTGTCGCACGCTGAGCGTTTCAGCAAGTCGGTCTTTTTTTGGGATTGCCAGCCAACGAGCAACCGGGGCGACCGCCGGAGCCGCCTCGGCAAGCATCGCGGGACATGTCCGGGAGGACTGCCGTCACCGACTCGCGAGCCCCTGCACGACAATGACCCGGCGCTCTCCGCCATCTCCAATCGTGGGGCTCGACGCCCCGCGCGGCACCCGGCTCAATGTGGGCGGGTCACGGCAGCGGCCGGCGGCCGACCGAACGACACCACTGAGCAGCGCTGCGGCCGGAGCGGCGAAAGCTCGCGCCGCACCTACCGCTCACCGAGGTCGAGCGCTCGAAGCCGCAACCGGATTCGCTCGATACGCCGGCGGACGGCGTCGGTGCGAATCCCGAGCTGCTCCTGAGTCGAACCCACGAGGGTTCGGCGGGGTACGTCATCCACAGTTCCTAATCCGTGGCACTCAACGCCCGGCGAATGCGGGCCTCGGTCTCCCGGCGCTCGAGAACGGCGCTGACACTTGGGTCAAGCACCACCGGCTCGAATCAGGGTGGCAAGGAGTCCAACAGTCGGGCGGTCTGGCGTGGAGCCCGGCGCACGACGTCGAGGTTCGCTGACCGCTCGACGAGGCGAGCCGGATCGCGCGGCGGCGTGGTCGGAGGCTTCCGGTGGCCACGTTGATCCACCAGCCCGATGACGCACTCGGCAAGCACGCGCCGTGGCGTGCGGTGCAGAGATTCTCAAAGACTCCGTCCGCTGCCGAAACGTGCTGGTCATGACTCCTCCAGGCGATGAACCGCGCTGTCCGCGCGCGGCATCCGCCGATTGCTCCACTGAATACAGCCGCCGGCCACAGGGCCGGTGGGAGGAAACCATGGCCAAGAACGCTTTTCGTTGTCTCAGCGCATCACTCATCGCGACTTTGGGGATCCCGGCGCAGCAGCCGGAGTCGCCGCTGCAGCTCTTTCCCACCGCGCAGGCTGTCCTCGGTCATGACGCGAAATTCCGGTTCACGGGCGCCGCGCCCCACTCGACGACGATCCTGATTCCGTCGCTGCAGCGCAACGCAACGCCGATCGACGCGGCGGGTGAGGACCTGATGCTCGGGGTCGGAGTGGACTTGCCGATGTTCTGGCAGTCGAGCACCGGCACGACCGGCGAGTTTTCGTTGTCGCTGCCCGAGCTGCCGTTCCTCAACGGCGTCAACCTCTATGCGCAGGCCGTCACGTTTGCCGGCGCGGCGGATCGGATCGAGCAGATTTCCGCCCCCACCTTCGCCACGATGCGGTCGCCGGAGTTCACGGCAGCCGGCAGCGTCGCCGTGGCCGCCCCCGCGAGTCCACCGACGGCGCCCGCGCGCCGGTTCCGCGCGCCCCCCGTGGGCCCGCGGCGGGTCGACGCACGGGCCCCATTCGTGGGGGCCCTCAGTGTGTCGAGCGGTCGCTCCCAGGAGATGATCACGATCAACGGCCGGAACTTCGGTAACGATCCGGACCGCCTCTGCGTGATTGGCATGAACGGCGCATTCTCCTTCGACGTCATCGCGGCGCGCGGCAACCAGATCGATGCCGTGCTCCTCGGAGTGCCGCCCGGAGCCGCGCCCAGCCCCATCATGGTGGCCGTGGGCAACAAGGGCGAGGTCTATCAGCCCAGCCAACTGCCCGGCGCGCTCATTGGGAAGGTCCGCACGTTCGGCGCCGATCGGGCGGTCGCCGGCGTCTCGAGCCAGATCTTCACGCCGATCCCGGAAGTGACGTCGGCCCCACGGCCCATGGCGCTCGCCCCCTGTCTACCGTGCAACGAGACCACCAGCATCACGTTTGGCGGCGGCTTCGGGCCGGGCGTCATTCAAGTGTTGCCACCCGAGGTCTGCATCGGCACCAAGCTGCAGATCTGGATGCACGCGGCGTGGGTCAACGCGGCGGGCGTGCCGCAGGCCTGCGACCTGACGGTGTACGAGTATCTGATCTGTGATGCCGACCCGGCGGTTTGGATGCCCGCGTTCGTGGCGCATTTCAACGCGGCGATGAACTCGCTCGGCTACACCCTGCAGGGCCAAGCCGACACCTTCTCGAGCCCGGCCAAGTTCCTGTTCCAGGTCTCGGGATTCTCGTTCACGTTCTTCGGGATCAGCCTGCAAGCGAAGTTCGACATCGACAACTTGATCCCGTACCTCGCCGGGGATTGCGACACCTTCGCGGCGCCCGTCGAACCGGCCTCGCCGCTCGGCTCGTTCGCCAGCTGGATGGGCGGCGGCAGGGACTTTGACGAAGCCGACACCGGCCTGGACTTCGGGCACACCTCGACCGGCTGGGGCACCCTGCCCGTCGATGCTGGCACCCTGCAGATCACCCTGCGGGCGGACTCGACCGGCGACTCCACGGATGACACGATTCGGCTCTCGTTCGACGGTTCCAGCTCCTTCGCCTGGTCGCGCTCGATCAAGGACTTGTCGACCAGCAGCACCTGGAACGCGGGACAGACCGAGACCTTCTGTCTGAACCTCGCCGAACTCCCCACCGGCTCCTCCAGCACGGTGGACCTGCTGTCCGCATTGGCCACGGGATCCCTGGACGTCTACGTCGAAGGCGATACGGCGGTGGATTGCCTCACAGTCAACATCTACCGCAAGCCCACTTCGCTCTAGTGGGTCGTTTCCGAAGTTCGTTGCTTAAGTCGGCGAGGAATCTGCGTCGTTCGCAAGGCGCTGTCGCCGCAGGGCTTGTTGATGGACAAGTTGAGGCGACGCAACGCGGCGAACGGCGCAGAGGGCCGGCGACATATGTGACGACTTCGGGAACGCCCCACTACCTGCTAGCTAGTGAGGGCGTCGCCGGGCCGGGATCCTCGACGGAACCGGACCCCAGGGGTTCCTCGCGCTGACCAACGGGCTGTCGCTCACGGTCGGCGAATAGGCGTTGCTTCGCCGGCAAGGCGATGCCAAGAGCGCCGGGCAGCCGTGGTGCATCACTGACCGAGCGTCAGGTCGAGCCCGTTCGAAAGATCCGCCTGAAGCGGTGCCGCGGTCGGGCCAAAGACCGCCTGTGTGGCCACACGCACTCCGATGAGTGATGCGCTCGCGGGCAGCGGCAATGACGTGGACCACGCCCCACCAATCGGCGTCAGGACACTGAGCACGGTAGTGACCGCCGGCGCCACGTAGAGATAGCAAGGGCTCGCCGCGATCCGTCGCGGCGTGACCGCAGGACTGAGCAGAAGCACGCCACTCGTGCCCAGCGGCGCAGCATCACCGCGAAACGTGAGGGCCTGGCCGAGCACCGGATCGCTGGAGCGCAACAATGGCCACGCGACCCCACAAGATTGGCCGATCGGCTTGACCGTGGCGCCCAGGTCCAGCCGCCACATCTCCTGCCCCGAGAAGCCATCGTCCGCGCCGAAGAGCAAATGGCCGCCACTCAGCACCGGCTGCGTGGCCCCGGAAGCAAACGGCCCGGACGCAACCGGAGGGAGCATCCGCGTCGAGCCCGGCAACCCATCCGTCCACCACAGCTCGCGCCCCTCCGGTATGGTGGCGACGAAGACGGCGGCGCGGTCGCCCAGGGCCGCGAAGTCACTTGGCGACGAGGACATGGCGCCGGGAGCGACATCGCCGAGCAGCGCGAGATCAAACCCGTCGGAACTCCAAGCCTCGTTCCCGACCACCCGGTCGCTCGCGGCGAACACAAAACGATCGCGGAGCACACCCAGCGCACGAGCCCGAATGGCGCCGGAACTGCCGGCAACCAGCTCCGGCGCCGCGAACGTCCCCGCCGCGGTGCCGTCTGACGACCAGAGCTCAATCCCAGTTAGCGGTGTGTTGGCGAAGAAGAAGACGCGCGAACCCGCGGTGGTGAGGGACCGCGGCGTCGAGCTGACGGACCCCTGCGATAGGTCGAGCACCAAGGTCGTGCCGGCCCGCGTGCCATCGGTCACCCACAGCTCTCGACCTTCAGCCTCGGTGGTGGCCGCGAACAGCACCCGCTCGCCGAGGACAGCGAGCGCGTTGGGCCGCGAGCTGGCAAAGCCCGGATAGATGTCGGCCAAGACCCGCGTACCCGCGCGGGTGCCGTCCGTGATCCAGAGTTCGCGCCCCATGCCGGGGGCAAGGGCCGAAAAAAGCACTCCGGACGGCGACACCGCGAAGTCCGCCGGATCGGCGCCGGTCAGTCCCGGCCAGAGGTCCAGCACCTCGTAGGTTTCCGCCGGCGTGCCATCGGTTCGCCAAAGCTCGCGGCCGCCCGCGCCAACCCCAGCGAACAGCGCCACGTTGCCGAACGCGGTGAAGCGACGCGGATCGCTGACGGCAGGGGTCGCGCCATCCTCGACCAGCACCGTGCCGGCCGACGTCCCGTCGGTCCGCCACAGCCCGCGACCACGCGCCGGCGGAGCTCGGTCGGCAGCAAACAGAACGATGTCGCCGACCACCGTGAACTCCGCGGGATGGCTACCAGCGCCGGGACCGGGCACCAAGTCGGCGAGCAGCCGAGTTCCCGCGGACGTGCCGTCGCTGATCCACGGTTCCACCCCGTTCACGCCGTCGTCCGCGGCAAACAGGGTGACCCCCGCAAAATCGACGAGCTCCCTCGGGTCGGAGGCCCGCGTCGGGGCTCGTGGCCCCGCCAGATCGCCGAGCGCCGCGACGACCGTGCCGTCGGTCGCCCGCGGCTCCGCGCCGATCACCCCGTCGTCGGCCGCGAAGAACCAACGTCGGCTCACCGGATCCGCAACCAACGCATCGGGTGCGGAGCTCGTCGGGCCAGGATGCCCATCGGCGACCAAGCGCGTTCCGGCCGCTGAGCCGTCCGTCAGCCACAGTTCGTCACCAGTGGCACCGTTGTCAGCGGTGAAGCAGGCCTGCGCCCCCAGCGTGACAAGCGAGCGCGGCGCCGAGCTCGCCATTCCCGGCGCCAAGTCGACCACCTGCATCGTCCCCGCGGCGCTGCCGTCGGTCCGCCACAGTTCCTCGCCCGCAGCCGGAGTGAACGCGGCGAACAGCAGAGTGCCGCCGAGGTCGGCGAGCGGAACCGGAGCAGTGCCGCTACCTGACCCCAGGTCCACCACCAGGGACGTTCCCCCAGGCGTACCGTCCGTGCGCCACAGCTCTCGCCCAAACTGTGGGTCGCTCGCGACAAAAAACAGAAGGTTGCCGGCAACGGTCAGGTCGGCGGGCAGTGAGCTGAACCCACCAGGCCACACGTCGGCGACCATGATGGTGCCCGCGCCGGTGCCGTCCGATCGCCACAACTCGACACCCATCGCCCCCTGGGCGGCGAAGAACACGTCGCCACCGAACAACACCAAGTGCATCGGATGCGAGCCAAAGGTGCCGGGCAAGAGGTCGACGACGCGCGCGGTGCCGGCGGCCGTACCGTCCGTCCGCCAAAGCTCGGCGCCACCGGCGGCGTCCTGGGCGACACACACCAACGTCGCACCCACCGCGGTGAGCTCGACGGGATCCGCGCCGGTCGCGCCAGGCCAAATCGGCAACACCCGGGGCGGCCCCGACACCGAGGCGAACCACAGCTCGCGGCCCTCCACGCCGTCGTCGGCGACGAACGCCAGGCCGCCGGCAAACGGCGTCAGCTCACCGGGGTCAGAGGATCCCGCCCCCGGTGCGAGATCCGCGACGAGCTGGGTACCGGCCGCACTGCCATCCGTCCGCCAGAGCTCTCGGCCACGGTTGCCGTCGTCCGCCGAGAAATACAGCCAACTGCCGATCACCGTCAGGCCGGCCGGCGCCGAGCTTGCTGCGCCCGGCGCAAGATCGACGACCAGACTCGCGGTGTCGGGCTCCTCGGTGCTCCGGAAGAGCTCCCGCCCCATCCCATCGCCGGTCGCGGCAAAGTAGACGAAGCCGCCCAACCGCGTGAACTCCGCCGGCGTGGACTCTGTGCTTCCAGGGCGTCGGACGAGGTTGATATCGCGCACGAGTCGCGGCGTCTGGCTCGGCGCAACACCGGCAAGCCACGCGGCGACGAGCGCCACGGGCATGAGAGGTGCCACGAAGCGGGCGGCCTTCGACTGACGACGCATAGGATCTCCTTCGCTTCGGTCTGAGGTTGGCGGGGTCGCGAACGGCCCGTGCCGGTCACCATATGCGAATCGCCCGGCCCGCGCTCGGCGGCCCAACACGCGCTCGGATTGCGCAACGCCCAACTCGATGATTGAGTCAACCTGGTGGTGCCGAGCACAGGAACGTCGTCCACGCCGCTGGCGTTGCACGACGTCACCCCTTGTTCGCCGACCATTGCTCGGCCTCACCTACTCGTGCCGTTCGGCGAACAAATCCGAACGTACCGAGCCGCGACAAAAACCACCGGACTCGACGCCGCCACCCGAGTTGACACCAGTCCGAAGCCAGTCTGGCGCTCGCAACCGCCTGAACTACGCGTACGCTGCCTCGCCATCCGACGGCGACGCGATGACCTACTCGACGATTCTCTTCGATATCGATGGCACCCTGTTCGATTTTGAACGCGCGCAAGCGGAGGCTCTCCGGGCGACGTTCGAGTCGCAGGGCGCGGCGTACCGGCCCGAGTTCTTGCCCGAGTTCCAGCGCATCAACGTCGCGGCGTGGCAGGAGTTCGAGCGCGGCGCGATCACGCAAGAGCAGCTGCGGGGCCGCCGGTTTGAGCGATTGTTCGAGGCCGTGGGGAGTGACCTCAGCGACCCTGAGGAGTTCGGGGAGCGCTACCTCGACCAGCTGAGCGAGCGAGGCCACTTGCTCGACGGCGCGCGCGAGCTCATCGAGAGCCTGCACTCACGGTTCTCGATGGCGATCATCACCAATGGCATTCCGCGGGTGCAGAACGCGCGGATCGACCGATCGGGCCTGCGGGGTTTCTTCGCGGCGGTCGTCATCTCCGGCGAGGTCGGCGTCGCGAAACCCGACCCGCGGATCTTCGACATGACCCTTGAGCAACTCGGGCGGCCCGAACGCGACTCGGTCCTCATGATCGGCGACAGTTTGACGTCGGACATCCGCGGCGCCGTGGGGTTCGGGATCGACGCGTGCTGGCTACGCCCGGCGCACGCGGCCGCCGAGGACCACGGCGCGCGCTACGAGGTGGAGACTCTGGCCGAGTTCGCCGTTTTGCTCGGCTTGCAATGATCGGGCGGGCGCGTTGTCGATCGCCCGAGTGGCGTCACTACCATCGGCAACGGGGGAACGCGCGACGTCAAACCAGAATCCACAGCCCACCCCGCCCCACTTCCGCTGGCTTCACCAGGTCAGCGCCGACGACGCGACCAAGCCCCCACTGGAACGCAACCCGTAGGCGCGAAACGTCAGGGTGGGCGCGGTGCACAACACCACCGGAAACAGCACCGCAATCTCGGTGCGACCCGGGGCGCAGAACACGGCGGGCACCGGCAACCAGACCGGCCCGTTCGGCAGCGGCGTCCCGCCCACGGCTTCGAGGAACACCCCGACTGGCGCCGTCATGGCGCCGCCGCTGACGGCAAACACCAGCGTCGACCGCGCCCCGCCGCAAGCCGCGCGCGTCGGCTCGGCGCGCAGTCCCAGGGCGCCGCGCTCCCAACCGCGCCAGCCTTCTGCCAGTGCCCCGCCGTTCGCCCCCATGTCGTTGCGCGAGCCGCCGAGCGAGGGAGGAAACGCGACGTCTGCGAACCTGCGGGCCGGGTTGCCGGCATCGATCGCCGGCGAGCCAGCCCCGATCTCCACCGCGCCGCACCACGTGCCCTCGCCGGCCAACAGCGGGTCTTGGTGGATGTTGCCCACCCCGGGAAAGCCGTTCTGCACGTCGCTGTAGGTCACGACCACGCGCGCGCCAAAGATCTGCGGATCCGAAGTGACACTGGCCCACCCAATCGAGTTGACGTTGCCGTAGACGATGGAATTGACCACCGCGCCGTCCTGCCGAATGCGCACGCCGCCCACCGCCTCCGGAAACACCGTCGGCAGCCCCCGCGACGCGGCGCAGTTGCGCACCACGGTCACGTTGCGCAGCTCCGCGACGCCCCCGTCGGCAAACACACCGGCCCCCTGCGCATCCGTGCCATTGGCCATGGCGCTAATCCCGTTGCCGGCGAACACGCAGTTGTCCAGCCTAGCGGCACACCCGTCGGCATCGAAGTACACCCCGCCCCCACGCCCAACGGCGACCTCCAAGCTGCATCCGCCGAACGGCGAGTCGCGCACCTCGATGCGGTTGTCCAGCACCAGACAACGCGTCATCCGCAGGTCGGACGCACGCACGGCGACGCCCCCACCGGAGCCAATCGCGAAGCACGTGCAGCCGGAACAAGTCGCGGCGACTTGGTTGTCCTCAATGACGCAGTCGGTGAAGGCGACTTCTTGAGCCGCGCTACAGAACAACGCGCCGCCGCCGACGTCGACGCCCGAGAGCACGGGCGTGACCACCTGGTTGCCGCGCAGCTCACATCGGTCCAACACCAGCCGGCCGCTCGCCAAGTCGGCGCGGATGCCGCCGCCGAACATCGCGCAGGCGTTGTCGACGATGGCGCAATCCGTCAGCAGCAGGTCACCCGCCGCGATCTGCGCCACCAGGCCACCGCCATCGCCGACCGCGGAATTGCCTTCGATCCGGCAGTGGCGCAGCGTCGCCGGACTGTCGATCAGCGTGAGCCCGGTGGCCGATGAGCCCCCGACCCGGCAGTGCTCGAGCACCGTGCCGGCGCCGCCGCGCACTTCGAGGCCCAGCCAACCGCCGGCGTCCAAGGCGCCAAAGACGATCGGCGCCGACTCGGTGCCGATCGCCGTGAGCGCCCCAGAGATCACGATCGAAGCGCCCGGTGCCACGCGCACCTCGACGCCGGCTTCAATGGTCAACCGCGGCGCGGTGACATTGGCCACCACGCAGTACGGCGACTCCGCGGCGGTCCACGGGCCCACGACAGGACCTTGCACCACCGTCACGCATTGCGCGCCGAGCCTGGCCGGCAACAGGGCGAAGAGCAACAGGAGCGCGAACCGGATCTTCATGGTCCTCCAACGCCCGAAGGCGGTCACCCCTATGTTGACCCAAGGCGCCGGCGCGTCCCGTCAAAACCAGGGCCAGTGGGTTTGCGGCCAGCCAGAACGCGTATTCCAACTGGCCCTCACGTGGCCCGGCTTGGACCGGTCGCGTGGCGCGCGTCCTTGGCCGGCCGCAGGGTCACACCCGAGTCACCCGCACATGGCCTGAGTCGGCGCGTAGGTAACACGGCACGGTCGCCGAACTTGGCGGTGCGAGGGCGGGCAGCGCGACCGTCCCCGCGGGACATTCGACGGCATAGGCGAACGCATCGGGGTCCACCAGCTGCAGGGTCACGTCGCCGGCGGCGCTGCTGATCCAGGCGTTGGCCACGCCCGCGCCGCCAAGGCGGACTGTGGCGTTGCCGCTCCCACACCCCACGTCCAGCGTGTTGTGCAAGCCGGGCAAGGCGACCTCCACCGCACCGGCGCCGCAGCGCAGTCGCACCGGGCCCGGCAGCGGCTGCGTCGACGCCACTGCAATGCGTCCCGCCGAGCACTCCACCGCCAACGCACGCAGTATGGCTTCGCTGCGAAACGCACCGCCGTAGAGCGTGCAGACGAGGTCCACGTTGCCCGGCAGACGGAGCTCCAGCGTCAGAGCCGGCGGCAAGCCGGCGACAACAATGGTGCCACTCGTGCCCTCGCGCCGGACTTCGAGGCGATCGAGCCACGCATCCGCGATACTCCCGCCCGCCCCGAGCACGCGCAGCGTCGGCGCCGCGTGGGTCGGGGACACGTGCACGTTGGCGTTACCCTGCACGGTCAGGTGCGCGAGGTTGGCGCCGAGGTCGAGGCAGCGTGCAGCTTCCGCCGGGTGCCCCAGGCGCACGGCCGCGGCGCTCGCCAACGACGACCACAGCACGAGGGCGGCCAGCGCGGCGTGGGCGGCGCGACTCGGCGGGGCGTCGGGGCGGGCCAGGATGCGTCGCACCCGCTCCTCAAGCAGCGAGCGACGGGCGAGCGGCACCGCCAACGTCACCGGCGCTGGCCGCGTCGCAGCGCGGCGCGCGGCGGCGACGAGGAGTTCGGCGTAGTCGAAGGCATCCACGCCGGCCCGGACGACTTCGGCGTCGCAGCGCAGCTCCTGCAGGCGCGCGGTCGCTCGGGTCGCGAACCACACGGCCGGGTGAAACCAGAACACGCACCCGAGGAGCGCGCCGAGCCGGGTGAACCACGGGTCGCGGTGCGCGATGTGGAGTAGCTCGTGAGTGAGGACGGCGCGCCGCTGAGACAAGGACCAGCCACCGCACTCCGCCGGCAGGAGAACGACGGACCGGAGCAGCCCACACACCGCCGGGGCGCCGGACCACGTCGTGCAGCGGAGCTCGACGGCAGCGCAGGATCTTGGCAACTCGCGGCGCACGCGCGCGACTTCGCGGGCCCAAGCCCGGTCGCCGATGGGCGCACCGCACAGCACGCGGCGTCGCAGCACCGCCGCACCCAGCAGGAGTCGGGTCAGCCCGATCAACACCCCGCAACTCCACAGGCCGACCACCGCGGTCGGCCAACTCCAGCCCCGGCGGACGCCAACCCTCCCGGCGCGGTCGGCCTCGGCGCCGGGCCCAACCGCGACGCCGCCGGCGGGAGGCACGGTGAACGTGGCGTCGCGCCCAATGGGAACCCCAATCGGCTCGAGTTGCAGGGAAGCCGACAGCGGCGGGATCTCCGGCAGGGTCGCGGGTAGACAGCTGAGCGCGACCGCCATGACCATTCCCGCGCGCCACACCGTCGCCTCGGCGCGCACGCCGGTCGTTCGGACGAGTCTGCCGACCAGCGCCACGCACGCGAACAGCAGCGCGATCCGCACCGACGCAAGCAGCAGCCACTCGACGATCCCGCCCGTCACTTTGGCCGCTTCCTCGCCCGCTCGACGATGGCTGCGATGCGGTCGAGCTCACCCTCATCCAGACTGCGCGAGGTGGGATCGAGAAGCGCGTCGACCAGCTGTTCGGCCGAGTCGCCGAAGAAGTTGTGCACGACGTCGCGCAGTGCCTTGCGCCGCAGTCGGGCCGGGTTCTGCGCCGGTCGGTAGACGTAGCGGCGGCCCTCGACGGTGTAGCGCAGATGGCCCTTGTCGACGAGGATGCCCATGGTCGTACGCACCGCGGAGTAGCTCGGGGGGTCGGGCATGGCGTCGCGCACGGCGCCGACTGTCGCCCGCTTGAGCCGAACGACCACGCCGAGGATCTGTCGCTCGCGCCGACTCAGGCTGCTGGGTTCGGACATCGCCGCCCAGTATCGCGCGCCCACGGCCTTGGGTGTCAAAAATTTGGCACGCGAGACCTAACTCGCGCTATCGTGTGTCAAAAATTTGGCACAAATAGCACAGAGGAGCCCGCTGATGACCCGGCCGAACTCGCCCACGCCAACGACCCGTCCACCCCGCGCCGCTCGCACGATGCCCATCGCGCTCTTGCTCGGCATCAGTGCGCCGGCCCAGAGCCCCTGGTTTGCCGGCGACTGGGCTGGCGTAGTCGCGGTCCCCGGCAACGAGGTGGCGCTGAGGCTGCACGTCGACGAGGACCGCGCACGATTCTCGGTGCCGCACTTCGGGTGGCACGACCTGCCAGCGACGCTGCACCGGCGCGGCAAACGCGTAGAGATCATCCTGCGCGCCTACGCCGACCGAGCCACCGTGCTGCTCGCGCCGAGCGATGGCGCGCTGCGCGGCGAGTGGCGGGGCTGGGGTGCGTCGGCCGAAGTCGAGCTGCGGCGGTGCGGGCCGCCGCGGTTGGTGTCCGAGGAGCTGACCTTCCGCAACGACGGCCACTCGCTGCCGGGCACCTTGCTGCTGCCCCGCGGCGACGGCCCGTTTCCGGCAATCGTGTGGACCCATGGCTCGGGGCGCATCACCCGCGACGATCCGATCTACCGCGGGCTCGCCGTGTGGATGGTCGAGCAGGGGATCGCCTCGTTGATCTACGACAAGCGGCCGCCGCACCCGGGTGCGACGATGCAGGTGCTCGGCGCAGACGCCGCGGCGGGAGTCGATGCGCTGCGAGCACACCCGCGCATTCTGCCGGGGGCCGTCGGCGTCGGTGGCCTCAGCCAAGGTGGTTGGGTCGCGCCGATCGCCGCCGCGAGCTCCGACCGCATCGCCTTCGTCGTCGGCCTCAGCGCGCCGGGCATCAGTCCGGCGGCGCAGAACCTGTTCAACCAGCGCAACAAGGTGCTCGACGCCGGCTTCGGCACGGCAGCGGCGGATGAGGCCTCGCGCACCCTCGAGTCGATCTACGCCTATCTGCGCACCGGCCAGCGTCGCGACGACGTGTGGCGCGAGCTCGAGCAACGTCGCACGGAGCCGTGGTTCGAGGCGGCGTATGAGTTGCCGATTTGGCACCGCCGAGGACTGCCGCCCGCGCCGTGGGAACACCGAGCGGCGCTCGACTTTGATCCGGCGACCGTGTGGCGACGCGTCACCGCGCCGGTCGTGTGCGTCTGGGGCAGTGAGGATCGCGTCGTGCCACCCGAGAAGAGCCAGACGCAGATCGGCACCTGGCTCGACCAGGCCGGTAACGCGCGACGGCTGCTGGCGATCATCCCGGAGGCGTCGCACGATCTGCGCGCGCTGGCGTCGACGCCGTGGACCATGGGCGCGCTGCCCGCACGCATGAACGCGGTTGCGCGCTTCGTGCGATCACTGGTGGAGACGCGGGCCGAGGTGCCACTGGCGACGCCGGGCGACGATGCCTATCAGCTGCACGGTGCCACCGTGCCGGACCCCTTTCGCTGGTTGGCCGAGGCCAACGAGGCGACCGAGGCGTGGGCCAAGGCTCAGGACCAGGCGACGCGGGGCGCCTTCGCCGACGACCCGAGGGTGACGGCCCTGCGGCAGCGCATCCTGGAGCTCAACGAGTATCGCCGGGCGCCGGTGCCACGCGCTGCCGGCGGCCGCCAGTTCAGCCTGCAGCGCGAACCGGGCGGCATCTACGGCAGTCTGCACGTGCTCGACAACGCCGGGTCCCGGCTGCTCGTCGATCCGCACGAACATCCGGCCTCGCCCGAATCCTCGATGGCGATCGGCCAGCCAGTGCCGAGCCCGGACGGTCGCTACGTGTTGTACGGCGCTTCGAGCCAGGCGGTTCCAGCGTGCCTGCGCGTGGTCGAGGTCGCCGGCGCCGACGACTTGGTCGCGGACACGGTGTCGGTGCAGTACTGGCCCTGGCGCGTCAGCTGGCTCGCCGACAGCAGCGGCTTTGCCTATGCCGAGGGCGCGACCGTGCGGATCCACCGGCTCGGCACGCCGGTGAACGATGATCCGGTGGTCTTTCGCGCCGCCGGCGACCCACCGCCGCACCTCGGCGTGCAGGCGGCGGCGGACGGATCACTGCTCTTCGTCACCGCCTATAGCCGCACCGAGAACACCACCGAAGTGCACACCGTCGATTGGACCAGCGGCGGCGCCCCGGCCCGCCTACTCGCCGCTCCCGTTGCCGACTACCGCGTGCTCGGCAAGCGCGGCCGTCGCGTCTTCACGTACACCACTCACCAGGCGCCGAACGGCCGCGTCATCGCCGTCGACCTGGACCGCCCGGACCCGTCGCACTGGCTCGAGATCGTGCCCGAGCACAGCGCGGCGGTGATGGACGGCAACCACCCGATCCGCGCCTCGGCCGGTCTCTTCGGCGACCGCCTGGCCTTGCTCTATGTCCACGAGGGCCAGCTGCTCGTGCGCGTGCACCAGCTGTCCGGGGAGCTGGTGCACGAGATCACCAACGAGGGCTTTGGCTTCAACGAAAGCGGCCTCATCGGGGCGCCGGGGCGCGCGGTCGTGCGCTATGACCTGCAGTCGATGTTCGATCCGGGTTCGGCCTACGAGCTCGACCTGCACACCGGGGTGCGGACCCTGTTGGGGCGGGCCGTGACGCCGTTCGACGCGAGCGACTTCGAGAGCACCCGAATCCGCTACACCAGCCACGACGGTACGGTGATCCCGATGTTCCTGGCGCACCGACGCGACTTGGTCCGGGACGGCACGCACGCGGTGTTGATCCGCAACGGCGCCGTGGGCGGCGGGGTGCCGCGGCCCCTCTATCTGCCCGAGTTGCACGCGTGGGTCGAAGCCGGCGGCGTGCTCGCGCTGCCGTCGGCACGCGGCAGCGGCGAGTACGGCGAGGCGTGGCATCGCGCCGGGGCCGGCCCCAACAAGATCACCTGTATCGACGATCTTGCCGCGGCGGCGCACTGGCTGGTGCAGAGCGGCTATTCGCGCGCCGACGGCGTCGGACTGTACGGGGCGAGCGCCAGCGGCGCCGCCAGCGCCGGTGTGTTGCTGCGCCATCCCGACTCGTTCGGCGCCGGCTTGCTGCCAATCCCCCGCATCGACCTGCTGTCGTCGTACACCCGCATCGATGAGTACGGCGACCCCCGCGACGAGGAGCACTTTGACCGGATGCTCGAGTGGATGCCGCTGGCGAACACCAGCGAGCAGATCTACCCGCCGCTCCTCGTTCAGGTGGGAAGCGTCGACAAGATCACCCCGCCGTACCACGGCTACAAGCTCGTCGCGGCGCTACAGGCCGCGCAGCAAGGCAGCGCGCCGGTCCACTTGCAGGTGGCGTGGGACGTTGGCCACGCCCAGGGCATCGGAGTAGCGCACCGCAGTGAGACCCTCGCGCTCCAGTATGCGTTCTTGGCGCGATCGCTCGGGCTGGGCGAGCGGTAGAGGGCACAAGTGGGGACCCGGCCACGTCATGGTCGACGACGACCGGGACCTGCAGACCATGGCCGCCGGCGACGGCTTGCGGGCGTCAGGCGACGTCACGGCCAACGCGGTCCGTCGGCGACCTCGGGCACCTGCAGCTGCGTCTTGCTGGAAGCTGATCGACGGGCCGAGTCAGCGCGTTCGGCGCGAGGTCGGCTGCGATGTCGGGTGGGACGTCGGCGGCGATGTTGCGGCTGCCGGAGCGCGCACCTCGCTCACGGTGTCGCTGCCGAGCAGCTTGCGGTTCTCGGTGTAGTACCAAGTCCGTCGCGCCGGCAGACGCAGGCCGTCACCTTCAACGAGACCGTCGAACTCGATCGTCTCGCCGTCGCTCTCCTGCTTGGCGTAGAAGAGCGTGCCGATGAGCTGTGGCTCGTCCTTGGCAAAGTACACGACGTAGGTGTGTCCCCCACCGCGGAAGGTCACCGTGACCGCGCGCGCGGGCTCGCCCCCAAACTCCGTCTCGACGACCGCCGGCGCGATGACGGCGGTCCCCTCGACCAGGTTCATGGGCATGCCGGCGAGAAAACGGTAGTAGTTCTGCCACAGCAGCCCATTCTCACGGCCCAGCGCCATCGCGTCCGTGACCTCTTGCCCGACCTCTTCCTCGCCGTCCACGGTGACGCGCGCCTTGCCGTCGCGCACCGTGTAATGGACGTCGTGCTCGGCCATGGTCCCGGCCATGGTGAACGTCTCCGGACCGCCGCCGAAGCGCAACCGCACGTCCGTGCTTGGCGCCGTCTTCCCGGCATACGTCGTCTGCCAGCGCATCTCGACCGCGCGCCGCTGCCAGACCCCGTCCGGGTCGTGCCACGCAATCGCGTCAGCGACCAGCACCACCCCATCCGACGTGGGCACCGCTGCAGAGGGCTGGGACTCTTGAGCGCACAGCGGCGCAGCCGTCACGACCCCAAGCGCGAGGCCGCAGTGAACGTGGAAAGCGGAATCGGGCATGTCCGCAAGAACGTAGCCGATCCCCGCCTCACCCGCCCACCAACGAGGCCCGGATCACTTTGGCATCGGCGGGCCGACCGAGCTTGTCGCAGGCGGTCGCCAGCCTGCTGCCTTGTCCCCTTTTTGCGGCACACCGCCGTCCCGCGCGGCCGCGGCGGGCGCCCGCCGCGCCGACCGCGCCGACCGCGCC
>JBCCGH010000014.1:0-93131 GCA_039029375.1 Planctomycetota bacterium
GTGGTGTGATTCAGACAGATGGGGCTTTACCCGCGAGGTATCGGCGCCGGTCGCAAGGCGGGTCGCCGCAGGCATATTCGTGGATACGGCGAGGACGACCCAACGCTGCGAACGGCGTTGAGGGCCGCGGAGAATGCCCCATCTGTCTGAATCACACCACTAGAGGTCCCTTGCCGTCACAGGCCCCCGGTGGGGCGCGCGTTCTTCTGCAGCCGGCAGCCCGCGCAACCGCCCGCCGCCCGCTGCCGGCGCCAGCCGAGCCACACCAGGACTAGGCCCACCAGCCCCAAGGCGGCGGGATCCTGCCAGGTCCAGTGCCAGACGAGCGCCAGCGCCGCCGCCAAGCCCAGGATCACGACCCAAGCCCCAGCGCACGACCCACCTGAAAGACCCCGACGGCCGCAAGCCAGGCCAAGGTCGTCATGTAGACGAAGGTGAACACCGGCCACCGCATTGAGTGGGTCTCGCGCCGAATCGCGCCGAGCGTCGCCATGCACTGGCTACACAGGGCGAAGAAGATCATCAACGCCAGCGCCACCAGGGAATCGAACGCCGGGCTGCCATCCTCCCGGCGCGCCCGGCGCAACCGCTGGCGCAAACCGTTCGGACGCGCCGTGGGCGCGCCGAGCTCGGCCAGGTCATAGTCGCCGGCGTCCACTTCGCCGACGCTGTGGAGAATGCCGAGCGTCGGCACGATCAGCTCGCGAGCGGGGAACGCGGCCAGCACGCCGACCGTCGTGCGCCACTCGAAGCCGGCTGGGGCGAACAACGGCTGGATCGCTTTGCCGGCGGTCGCCAGGTAGGAGCCCTCGAGGTAGGCGGCGTCCTCGGCCGCGGCCAGCTCAGCCAAGCGTGGGGCGCGTTCGGCCTCGGGCAGCTCCTCGACGAGGTTTCGCTGCGCCTCGTAGCGCTCGTGCACGTCGCTGGGCCGCGGGTAGTAGGACAGCGCCCAGATCACCACCGAGGTGCCGAGGATGATCGTGCCGGCGAGCGCCACGAACTCGCGCACGCCGGTCCACACCTGCCCCCACACCGCCTTGAGCGCCGGACGCTGGTAGGCGGGGAGCTCCATCATCAGCAGCGAGGGCCCGCCCCGGAGCACCGTCCGCCGAAGCACCCAGGCGACCACGGCCGCGACCACGATGCCGAGTCCATAGAGCCCCAGCAGCACCAAGCCGGCCCACGCCGCTGGGAAGAACGCGCCGATCAGCACGACGTAGACCGGCAAGCGAGCGGAGCACGACATGAGCGGGGCCACCGCGATGGTGGCGAGGCGATCCCGCTCGTCGGTGATGATGCGACTGGCGAGGATCCCGGGGATGGCGCAGGCGAACGAGCTTGTGAGGGGCACAAAGCTACGGCCGCTGAGGCCGAACCCGCGCAGGATACGATCGAGCAGGAACGCCGCGCGCGCCATGTAGCCGCTGGCCTCGAGCACCGCGACGAGCGCCATCAGCAGCGCAATCTGCGGCAAGAACACAACGACCGAGCCAACGCCGTTGATCAAGCCGTCGATGGCGAAGCTGCGCAACGCGCCGGGCGGGAGCAGCACACGGACCTGGTCCGCCAGCCACTCCTGCCCCGCCTCGATCGCACCGATGAAGGGCTCGGCGCCGCTGTAGACCAGCTGGAAGATCCCCAACATCAGCAGACCGAGGATCGGCAGGCCGAGGACGCGGTGCAGCAGCACCGCATCCAGGCGGTCGCTCATCGTGCGCTTGGGCTTTGCGGGTTCGCTGGAATCGTGCACCCGGGCGGCGAGCACCTCGGGCTCGGCGTTAAGCGGCTCGGGCCGGCCTGCCCCGCCCGCGGCGCGCAGGGCCGCCACCAGCGCCTCGAGTCCTCGGGCCCGCAGCCCGTCGGTCTCGACGACGCGCACCCCGAGCTCGGCACCGAGGCGCGCCGGGTCGACCGGGCGACCGGCCGAGCGCGCCACGTCGCCCTTGTTGAGCGCGACGACAACGGGCTGCCCGAGGCGAAACAGCTGGCCGAGGAAGCGCAGCTCCACACTGAGCTTGGATGCATCGACGACGGCGCAGAGGACGTCGATGCCCGAGTCCGCGGCGGTGAGAAACGACAGCGCCACTTCCTCATCGCGGCTCAGCGCCTCGAACGATGAGATGCCCGGCAAGTCGACCACGCGGAGCGGCGGCTCTTCGCCCCGGACCACGCCTTCGGTGCGCTCCACTGAGGAACCCGGGAAGTTGATCGGGCGCTGGACGCTGCCGGTCAGATGCATGAACAGCGACGTCTTGCCGGCGTTCTGCCGACCGACGAACGCCACGGAGGTCATGCCGCCCTGCACCGCTGTCACGTGATCATCCGGTCGCAGCCGCCACCCGCACGAGGACCAGAGCCGCCTCGGCGCGGCGCAGCGCCAGCCGATAGCCATGCAGCGCGTACTCGGTGGGGTCGCCAAACGGCGCCCGCCGGCCCACTTCCACCGCGGCGCCCGGCCAGAACCCCAGGTCGCCGAGACGTTTGCCGACTCCGTCGCCGCCGGTCACCGCGGTGACCACGGCGCGGGCACCAGGGCTCAGGTCGTCGAGGGTCACGGGATCGTTCGGCATCGGTCGGATCTTCGGGCGGGCGCGCCGACCGTATTGAGATTGAGTCTCAGGATAGCCTCGCGCGTCGACAGCGCAAGACACGAAGCGCGAGTTCGCCGCCGCGACGGCATGATGTCGCGCATGGACCAAGAACAGGACGCCAAGCGGGCGGCCGGACGCGCGGCCGCCGAGCTTGTCGAGTCGGGCATGCGCATCGGGCTCGGCACCGGGTCCACGTTCATCCACGTGCTGGACCGGCTCGCCGAGCGGATGGCGGAGGGCTTGGAGGTTGCCGGGGTACCCACCAGCGAGGCCACCGCCGCCTACGCCCGTCAGCTCGGCGTGCCCATGCTATCGCTCGAAGAGGCCCGGACGCTGGATCTAGCCATCGACGGGGCCGACGAGGTCGACCCACGAAAGCAGCTGATCAAAGGCGGCGGTGGCGCTCTCCTGCGGGAGAAGATCGTGGCCAATGCCGCCCGCGAGATGATCGTCGTGGTCTCGGCCAACAAGCTGGTGCCCGCCCTCGGGACGACCTTCGCGGTCCCCGTCGAGGTGGTCCCGTTTGGCTGGCGGCAGGTTGCGGACGCGGTCGAGCGCTCGGGCGGCCGGCCCGAGCTGCGTCGCTCGGCGCCGGACACGCCGTTCGTGACCGACAACGGCATGTGGATTCTCGACTGCGGCTTTGGCGCGATCGAGGACCCGACGACCCTCGCCCGGGTGTTGCAGGCGGTCCCCGGCGTGGTCGACCACGGCCTCTTCATCGACATGGCCGGCCGCGTGCTCGCCGGCGAGCACGACGGCTCGGTCCGCTTGATCAGCTGATGCCGTGCAGCGCGAGCCCGGCCAACACCAGGGCGTTGTGGATGTCGCGCTGACGCACGAGCTGCTCGACCTCGGCCGCGGTCGCTAGGACGACCTCGAGATCCTCGCCTTCGTCGAGGGCGGGACCCGCCACGAGCCGGCAGCCGGTGGCGCGAAAAGTGTGACAGCGGTTGGTGAAGATCGCCGGGTTGGGGTTGGTCCAGCCCAGGTCCTCGAGAGCGGCGGCCTCGTAACCAGTCTCCTCGAGGAGCTCGCGGCGCGCGGCGTCGGCCGCCGGCTCGTCGGGGGCAACGGCGCCGCCGGGCAGCTCGGTCGACATCGAGCAGGAGCCTTGGCGCCACTGTCGCACCAGAATCAGGCGGCCGTCCTCGGCGACCGGCACGATGTGCACCCAGTCCCAGGTCCGCACGGTGAACATGTCGAACACCTTGCCGGTGCGCGGTGACCGTCGGTCACAGCGGACAACGTCAAAGACCCTGAACCGCAGCAGAGTCTCTTCGCCGAGGTGCTCCCAAGGCGTAAGGGGCACGCGGCGCCTGCTACTTGTGCACCGTGTGCACGTAGCGGACTTTGCCATCGATGTCTCGCAGCGACACCTCCAGCTTCTCGCCGTCGAACCGGAACCAGGCGAAGCCACCGCCCTGGAACGCAGTCATCGTGTCGTCGCCCCAGCGCACCGGGCCGTCGAGCTCGGGACCCCCGCCGCCGCCGACGCCGACGTGCACCACGCCGACCCGTGGTCCGATGATCTCCGTCACATTGGCGCCCCCGGAGATGTAAAGATCGGTCCCCGTCACCATCAGCGACTGCATCACAATCTGTCGCATGCGCCGGGCGCCCTTCGTGTTCTGCGGGGTGTTCGTCGAGTAGACCGGCTCGTGGCCAAACGCGATCTTCCAGTCCGCGTCCGAGTCCTCCAGCTCGAAGAACGGCCGGCGCATCGAGAATCGTGTGATCGCCTCGCTGATGTCGCCCATGATCGAAGTCGTGTCGAGCGACGCGAACAGGAAGCGCTTGCCGTGGCTCTTCACCTCGAACGTGTAGGTAAGCGCCGGCATGGTCCAGCGAAAGCTCGAGGCGCCGTAGGCGGTGAACGGCGCCAGTCCATTCTTGTGCTCGCAGTCGCCCAGGGCGGCATAGAACGCGCAGCCCAGCCGCGCCGGATCGAAGAGGCGTTCGAACTTGGTTTGCCACTGCGGGTCCGTCGCCGACGAGACGCCGTTGGGAGCGAAGACGTCGCCGGCCAAGAGCACGAAGTCGAGTGGGCCCGTCTCCGCGAGAGTCGCGATCTGCTCCGCCACTTTCGTCGCGCCCGGCAGGCCCGTGCCGGTGTTGCCGACGGCGCAAAACACCAGGTCGCGCTTGACCGGCTCGTCCCTCGGCATCGCGAACCCGCTGACGTCGCGCGCGTCCACCACCCGCGGGCGCTTGATCCGACGCAGCTCGGGGTTGACCGCGAACTCGACGAGCGTCGTGCCGTCCTCGCCCGGCAGCTGCAGGACCCCGTCGACGTGTTCGGCCGTCCACTTGTTCACGTTCAGCTGCCCGGTCACGCGGTCCCACAGGTCGTCGTTGCGCACCATGGCGAACACGGTGTTGTCCCTGCCGACACGCTCGAAGCCGTAGGCGTTCGGCGTAGGGAAGTCGAGCCGAGGAAAGCGCACGCGCCAAGCGAGGTCACCGCCGCGTATCTCCAGCGTGCCAGCTGGATCGAGAATGGCGGAAGGGTCCTCGAGCGGAGTGCCGTCCAGGACCACGCTCTGGGCCGGGGCCGGGGCCGGGGCCGGTGGCTCCTGAGCGACGACCAAAGACCCCGCGGCGAGCAGGGCGAAGAGAACGCGGGCAGTCGGAATCATCACGGTTCGGCGGGGCATCGTATCGTCAGGGGCGACAGCATCGGCGCGCGTGATCACGAGTCAGCGACGAATCGCGGCGCCGCTCGCGTTGAGGCGCAACCGGCGACTCGGCTCGGCCACCGCGGCGGCGGCCTCGGTGTCGCCGGCATCCTCCAGCATGTGGCGGCGCTCCTCGACCGAGACGACTTCGACGACCAGCTCGCCCTCGACCAGGGCCGTGCGCCCGGCTGCGTCGGTCGGGACGTAGCGATCGCAGTCGCCGAACTTCACGAGCAGGTCTTCGTCGCCCGTCTCGAGACGCATCCAGCAGCCGCGCTTCTGGCACACCGCGGCGATTTCGCCCTCGACGCGAATTTGCCCCTTGCCCGCGTACTTGTCGACGGCGGCCACGACGTCGGCGACCGGCAGCGCCGGCCCTTGCCGCACGCCATCGGCCACGAGGTCGAACTCGGCCACGTCGAGGCGCGCACCGAGCTCCTCGGTGCGGGTCTGCTCAAACGAGGGCCCAGACGCCGTGACGGGCTGCGATTCCGCGACTCCCCCGGGGGAATCACAGCTCGCGAACGTCAGGGCCAGGAGGGCCACGAGAATCGAATCGGGTCGGACGAGCATGGGATGGCTGGAGCGGTCGGGAAAGTCGTGGTGTGATTCTGCGGGCGTGCCGCGCGCCGGCCGCGCAACGGCCCCACCAGAATGCCGCCCGCGACGCGCCCTGCCACCCAGGACTCAGGACCAGGACACGATGCCCGACCCGGACGCCCCTAGGCGGCCCCGCGACCGCCCGCTCCGGCCGATTCGGCGGCAGGGCCGCTGGTTCGGGCTGGGGGAGGGCGAGGCGACGCGGGCAGGCCACGCAACGGCGGTGCCCCGCACGACGAGCGCGTCTGGCCGGAAACTCCCGCCGGCGACCCGTAGGGGTCGGCCAGCGCCCTCGGGCGCCGTGGTGGCCGAGCGCCCGCGCCCGCCGCGCTGCAGCGCCACGACACGGATGGACGAAAGAGGGCTACCGGAGGTCGGCATCAGCGACGCCGCCCTCAACGCCTGCCCCCCTGGCGCGAGATCGAAGCGGAACCCGTGGTGACTGGAACGTCTCCTGCGGCGGCCCAACTGCCGCCCTGGGCCAAGAAGTTGGCGCTGCTGGCGGTCGCGTGGAGCATCCTGCACGCGATCCTCCTGGCGTGGGTCAGTGACGACGCGTTCATCACCTACCGCTACTCCCAAAACTTCGCCGACGGCCTCGGCCTCGTCTACAACGCGGGCGAGCGGGTCGAGGGCTACACGAACTTCTCGTGGGCCGTTCTCCTGGGTCTCGGGATCAAGGTCGGCATCGATCCCATCCTGCTCTCTCACGTGCTCGGCATCGCCTGCCACTTGGGCACCCTACTGGTTCTGCTGCGTGGGGGTCCGGGGGGCCTCGCCGTGTTTCCGTTGGCGGCCACCGGCTACGCGCTGCACCACTTCGCGGCCGAGTTCGCTACGTCGGGCCTCGAGACCAGCCTGTTCACGCTGCTGTTGACGGCCGCCGTGGTGCGACTCGTGCTGGCGTCGCGGGCGTGGCACTACGCGGCCGCGGGCGTGCTGCTCGTGGCGCTCTGCACGACACGGCCGGACGGCATGCTGTGCTACGGCCTCGCCGGCCTGCTGACGATCGCGCACGCGCGCCAGTCCCGCGATCCACGACCGCTGATCGCGCTGGCTCTGCCGGCGATCCTGCTCTACGCGCCATTCTTCGTCTGGAAGTGGACGTACTACGGCTATCCGTTCCCCAATACCTTCTACGCCAAGTCGGCGCACGATCCGTACTTCAGCTCTGGCCTGCGCTACGTCGGCTTCTATCTGTCGTATTGCTTCGTGCTGGTCCCGGCGCTGGCGACGCCGCTGCTGCTGTTCGGCACCGGCACCCGACGCGCCGTGACCGAGGCAGGCTGGGCCACGCGGGGCCCCCTGGTGGTTGGCGGACTCGTGGTCGTCTGGCTGCTCTACGTCGCGTGGGTGGGCGGTGACTTCATGTTCTCGCGCTTCTGCATTCCGGTGACGCCCGCCCTGTACCTCGGCCTGCAGCTTCTGACGCGGCGCGTCCGCTGGTCGCCCGTACGAGCTGCCGCCGTGGTTCTGGTGGCCGCGGGCTCGACCGTGACGTCGTTCACCCAAGACCGCATCGCCGACAGCGGCTGGAGCCACGAGCGCCGGGTCTATCCCCCGTGGCGCCTCGCGGCGTTCGACACGATCGGTGCCGGTCTGGATCGCATCCTCGGCGACACCAACGCCTTCGCCATCGTCGGCTCCATGCAGGCGCAGCTCGGCTACTTTGCGGCGTTCCCGCGGGCCATCGAGATCAACGGGCTCACCGACGAGCACCTCGCGCATCGCCCCATCGAGCAACGCGGTTGGGTCGGCCATGAGAAGGGCATGGTGTGGCACGACGACTACTTCGTCGAGCGGGGCGTGCACTTCGTATTCGGCCTCTACGACTTCATGCGCGCGCCGCCCGAGGACCGCATCGGCCAACATCGCTGCGTCTCCTTCTTCGTCGCTGGCGTGCCGCTCAACGAGCTGTCGCCGGCGCTCACTGAGCCCGTCGATATGTGGGTCCGCGGGACGATGATCACCTACGACCGCGCGCTGATGCAGTCGCTGCGCGGGCGCGAAGACGTCGAGTTCTTGCCCTTCGAGGACCACCTCGACGACTATCTCGCGACGATCGACGAACGGGATGCCGACGAGGTCGCGCTCGACTACGCCGCCTACCGCCGGTTCTACTTCGATCACAACGAGGACCGCGAGCGACAGCGCGCGTTCGAGGCGTTCCTCGAACGCGCGCAGTAGCCGCGGGGCCCGCTCGGCTCAGCCGCCGGCCTGCGTCGGCTCGTCAGCGGTGCTCGGGTCCTCGCTGGGATCCTCGCTCGGCACGACCGCGCACGACACCAGCCGGTCGCCGTCGCGGAGGCTGATGCACCGCACACCCTGGGTGTTACGGCCGATGACGCTGATCCCGGCCACTGCGGTGCGCACGATCTGCCCCTCGGCCGTCACCATCATGATCTCGTCTTCGTCGGCCACGGACAGCAGGTTGACGACGTCGCCGTTGCGCTCGGACGCGCGGATATCGATCAGTCCCTGACCGCCGCGACCTTGGATGCGGTAGTCCGTCACCTTGGTGCGCTTGCCGTAGCCGTTCTCACAGATCGTGAGCAGCGTCCGGTCCTCGGGGGTGATCACCATGTCGACGACGGTGTCGCTCTCCTTGACCTTGATGCCGCGCACGCCGCGGGCGCTGCGACCCATGGAGCGGACGTCATCCTCGACGAAGCGGATCGCCATCCCCTGCGCGGTGCCGAGAATGATGGTCTGGCCCGCCCGGGCCAATCCGACGCCGATCAGACGATCATCGTCCTCGAGACCCACGGCGATGATGCCCGCCCGCTTGGGCCGGCTATACGCCTCGAGAGGTGTCTTCTTGATCAGCCCGTTGGCCGTCGCGGTCACCAGGAAGCGGTCGTCGAAGGTCTCCACCCGCAGCACGTTGGTGATCCTCTCACCCTCGACCTGCATCTGGACCACGTTGGCGAGCGCTCGCCCACGCGCCGTCCGGCTGAACTGCGGCAGCTGGTAGACTTTGCGCCAGTAGACGCGGCCACGGTCGGAGAAGAAGAGGAAGTAGTCGTGCGTGCTGGCGACGAACAACTCATAGAGGAAGTCGCCCTCTTTGGTCTCGCCAGCCTGCACGCCCTTACCACCGCGACTCTGACTGCGGTACTGGTCGAGCGGCGTGCGCTTGATGTAGCCCTGGTGACTGACGGTGACGACCATCATCTCCTCGGCGATGAGGTCCTCGTCGACGAAGTCCTGGACCTCCTGCTCGTTGATCTCGGTGCGCCGGTCGTCCCCGTACGCCTCGACCATCTCGTCCAGGTCTTTCTTGATCAGATCGATGACCAGCGGGCGCTCGGCCAGGATCCGCTGGTACCACGCGATCTTCTCCTTGACCTCGTTGTACTCCGCCTCGAGCTTCTCGATCTCGAGACCCGTCAACGTGCGCAGGCGCATGTCGAGGATCGAGCGAGCTTGGATCTCGCTCAGCTCGAAGCGCTCCATGAGTCGCACGCGAGCCTCGTCCGTGTTCCGAGAGCTCCGGATGATCTCGACGACCTGGTCGATGTTGCCGACCGCGATCCGCAACCCTTCCAGGATGTGGAGTCGTTCCTCGGCTCGGCGCAGCAAGAATCGGGTCCGCCGCCGAATGACGTCGAAGCGGTGCTCGCGGTACGCCTCCAGCAGCGGCTTGATCCCCAGCGTGCGCGGCTGGCCGCGGTCGATCGCCAGGTTGATGATGCTGAACGTGCTCTGCAGCGGGCTGAGCTTGAACAGCTGGTTGACGGTGATTTGCTCGTCGTCGACGCCGCGCTTGAGCTCGACGACGAGGCGGAGCCCGACCCGATCGCTGCTCTCATCGTTGACGTCGGAGATCGTGTCGATCTGACCCGTGCGCGCCAGGTGGGCGATGCGCTCGAGAATCGTGTTCACCTTGACCTGGAACGGCACCTCGGTGAACACGACCTGCTTGCGGCGGCCCTTCTCTTCGACGTGAAAGCGCCCGCGCACCTGGATCGTGCCGCGGCCGTTCTGATAGGCGGCGCGGATGCCGTTGCGACCCATGATGACGCCGCCGGTCGGGAAGTCGGGGCCCGGCAACACCTGCAGGATCTCGCCGACGTCGACGTCTGGGTTGTCGAGCAGGAGGCGGATCGCCGCGGCCACTTCCCGCAGGTTGTGCGGCGGGAGGCTCGTCGCCATCCCGACCGCGATCCCCGTCGAGCCGTTGCACAGTAGGTTGGGGAACTTGGACGGGAGGTACTCCGGCTCACGGAGGCGGTCGTCGTAGTTCGGCCGGTAGGCGACGGTGTCCTTGTCGAGGTCCTCGAGGGCGTGGACCGACGCCAAGCTCATCCGCGCTTCCGTGTAGCGCATCGCCGCGGGCGGGCTGCCATCGATCGCGCCGAAGTTGCCCTGACTGTCCACCAGCGGAACGCGCGTGGTGAATGGCTGCGCGAGCCCGACCAAAGTCGGGTACACGACCGACTCACCGTGCGGGTGATAGTTGCCGGAGGTATCGCCGCAGATCTTGGCGCACTTCCGGTACTTCGCCCGAGGCCCGAGGTTGAGATCGTTCATCGCGACGAGGATTCGCCGCTGGCTCGGTTTCAGGCCATCTCGGACATCGGGTAGAGCGCGACTGTAAATCACGCTCATGGAATAGTTTAGGTAGCTCTCCTGCATCTCGCGTTCGAGCAGGAGGTCCACGATCCGGCCTCGATCACCTGGGGGCGAAGTCTCGCTCATGTAGTCGCCTCTGCCTGAGTTCAGGCGTTGCGGTGCCCGATATCTTCGCGTCGGCGAATGTGGCTATCAACGCACGCCTTCCGGTATCTTGAGGCTCCCGAGTGAGGGCCGAATCGCCCTCCGCGATGGGAGGTTGAAGCGAACCTGAGGAGGATCGGCGCGCGACCCCGGCTCCTCGCCTCGTCGTCCCCGAGACCAACGTGAACACGACCACCGCCTACATCTTCTGCATCGGTCGAGAGCTGCTGGAGGGCCTTGTGTTGGACCGCAATGCCAACTTCATGGCCGGCAAGCTCAGCGAAGCAGGGATCCGCGTCATGGGCATCCAAGTCCTGGACGACCGCGAGGACGTCATGGTCTCGGCGTTCCAGCACGCGCTTGAGAAGGCCCCGCGCTACATCCTGACCACTGGCGGGATGGGCCCGGGTCACGACGACATCACCCGGGAGTGCGTGGCCAAGGCGACCAACGTGCCGCTCAAGACCGACGACGCCGCGCTGGCCATGGTGGCCACGTCGTACCGGCGCCTGTTTGCCAAGGGTATGGTCGACGACGCCGAGGTGAACGAGGACCGAATCAAGATGGCACGGGTGCCGGAGGGGTCGGTTTGCTTCGAGAACCCCATGGGCACGGCGCCCGCCATCAAGCTTGCGGCGGGCCGAACAACATTCTTCATGGTGCCCGGACAACCGCAGGAGATGCAGCGGATGTTCGACCTCTACGTGCTCCCGATGATCCAGTCGGAGCGCCCGGGCACCCACCGCAAGGCCGCCCACATCGACTTCCCGGGTCGTGACGAGTCCGCGCTCAGCCGCGTGCTGGCGGACATGTCACGCCGCTACCCTGGCCTGCACAGCAAGGCCCGGCTGCAGGGCCAGTCCGGCGAAGGCGGCATTCGGATCACCATCTTCGGCGAGCACGCCGACCCGGGGGAGCTCGACGAGATGCTGCAGCAGGCTGAGGCCGACATGCGGGCTCGCCTCGGACTGGAAGTTCAGTCGCACTCGACCACCGAGGGCACGGCCGAAGAATAATGCCGTCGTCCATCCACGCGCTGGTCCACGTGGGTCACCTCGCGGGAGCTGTGCTCGGGATCGGCGGCGCGCTCTACTTGGTGTTGGTGGTCCTTCCGGCCAGCCGCACGCTGCCGGAGGCAGAGCGGCCCCGCCTCCAGGGCGCCATTCGTGCGCAAGCGCGGAAGGTGGTCTACACCGCGATCGCCCTGCTCCTGGTCACCGGGCTCATAAAGTGGGCACCCCAAACTGACGGAGTCGGCTGGCTAGGCCACCGGGGGTACCGGACGGCGTTCCTCCACGGCAAGATCGGCCTGGCCCTCGTGGTGTTTCACCTGGCGGCGTCGCTCGTGCGCGAACCGCGCGACGCGGCGGACGCGGCGCGGCGACCGGCCCGCGCTCGGCTAGTGGCGGGTCTCGGTCTGCTGATCATCGCGTTGGCCACTTTGCATCGGACGGGCTTCTGACCAGTGCCTAGGCCGCCGTTCGCCAAACGCCTGCTCGATTGGTACGGCAAAGCCCAGCGCGATCTCCCGTGGCGGCACCAGCGCGACCCGTGGGCGATCTGGGTCAGCGAAATCATGCTGCAACAGACCCGGGTCGACGTGGTGCGCCGCCACTACCCGGAGTTCCTGGCGCGCTTTCCAGGGCCCGCCGACCTGGCGCAGGCGACGGACGACGAGCTGCTCGCGGCGTGGCGCGGCCTTGGTTACTACCGGCGCGCCAAGCTACTACGCGAAGGCGCGCAGGCCGTCGTCACAACGCACAAGGGGCGCGTGCCCAACACCCTGAAGGGTTTGATGGAGTTGCCCGGCGTGGGCGAATACACCGCCGGCGCCATCGCCTCGATCGCGTTTGGCCGTGCGGTGACCGCGGTCGACGGCAACGTGGAGCGCGTCGCCGCGCGACACCGGGCGATCGAGGGCAACGTGAAGCGGCAGCCTGCCGCGCAGCAGATCCGTGAAGTCGTGGAAGGTTGGCTGCCGGACCAGCAGCCGGGCGACTTCAACCAGGCGCTGATGGAGCTCGGCGCCGTGATCTGCACTCCTCGGACGCCGAGCTGCCAGCACTGTCCGGTCGCTGACGACTGCGAGGCACGGGCTCGCGACGCGACCGACGAGTTTCCGCAACTGCCGCAGCGCCGCCGCGCGGTGGACCTGGTGTCCCGCGCCGTTCTGGTCCCCGTCTCGCGCGGCCGAGTGCTCGCCATGCGCATCCCCGACGACGAAGTGAACGCCGGGCAGATCGATCTTCCGGGGCCCGGCGTGCTCGAAGCGATTGACAGCCCCGGCGACCTTCAAGGCGCACTAGAGCGCCGGTTCGGCGTGCAGTTTCGGATCGGCGGCGTCGTCACCACGGTGCTGCACTCGATCACCCACCACCGTATCCGGCTCATCGTGCATCAGGCCGAGTGCTCCCGGGGCCCCGGCCCCAACCTCATGGCGGTCCGGCCCGACGACGCCAGGCTGCCCTGGACGACCACCGCGCGCAAAGCCTTCAGCCAGGCGGCGCTGTTTCTTGCGGCGCGCGAGTAGCGCCCGGGTCGTCGCCTCAGCTGCCCATGATCGACGCACCAGCGTCGACGTAGAGCGTCTGGCCCGTCACACCACGGGCCATGTCGGAGCACAAGAACAGGGCGGCGCTGCCGACTTCTTCCTGATCGACGTTGCGCCGCAGAGGCGCCCGGGCCGCGAGCTGATCCAGGAGCGCACCAAAATCGCTGACGCCCATGGCTGACACCGTCTTGATGGGGCCGGCGGAAACGGCGTTCACGCGGATGTTCCGCGGGCCGAGATCCGCGGCCAGATACCGGGTGCAGGCCTCAAGGGCCGCCTTGGCGACGCCCATGATGTTGTAGTTCGGAACCACCTTCTCAGCCCCGTAATAGCTGAGGCAGACGATGCTGCCGGCGCGCCCCTCCATCAGGGGCGCAGCATGCCGAGCGAGCTCCACCAGCGAGTAGCTCGAGACCTGGTGCGCGAGCTGGTAGCCGTCCCACGAGGTGTCGACGAAGTTGCCACCCAGCTCCTCGCGCTTGGCGAAGGCAATCGAGTGCACCAAGGCGTCCAGGTGCCCCAACTCGGACCGCAGCGCCGCAAAGAAGTTCTCGACGTCGCCGGGCTGCGTCACATCGCAGGGTGCCAGGAACGGGCGCGTCGGCAGGTCCTCGGCCAGCTTCTCCACGGCCGACTTCATGCGCTCGTTCTGGTAGTTGAGGGCCAACGTGGCGCCGGCGTCCGCGAGCGCTCGGGTAATGCCCCACGCGATCGACCGCTTGTTCGCGACGCCGAACACGACCGCGGTCTTGCCTTCCATGAGAGCCATTCGGGCAATCTAGTCCCGCCTCGCCGCCGTTCGCCACACAATTTGGGGCGAGGCGGGCGCGGCGCCGGGCTACTGGCCGGCGGCACGCGAGGCGAGAAACGCGCGAAGCTGCCCGGCCTCGGAATCGCTCGGGGACAGCGCGAGCGCCCGCCTCGCGAAGTCCTCGGCCTCGGTCTCGCGACCGGCGTCGGCCAGGCTCGCGGCGAGGTTGAGCAGCGCCGGTAGGTGCTCGGGATCGCGCTCCAGGGCTCGGCCGTAGGCGTCTCGCGCCCCGGGCGCGTCGTTGCGGAGCTCGCGCACCACGCCGAGATTGAACTCTGGCTCGGGCGAGGACGACCAGCGGTCGCTGGCGCCTTCGAACAGCGCTTCGACCTCGGCCAGGTCCGCCGCCGATGGATCCGCGCCGGCCTCGCGCCACAGCGTGAGCCGGGCGAACCCCTCGCCCACCCAGCCCGCGGCGTCCTCTGGCACGGCACGGCGATACGCCGAGAACGCAGCGGCGGCGCGCTCCAGGCCGGCGACCGCGTTGGGACCACCCCCGGGCAGACGCCGCTCGGTGCGTGCCAGCGCCAGCTCGCAGTGCGCCAGCCGCAGGAGCGACTCGCGATCGTCGGGCCGCAGCTGCCGCAGTCGGCGCAGCAGCGGGAGCGCAGCACGCTCCTCGGCCAGCTCGAAGTGAAGTCGCGCCGCCGCCGCCAAGCAGCCGACGTGGTCGGGTTCGCGGTCGAGGGCGGACGCGAGCACCTCGGTGGCTGCGGCAAGATGCCCGTCGGCCTGCAGGAACTCGCCGAGCAGGATGGCGATCTCCACGTCGTCCGGCGCGAGGCGCGCGGCAAGCCGCAGCTCACCCTCGGCCCGGCGCCAATCCGCGAGCTCTGGTGGCTGTTGGGCGGCAGCCTCCTCCATCAGGCAACGCCCCAGCACCGCGTGGGCGCGCGCGCTGCGCGGATCGAGTGCCAGCGCGGTTTCGGCCACCTGCCGAGCCTCGGCCCAGTCGCCGGCGCGCCCGTGCTGCCACGCTTGATCCGCCAACACCGCGCCGTCTTGCTGCGCCGCGATGCTGACCGCGGGCACGGGCTCGCGCGCGGCGATGTCCTCGGGGCGCGGCGCCACTCCGCCGCAGGACACGACGATCAGCAGGAGAAAGCAGAAACGCACCGGCGGGAGTCTACCGGTGGCGGGGGGGGCCCACCGTAGAATCCAGGCATGAGCCGAGCGCGCAATGCGACCGAGACCGACGCCGCGGGCCTACGCGAACGCGTTGCCGACTTGGCCCGTCGCGTCGCCGTGCTGCGCGCCGAGCTCGGCAAGGTCGTCGTCGGCCAGGATCAGATCATCGAGGACCTCCTCGTCGCGATCTTTGCGGGCGGACACGTGTTGCTCGAGGGACTGCCGGGCCTCGGCAAGACCCTCCTAGCTCGGTCGCTCGCGCGTTGCATGGGCCTCGAATTCAGCCGCGTTCAGTTCACGCCCGACTTGATGCCGGCGGATGTCACCGGCACTCGTGTCGTCGAGGACGTCGCCGGCGCGGAGCGTCGGTTCCGCTTCCAACGAGGTCCGCTGTTCGCGAACCTGGTGCTCGCGGACGAGATCAACCGCGCCACACCGAAAACCCAGTCGGCCCTCCTCGAAGCCATGCAGGAGGCCTCGGTCACGGTGGGCAACGAGACCCACGCGCTGCCACGGCCCTTTGCGGTCGTCGCCACACAGAACCCGATCGAGCTCGAGGGGACCTACCCGCTCCCGGAAGCGCAGCTCGACCGCTTCTTGTTCAAGCTCGTCGTCGATACACCCGACGTTCCCGACTTGGTCCGCATCCTGGACACCACCACGGGCGTCGACCAACCCGAGCTGCACACCGTGCTCTCCGCGAGCGAGCTCGGCGAGATCACGCAACTGGCTCGGCAAGTTCTGTGCGGCGACCACTTGCTGCACTTCGTCGCCGAACTCATCCGCGCCACCGACCCACGACAGGCCCACACGACCGAAGAGACCAAGCGCTTCGTGCGATTCCCGGCCAGCCCACGGGCAGGTCAGGGCATCGTGCTCGCCGCCAAGGTGCGAGCCATTTTGGACCAGCGCGCCAGCGTGTCGCGCGACGATCTCGTGGCGGCCATGCTTCCGGCCCTTCGTCACCGCGTCGTGCTCACGTTCGAAGCCGACGCGGAAGACGTGGGCGTCGCCGACCTGCTGCAGTCATGGCGCGCACAGGCCGAGGAGCGTGCGAAGCCAGGCGGCTAGCACTCCGAAGCGCGGAGCTTTTCCCAAAGCCCGCCCCACGCGTAAAAAACCTCGGATCGCTTCGGAAAGAAACGCCCCCTGCTTCGTCTACAGGGGTGCATGGGACGAGTGTTCCCGGTCAGTCGGCCGACCCCCGCAGGGAGGGCCGGTAAGACGAGAGGGCAAAACTGACCGGGAACTGAGGAGCGACCGGGGGCTGTGGCCCTCGGTCGCCCTTTTTTTTAACGCCTCTTCCTCATCGATGGGAGAGATTCCCGTCATGAATGACCTCGAGTTTCAAACCCAGGCAGATGCGTTCATGTCCCAGCTCCTCGACGCCATGGAGTCGCTCGACCCCGATGAGGTCGACGCCGACTTGCAGATGGGCGTGCTGTCGATGGAGTTCGCCGATGGCTCGAAGTGCATCATGAACCGGCAAACTGCGGCCCACCAAATCTGGCTCGCCCACGGGGCGTCGGCATGGCACTTTGCCATGGACGACACCAACGCGCGGTGGATGGACACGAAGAACCGCGGCGCGGTCGAGGACGTGCTCTCGGGCATTCTGAGCCAGAAGCTGGGCCGCGAGATCGTGCTCGGCTCGAGCGCCTGAGAGCCGCGCCGTCAGGCGCCACCGTCGCCGCGCCCTAGTGGTGTGACTCAGGCAGATGGGGCCTTATCCGCGAGACGTCGGCGCCGGTCGCAAGGCGGGTCGCCGCAAGGCATATTGGTGGATACGGCGAGGACGACCCAACGCTGCGAGCGGCGCTGAGGGCCGTGGATAAGGCCCCAGATTCCTGAATCACACCACTAGGGGCGCCACGGGGAACGACAGACGAAACGTCGAGCCCTCGCCTGAGCGGCTCTCGACGCTCACGGTCCCATTGGCGCTCTCCACAAAGCGCCGCACCGCCGCGAGCCCGAGCCCGGTCCCTTCCCCCCGCGGCTTGGTCGTGAAATAGGGATCGAACACTCGATCCACCACTTCCTGGGGAATGCCGGCGCCTGTATCCCGCATCTCGATCACGGCCCGATCGTCGACGGTTTCGACGCGCAGCGTCAGCGCCCCCCCGGTCGGCATCGCGTGGCGGGCGTTGAGCAACAGGTTCAGGAGCGCGTATTCGAGCCCGACCTGATCCAAGATCGCCCCGACGGGCACCGGCGGCAGCTCGGCGGTGAACACGATCGAGCGAGGGAGGACGCCACCGTAGCGCTGCACGACGTCCTGACAGACCTTGCGCAGGTCCGCGCAATGCTCGCCGCGATGATCGGGGTGGGCCAGGCCCAGCAGCTGCTCGACCAGCAGTGCCGACCGACCGACCTCGGCGGCGATCTTCTCGAACCGCCGATTCTTGGCTTCGATCGTGTCTTGAGCACCCAGCGCTGCGTCGCCCGCAATGACCTGCAAGTGGTTCCGCAGTTGGTGCACCACGAATCCAGCGAGCTCGTCGAGCGCATCAATCCGCAGCGCGCGACTCACTGCGCGTTCACGCTTGGCTGGTTCGGACATCCCGGCAAGAGCGCCCGGGATCATAGACTCGGCCGCGCCGTGACGCGCGGGAAACTCGGCGGCAACGGCGCGATCACATCGACGTCGGACGCGGTGCACGGGTGCGCGAACGCGAGTCGCCAAGCATGCAAGAGCAGACTCTGGCCGCGGCGCCGGTCGCGGCTGCGCCAGCCGTACTTGCGGTCACCGACGACGGGGCAACCAAGCTCCGCCAAGTGAACACGAATCTGATTGCGGCGCCCGGTCTCCAGCCGACACTCCACGAGGACCGCGCCCTGCTCGCGGCCCACGGTCCGATAGTGCGTCACGGCGCGGCGCCCGCGCCCGGTGCGGGCCGCGCGCACCACACCGTCGGACCCTTCGACGAGCAGCGACTCGATGGTCCCCGCCGGCGGCGACGGCACTCGCTCGACCACGGCGAGATAGACCCGCTGGACTTGGTGCTGGCGGAACATCTCCTCCAGCGCGGTGCGGGCAGCCTCGGTGCGGGCCACGAGCAGCGTGCCGGTCGTGTCCTCGTCCAAACGATGGACCGCATAGGTCCGCGCGCCGAGCTGCCGGCTGAGCTGGTCGATCAAGGTGTGGCCCGGACGGCCCGGCGCCGCGACGACCAAGGTGCGGGCAGGCTTGTCGACGACGACCAAGTGCTGGTCCTCGTGGAGGATGCGGATCACGGTCACGGATGCTTGGCCAGTCGAAACGTCTCAAACGTCCCTTCCCGCACCGCCTCGAAGGTGTAGCGCTCCCGGAGGTGGCTCATCAGCCCGGGCCGTCCAACCTCCAGCTCGTTGGCCGCGGCCTGGCTCAGGTACACGGACGTGCCGCGGCCCGTCATGTGGCGAATCTGCTGATCAAACCAGGCCGCCAGGGTCGCGTCGTCATAGGGCTGTCCGATCAGCTGGACGGACCGGATCATGGGCACTTCCGGCGCCGCCAGCAGCAGCGGGTCCGACTCGGCCGGCACCTGGAGGATCAAGAACGCTCGCGGGTCCCTCGCCACCAACGCCACCATGTCTTCGGCAGAGGCGGCGCCGGATACCGGCCGATCGTGGTCACGTACGAGGTGCAGCGAGACTCCAAGAGCCACGGGCAAGGCCCACCCGAGGACGGGGATCGGTACCGCCCGGCCAGCCACCGTCGCACCGAGCACGACCCAAGGCAGCACGTAGGTACCGCGCTCCCAGAGGTCGGGGATGACGATGAAGGAGAACAAGATGTAGCCGCCGGCACAGGCCGCGGCGAACGCACCAAGCCAGCGGTGCCCCACCCGCAGCAGCGCCGCTGCCGACAGCAGCGAGACCGGGGCGAATGGCCAGAGCCACTCAAGCCAGGCCGAGTGCAGGACGCGGTGCCACTGCTCGCGATCGGCGAGGAAGCCGAAGAAATGGCCCAGCGGAGCCCCCGCATCCTCGGTGCCGCCAAGCGTAAACTGCTTGATCGTGACGAAGGCGATGCCGTGCAGAGCGAGCAGCGGCAGCGCGTGGATGGCGCGCACGCCCGGGCTCGCCAGGCAGGCCGCCGCGCCGAGCACCACCATCACGAACACGTGGCCCGTCGCGTGCAGGAGTGCCATCGTGGCCGTGGCGACGCCGATCACCGCCGCGCGCCACGCTCCTGGCCGCACCAAGTAGCGGGCCGTCAACCACCACGCGCAACCGGCGAAGCCGAACAAGACGCCCGGAATCTCGATCACGGTCGCGAAGAAGACGACGGCGGGGGTCAAGGCGCAAAGAGCCGTGGCGAGATTGCTTCGCGCACGCCCAGGGACCATGCCGGAGGCTGCGGCGCGATGGAAGAGCAACACGCCGATCGCAGTAAACGCCGCCGACACGAGCTCGACGCGCCAGTAGAGCGGCGCCCCCAACGGCTCGAGCAGCCGGACCAAGACCGCGACGACCGGCCCGTAGAGCGGGTGCATGGCGGAAGGGTCCTGACCGATGGCCAGCGTATTGAGAAACACGCGGGCGTCTTCGTTGATGAAGGCGCGCTGCAGGAGGAGCCCGTAGAACGCGAGAGCGCCGATCGCGAGCAGCGCCCCGTCCCGCCACGGCGCGCCAGCGATCGCTGCGGGTCCGCCCTGGGCCGGGCGCTCTGCTCCTGGCGCGCCGTGCATCGCGGTCCGCAAGCCTACCTCGGCAACGCCGGCCCGCCAGCGTCGGCAGCTCCCCGCGGCCTTCCGCGAGAAGCGCCTATTGCAGCTTGAGCTTGTAGACCTGGATCTTGCGATACAGGGTCGCTCGACCGATGCGCAGCAGCTGGGCCGCCCGGCGGACGTTCCCCTTGGTCGCCTTGAGGGCGCGCGCGAGGAGGCGCTTCTCCTCAGCATCCAGCGGCAGGATGTCCTGCTCGCGCACCTCTTCCTCTTCGTCCATCGCCGCCTTGGTCGGCGTCGCTGGCAGCTTCACTTCGTCGACGGACAGGCCCGTCGACGGCCCCAGAAGGTGCTGCGAGTCGACCGGCTTGCCGTGCGCCAGCGCCGCGGCCCGCACCACCGCGTTGTGCAGCTGCGCCACGTTGCCGGGCCAAGGGTGACTCTCGAGGAGGATCATCGCCGCCGCGGTGAAGCCCTTGTCGGCCGACCCCTGTGCGTCGCACGCCTGCTTCAAGAAGTGCGTTGCTAGCAGGGCGACATCGTCGCGCCGCTCGGCCAGCGAGGGCACCACGATGGGGAACACGTTCAGCCGGTAGTAGAGGTCCTCGCGGAACTTCCCGCGCGCGACCTGCTCGGGCAGGCGCGCCGAGGTGGTCGCGATCACGCGAACATCCGCCTTGCTCGCCGGCGAGTTCTGGTTCGACCGCTCCTTCAGGAAACGTACGAGCCGCGACTGCATTTCCGTCGACGCCAGATCGATGTCCTCGATCAGCAGGGTGCCGCGCTCCGCCTCGGTCAGCGCCTCCTCGAGGCTAGCCGCGTTCGTGATGTCGGCGGCCACTGGCACCAACGGCCCCGCGGACCGGCGGCCCCCGCGATGGATCGCCTCGGCCGCCGTGGTCTTGCCCGAGCCGGGCTTGCCTTCGATCAAGACGGTCGCGTCGCTCTCCGCGACGCGGCGCAGCACGCTGGCCAGTCGGCGCGCCGACGGACTGCATCCCACCAGCTCCGACCCGGTGGCCAGCTCGCGTAGTTTCCGCGACAGCCGCAGGTTCTCGCGCTCGAGGCGGCCGGCCCGGGCTGCCAATCCAACCGTCGCCAGGACCTTCTCGGGATCCAGGGGCTTGGTCAGGAAGTCCAGCGCGCCCAGCCGCATCGCCTCGACCACGTTCTTGGCGTCCCCGTCGCCGGAGATCATGACGACGCCGGCGGCGATCGCCCGGGCTTTCAGCTGCCGCAGCGCCTGCAGGCCGGACTCGTCGGGCAATCCGACATCGAGCAGAATGATGTCGAAATCAGCGGCGCTCGCCGAGTCGACACCCTCCCTCACGCTCGACGCCGTCACGACCTCATACTGGGCCGCGCCGAGTCGTTCGGTCAGCAGGCGGTGCACCCACGGATCGTCGTCGACCACCAACACAGCGCCTTGCGTGGCGCGTGTCGACTTCTCTAGCACCGCACTCATCCCCTGCTGGGATCGGCATGCAGCTGTGTCTGGATCAAGCCGCATCGTCAGGTCGACCGGAACCGCCGACCGCGTCGCACGAAGGCGGAGCGTTCTTCGACGCCGACTTAGTACACCAAAACAGAGGGACGGCCGCCCAAGGCCGTCCCTCTCACTGATGCGGGGGGAGGGAGACAGAGTTTCTTGGGCGGACGCCCGTCGATCAGCTCTCGGCGAGCTTCTCGATCAGGGCATCAAGATCGGTGGAGCTGACCTCTTCCGAGCGGATCGGCGGCAGCTTCTTGAACTTGTTGTATTCGTCGATGCTGCTGAGCTCGACATAGTCCCGGTAGCTCATCTTCGCACGATTGGCCTTCGCCGCCGTCTTCTTGGGCGCAGGAAGAGCAGGTGTCGCGTCAGCACCACCGTGCTCCAACGTCTGCTTCGCACGATTGCAGATCGACAGCGTGTTCTTCAGGTTGTCCTGAATGCGGAGCAGTCGCTCCGCGTTTGCGCCAGGAACGCTCATGCTGCGCGAGATCTTCGCGATGGCCACTTCGAGCACCGCAATCAAGCAGTTGAGCTTGGTCAAGAGACGCGTGCGGTACTCCGACGAGCTCAGGTTGTTCTCTCGGTGATCGCTGTGGTTGCCACTGGTGTCCAATTCTGCTCCTTGCGGATCGAGGTCACCATCGAGGAAGCAGCTCTTGTGCCAGCTGTGTTGAGCGCACAACGCGAAGTTGTGTGCGGCCCTTCGCATCGTCGCTGCAGCGCCACGCTTCGCGGTGAACGGCACGTGACGGGGCCTCTGCCAGCGTCGCGCCGCCACGACGCGTCGCGAGAACGCACCATCCGCGATGTCGCCACGCGCCGATCGTTGCTCCCGAGACGGTCGCCGGGGTACCGTGAGCGCGCCCTGTCGCCCAACCCGGCGTTGGCTTCGACATGACCGAGCCCATCGACCCACGAGATCACCACCTGCGCTTGCTGGCTCATCCAGTCGTCCACGCCTACGTGTCGCTCCGCGCCTTCGGCGACCTCACCTCGCACGGTGTCGCACTGTTGGGTCGGGCCCGAGAGCACACGGCGCGTGGCCACCGGGTCCTGTGCATCGGGGTCGCCGCGCCGCGGGTCCAGGCTTTGGCCGCGGCCCTACCAGACCGCCAGTTCGTCGTCGTCGAGCCGAGTGGCGCCGCGCCGCGGACCGACGCGCTCCGGACAACACACAACATCGAGGCCTTGGCCGGCGGGCTCGACCCACTGGATCGCGGCAGTTTCCATCTAGCGGTCGCGGTGCACTCCCTGCACCACGTCGCCGATCTCGAACGGCTCTGGGACCAGCTGGCTCGTGCCCTTCATCCCGGCGGGTCGTTGCTGGCGCAGGAGTACGTCGGCCCTGCCGGGCTGCGCTGGCCCGCCGCTCAGCGTGAGCTCGCCGAGTCCGCGCTCCATACGCTGGTCCCGCGCGCTCTCCGCGGTGGCTCCCGCACCGGCACGTTGACCGCCGCACCGGCCCCACCCGACGCCTTGGAGTTCGCGCCCCGGTCCCACGAGCTGGTGGCGACTTGCCAAACCGCCGGCTTCGAGCTGGAGGCTGCCGCCGGGGGCGGCTGTGGCCTGCTCATCCCGGCGCTGCTCGATCGCACCGACGCTTTCGACCCCGCCGACTGGCAGCACAACGCCGTCCTCGGCGCGCTGTTTCGAGAGGAAGACCGCCGCATGCGAGCCGGCGAACTGAGCGACGACTACGCGATGTTCATCGCCCGCCGGCCGACATAGCCCGCCGGTCGCGCACCGGTTCAGTCGCTGGCCACCTGGGCGTAGAGCTTCAGCAGCGCCTCGCGCACGGTGGTCTCCTCGCGGCCGACCATCAGGTACCCCACGCCCTTGTGGACGAAGGAACCCTGGACCTCACCGGTCGGTCCTCGCTGCTTGGCGAACGTGTGGCCCTCACCAATGGTCCAGCTGGGGCTCGGCTCGAGCCGCAGGAACAGCTGCTCGACGCCGTCGCTGTAGATCACGACCGCGCGCCGATCACCACTGAGAGGATCGGTCAGCACCCGCGACGATCCCATTTCGAAGCCGGGCGGCAGCAGATCCGTGCCTGGCACGCTCGCGCTATCCAAGCCGATCGCCTTGGCCGCCGTCCCGGCGTCCGGATGGCGCTCGACGCCATAGCGCTCGCGGAAGGGCTCCAAGTCGTCTGGGACGGACGCCGCGAACTCGGTGACCTCCACCTCGGCCATCAGCCGATCCGCCTCGTCGTACTCGCCGCGATACAGCGGATAGCCAGTCCGGACGTCGAGCTCGAGCAACCACCGCGAGCGATCGTTGTGCCGCGGCGTCACCGTGACGACGTAGACCGATCGATCCAGCCGCTGTCCGACCCCTGCGAAGGCCAGCTCATAGTTCCGTTCCGCCAGGTCAGCGTCAAAGACCCGGAAGCCCTGAAAGTGGTACAGGAAGCCCGCGATACGATCGAACTCTCGCGTCCGGCGCGCCAGTTCGTCCGCGGCTAGCTGCTTGCCCTCGGTGCCCAGGTACTCAAGCTGGAACGCCTTGGAGTGCGGGCCCGCCTCGGCGGCGTGGGTCAAGCACTCTCGCAGCGTGATCCATTCGCCCAGCCGGTCCGGCTGCGACCGATCGATGATGCGGCGCACCTGGGTCACCTGGTAGTCGCGCTCGACCATCGCCTTGGAGATCGCGTGGAAGTTGATCTCCCAAGGCCACGCAAACGCCTCTCGCTCCGCCGCCCTGGCCCCTGGTTCCTGCGCCCCGACCGTACCGGCGCACCACAGAACCGACGCCGCCGCCGTCCAGAGCGCGGACCGGATGCTGCGGGCCCGTGTTGGGAGACCGTAGGAACGCATGGTGGGAGAGGAGGAGAACCGAGCTAGGTGCCGGCCGATGTCATCGACCGATCCAAGAGAGCGATTGCAGGGAAAGCGTGGGATCGATGGGGGTCGAGCGGTCTTCCCACGACAGTGCGCGGAGCTCGACCGCCGACAGAGAAGGTGACTTGGCCGCTGGCGAGAGAGGGTCCAGCAACGCAAACGCGAGGATCGCCGCGGCCGCGGCCAGCCCCGACCAGACGACACGGCCGCCGCGGACCGCGGTGCGATCTTGGGGACGAGCCCGTTCGTCGAGCAGCTCCGACTGAATGCGCCGACGCATCCAGGCCGGCGCCTGACGCGAGGAGAGGGCCCCACGCAGCGTGACGGAGAGCTCGGAGCTGCCTGCCGGAACCTGCCACACCGCGTCCGCCGGCGCCCGAGTCGACCGCATGGCATGGCGCAACAGACCACCCAGACGATCCTGCGCCTCCCCCGCCAACCGGTCGCGGAGATCGTCGAGCCCGGCGTCGAGCGTGACCGGCGCGGCCAGCGGCTGGAGCGCAGTGCGCATCGGCACCTTGACCTGGGACTCGGCCTGACGCAGCAGGCGCTCCCGCACATCGGCAAGGCCATCGGCGGCCTGCCCGGGTGCCGACAGACGTGGCAGCCCGGCCAACAACTCGGCGTGGCGCCGAGCGGTGGCGAGCCTAGACGCGCAACCGGCACAACTCGCGGCGTGGTCGATCGGAGACGAAGCCGGTAGGTGGTCTGGCAGCTCGCGGAGGAACTGCCGGCACGCCCGGGTCAGAACTTCGGGGCGCTGGGGCTCGTGACGCGGGTCCATCAGGCAGCCCCCTCCGAGCGATCGAGTGCGTCCTCGTCGGCGTCCTCGGGAATCCCAAAGACCTCCAGCGTGCCGCGCAGCTGTTTCTCGAGGGCCAGGTGGGCCCGCGCCAGCCGAGACTTCACCGTGCCCATCGAGACATCCAGCGTCTGCGACAGCTCTTCGTAGCTCTGGCCCTCGAGGTAGCGGAGGACCAAGACCGCGCGGAGCTTGGGGCTGAGGCGGCCGATCGCCCGCTGCACATGGTCGCCGAGCTCGCGGCTCTCCGCCCGCTCACGCGGACCATGCAAAGGATCGGCGGGCGCCTCGGCTTGAGACAGCTCGACGGCGCGCCCGCCGCCGCGGGCCCGCTCGTGCCGCATGTGGTCGATGCTGCAGTTGACCACCAGGCGAAACAGCCAAGTGCTGAACCGCGCATCACTCCGGAAGCTCTCGATCTTGCGGAACAGGAGGCAGAAGCTCTCCTGCATCACGTCCATCGCGTGGGTGGCGCTGCCGGTGATGCGGTAGGCGATGGAATAGACCCGGTCCCGGTAGCGCCCATAGAGCGCTTCGAACGCTGCATCAAAGGCGTCCGAGTCGGGATCCTGACAGGCCCTTACCAGCCTCAGGTCACTGTCATGGCACGGGTTCACTCAACAGACAGACGTTTGGGCCGACGGGGTGTGTTCCCCGCGTTCGGCGCGATGAAGAGCGCGCCGAAGCCCAGCGTAACGTCCTATCTCACCTTCCGTTAAGGCTATCCAGCCCAAACGGGACGATGAACACGTTGCCGGCCATGTCCGAGCAGGACGGGGCGCACCGCAATGTGGGAGCGCCGGTGCAGTCCGCTGCCGTCACCATCGAGATTTCGACGCCGGGGCCGCTGCCGACCGGCACCAACTCGAGCTCGCAGACCTTCGACTGGCTCCAGAACGAGATCCTCGATCCGGTTGGCTCGGAATCCAGCGGCTGCATCACAAAGCGGTCGTCGCGAACCGGCGTCGCCGCGGCCAGGAGCCCATCCACCTGGGTCACCAGGTTGCCGGTCTCGAAGGTTCGGCCGCCGATATCGCCGGTCGCGCCGATGGTGCATGGCGACAGAGCCTTGAGCTGGTCCGGCGCGCACAGGCGCGCCGACATGACCAACAGGCCGCCCTCGACCGGATGGCTTCGCACCGAGAAGTTGGCGATGCCGCGTCCCACAAGGGCGTCGATCGAGTATCGCCGCCCCTGGACGTCCAAGAACGTCGTCACGGACGTGATCGCCGTGGCGCCCGTGCCGCCCGCGACGCGCACCAGGATGTGCACGATCACGTGCTCGGTCATCGTCATGTCGCGGTGGATCGCGACAACGGCGCGCATCTCGTGGTCGAGAGGCGGATGCACGCTCGACGTCTCGAACGGGAGCTCGTGAGTGACCGCCTCCACGAAGTCGCTGACCCCGTCGCCGTCGGTATCGCCCCTGGTGGGGTCGAGCAGCAGGACCGCCTCCAGCGCATCCGGGAGCTGGTCGCCGTCCGTGTCCGCGAAGGGAGACTTGCCGGTCGCCTGTAAGCGCTCCACCTTCGCAGGGTGATCTCCACCGGTGACTGCAACGATGAGTGCCAGTGGCACCAGCGCAAGAAGTCTGGAGGCGAGTTTCATCGGCATCGTCCCCGGGGGAGCAACGTCAGCGGGATCCAAAGGGGACCTACCTACGATCGCCAATAAGTTTCGCAATCGCGGGAGACCACCTTCTTCGCTGATATTGAAGCATGGGATTCAAGGTCACGGAAGTGCCATGCGGTCGGGGCGGTTGTTTTCCTAGGCCGGGGTGCGCATGATCCCGCACGGGTCATGGCGACCCCGATCCTCGGGCGCCCGTAGCTCAGCTGGATAGAGCGTCGGCCTCCGAAGCCGAAGGTCAGAGGTTCGAATCCTCTCGGGCGTACCACCTTGAGCCGGCCAAACGAGCTCACCTACACCCTCGACGCAACCCAGCCCGCCGAGCATCGCGTCCACGTCGAGCTCAGGCTGCAACCGGCGCTGGTATCGCAAGATCGAGACGCGGGGATCGAGCTCTACCTGCCGGTCTGGACCCCCGGCAGCTACATGGTCCGGGAGTACTCGAGGCACATCGAGTCCTTCACGGCCGTGGGGGCACGCACGGGCGCGGCGCTGGATTGGAGCAAGACCAGCAAGAACACGTATCGGGTCCGCGCGCCAGACGAGGGTGAGGCGATCATTCGCTATACCGTCTATGGCCACGAGCTCACGGTGCGGACCGCGGACTTCACGGCCGAGCACGTTTTTTTTGATGGCGCCTGCCTGTTCCTGTGGCCGCGGGGCGCCGAAACGCAGCGTGCATCGCTCCACCTGAGGGTGCCACCCGACTGGCGCATCGCCACTCAGCTCCCGACCGTGGACGGCGATCCGTCGCACCGCGTGGCGCAGGGCCTCGCGGACATCGTGGATGCCCCGGTCCTGGCAGGCCGTTTCCAGGAGGTCCCCTTCGAGGTTCTCGGTACCCCGCACCGCTTCGTGCTGGACGGGCTCGACGGCGTCTCCGTTCCCGAGACGCTCGTCCCAGACACCGTCGCCGTGATCGAAGAGGCTGCCGCGATCTTCGGCGGTGAGCTTCCGTACGACGACTATCAGTTCCTGGCCCTGTTCGCGCACGAAGGGCGGGGTGGTCTAGAGCACACGCGGAGCAGCACACTCCTCGCGCCGCGCACCGCCTTGCACGATCGGCGCAGCTACGACGACTACCTGGGCCTGGTGGCGCACGAGCACTTCCACGTCTGGAACGTCAAGCGCATGCGTCCCGCAGAGCTGTGGGACTACGACTTCGAGCGCGAGAACTACACGCGGTTGTTGTGGGTCGCGGAAGGCATGACCGCCTACTACGACGACCTGCTCTGTTGCCGCGCCGGTGTGCTGCCCCCGGAGCGCTACCTGCAGATCCTCAGCGACCAGATCCAAGCCGTCCGCAACACCCCAGGCCGACTCGTGCATCCGCTGTCGATGGCCAGCTTCGATGCTTGGATCAAGCTCTATCGACCCGACGAGAACAGCCGCAACTCGACGCAGAGCTACTACACGCACGGCGCGATGGCCGCCCTGTGCCTGGACCTGACGATTCGCTCCGAGACCGACGGCGCGGCGAGCCTCGACGACGTGATGGCCGAGCTCTACCGAACCACTTTCGGCGAGCAGCGCGGCTACACGCGTGACGATCTCCTGAGTTGCCTGACCCGGGCAGCAGGACGCCCCCTGGACGATCTCGTCGCCGCACTCGTGGATGGCCCGTTCGATCCCGACTTCGGCTCGCTTCTCCCGCCGTTTGGCGTCGCCTTGGTCGATCGCAACGAGGGCGGCCCTTATCTCGGCGTCCACTTCAACCCCCGCAAGCTCGTGGTCGCCTCGGTCCTGCGCGATGGACCAGCGGCGGCCGCACACCTCTCACCCGGCGACGAGATCCTGGCTGTCGAAGGTCTGCGGGTCCGCCGCTCGAATTGGTCGGACATCATCCGCAGTGTGTGGCGAGAAGAGGCAACAATGGAGCTTCTGGTCAGCCGACGGGGGCGCATCATCAAAGTCGCGGTCCAGCCAAGGCCCGCGCCGCACGCCACCGCGCGACTCACGCTCCAGACCGACGCGAGCGCCGACCAAGTCCGGCAACGTGATGCCTGGTTGCAACCGCGCCGGGCTCGCGGCGCCCAGGACACCTAGTGGTGTCGCGACGCGGACGGCTCGGGTCGTTGAGGACGTGGACTCCCTCAGCCGTCCACCGTGTCCGCGTGCGAGCCGTCGCAGTAGGGCTTGCGACGCGATTCCCCGCAGGCGCACCAGGCCACCCTGGTAGCGCGATCCAGGATCACTTTAAGCGGACCTACGGCGCCAGCCGCGTCGCGATGGCTACCATCACAGTACGGAAAGCGACGGCTGCCTTGGCATTGGCAGTAGGCGTACTTACCGGGCAGACAGTCGGCGACGAAGGGCCCCGGCTGCCGTCGACCCGGGGGCTGATGATCCGATCCCGCGCGATTGGTCACCGGTACTGTCGAACGACGCCTCGCACCACGCCGCGAATCTCGAGGACGCCCGGATAGATCGGGTCCATCTCCTGGTTGGCGGGCTGTAGCCGCACGCGACCATCCGACTCGCGAAAGTACCGCTTCAGCGTGGCTTCCTCGTCGACGATCGCCACGACGATGTCGCCGTTCCGGGCCGTGTTGCGATGCTCGACCACAACGAGGTCGCCGTCCTGAATGTGGTCTTCGATCATCGACTGACCGCGGACTCGGAGGAGGTAGTGACCTTCCGGAGTCGGCACGAGATCCCGGAAAGTGAACGACTCGGCGTCCTCGATGACCTCGATGGGGGCGCCGGCTGCGATGGTGCCGAGCACCGGGACTGAGGCCTCCTGCGCTTCGGGCATGTCCGACTCGGCATCGGGGTCGTAGAGCACCGCCACCGAGCGGGCCTTGGCCTTGGTGCGCTCGACCGCGCCCTTGTGCACCAGCTGATTCAGGTGCTCGTAGACCGTGATCTTGCTGACGCCGAGGTGAGCCGCGGCTTCCTCCAGCGTCGGAGAGATGCCGCGCTCCCGTCGGTAGTCACGGAAGTAGCGCAGAACCTGGAGTTGCCGCTCGGTCAGCGTGAGCCTCATCGCACCCCCCTGATCAGGCCAGGATGGCGGCGACCATAAAGAGAAGGAGCACGGCGGCCACCCCGGCGAGTTCCAGGGTGGCCGCCCGCTCGGGACGACAGAGGGATTCGGAGCGCACGGCGAGGCAGCGGGCGAGCTCGACGCGGCGGGCGGCGAGGGAGGAGGCTTCCGGGCGAGGATCCATGGCAGCGGGATTCATGGCGGCGTCGTGGGCTGAGGGGGAAGAGAGAGCGCGTTTGGCGTTTGTTTGGTTCGCTCTTTGTTACCCAAACAGAGACCGAACATCAAGCCAGCGTCGCGGGAATTCTGAGGCCGAATCCGCGATGCGAGGGGGACCGCAGCGCGACTTGGCTCGGGGCGGGCGCTAACGTCGAGCGCCGATGATCCTGAAGCTGACGCGGCCCATCGTTTTCTTTGACCTAGAGACCACTGGCCTCGACATCACCTCGGATCGGGTGATCGAGATCGGATTGGTCCGGCTCGCGCCGGATGGAACCAGGGAAACCTTGCTGCATCGCGTGGACCCCGGCATCGACATCCCGGAGGGTTCCACCAAGATCCACGGCATCCACAACGACGAGGTCCGCGGCTTGTTCGGCAAGCCGCGGCTGCCGAAGGTCGCGGCGGAGATCTGCACCTTCATCGGCGAGGGGGATCTCGGCGGCTTCAACTGCAAAGGGTTCGATCTCCCGTTATGGCTGGCGGAGTGCAAACGGCATTCGATCGCGTTCGACGCCGGTGGTCGCAAGGTGGTCGACGCCAAGCTGGTCTTCAACGCCAAGGAAACCGGCTGGGACCGCTTCCTGATGGGCCCCCGCAATCTGAGCGCAGCGGTTCGGCACTATTGCGGCCGCGACCTACCTGGCGCGCACTCGGCCGAAGCGGACACCCTGGCGACGATCGACGTGCTTCTCGCCCAGCTGGAGCGCTATCCGGACCTGCCGCGGGACGTGCCTGGACTCCATGCGTTCTGCGAGCAGGTTGCCCTCCAGCAGAAGCAGCACGCGGAGAACGCACGGTAGGCCGGCGACGCCGGCACGTCACACCGCAGGTGGCCGGCGCACTCGCGCTGGCCTGGTGTCTCCTGGCGGGGTGCGCCAGGCCTGACAACAACGCCCAAGGGCGGCGTCCGGCGGCTGCCGCGCCGCCCCAGCGCATCGTGGTGATGGCGCCCGCGGGCGCCGAGATGCTGGGGGCGCTGGGCGGAGTGGTTCGAACGGTGGGGATCGGCGACTTCGTGCAGGCCCCCGAGGCCTTGCTGGCTCTGCCGCGCGTCGGCGCCTACGACGCCCCCAACGTCGAGCGCATTCTCGAGCTGCGAGCAGACCTCTTTATCACGGTCGCCAGCCAGGCCGGCGCGACCGCCCACGGGCGGCTCTCGACCCTCGGCATCGAGGTCATGGCCCTAGACACACAGACCCACGACGGCGTGTTCCGCGCGCTCGCCGATCTGGGGGCGCGCATCGGCGCTGCGGATCGCGCCGCCGAACTGGCGGCGACGATGCGCATGGAGCTGACCGCGGTCCGACAGCGCGCCGCGGCACTGCCACGGCGCAAGGTGCTCTTTGTGGTCGACCGCGACCCGCTTTTCGTCGCCGGCCCCGGGTCGCACATCGACCGAATGATCGAGGCTGCCGGGGGCGTCAACGTGGCTGCCGACGCGCCCAACGCGTATCACCGACTGTCGATCGAGGCGGCGCTCGAGCGCTTGCCGGAGGTCATCATCGACACCTCCAGCAACGGCGCCAGCGCGCCGCGCGGCCGGCTCAAAGGTGATTGGGCACGCTGGTCGATCCTGCCGGCCGTGCGCGATGATCGCGTTTGGCAGGTCGACCCTTCGCGCCTCGTGATCCCCGGCATTCGGCTGCCGGAGATGACCCGCCTGATGGCCAGGCTGATTCACCCTGAAGAGTTTGGCGAGCCGGCCGCCGCCGAGCTGGCCCGGTGAACCCAACCCGAGTGGCGGCGACAGGATGACCAGGCAAGACGTGCGGTCTCTCGGCGCCGGCCGCGTGGCCCTCTGGTGCGGGGTGGTGGGGGCCTGCCTCCTCGCCGCGATTGCCCTGGGCGTCTCGTTTGGCGCCGGCAAGGTCACGCTCGTCCAGCTGCTGCCGTGGGGTCCGCCGGCCAGCGATGTCGACCTGGACATCCTGCTGAGGGTCCGCCTGCCTCGCGTGTTGCTGGCGGCGATCCTCGGCGGCGCGCTGTCCGTCGCCGGCGTGTGCTTCCAGGCGCTCTTGCGCAATCCGCTGGCCGATCCCTACGTGCTCGGAGTCTCCGGCGGTGCCAGCATCGGCGGCGTCCTCGCACTCGTCCTCGGCGCATCCAGCGGGATGCTCCGGGACCTGGGGGTGCCGCTGATGGCATTCGCCGGCGCGCTCGGCGCGCTGCTCTTGATCGAGTGGGTCGCCACCGTCGACCGACGCCTCACGGTCTACAACGTGCTCCTCACGGGCGCGATCTTCAACGCGTTCAGCTCGGCGCTGATCTACTTCGTGCAGAGCCTCGCCACGCTGGAAGAGCTGCGCGACATCGTGGTGTACCTGATGGGCAGGTTTCCGGTCTGGGAGCTCGAGCGCGTCGCCCCGGTCGCCCTGATCTGTGTGCCCGTGCTGATCGCGCTCTACGCGATGAGCCGTGACTTCAACGCCTTCTCGCTCGGCGAGGAAGCGGCGCAGCAGCTCGGCGTGGACGTGGAGCGGGTCAAGCGCCGCACCTTCATCCTCGCTTCGCTTCTGACCGGCCTGGCCGTCTCCGTCGCCGGGCTGATCGGTTTCGTCGGCCTCATCATCCCCCACGTGCTCCGCATGCTACTAGGGCCCGATCACCGCATCCTGCTGCCGACGGCGTTTCTCGGCGGCGGCGCGTTCTTGGTGCTGTCCGACCTCGCGGCTCGGCTCCTGATCGCGCCCGGCGAGCTGCCCGTCGGCGTGGTCACTGCTCTCATCGGCGGGCCTTTCTTTCTCTACCTCCTGCGCACACACCGACGACGTTATGGCTTCTGATCGCGGCGTGCAGCTCGAGGTTGCCGACCTCGCCTTCGACTACGGCCGCCGGGCCGTGCTCCGGGACGTGGAAGCTCGCGCCGAGCCCGGCCAAGTCGTCGGCCTCGTCGGTCCCAACGGCTCCGGCAAGAGCACGCTCCTCAAGATCCTCTCGGCGGTGCTCCCCGACTACCGGGGATCGGCGCGCATCGATGGCCAGGAGGTCGGCATGTGGCCCCGGCGCGAGCTGGCGCGCCGCATCGCGGTCGTGCCGCAAGAGGTCAGCTTCGGGTTCCCGTTCACGGCTCTGCAGGTGGTGCTAATGGGCCGGCACCCGCACCTCGCGGGGCTGGCGTTCGAGTCGGCCGCCGACATCGAATGCGCCCACGAGGCACTCGAGCGCTGTGACGCGCTCGGCCTCGCCGATCGCGTGATCCACGAGCTGTCGTCGGGCGAGCGGCAGCGCATCCTGTTCGCCAAGGCGCTCACGCAGCAGCCCCGCGGGCTACTCCTCGACGAGCCGGTCAGCTTCTTGGACATCCGCCACCAGGTCGATCTCTACGACATCGTGCGCGAGCTCGCGGCTGAGGGCCGGACCGTAGTCACGGCGCTGCACGACCTCAACCTGGCCGCGGAGTACTGCGACAAGATCTACTTGCTCCGGGGCGGCCGCGTGGTCGCGGGCGGCGCCGCCGCTGAGGTGTTGACGTATGCCAACCTGACCGAGGTCTTCGAAACCGAGGTCTACGTCGACACCAACGCGCTGACCGGCAAGCTGCTCGTCACACCGCTATCGGGCCGCGTGCGCCAGCAGCTGCGATCCGGCGATCGGTCGAGGCCAAGCGACGCGGCGCCCGAGGCGTGAGCCGGCACGTTCACTCGTTGCGCAACCGCGGCTGCGCGAACACACACGCGTCGCCGATGTCGAGCCCGCGGCCGAAGTCGGCCTCGATGACGAGCCTTGCGCACCCGGCGATCGGGATCCGCAGCTTGCGAGGTGGCACCGCCGCGGTGACCTCGCCCGACGAGAACAGCTCCTGTCCGTCGCCCCAGACTCGAAACACCGCGTTGGCCTCTGCGCCCGCCCCGTCGGCCATACCAATGACCGCCTCAAACAAGGCGAACTCGCCCTCGAGCGCGTAGGTCAAGCGAGTCCTTGGGAAGAGCACGAGACCGGTGGCATAGGTGCGGCCGCCGAGCCTGATGAGTCCACCGTCTTGACCGCGGTTCACCAAAGGTGGCCACGCGCGGTCCAGCGCCGGGGTTTGCTCTACAACCGGGGTGAGGTCACTGAGGAGCCTCACGTGATCGGACTCGACACGCAGGGTCGCCACCAGCGGACGCGCCACCCGGATCGCGATCGCCTCGTCCAGCCGAACGCGGACCTCGACGTCACCGAGCCCGATCAGCTTGCCCGCCACGGCGCCTCCACCGACGAGCTCCGCGACCACTCGAGGTCGCGCCTGACGATCCGGTGCCGCGCCAGCGCGATCGGCGAACACGACGCCGTAGACGCGATCCATCGGAATCGTGCGTCGCTGGCCGCCGAAGTCGGCGACCAACTTGTCGCCATCCACGCCGTGGATCCGGACCGAAACGCGCTGCACGCGGCCGTCCGCACCCGTGGCGAAGAGCGCGTCGCGATCCGCCGACGGTACCGCCAGCCGCTCGCCGAAGGCGGGCTCCAGGGGGTCGTCGCCGGCGTCCACACGGATGCCGCGCACGAAACGCCACGCCACCTCGATGGGCTCTCGCATGCCCGGCACCTCCCAAACCACCGCGTCGAGCGAGCCCGAGTGACAGCGGCCCGGCAGCTCTTGGCCCGAGCGCAGCCAGAGCCGCGACGGTGTCCACCCAGACGGCGCCGCGCCGACCCCACCGAAGCGCACCACCGACACGTCCGAGAGCGCCACGGCCCGAGTCGCGCCGTCGTTCAAGCGGAGGTGGAGGGCCCCGTCGGCGAAGCGCACGTCCACCGCGGTCTCGGTCGTTCCGGCGATGGTCTCAAGCGTCACGGGTTGAGGCGCCCCGGAGGGCTGCGCCACCGATGCACCCGCCGTCCCCACGACACCGCCGAGCACGGCCACCATGACGTGGCGCGGCGCCGCGCATCCTCGTTGGCCGCGACTCACGGGCCCCCTTCGTTCAGCCGTCGGTAGTAGTCCTCGATCATCTTCTGGTAGTGGCCGGGGAGCTTCGTGCGCAGATCGGCCTCGATCGCGTCGCGTTCGCGGTCCTTCATCGCGCCCCAGCGATCCACGACGCCCGGCACATCGCGCAGATCGCCGACCCTCGTTTCACCGGCCGGCGCGGCGCTACTGGCGGCGGGTGCGGCCGGCTCCGACAGGCCGCTCGGCGCACCGCCACGGCGCTCCTCGCTGGTGACTTGCTCGAGGAGCAGCTCCAGCCTGCCGATCACCTCGGCCTGACGTTGCTGCGTGGTGGCGCCCGTGTCCGTGCGGCGGATCCGAAGCTCGATCCCGCGCATCGCATCGGCGATCTCGTGCAGGGGGCCGTCTCGAGCTTCCAGCTCCGCCAGCTCCTTGGTGGCCGCGGCGCGCAGCTCGGCCGGAGCCTCCGGAAACGCGCTCAACATCCCGTGCAGAGCCTCCTTCGCCGCTTTCAAGTTGGGGACACCGGCGAGCGCGTGCCCGTAGAAGTACAGCACCTCGGCGTCGAGCGGCGTCCGCCCGCGATCCTCCCTGAGGAAGTCCGCCAGTACCTGCACCGCGTGGTCGGGGTCGTTCCCGTCGACAAAGACGCGCGCCAGGTGATAGCGCGCGTGGGCGCGGACCCAGGGATCCTCGGTGCCCGCAACCAGCTCGGCGAGGGCCAGCGCCGCTCGCGGCTGGCCGGCTTCGGCCAACCGGATCGCGCGATCCAACGGCTCGACCAGTTGACGCAAGGCGCTCTCGGCGGTCGCTCCATCGCGCGGCGCCGCCGCGAGACGGGCCAATGCCTCGTCGCCCGCACCGAGCTCCACGAGGTGTCGCCGAAAGGCCTCCGCGTCGAACGGCGCCGATGGCGCGCCACCCGGATTCTGGGCGGCGACCCCGGCGCACAACAGCAGCAAAGCCGAGAGCCTCATCGGGGCTCCTCCGCGTTCTCCTGGCTCATCTTCGTCGCCAGCTTGCGGGTTAGGTCGTGGACGCGGCCCTGCTTGCGGGCAATCTCGGCGGCCTCGGCCTTCGCGTCCTCGCCCTCGCGCGCATTCGGCGGCACGTCGCCGTCGTAGGCTTTGGTCCGCGCGGCGACACGCTGCTGCAGGGTCAAGAGCAGCTTCACCTCAGTCGACGTGGGCACCATCTCACCCTCACCATCGCCCTGGCCGCCCTCGCCGCTCTCACTGTCCTCCGCGGACTGTCGTAGCGCGTCGATCAAGTCTTGCAGCATGGCCTCGATCTCGGCTTGCGCGGCTTGCGTCGGCGTCCCCGTTCGCTCGTCGGCAAGCCGTTCCGCAACGCGACGCAGGTCATCGCGCAATTCGGTGACCATGTCGGGCAGAACAGCCGTCGAGCCGTCGTCGTGCAACAGCGCCAACGCCTCATCCGCCTGGTCAGCAAGTCCGCGCTCGCCGGTTGCCAGCTCCAGACATCGCTCGCGCAACGCCGTCGACGTGCGCCCGTCGGCGGCCAGAGCCTCACGCCGCAGGCGGTCGGCGACATCGGTCCGCGCGGAGAGCTCCTGCTGGGCGGCCAACATCGCACCTAGACGCTCCTCGAGCGCTCGTACCAGCTCCTCCTGCAGGCGCTCCTTCTGCTGTTCCACCGCCTCCTCCAGCGCCTTGGCCGCCTCGTCGAGCTGCTCCTGGGCGTCCTGCTGGGATTGCTTCGCGCGGCCGGCGGCGCCATCGCGGAGCTGTTCCGCCGCGCCCTGCTGCGACGGGACAGCCTGCTCCACGTTCTCCGTGCCGGGGGCCGGCGGCGCCTCGCCGCCCCGCATGTCCTCGGCGAGCTGTGCCGTGGCGGCACGCGTCGCGTCCTGAGCACGGGCCTGCGCGTCGAGCGGCTCCTGCTGCAGCGCCTCCCGCGCCTTCTGCGCGCGCTCAGCCAAGTCCGCCTGCGCGCGCTCGAGCTCCTCGAGCGCGGCGTCCATCTGCGGCAGGGCCGCCTCGGCATCCTGATCGCCAAGCTGTTGCGCCGCGCTCGACATGCGTGCGGCGGCCGCGCGACAGGCCGCGCCGACCTGGGCGGCACCCGCATCGCTGGCCGTCGTGGCCTCGGCGTCAAGCGACTCAACGCGGGCGGCCACCTCGGTGGCCCGATTCGCCAACGTCGCTTCATTGGGCTGAAGCGCTCCCGCCTCCTCAGCGTCGGCTTGTGCCGCCCGCTCGCGCACGGCCCGTTGCTCGTCGATGAGCAGATCGATCGCCTTGGCCGCCTGGTTGAGATCGCGCAGCTCGCGCTGCAGGTCCTCGGCGCGCGCCGCGGCTTCCTTGGCCCGTCCCTGCTCGCCGATCAGCGCGTCTAACCGCTCCCTCAACGCTTCCAGGCGCTCGATCTCTGCCGCCAGCTCCTCAACACTGACATCGCGGTTGAGCAATAGGTTCATCAACTGGCCGAGATCGTCGCGAACGCCGGCCATCCCCTCCAACGCCTCGTCCCACAGGCCGCGCGCGAGCTGTTCCCGCACGGCCGCCATGCGCTCCGCGACTCGCCGCTCCTGCACGAAACGGCCGCCCGCGCTCAGTGCCTCGCTCTCAGTGGGAGCCGAGGGCGCCAACACCGCCCGCAGGTCGCGCATCTCGCGGGTGAGCTGCGCGAACTCGAGCCGGGCCTGCTCGTGCCGGTTGACCGCAGAATCCTGGGCTCGCCCCACAGCTCCCACCAAGAAGACCGACGCCACGAATAAGCAGGCAGGTTTCAACGGTTGCGCTCCTTGGGCAGGTCGCCCGACTTCTCCCGTTCCGGAGGTGGATCGAAGAGGCTACCGGCCGCGTCCTGCCGCTGCTGCTCGACCATCAGAATGGCCGAATCGTGGAGGTCCATGACCCGACGCAAGGTCTGCAGCAGAGCCGCCAAATCCCGCATCTCGGCGATGTGAGCCAGGATGCGTTCGAGGCTGCGCACGTTGGCCTCGAACCCACGCACACCCACCGCGCGGAGATCCTCGGCGCCGGCCTCGCCAAACTCTTGCACGGCCTCGGCACTCGACGGAAATCCCCGCCGGGCGAGCTGCTGCAGCGGCTCGAGGACTTCGCCCTGCAGCGCCACCCCCTGACCTGGCTCGAGCAGCCGGTTGTTGCGCCACTCGGCCAGCAGCTGCTCGATGTGGTCCGCGACACTGGCCACCCGAATCCCCAAGGACCGCTGCGTCCGGGCGAGCGCCCACACGTGCTCTCGCACGCGCTCGACCTCTGGATCGCCCGCCACCGGTGGCCGAATTCGACGCAGCTCATCGAGACGAGCTCGTTCTTCGGTCAGCACGCGTTCCAGCTCGCTGCGCTGTTGCGCCTGCCGTCGCTGCAGCTCGTCGAGCATTTCCTTGGGAGTCACGACGCGGAACACGAGCGCGTCGCTCTCGCCGCGGTGCGGCGTGCCGGGCCCAAAACTGTCGGTCGCCGCAAACTGCAGCGTCAGGAAGTCGCCGGGCTGCGCGACGAGTGCGCCGCCGCCAACGCCGTCCCCGTCGAGCTGGCGCAGATCGAGGGCGACGTCGGCACGATGTTCTCTCGCCCCCTGCGGTAGCCCATCGAGCCCGCTGACGATCACGTCGCGCCACTCGTCCACCGCCGCCGCTGCCTCTTCCGTATCCCCACGCCTGACGCGGAACCGCGCCGAAAGTGCGCGTAGGCCGTAGTCGTCGGACGCGCTCAAGACGCCGGGGATTCGCGCGCCTGGCACGATCATCGCGCCGATCCCCACCGGCTCGAAAGCCACGGTGGGCGGCGCATCGGCGACGCGACGCACAAAGATCTGCGGGGGTTGAGCAGCGTCCAGACGATCCAGGTCCTCGACGTGCAGGGTGACCGGGCCGGTGGCCTCTGGGACCAACTCGGCGCGCAAGGAGGTGGGGTCATCGGGATCGACCCCGGCGGACCTCCGTTGATCTTCGGCCAAGGTCAGCCACGCCGAGCGCAGCGGTTTGGAGCTGCGACCGATCAGCTCTAGACGTGCCCCCTCGGGCGCCCGGATCTCGCTGGACGCGGCCTGATCGACGGTCGCCGCGGGCAGGCCCATGTAGTCGGGATAGCTCACGACGACGCGATCCAGCTCGACCAGCGGTCGCGCGACCACATCCAGCCGCAGCGGGGGCGTTCGACCATCGCCGCCTTCGGCGACCAGCTCCATGGGCTCGAGGACGTCGGTCAGCGTCAGGTTGAAACGATCGAGGCCGGTCAGCGTCATCGTCTCGGCGCCGGTCTCACCGCCGCTCAGGCGGTGACGCAACACCGCAGAGTCCGGGATCACGCCCTCCGCCAACACCACCACGGTGACGTCATCGCCTGCCGCCACTCGCAGAGTGTCGTCGGGCCCGAGGTCGACGAAGGACAGGCGCGTGGCGCGCGGCCACTCGACGGAGCCCAGAGCCAGGTTTCGCGCGGCCCAGACGCGCACGCTCGCCGGATCGGCCAGCAGCCAGCCGAGCGGCAAGACGGCGCTGACCGCCAAGGCCAGCCCGACGCGACGCAGACGTTCGCCGTTCAGCGCGCGGCCGAACCCCAGCTCGCCCGCGCGCTGCTGCACATCGTCGACCACGGCACGCATCAGCGCCGCGGATTCCACACCGGGGCGCGGGTCCGCCAGCGCCGTCTCGAACTGAACGGCGCTGATGAAGGCTTGGCGGGTCGTCGGATCCGCGCGCTCGACCGCCAGCGCAAGCTCCTCGTCGCTGAGCTCGACGCCGAGTGGGCGCCAGAGCTTCTGCCGCACCAGCCAAACGACTCCCACCGCGAAGAGCGCCAGCAACGCCGCGCGGGCGCCGACCTCGAGCCGCAGGCCGCGGTCCACGGCGAAGCTCACGAGCGTGTAGCCGCAGAGCGACGCGGTCAACCAAGCGATCGCCTCGAGCACGATGCCGCGCTTGGCGCGCTGCCGCAGCAGGCCGAGCTGGGACCGGGACGGATTCATAGCAGGTTGGCGCGCTTGCGCAGGAGCCACTCGCCGGCCAGCAGTGCCAGGAGGGCGGCCACTGTGGCCCAAGTGTCCCAGATCGAATGGGCGCTTCGGTAGGTCAGGGTGCTCTGCAGAGAAGGGATGTTGCGTACGCGCGACAGGAGCTCGGTCGGATCCGACAGCAGCTGCCCGCCCGGCGTCGTCGCGATCGAGGCCAGCTCCGCTAGATCGGTGGGGCCTTCCTTCTCGAGTGCCGGCGCGACCGCTTGCAACGAGACTTCTGCAGCGCGGCCGGGCGGCGGCTCCGCGGGACGCAGGGTGTAAAAGCCAACCTCCCCTGGGCGAAAAACCGCTCGGTACTCGCCTGGCGCCTCCGCGACGCGATGCAGCACCAGGCGCTCGACCCGGCCGTCCTGATGCGTGGCCATCACGTCGACGGTGGCAGCGGTCACCGGCGCTTGGGCTGCATCGCGAACTTCGGCCGTGACCGCCACTCCGGTGCCCAGCTCCACCCGCTCGTCGGCGAGGCGCAGCCGAAACCGACTCGACCCGGCCGTGAGTCGCCCCTCGAACAGGAAGCGAACCCCCTGGACCCAGAAGCGCTGGTACGCTTCACGATACGCCGAACGCCACCGATAGGTCTCGTCGGTGCCGGTGTAGAGCACGCGGCCTGCACCCACCGACTGACGCGCCAGCAAGGGAGCCGCCTCGCCCGCGGCACCGCGCAGCGGATTCGCCTCATCGATGGCCAGGAGTGTCGTGGCGCCGGGCTTGGCCCGCTGGACGGGAAAGGCGAAGTGATAGCCGGGCAACCGCGGCCACACCTCGGCGTTGGTCTCAGGCGTTTCGAGGAGCTCAACGATCGCATCCCCGCGGCCGGCCGCGGTCAGCGTCCAGGGCCATGCCTGACGAAAACCGCGACCGAACTGAACGACATCGCGGTCGGCCTTCACCAGGTCCGGCACGACGGGCAATAGCTCGGCGAGCGGTGCGGTGCTCGCCGCCGGTCGCAGCGCCTCGAGAGTGAACTTCTCCCCGGCGACCCACCACAGCCCGGCGCCGGACTCGGTCACGTGCTGCGCCACAGCCGCGCAGAAGTCCGCCGACAAACGCAGCGGGTCGGGATCGAAGAGCACGATGACGTCGATCTCTTGCAAGGCGGCGCGATCCCGCGGCAGGGATCGAATCGACGCGTTGCCGTCCTGCGGGAAGTTGGGGTCGGCGCTCTGCAGCCAACAGCGAGTCTCGATCGTCTTATCTCGGGTCAACTCGCGCTCGGCGAAGCGAAACTCATGCGAGGGACCACCCGACAACAGCAGCACCTTGGTCCGCTCGCTCAGCGCCTCGATCTGAGCCCAGGCGATGTGGCGCTCGGGCTGCGCGGGCTCACCCACCGGTGGCACGATTTGGATCCCGTAGGTGTAGAAGCCCGCGCGGTCCGCGCGAAGTCCGTCGAACCGCACCGATGTGTCGTGAAGGTCGCCACCCACGGTCACGGTCCGGCGCGCGACCTCCTGGTCCGAGGTACCCGCGGGTCCCTTGCGCAGGAGCCGAACGGTCACGGGCGTCGACGGATAGCCCGTGGACGAGAGTCGCGCCCCCACGGCAAACGGGTCGCGCTGAAAGACCTTGGCCGGTGCATCCAAGCGGGATAGCCGCACCGCCTTGGTCGGCAGCGGATCGCCGATCGGCAGCACGAGGACGTGGGGGACTTTCCGCTGTGAGAACCAGCGGGCCACCTCGGGACCACTCGGCCCGGAGGTGCTCCGACCGTCGGACAGCAGCACCACGCCCGCAACGGCGGCGTCGCGGCTGCGCTCGAGGGCAACGCGCACGCCGCCGAAGTCGGTCTGCGGCCCTGTCGGCTGCAGCGTGTCGAGGTCGATCGGCGGCCCGGTCCCAGCCGCGTCTACGGGCACTGGCTCGAGGCCCCCGGCAAACGCGTATGCCATCAGACGGTGCCGCCCGCTCAGCGCCCGCACGACCGCAAAGTCGTTGTGGCGCAGCACCGCGATTGCGCGTTCCCACCGCGACGTGCCGTCGGGACCATCGGTGACGCCCACCGCGCTCCATTGCTGGCGGAGGTCGGCCAACTCGCGATCGACGAACGCGTCGCGCTGCGCCATCGACCGCGACGCGTCGACCATCAGGATCACGTGACCGGGCCGCTGATCGCGACGGACCGTGACCAGACTTGGCTCGAGCAGAATCAGAATCGCCGCCCCGATGGCCGCGCACCGCAGCAGCGCCGGCAGCCACCAGCGTCTCCCGGCCAGTCCACCCTCACGGCGGTACATCGCCGCAACGCCGACGCCAACGGCCAGCAAGGCCACGAGCAGAAGGAGCGCCAGCCCGCCGGTGGGGGCTCCCAGCAACTCAAGCCGCAGCTCGGCGTCGGGCGCGACCTCGATGCCGCGCAGCTCGGCCAGCCACCTGAGCCAATCGCGCATCAGCGCCGCCTCCCAAACCGCCACGCCAACACGCTTTCCAACAGCATCGCTGCAAGCATCGCCAGCGTCAGCGGACGCCAGAGATCCGCCAGCCCCGCCAAGGCGGGCGAGCCCACGCCGGCCCGCTGCGCGAATGTGACGCGATCGTGCAACTCGGCGGGATACGTGCGACGCCACGTCTCGGCGCTCAGGGTCTCCAGCTGCCCCTCCGCCGATGGTGCGTTACGCGCCAGAAGGCGCCTCTCGCGACCGCCGTCATGCGGCGCCAGCATGAGCTCAAACAGACCGAACCCGTCGAGCCGCGCCATCGGAATCGTCACCACCGCCGGTTGCCCCGGCTCTTCGATCACGGCCGAGAACGTCTGTTCCAGCGCGTCGGCAGACACTGCGCGTACGACGACGTCTGGTCGGTAGCGCGCTGGATCGAGCGCCACTGCCAGCGTCCCGGTGCTGTCGAAAGTCTGCGCTCCGAGGTCGTGCACGCGGGCCGCCACCCGGTGCATCTCCTGCGCCATGACCAAATAGGCTGGGTTGCGGGGCAAGTCGCTCCACTGCGCATCCGCCGTCGTCGCGACGAGCAACACAGCGCCGTGGTCGCCAGCGGGCTGGGACACCAAGAGCGGCGGTCCACGCTCGTCACCGGCCCGCAGCACCACTCGCGCGTTCGTCGCCGGCTCCAGCGCCATCCAACGCCCGACGCGCCCATAGGACAGCAGGTCGCGGACGATGTCGGTCGCACCGGCGAAGAGACCGTCCCGGTCTGGATTGAGGACCACCGGCCGTGGGTTGTCGACGTCGCCGTTCACCTCCACCAGCCTGGCCGGTAGCAAGCCCGCCCCCTCCCGGGCCCAACGCTCGTTGTAGAGACGTGGATCGGTCTGGTCGCCGAGGAACACCACAAGGCCACCGCCGCCCTCGATGTAGGCCTCCAGTCGCTCGATCACCGGCGGCGCTGGGGAGGGCACGTTGCACAGATAGATCAGATCGAAGAGCCCGAGCTCGCGATCCGGCAGCAGATGGTCGGGAATCACCTCGAGGTCGATCCCGGCACGGCTGTGATCGAGCGCCGCGGCGAGATAGTAGGTTTCGGCCTCGTCCGGGCGATCGCCGATGTCGCCATCGACCAGGAGCACACGCGACGCCGCCGCGGCCTCGACGGCGAGGGCCCAGGTGTTGTCAGGCGCAAAGCGGTCCGGACCGAGCGCCGCAACGACGCCGTGGTATCCGACATCGGCGAAGGTGTGATTCAGCGCCAGCGTCCGCGCCTCACCCGCAGCCAGCGGTGCGACACGGCGCACAACGCGACTGCGGCCGTCGATGCTGACGGCGACCTCGGTCGCCGCGCTGCGACGCTGGCCACGATTGACGACCTCGACCTCGATCTCCGTCGGGACGCCGGCGAGAAGCAGCCGATCGCGACACGACAACCCGGCCACCGCCAGGTTCTCCGGGTCCTGCGGCCCAACCGCGACAAGCGTCAGCCGCTGATGCTCCGGGTCGATCCGCCGCAGCGCGGCGGTCAGGTCGGGCTGCGCAGCCCCCTCGTCGTCGAGCCAGTCCACCGCGCGCTGATCGCCAAACAGCCAGATCTCGGTGCGCCCCGCCGCCTCGACGCGCGCGGCGTGGGCAAGCGCGTTGGACACCAGCGCGGGCAGCCGGGCGGGCTGGTCGCTCGCGCGCCAGGCCTGCATGGTCTCCCGCACGCGCGCTTCCAGGTCGGACCCAACCTGCACACCGAATAGTGCCGGTCGGTCCGCGGTCGACGACCGCAACAGCGTCACCAGGTCCCCGTCTCCCGCGGCGACGAGCTCTTGGGCCCGCGTGGCCACTTGCTCGCGTGCCGCGGCAAACACGTCGCTGGTGCCGAGCCGCTCGCGCATCGAAGCCGAGTCGTCGACGCACAGCACGTGATGGGTCCGTACCCCGGCGGCGCTGCCGCCGAGCTGCGGTCGCGCCACTAGCAGAACGAGCAGGGCGATGGCCAACGTGCGCAGCAACAGAACCAGCAATTGCTCGAGCCGCAACCGCCGTCGGTTGCGCTTGAGCGCGGCGAGCAAGAACTGCTGCGCGGCCCACCGAACGGTCTGAAAGCGCCGCCGATTGAGCAGATGGATGACGATCGGCACGGCCGCCAGGGGTAGGCCCCACAACAGGGCAGGGTGCAGAAAGCCGGCGCCGATCACGATCCGTCAGCGTTGGTAGATGGGAACCAAGTCGAACGGCAACTGCAGGATCGTCAGGGCAATGGCCGTGCCGTAGATCGTGCCTACACCGTCTCCTTGCCAGGAACCGTCGTCGCGCTGCTGGCCGAGCAGCCAACCGCCGATCTTCGGGTAGTGCTCCGTCCAGACGGCACCGCCCTTCTGCCAGCAAGCCTGCGCGAGATACAGATGCCCGTAGTAGTGGTGTCCGCGGCCGCCACCGCGAACCGGCAACGCGCGCAGCGCGTACGTCAGCGCGCGCTCCGCCATGTCGTCGTCGTACTTGCCCGCCCAATAGAGCACCGCCACCGCCGCCGCGGTGATCGCGGCGCGACTGTTGCCCCCTTGCCGGGCGGCGTAGCGGATCCCGCCATCTGGGTTGGCCGAGTCACGGATGTACTTCACCGCCGCTTTGATGGTCTCTGCCGGAACAGCCACTCCGGCGTTGCGGCACGCGCGCAGCGCTTGCAGCTGGGTGACCGTCACGCTCCCTTCGTCAGAACCTGAGTCCGGCGTGTAGTACCAACCGCCATAGGTCGACTGCGATCGAGCGATCAGCTCCACCGCTCGGCGCAGCAACCGGTGCAGGCGCTCTTGGCGTTCCCGGTCCTCCTCCATGCCGTAGACCTGGGCCAGAAACATGGTGGCGAACCCGTGCCCGTACATGCTGCGGCTCTCCTCGACCGGCGCCGTGAGGAGACCGCTGGGCTGGGCCGTGCTCATGAGGAAATCCGTGGCGCGACGCACGGTCCGCCAGTGGGGTCCCCGCGTCGGCGTCGAGCCCGAGCCGATGACCGCCATCCCCGCCAGCGCAGTCATGGCGGTGGGATAGACGCCGTAGCCGCCCGAACCGCGCCATGAGCCGTCGCGGTTCTGCGTGCGCACTAGATAGTCCAGCCCCTCCTCGATCGACGCGGCGATCTCGGCACTGACCAAGGGTGGACGGGCCGGCGCCGTCTGCGCCGCTACGGCACATCCGGAAACGAGCAAGGTCAGCAACCCCAGCCTCGGCGACGAACCGGGGGGGCATCGAAATGGGGTGGTTGGAGTCGTCACTTCCGCCCCTCCATCATGGCGTAGAGTTCTTGTTGGGCCTGGTAGAGACGGTCGCCATCGCCAAGCTCGCGAAACACATCGACCTCGAGCAGCTGCCGCCGAAGGCGCAACGATCTTGTCGCAGTCCACGCCCGGGCACGCTCGAGCAGCCCTAGCGCCGCCTCACGCCGACCGTCGCGCGCCAGCTGCGTGGCCTGATCTCCGGCGAGCCGAAGGGCGCGCGCGGCCAGCGCCTGGCGCCGTACGTCACCAGCACCCTCTAGGCCGGCGCTCAACGCGTCGATCGCCCCCCCGAGATCACCCGCCTGGACAAGCAAGGCCGATCGCGACACTGGATCCTCGCTCGCCGCCGCCGCCGCCTGCAGGGCCGCAAGAGGGGCGTAGGCCTCGATCCCGCTCTCATAGCATGCGAGCCAATACGGCCCCTGCGCGAAGAGGTTGCACGGGCCGTCCAACGGCTCCGTCCCCAGGAGCAAAGTCGGCAAATCGAAACGGGTCCAGCGCCGTTCGCCGCGCGTCGTCAGGGCGTGGATCGTGCGATCGCCGGGGATCAGGACCGTCCCCCCGGGGAGCAGCGTCCCGCGCCCCGACCAAGCGGCCGTGGGCAGATGCTCACGCCAGCGACGAACACCGCTCCGATGGTCGATGCAAACGAGTGCGTCCGTGGCACATAGCCACACGTGACGCGCATCGTGGCCCAGCAGATACGTGTCCTGCTCGAGCGTGCGCTCGATGATCCAAACTGGCTCGCCCGTCGCGCCATCCAGACATAGCAAGGCGTCGCCGTCCGCCGGCGCCGCGATGACTCGCCCCTCGACCACGAGCAGGTCGCTGGGCGCGAAGCCCGTAAGCGTCATCTCGCGAAACGTGGCAGTGCTGCGAACGCGGGGCTTCCGCACGAGGGATGGCTTCGAACGGTGCAGAGGATGGCGGCGCTCATAGCGACGGGCCCAACGCAGCTCGCCGGAATACGAGTCGACGGCAGCGATCACGCCGGCATTGGTCAGGACGAAAGCCGTGCCCTGCTGGAGCACGACGGGCACCGTCACCGCTCGCGTCAGCTCGGTCCCTCCCGTGTGCAGCGGCACCCGAAACCGCGGCTCGCCCGTCGTCTTGTCGACCGCCTGTAGCGCATAGACTCCGTCATGCAGAGTCGGCACGAGGAGTCTCGGACCGGCGACCACTGGCGCCGCCAGCATTGTCGGCCGCACCTGCCACGACCGCGATGACCAAATCGGCTCGAGGTCCGAGCGGCGATAGGCGACCAGCTGATTGGCCGTGAGACCCGCTGTGCTCGCGAGCGAACCGCGCGCGCCGATGACCGCGTAGTGGTGCTGGTCATCCGTCACCACCCGCTGGGTACTCCAGTCGTAGACCGGCACGCGAGAACGCGCCGTGCCTCGCCGCGCCTGGGGCGGCTTGAGGGCGCCGCTGGACTGACGGCGCAGCTTGCCAGTGCCGATCTCGGCAACGCGCGCGCGGTAGTGATCGAGAAACGCGAAGCGCCCCTCCCGGAGGAATTGGACCGAGCCGCCCGGAACAAACTGCCGGTGCCGCGGCGCCACCGTGGCGGTCCCGCGCATGCCGCGCCGCGCTGCCGAGGTCACGCTGGCGGCTCGATACGGGTCGGGCTCGGCGAAACGGTGCTGCCACAGTGCAACGAGGCCCGAGGCCTCCGCGGGCATCGCGCCGCCGCCGTCGATCAAGTCGCCGCGGGCCGGACGCTGCGCTGCACCGAAGAACGGCCCGTCCCTGAGCGACGCGACCGGCGTCGGCTCGCCTTGGATCTGGATGATCACGCCACCGTGCTCGGCCTCCAGCCGACGGAGCCAGTCGTCGGCGCGCGCGCGCTCGCCGGCCCGCGCATAGCAGAGCGCGATCTTGACGGCGAGATACACCGGATCGGCCTCGGCCACGGCAGCCCGAAGATCCGCTGGGTAGGCCTCGAGCAGGGCCCGATAGGCTTGAATCGACGCCCGGTACCGACCCCGATGGAGCAGCAAATCCCCCGCCGCTGCCAGGGCTCGGCCCGCAGCCAGCGTCACCACCCAGCGGTCGTACACGGCCTGCAGCTCCCGCGCATCGAAGTCCGCGAGAGCCGCCTGATAGGCCCGCTCGGCGACGACCTCGAACTGGTCGCGATAGCGCGTCCGGGCGGACTCCGGCATCGAAACCAAGAACTCGCGGCACAGGCGCTCGACGGGCCGAAAGAGGCGACCATCCCCGCTGTAGACGGCGTGGGCCGGATCGGGATCCGCCGGCAGTTCCGCGGCTCCGTCCGGGTCGCCTCCGGATTCCGTCACCTCGCCCTCGATCACCCGCTGGAGCACCCCGATCGCGCCCACTTCGTCACCGTGTCCCAGCAGGTCCTGGGCTTTCCGCAGAAAGCGATCCAGCGTCCGGCTCTCAGGCAACTTCGGCGCCAACTCGTCGACGCGGTCAGCGTCGCGCGGACCCAACAGGCTCCCGCGGACCTCGAGGGGCGCTTCGATGTTGCGATTGCGCTGGCCGGGGGCCGCCGCGGCGAGGCCCGTCATGGCGACAAGGCCAGCCCGTAGAAGAGGTTTGGTGCCCACGTTGGAGAATCGCAAATCTAAGCGCGGTGGGGGCCTGGACGCGCACGGCGCCAACGCGGGGCAGCCCGCCAGCGCTCCTCAGCACAATCTACGGCGCTCCGCGCCAACCAGCGAGTCCTGACAACCGTTATGTTCCCGAGGTGTTCATGCGAATGGGTCTGAACCGCGCGGTGGGAGCGACGTTGGTCTTGGGCTTCGCCAGCGTCGGGGTGAGAGCGCAGAGCTGGACCGCGGACGAGCTCGATCGCCAACTCGAGGGCCTGCTGGACGGTGGCACGGTCGAGCAGCTGAAGCGCATCGGGGTGCTGGCCGCGGCGCATGAGCAGTCGGGACGACCGATCGCGGCGCGAATTCAAGGCGATCACCGGGAATACCTCCTCACGGTCGAACGCTGGATCGACCGCCTCACCGACGAGAGGTGGCTCGAGCGCGAGCGAGCCGAGCGAGAACTGACCGAGATCGGCGGCCGCGCCCTCGAGCTGCTGCGCGACCGCCGCGATCAGCCGCGCCTTCTGGAAGAGCAAATCCGCTGCGCCCGCATCGTCGAGGCCATCGAACGACGTGGCACCGAGCGCGAGGAGCGCGAGATCCGCAAGCTCCGCGGGCTCGTTCGTGCGGCGCTCTACTTGCCGACCACACCGGCGCTGCGGGACGCCCTCGTCTCTGCCCTAGGCCACACGGACTCCGAGGTCGTCGAGGCGGCCTGCCGCGCGCTCGGTGCACACGGCCAGGCCACCCAAGCTGCGGCGCTGCGGCCGTTGACCAGCCGTTCCACGCACTTGCGGAGCGTCGTTCGGTCCGCCTGGTCGCGCATGCCGGGAGCGGAGCCGCTGGCGGCATGCACCGAGGTCCTCCAGGACCAGACGGCGCGGGCCGCCGACAAGATGGCGCTGCTTCGCTCTCTGCATGGCCGCGCCGATGCTGCCGCCCTCATCGAGACCATCGCCAACGGCGACGACGCCATGCTCGCGGCAGGTGCGGGCCTGGCGCTGCCACAAGGCGACGGCACACCGGTCGAGGCACTCGTGTCCCTCGGCGACCGCAGCACCCTGCGCGGCACGTTCGGCGGCCTGCTCGCCGATGCCGTGGTACTTCGCGATGCCGTACCGGGGTTGCCACAGGTCGAGCTGACCTTCGCCCAGTGTGAGAGCATCGACTTTGATCGCGCCGCCGGCCGGATCGCCGAAGGCCACGTGCGCGTCTTTCTCCACCAGGGCAGCATCATCACCGGTGAGCTGCTGGACTCGCGAGGTGACGCCATCAACCTGGCGTCCCGGTGGTTTGGTGAGGTCGCCATCCCGCGCCGCGACATCCGTGGAATCGCCATCGCCGCCGACCTGGACCGGCTCATCGGCGCCTCCGCTGAGTTCGACCGCGTCCGGCTCCGCGACCACCGATTTGTCGACGGGACGATTCGCGGGCTGTCCAAAGAAGCAGTCGTGGTCGAGACCACCGACGGCAGCGAAACGCGCCTGCCCATGCAGGACGTCGTCGGCCTCCTCACCCGCCGGCCACTGGAGCTCACGTCCGATCACGAGACCTACACGCGCCTCGACTTGGTCGGTGGCGACCGGATCCTCGGGCACGTCGCCATTGGTGCGGCCCAAGAGCTCGGAGTTGTCGTGCCGTCCATCGGTGCGGTGGCCATTCCGGTCTCCGAGCTCGTCCGCATCGAGCTCGAGGTCGGGAGCGGCGCGCTCTGGGGCTTCACCATGGTCGCCGACTACTCGGACAACCGGCTCGTCGAGTTCGACGAACAGGGCCGCAGCGTCTTCGTCATGGAGGATGTCTACGGCATCTGGGACGTCGAGTGCCTCGACAGCGGCAACCTGCTCGTCACCGAGTTCTCGGTCAGCCGCGTCCACGAGGTGACGCGCAGTGGTGACGTCGTGTGGTCCTTCGAGGATCTCCGCAATCCCTACGACGCGGACCGGCTGCTCAACGGCAACACCCTGATCGCGGATACATTCTCGCAGCGCGTCATCGAAGTCGACGCGGAGGGCCAAATCCAGTGGACCTTCGACAAGGGCATTCGGCCGTTCGACGCCGACCGCCTGGCCAACGGCAACACCCTGATTGCCGACGTCCTCCAAGACCGCGTCATCGAAGTCTCCCCGGCCGGAAAGATCGTCTGGGAACGGCGCGACCTACCGAGCCTCCACGACGCCGATCGCTTGCCCAACGGCAACACTCTGATCACGATGCGCACACTGAACCGCGTCGTCGAAGTCGATCCCGCCGGCAACGAGGTGTTGCGCCTCGACAACTTGAATGCGCCGTCGGACGCGGACCGTTTGCCCAACGGACACACCATCGTCGCTGAGAACAACATGGTCCGCGAGTTCGATCGCAACGGGAACGTGGTCTGGAAGCAGCCGATGTCCTGGGCGGTCGAAGTGAACCGCTACTGATCACGCCCGCTTGGCGCGATCGCGGAGAGCGCCAACGCGACCGGCGGGGGCGGCTCCAATGTCAGCGTGTGGCGCCGCAGACGCTCGGCCCGAGGGCTGGCCTCTGCCGCCCGCGCCTGGTAGTAGAGGTAGAGGCTCTGCGCCCACGCCGGGGGGTCCTCGTAGAGCGCCAGGCCAAGCCACTTCCCCACTTCATCCGGCTCGGCGCCTTCCCGCACGGCGCGCTCGGTGCGACGCATCGCCCGCCGCGCGAGCTCACCGCGCACCTCGTCCCAGCGGCCGTCCTCGACGCCGAGCTCCAGCGCCGCCGCGACCTCGGTTCGCAGTTCGTCGACGAGCTCGCGCTGGCTCGGTAAGACCTCGGAGGAGAGGGTCACGAGCTGCCGCTCGGCGTCGCGAACGCGTCCGGTGAGATAGAGCCACGTCGCGTGGTCCACCGGCCAAAGCTGAACCAACGACCAGGCACTGGTCACGAGTGCCGCCACCGCGACGGCCAGAATGCCCCGGCGGAGCCGACGCCCGCGCCGCCAGAACGCCGTCCGATCGGCCTCACTCGCGGCGCAGCGCAACATGTTGCGGACGCGCTGCTGCTCGCTCGGGTGACGCAGCGACGCCCGTTCCCGGGCCCGACCCGGCGCCAGATCGCCCACCCGCTGCAGGGCTCGAATGCAGTGCTCCGGGCTCCCCAACGCTTCCGACGAGAGCTGGTCCGCCTCGTACTCAAAGCGATGGGCGATGCCACGGAGCACCAGCCAAAGCATCAAGCCGCCGCCAAGAGCCAAGACCGCCCAGGTCGTGGTGTCGAGGTCGGGGGCGGCCCAGAGTTGGAAGGGCCAAAACAGCAGCAGCGGTAGGACGCCGAAGACCAAGACCAGCCAAGCGGGGTGCCCGGCTTTGGCGTGGCCGACCTCGTGCGCAACCACGCCGCGCAGAGCGCTCGGGTCCAAGAACGACATGAGCCCGTCCGACAAGACCAGATAGCGCGGCCAAGGCAGTGGCCCGACCAACGCCGCGTTGACCATGCGGTGACGCGACTGCAACGAAAGCAACGCCCGACGACGGAAGCCGAGCGTGGACGCCACGGCCCTCAGGTCGTCGCCCAAGTGCGTCGGCAGCTGCGGTGACACCGGCATGACCCATCGAAACGCGAGCGGCAACGCAACACACATCATCAAGCCGAGGCACAGCAGTCCGAGGCTCATGCCGAGCGCCGTATGGGACAGGAACACTTCAACGTCGCGATCCAGAGCCACGGCGTCCGCAGCCGCAGCCAGCGTCATCAACGGGATCACTACCAGGGCCGTGACGCGTAGGCGGCCGGGCCCGAGCTGCGCGCCAGACACCAGCCCTGCCGTCTCGATCGCTCGCTCTGCCCGCATTTCCGCGAGGCGCATCGCGACTTCCATCACGATCAACGGCGCCAGCAACACGAGCAGCTCGAGGGACGCGGAAGCGCCAGCCCAACGCACCGCGAGGGCCGGCAAATCGCCCCAAGCGACCAAGATCGCAAACGCGGCCGGGACCGTCAGGGACTGCGAGCGCAGCGCGAGCCGTGTCCAGCGGCCCGGGAGCCGCCCCCGCGCCAACGTGGCGGCGACGCTCTTCGCCGACCAGCGCGCGACGAGCCAAGGAACCGGCAACACCAGGGCGGCGACCGCAAGCCGGGCGACGGACTCGGCGCCAGGCAGCCGCTCGACGAGGTGCTCGTGAGCGAACAACACCGCCAGGGCGACGAAGAGTGGCAGCGGGACCAGCAAGCGCGGGAGCTCGTACGAGGAATCGAAGTCAGCGGCGGCGCGGCGGAGGCGGCTCGGGCAACTCGCGCGCCAGATCAAACGCTGCGTCGACCAGTGCCCTGTAGCGCTTCGTGTCGCGAATCAAAGCCATCTCCGGATCGCGCTCGAAGAGGTCACGCTTGAGTCGAACCGAGGGATCTACCTGACGCGAACGCATCAGGCGAACGCACAGCTCGAGCTCTTGGAACGCCACTTCGCGGTCGCCAGCCAGTGCCGACCAGCAGGCCGCGTTGTAGTAGTCGACCGGCAAGCGCGCGGCGTTGAGCTCCTCCGTCTGCCGCACGTAGGCGCGCTGCGCCCGTGCCGCTGCGGCGTAGTCACGCATGGCGTAGTACGCCCACGCCAGCTCACCCTGGGCCAGGCGCCGCTCTTCATCGAACTCGCTGGCCATCCGCTCTCGCAGTAGCGCCAGACGCGCATCTGCCAACTCGCGGTCGTCCCACTGTGCCAGGGTCCACACCAGGGCTCGCCGCAGATCATCTGGCTCCAACTCGTCGTCCGCCACGTCGCGGGCCACCGCCACCACATCGCGTCCGGGCGACGTCGGAAACAGATCGCGCAGAGCCGGCACCAATCGGGTGCGGCGATCGTTGGGGTACCACTCGGGGGTATCGAAGACCAGATTCAGGAACAGCGACCCGACCCACGGCTGCAGTGCCGCAAGGTCGCCGTACTGGCCGGCAAAGAACATCCCGCTGTCCTCCGCCCGCTGCACAAACGCGAGCGCCACTTGCACGACCAAGGCACGCAGCGCCTGGCTCTTCACTCGAGCCGAAGAGCCCTCGTCCTCTTCGTGTTGACGCAGCAGCCCGGCCACGTGGTCGAGGGCGGTGCGGCCCTCGGCAAGGACCGAGCGCACAGCCGCGTCCCGCAGCGCCTCGGTCGCGGGACGCGCTTCGAGCCAGCGCCTCACCGCAGTGCGAGCGTCGGCCGCCGGCTCAGGCTCTTGCGCCTGCAGACAGGGGAGCAGCAGCGCCACCGTCGACCACCTCACGCGCACCGATGCACTCCCGCTCAGAACTGCACCTTGACGGGCGCGCGCTCGGCGGGGTCCTCGATCTCGAAGTACTCGGCCATGCGGAAGTTGAACATCCCGGCGAAGATGTTGCTCGGGAACGACTCGACCTTGGTGTTGTAGGTCGACACCGAGTCGTTGTAGTGCTGCCGCGCGAAGCCGATGCGGTTCTCCGTCGAGCTCAGCTCCTCCTGCAGGTTGATCATGTTCTCGTTGGCCTTGAGATCGGGGTAGGCCTCGCTCACCGCGAACAGCGAGCGCAGCGTCGACGAGAGCATGTTCTCCGCCTTGGCGTGATCGCCCACCGACTTCGCATCGATGGCCATCTGACGCGCCTTGACCACGGCCTCAAGGGTCTCGCGCTCGTGCTTGAGGTAGCCCTTGGCGGTCTCAACCAGGTTGGGGATCAGATCGTGCCGGCGCTTCAGCTGGACATCGATCTGGCTCCACGAGTTCTGCGTCAACTGCCGCTGCTTGACGAGCGAGTTGTAGCTCGCGATCCCGAAGAAGATCAGCAACAGGAGCACGCCACCGGCGATCAACCAAGCCAAGACACACCTCCGTCGGACAAGGTCAGCGGAAGTCCCGGGCAGCACCCGACGAGGGTGCCGGGAGCGGGACTTCACCCGAGAACACGGTACGAGCCGGCCCCTCGAGGACAAGACCGGTCTCGCTCGAGCGAACGCGTACCTCGCCGCCAGGGGAGCGCACAGCAACGCTGGGGCCGACCACTCTGCCGTGGCGTAGCGCCGCGACGGCCGCCACGGTCGCGCCGCTCCCGCAGGCCATCGTCTCGCCGCTGCCGCGTTCCCAAATCCTCTGCGCCAACTGGCCATCGCCCACGGGCCGCACAAACTCGACGTTGACGCCGTCGGGAAACTCGGGCGCGCCCTGCAACGCGGTCCCAACGGCCGCAACCGGCAACGCGTCCAGCGCCTCGTCGACGAAGATCACCGCATGCGGATTGCCAGCGCTCGCGGGGAAATAGCCCCATGTGCGCCCGTCCAGGGTGATCTCGCTCGGGACCTCGGCGACCGTGACCGCCTCCAAACTCACTGCCACCAGCCCGGGTTCCGCCTCGGCACTGCTCAGACACTCCGCGCGGACCACCCCCGAATCGCACTCGATCGTCATCAGCGGCCGCGGCACGCGGCCGCGCGTGCTCGCGAGCTTCGCCACACAACGCAGTCCGTTGCCGCACATCGCGCCACGCGAACCATCCGCGTTCCACATCAACATGCGGCAATCCGCGCGCTCGCTCGGCGCCAGCAGAATGAGGCCGTCGCTACCAATCCCGAAGTGGCGGTTGGACCAGATCCTCGCCAGCTCCGGCCCACGCCCTTCGGCGAGCGACTCGGCGAAGAGGTCCACCAAGACGTAATCGTTGCCCGCGCCCTCCATCTTGACGAACCGGACGTGGTCCACGGGCTACTCCGAAACGACGACGGTGCGGCTCGTCACGGTCAGCGGCAGCAGAAGCGGCGACAGCACCAAGTCGATGAAGCTGAATTCCGTCACGATGTCGTAGCTCGACAAGTTGGCGGTGTAGCGTTGGGGCTCAACCTGGTTGAGGCGCAGGAACCCAAAGAACATGTAGAACTGCCGCATTCGATGCTCTCCGGCACCCACCGCTCCGCCACCGACACGATGCTCGTGCACGTGGCAGCCGGACAACGGCATGAGGGCCGCTAGACAAGAGGACAGCCAAACGGCTCGCGGGTGAGGACGCTTCACGACGAGCGTTTTACCAGTCGCGCAGGGCCCGCGTCGCGCGCTCGTGCGCGAGGTTGAGCCGGTCTTTGAGCTCGGCCGCGAGAACGCGACGCTGCTCTGAGCCCACGTTCTCGGGGACCAGCAGTGGTTCGTCGACCCAGGCCGCAATGCGCGCAAATGGGTACGGAATCACGAAACGATCCCACGAGGACAGCCGCTTCCCCCGAGAAACAGCGTACCCAGCGGCAATCAAAGGCCGCTTGGATTCCGCGGCCAGCTGGATGGCACCCTCATGGACATGCCCCCGGGGACCACGAGGCCCGTCCGGAGTGATGCCCCAGGGCAAATGGACCTGGTCACGCACCAACTCAAGCACGGCTCGCGCGCCACCGCGGCTCGATGACCCTCGCACCGCGCGGTGCCGACCGAGCCTCTGCAGGACCTGCGCAATGAGCTCGCCGTCGCCGTGCTTGCTGATCAGAATCGCCGCCGGGATGTCCCGGTAGAGCACCGCGGGCACGAGCATGTCCCCGTGGAGGAAGGCGAACACCATGTCGGCGCGGCTGAAGTCGACCTGGTGACCGAAGACCCGAATGCGCCACGTCGTGCCCACCGCACGCACGACTGGGGCGCCGATGCGGCTAATCCATCGAGCTCGCTGCGGCGTGATCTTCATCGCGCATCTTCCCCTACGTTGTCGTCGTCCGGCGCCGCGTCCGCCGCATCGCCGAACTCGAGATCCTTACCGACGCGATGGTCGCGGTTCCACCGTCGGGCGCCAGCCAAGACGAGCAACGGCAGGGCCATCACGATCAATAGACTGAAGCAACTTCCCAGCAACGCGCGGAAACCCGCTCCAGAGCCCGTTCGCAGGTAGTCGAGCCAATCCCGCTCGAGATAGGCCAGGATCGCACCCGTCTCTTCGCGCAGCGCATCGGCAAAGGCCTGCGGCCCGTTCGATCGGCAGCGACGCGCCGCCGCGAGCAGTCCATCCAGGCCCACCTCTCGCCGAAGATAGTGGACGAACGAGAAACTCTGGGCGTAGGCGCTGCGCAAGCCGGTCGTCGAGCGAGGGAAGTCCCACGCCAAGTCCGCGAAAGGTCGCAGCCCATTCGTCGCCGCCGCGAACGCGATGTCCTCCTCCGAAGCACCGAGATATCCGGCTCCGGACAGCTCCTGGGCCAGGCCCTCGTGAAACCAACGCGGCACATGAGCGCCCCCGGCGCCCGCATGGCGGTGCAACAGAATGTGTACCAGCTCGTGCTGCAGCACCGTGTCGAGGTCGTGCGGCGGCCACATCCGCACCGCCTCCAGCACCAAGTGAACCTCTTGGCGCTGGAGCAGGGCCACGCCGGCGGTCTGGTGGTGGATGCGTGCGCGTATGGCCGCCGGCACCGAGTCCAAACTCGTGTGCGCGAGGAGGCGGACGCCGTCGAGATCCACGTCGGGGAACCAAGGTCGGAGCCTCTCTGCGGCAGCCCTAGTACGGAGCTCGAGGTCCGCGAGCGCGTCCGCGCCAATGCCGACGTCCGCGGCAGCAACCTGAACGGGGACCTGGCCCTGAGCGGCACACGGACCGGCGGCGAGCACCGCCGCCACGACCAGAGCGCCGGTACAACCGATCCAGCGGCGGCGACGCGTCAAGCCAACCACGATCAAGAACCCAACCAACCACTAGGACAATCCACCGGGCGTTGGTCATCCGCCGCAGGATGCGCGGTTTCAAGCAGCCGCGACCAACCGCAACAAAGGGTTAACACCACCCAATAAAGTGGGCGTCCGCACGGTGGAGGCACTGCCTGTCGCCTCCGGTCCGCGTGCGGACGCCCCAGAACGGGCACTCCTGCCCCCGCTCTCTCATCCATGCGACGGCGTTGCGACCCTATCGCAACTTGTTTATGCATTCTTGAATTATTCACACGAATGGCAAGCGTGAAACGGAAACTCCCTAACGTTTTCGCGTTGGGCATCGATCCGGCCACCTCCATCATGACCGCGTGGTCTCCAAGGCTTCTCCCGCCGGTGCCGAATTGAGCGGCCAGTCTGAACGACGAAGACAGGATCGAGCACGACTCATCGCCAAGCGGCTCGCGCAGCTGCGGCGAGAGCGTGAGCTCTCTCAGGATGCACTTGGCTCCTTGGTCGGGGCAAGCCAAGCGACGGTATCACGCTGGGAAGATGAAGACTCGGCCAGCGTCCCCTCGGCGGTGGAGCTGGCGGAGATCGCGGATCGGTTCGAGGTCGCGCCCGCCTGGCTGCTCGGCATGGCCGAGCACCAGGAGGCACTACCGGTGGGGCATGCAGTCTTGGACCAAGGTATGCTCGATGCGTTTGCCGGGACTGAGTCGGAGCGCGAGTTCGAGGCGCTCCTCGAACGCGAGCTCAACTTTGGCACCATCTGGGTGCAGGTCCCGCAGCAGGCTGAGGTGGTGCAAGTACAAGAGGCCATGCGACGTGTGAAAGAGGTCGACCGACGCGTGCGTAAGCGTTACCCCGACCTCTGGCACCGCTGGGCCGCGCTCGTGCTGCGGTAGAGCGCGAAGCCGAGGAACCGCCCGGCGCCGTCCCGGGTTTGGACTCTCCAAGTGCCCCTGCCGTGGGAAAAATGGGGCGCTTGCTGCCTCCGGGGCATCGCTGCCCCGTTGCAAGCAAGCGACGCACCTGCCGCTGCCGAAGAGCTTGAGCGGCGAGGGGTCGGAGCGGTGCCTCTGAGAAACATCGCTTGCGCCCATCCAGTCCAAAACGCTTGTCCAGCCCGCGCCGGGAGTCGGCCGCCACTCCTGCGCGCCAGGCACCGCCCAAACGGCCGCTGCGGGCCGCGGCCGCCAGTCCCGTACTGACGGCGGAGCAGCTGTCAGAGCTCATGGCCGCGGCGTTTCCGGCGCTGCGCCAACGCAACCGCCGAGGCACCCAGCACCGCCCAGCCCCCCCGATCGACGAGGCCCTTGGTCAGCGCGTCGAAGAGGCTCTACAGCAGATCCTCGATCAGCTACGGGCCCCGGCCCGCGAGGCAGCCGATCCCAGCGACGCCATCGCCGCACTCGGTCAGCGCATCGACGACGGTCTACAGCAGGTCCGCGAGCAGCTTCAGCAGGTCGCGCCCGACGACGCGCCCGATCCCAGCGACGCCATCGCCGCACTCGGTCAGCGCATCGACGACGGTCTACAGCAGGTCCGCGAGCAGCTGCAGCAGGTCGTTCCGACCGGCGCCAGCGACTTCGCCGACACGACGGATCCCGGCGACTCCGCCGACACGACGGATCCCGGCGACTCCGCCGACACGACGGATCCCGGCGACTCCGCCGACACGACGGATCCCGGCGACTCCGCCGACACGACGGATCCCGGCGCCGACAGCAGCGGTGGTGGCGACCTGCGGCGCCTGGACGAGAGCATCCAGCAGGTCCTCGCCCTTCTTCAGCAGACAGCAGGCCCGACCGGGGAAGTGGCCGAAGGCGGATCCGACGAACTCTCCGTCGCGTCAGCCCTGCACGAAGTCAAGCAGGAGACGGCTGCCACCTGGGTCAAGTGCGAAGCGATCGGCACCCAAGTTGCGAATCTCGCGGATGAGGTTGGCCAACTGCGCCAGAAGCTCGACGCGACCAGCAGCGCGGCCGTGCGCGTGGACGAACGCTCTCAACGGTCGCAATCGTTGCTGCAGGAGCTCAACACCAAGCTCGTCGCCCGGCAAGCGAAGCCGCGGGCGGCGGTGCCACCACCGCCACCGGGGCCAACGCCGAGCCTCGCGCTGCTGCTCGGCACGGGCGTGATCCTGCTGTCATGGGCGGTGACGCTGGCGCTCCAAACCACCGGACTCCGGATCGCGCTGGGCGCCGCGATGCTGGCCAACCTGGTGGCGTGTGCGTCCATCCTCTGGTTCCGCCAAAGTGATCGCCGGCAGCGGCGGTTGGGATAACAGCCACCCCGACACCCGTCGGGGTTCAGCAAGCGCCCGATGCGTGAGCGGCACGCCGGCGACGCGTGCCACGCGCCGCGTTCATCGCGACACCAGGTTCGCGAAGATGCGGCACGCGCCTGGGTGCAGGCTCTTGAGCTGGCGATATAGCGAGAGGGCGCAATAGATGTACTCGCCCTGGCCGTAGGTTGCATAGAGCAGGGCGCCGCGCATCTTCTCATCCCCTGGGTCGCCCATCGCGAGCACCTCCTGGTAGGCGTCGGCGTAGTCTTCGGGGAAGTAGAGGCCTCGCTCTTGCACCCAACCGTCCCAGTCCTCAGCGCGGATGACGTTCGGGTAGGTGAGAAGCCGGTGCTCCGGGTCGAGCATTTCGACCGGCGCGTCTTCGCGAGTGACGCGTCCCTTGCCGAGGCGCAACGGGTAGGGCCAACCCTCGAAGCCGGCCGCGGCCGCGTTGAACTCGGTGTCCTTATGATAGAAGACCACCAGGCGGCCGCCGAGGCGCACGAACTCCAGGAGACGCGGAAACGCCGCACGGGCCGCCCGCCAAACGCCGTTGTCCGCGCGTTCCCGCAGTGCGCGGATGTCCACCACGATCGTGTCGAACAAGTCGAGCTGCCCAAGGGCCAGCTGCTCTTCCTCGAGGATCTCGAGCTGATCGCCGACCAGACCGCGCAGCACCATCCGAGCCGCGTCGTCTACACCCGGAATCAGACCGACCGCGGTGTTGGCGGGTACGCGCACGTCGATCTTGTGGAGGGGCACGATCGACCGCAGCGAGTCGAGACGCAGGTGCAAGTTGTAGACCCCAGGCTTGAGGCCTGGGGGCACGCGGAGGTCGAAGCGAAAGTCCTCGAAGTCAACGGCGGTCATGTGGACCGGAACCGGCGAGCCCCCGACCTCGAAGCCGGGCGGGCCAAGGATCTCGAGCAGGCCACTGAGGGGAGCCCGGATGTGACGCGTCACGCGAACCGCGATGGACTGCGCTTCGGTCTCTCGTTCCAGCAGGAGGGCGCGCGGGGTGACCTCGATCTCGGCAGCGGGCCTGGCATCCACCGGCAAGACCACGGGCAGGCTCAGCTCCGCGCGCCGCGTCTGCGTCTCCGGATCGACGACATCGAGCCGACACTCAAGCCGCAGCGGCGGTTCAAACGTATCGGCGCGAAAAACACCGGCGAGCCACGCCTGCCGATCTGCCGCCGCGTCAGGCGGTGCGTAGGTCCCGCGCACGTCGAAGGGTGTCTCCGGCACGTTCTGGAGCAGGTCGCTGTCGGGATCCTCCAACCGCAGCTCGGCGCCGCCCATGGCGCGCAGGCGAAGATTGCGCAGGCGTGGGCCGCCCGCGTGCTGCACGCGGACGAGCACAGGGAAGGGCCGGTCCGCGCTGACCCCCCGGTCGGCCACAGAGGCCCTGACGCGCACCGCGATGGCGTGGATCAGCACGCGTTCCAGGGCAGCGATCCGCCGTTCCAGGCGGCGCCGTAAGGCTGGACCGACCTCCGCGGCCAAGACCGCAAGCTCCTCGCGCAGTTCGAGTGCCTCGTCGATCATCTGCGGGCCGTCCCCGACGAGCGTGACCAAGTCCTGCAGGCGACGGCGCAGCTTGGTCGAGGCGGCGGCACGGGATGCAGCAAGCCGATCGAATGCGTCCGGTACGCCAGCCAAGGTCCAGGACTCCGGATCGTCGACGTCGCTCCGGCGCATCGGGTACAAGGGCACGACCGGCTCGAACAGCTCGTCCATGGGCCGAATCGGCTCCTGGCTGCGGTGGCGCTTGAGGGCGCGGTACGCCAGGCGCCGGTAGGTGTCGCCCCGCACGCGATCCACCTGCTCCACCGGCAGGATCTCGCGAGATTGCGGCAGCTCGGTCGCCGAAGGAGCGCGGAGGGCCCGCGCGATCTGGATCGGCGCCAGTCCCGCCAGCTCGGCCGCCCCAGCCTCCGGCTCTGCCGCCAGCGCTAGGGCATCGGGTAACACCTCCAAGAGCGCCAAGTCGTGCCCGTGCGTCTCATCCGGCCCGTGGGTGGTCAGCACGACGTCGGGCCGAATCACCCGGAGCAAGCGCGCGAGCTGCACGACGGTGTCATCGCGGCCCCACAGCTCGAGCGCTTCGCGCGCGGTCCGACAGTAGCCAGCGTCCTGACGATTGAGGTACCAAACCCGCACGTCGAGCATGGCGGCCCCCGCCTCGGCCTCGAGCGTTCGCTGCCAACCCAGCTCGTCGCCGATCGTCGAGCCGAGACTGTTCTGGCCGCCCTCGCCGCGAGTCAGCAACAGCGCGGCGACGTTCCAGGCCTGCGCAAAGCGCAGATAGGCCGCCGGCATGACGTATCGATCGTCCGGATGCGAGGCGATGATCAGGGCCAGCTGGTCTGTGGCGGCGTCACGCGCCGCTTGGTGCAAGGCGACATAGCCGACCTCGGTCGGGCGCTCGACCATGACGTCGAGCGTCTGCGCCCGCGGCGCGACACCAGACATGGCGCCGGCCAAACAGGCGGCAACCGAGCGGGCCCGTCGCGAGGTCAGGAATGGCGGCGTCATGGGCCCCATTCGACACGAACGAGGGCCGTCCCCGCTACCGGGAACGGCCCTCGTTCCGGCGCCAACCGATCGTGCGGACCGGCTGGTGTCGCCGACTAGCGGAACTCGACGTCGCCCTGGACGTTCCCGGCGACGGCGCCGGCGATGCCGCCAACGGCGCCGGTGAGCAGAAGCATGGCCTCAGGGCCCCAGGGCCCCATGGCCAGCGTATGGAAGCCGTCCTTCTCGATGGTGCTCCAGCTCACCGAGCCGAACAGGTGCTGGGTCAGCGTCGACACGTCGGGCAACAGGGACAGGTCGATGGGGATGTCGTCGTCCACCGGGATGAACGCCGCCATGCTCGTCACCATCTGGTAGATGCCTTCGAAGTTCGCCTTCCAATCGGAGAAGCTGACCGCGTTGACCGACTCTGGCAGCTGCGCGAGGTAAGGCTTGAACTCGGTGTTGCCGCGGATGTCGCCGGCCGGGTCGTCCTCGCGGTCCATGCGCTTGAACACCCGCTTGACGTCGCCCGTGGAGAAACCAGCGACCATCCAACCGTCCTTGAACGAGAAGGTCGGAACGAACATGTCGAGCGGGTTGATCCCCATGCCGCCCGTCGGGTCCCAGTTGATCTGGATCTGGTGGACGGTGATGCCACGCCGCTCGGACGCGTCGATCTCGAACATGCCGTCGGACAGCTCCGCGATCTTGTCGAGGGTCTTCAGGAGCCGCTCCTGGTCGCGCACCTCGAGCAGCAGAGCGAGCTCGGGAGTGGTGCCCAGCGCGGCGACCGGCATGGACCAGGTGATCATCTGATCCCCGACCGAGCCAATCAGGTCCTTCTCCAAGCTCAGGCCAAACTGCTGCTCGTACATCGCGAGCATGCCGAGCAGCTGCTCGCCCATCTGCTCATCGTACGCTTTGACCGCGTTCTCTAGCGATGACCACACCGAGTCGAGGTCGAAGGACAGGGCGCTGAAGGAGGCCACGTCCTTCGGGACCCACCTGAGGAAGCCCAGATCGACCGGCGCGCCGGTCGCTGCGAGCAGACCCTTGCGCTGCCCATCCGGCACGAAGGCGAAGGACTTGCTCACCGTCTGGTGCGCGCCAGACGCATCGTGGGGGCGATAGGTCGCCGTCGAGCCGACGCCCTTCAGGCCGCGCAGACCCAGCGCGTCGATCGCGCGGCCGATGCCCGCGATGTCGAGCTGCTGCGGGAAGTCCGGCGCCTCGTCCTTGGCCATCTGCAACACCTCCAAGGCGAAGTCGATGGCTGGCTGCGGCTGCATCCAGAATTCGAGCTCGGCGCCGTCGGTGTCGAGCTTCGAGAACGTGGCCGCGAAGGCCTCAGAGGTAGACAGAGCCGACTTGCCGTCGGCCAGGCGACCGAGCACGGACTTGACCTCATCCGTCAGCGTGCCAAAGACCATGCCGCTGCCAACGAACGCCATGTTCATCGACATCTCGGTCTCGGGCGGCACAAGGGTGACCAGCTCGACGTCGCCGACCGAGGCGACGTGCCGTGTCAGATCGTCGCCAGCCTCCTGCATCATCATGCCGACGCCGAAGTCGATCAGCTTGCGCCAAGCCGGGGCACTCGCGCCGAAATCGACGTGCATGACCATGCCGACTTTGGGCAGCGGCTCGCCGTCGGTTTGGGTGAGGCCCAGGCCGGTGAGCGCCAGGCCCACGCTGTCGAGCCGGAGCTTCATGAGCTCATCGGGATCGAACGGCATCTCACCGTTGGCGAACGCCTCGCGCGCCTCCGCCAGCTTCTCGTCCCACAACGCGCCGCCCATCTTCAGGGCGTCGGCGAAGAAGTCTTGCACCTCCGCCTCGCGCCACATCCGGATCAGCGGCGATTCGCTCGCTTCGGCGAGCGTGGTGTCCAGATCCGGCGCCCCCACGTAGAGGATCGTGTTGGCGGGGAGCACGTCGCGGAAACCGACGTTTTGTGCCGGCACCGTCCACGCAGTGAGGCCCACGGTCGCGAGGGCCACAGCGATTCTTTTTTGCATGATCAATTCCTGTCTAGAGAGGCGGTGGGCCGGCCTGCGGCGCCGCGCGGACATAGTGGCCCACCGCTTGCACCGCCTGTCACCCGGACCCGAGCCAGTCGGCCCAGGCGTGTCGTCGGGCCGCCGCAGCAGCGCCGAGAGGCTTTGCGCGGCGCGGCAGCGTACGGAAGTAGGCGCCGCCGGAAAGCGATTTCGAGCCTTCCCACGCCGGGTTCACGCATTGCCCGGAGGGGACCGCACAGCTAGACTGCGCCACCTTTTTCGGACGGCCCGAAACCGCGTCGCTCAACCATGAAACGACCTGGCAACCGCGCTGGGACGAGGGCGGTGCTGGCGATCCTCGTCGCCCTGCCGGCCTGTACGGCACCCGGCAAGACCACGGACGATGGAGTGTCAGCGGTCCAATTCCAGGACATCCCCGTGCCAGAGGGACTCACTCTGCGCGAACGCTTTCACGCCAGCGACTCACGCGTCGCCGGTGACTACCGCTACGCCAATTTCACGTATGGCGGGACGTTGCCCGTCGCCGAGGTCGGCACCTACCTCCTCGAACGGATGCCGCAGCACTCGTGGCGGCTCGAGGACGACCACCAACGCTCCGACGGTACCAGGACGCTGTCGTTCCGGCGCGGCGACGAGGTGGTGAACTGCTCGCTCTCCCGGCGCTCCGACGCGACGACGGTCATGGAGATCCAGGTCCGCACGACCGCCGCCCCCCCGCAAGACCAACGTTAGAGACAAGCCATGTCATCATCGTCCGCCCCGACCCAGGGCCAGATCGAGGCCCCCAATCCCCTCGAGCTGTTTTGGGAACGCCACCGACGCTCGGTGTTGATCGCGCTCACGCTGTTGGGCGTGGCGCTCATCGCGAATTACGGTCTAAGGTATTTCAAGAAACAGGAGACCAACACGCGTTGGAGCGAAGTAGCAACGAGCGCCAACCTCGACGCTGGCTACACCGAGCAGGGCTCACTATGGAGCCTGCTGTCGAACCAAAACGGTTCGCAGTTTCTGCGCTACTACCTGAGCCAGACCCAAGAAGAGCTGGTCTTCGAGTTGGGTCGGGATCTCGAGGCAGCGGACGACGCGACCATTGACGCCGCGCTTGCCGACCAAGCGGGGACCGCCGCCGAGCCACTACTGCAGTGGGTCGCGGCGGTGAAAGCGGCCAAGGCCCGAGACTTCGATCGGGCCGCGGGACTGCTAAACGACCTCGAGCAGAATCACCCCGAGCACGTGATTTGTGCGTCGTCCAGCTACCCGACGCAGTACCGACCCGAGATTCCGTCGGAGGACGAGGAGGAAGACGAGCGCAAGAAGCGCGACGAACCGCCGGAGCTCGAGGCCCCGGCAGCGGGCAGCCTGGTCGCCCTCCTGCGGGCCGAGATCGAGCGCCAGCAGACCTTCCGCCAGGCTACGGCTTGGCTGTACGAAGCGCCGGCGGTGGACGCATCGCCACGGGTCGTGTTCAAGCTCTCGAACGACGAGGAGTTTGAAGTCGGGTTCTACGCGGAGCAGGCACCCCAGTATGTCGCGGCTTTCCTGGCCAACGCGCGGAAGAGTGGTGAGGAAGCCCCGTTCTTCGAAGGGATCGCCATCGACGAAGTGCAGCGCGAGGGACCTGCGGGTACGCCGGAGCAGCTCCACTTTGGGCTGGCGTCCACCAAGGACGAGCAGGACCGCACCAAGTGGCTACACACCGCTGCAAGCGGCAAGGTGCTCGACTTCGTCGACAACGACCTGAGCCACCTGCCGTTCATGGTGGCGGCAGCGCCCGAGCCCGCCGCGCAGAACAAGTCCTCTGGCGAGCGCGTCTGGATCAACGTCAGTGACGCGGCCGTCCGCTTCGACGGGCAGCGAGTGATCTTCGGGCGGGTGACCCGCGGCGAAGAAGTGCTGCAGCGGCTCGCGACCGAGCTGCCTTTGACCACCGCCGAGATGGAGACCAACGGCAGCGGTCAGCTGCAGACGGACGTGCGCATCACCAGCGTCACGATCATCGGCGATGTCCCGCCGGAAGAAGCCCCGCCCGGCGAAGAGGGCAAGTAAGGCCCTCGGGGCTCGAGGGCTCGACAACGGGAACTTCTCGAGCCCCCGGCTCGCCTCGCGAGCCGCCGGCGAGCTTGCGATGGTCAGTCCGAGTCGCCCAAGGACTTCAGGCGCTCGAAGACAGCCTCAAACTGCTCGCGGCCACGGCACTCAATCGTGATCTTGGAGCGCCGGTTCCCGTAGCGCACCGCGACCGGGGCGCCGATCACGTCGCCCAACGTCTCCTCGATCTCGGCGACCCAGACGGGTCGCTCCTTGCTCTTGGCGCCGCGCTTGCGGCCCGCCTGGGGGGTCTTGGCGTTGACATCCTGCACCAGCGCCTCGACCTGTCGCACCGAGAGCCGGCGCCGCACCACTTCCTGCGCGACAGCAATCATCTCGTCCTTGCCGGGCAGCCCGAGGATGGCGCGGGCGTGGCCCATGGTGATGGTTCCACGTGAAACAAACTCCTGCACCTCCTTGGGCAGCTCCAAGAGACGGAGGAAGTTGGTCACCGTGGAGCGATCGAGGCCCACCTGGCGGGCCACTTCGTCCTGCGAGGCCTTGGCCAGGTCGCGAATCTTGCGCAGCGCCAGCGCCTTCTCGATCGCGTTGAGGTCTGCCCTCTGCAGGTTCTCGACCAAACCGAAGACGGCCACGGCCTCGTCGGCCACCTCGCGGACCAATGCCGGGATGCGCTCGAGGCCGGCCTCTTGTGCCGCGCGCCATCTTCGTTCCCCGGCGATGATCTCGTACCCCTCACCGGCGGGGCGGACGAGGATCGGCTGCAGGATTCCCGTCGCTCGAATCGAGCGAGCCAGGCTGGCCAGCTCTTCGGGGTCGAAGTGTCGTCGCGGCTGGTGCGGGTTTGGCGCCAGACTCGAGACCTCAACCTGCAGGACACCCTCGTCCGTCGCCTGGGTCTTGCTCAGGCCGGACAGGAAGAAGTCGAGGCCGCGTCCGAGTCGTCGTTCAACCATGCATGATCTCCCTCACCAGCTCTGCGTAGGCGAGCGCGGCCTTGGACTGAAGGTTGTACTCAAAGATGGAGATGCCGTGGCTGGCCGCTTCGACCAGCTGTGAGTCGCGGAAGATGACGGAGTCCATGAGACGCGCACCGAGCGTCTCGCGGAGGTCGCCTAGGACCTCAACCGAGACGGGCTCGCGCACGTCCAGCATGGTGACGACCACCCCCAGCATCTGCGCCCGCCCAGGGAACTCCTGCTGCGCGGCCTCGAGGGTCCGCATCATCTGCGAGAGGCCCTGCATCGCGAAGAACTCGGCCTGCACCGGGACCAGCACTTCATCACAGATCCGGAGGCCGGCCCAACCCCACTGGTCCATCCGCGGGGGGCAGTCGACGACGAGCCAGTCGATCTCCTGATCCAGCTCCTCGATCGTGGCGGCGAGCTTGTCGGTCTCGAGGGTCGCGTCGCGGGCGAGATGGGCCTCGGCACCGGGCGACGGCAGCATCCAAAGCCCGTCCGCCAGGGGTCGCATCCAAGACAGCGGTCCTTCGGTCACCGACGGCTCTGCCTGCATGGACTGCACGGCGAGCGTGGCGTTGCCCTGCGGATCCAGGTCAATGAGCAGAACCCGTGCGCCCGCCATCGCCAGCCCGTGGGCCAGATGAATCGCCGTGGTCGTCTTGCCCACGCCGCCCTTTTGATTGGCTACGGCCAACGACCTCACCGCACCGCCTTGCGTTGCACGCTAACCGCAGCGGATTCTCGCTGATGGACGGGGTCTCGAAACAGTGTGCGCTGCAAAAACTTCGCTGGCGCTGGCTCCATCCACCCAGGTGGCGTGTCATGATCGAGCGACGTGTCCGTCCTGCGGCTTGCCTGGGTTGAGCTGGCCAGCGTCCGCTGGTGCGTTCTGGGTGGGGCGACGGGGCTGTGGGTCTGGGCGGTTCTCGCGTCGCTCCAGAGTGCGCCGGGTCTCGGCGTGCCATTGGTCGCCACGAGCGTGGAGGGCCTGCTGGTGCTCCTCATCGCGACCCTCCCGCTCGCCTGGCACGCGCGCCGCCACGAGTCCAGCAGCCTGTGGACGATCGCGCGCTGCCGAAGGCCCCTGCAGCAGGTGATGGCCGTCACGCTAGCGCTGGCCGCTGCCAGCATGGCCCTCACAGGAGCTGCCTCTTTGGCCATAATTACGCTTGGGCGCAATACCGAGACTCTGGGTTGGCTCTGGCTTGGGGCGCTTGAGTTTGGCGCCCCGGTCTGCGCACTCGCGCCATCCCTGGGCTTGCCGCTGCGGTCCCGCCACGCGCGGAGCCTCGTCTGGATCGCCCTTGTCACCACGTCGCTCCTGGCCGGCAGCCCGATCCCGTCGAGCACACTCTTGATCCTCGGCTCAAGCGGACCAACCATTGCGCTCCATCGCGGCATCGACGCCGTCGGCGGCAGCCTGTTCGCCACCGCGGCGGGCCTGATGCTCTCCTGGGCGCTCACCAGCGTCCGACTTGGACGATAACACTCCCATGCGGATCGGGATCCTCGGCGACATCCACAGCAACCTCGAAGCGCTGAGCACGGTCGTTCGTGCGATGCGTGACGAGGGCATCGACCATTGGGTCCAGGTCGGCGACGTCGTCGGCTATGGCCCGGACCCGCGCGAGTGCTTGGACATGGTGCGTGAGCTCAAGTGCATGGTCTGCATGGGCAATCATGACGCTGCGGTCGTCAACCACTTGGACACCGACTACTTCAACCAGTACGCGCGGGCCGCCATCGACTGGACGCGGCACCAGTTGCGCGCCGACGACTTCGAGTACCTGCGAGGTCTACCGCTGGTCGTCGAGCATCGCGAGTACACGGTCGTGCACGGCACCTTGCACATGCCGGAGCTGTTTGGGTACGTCCTGACTCAAGTTGAAGCCAAGGAATCGATCCGCCAGCAGCGCACACTCGTGAGCTTCGTCGGCCACTCGCACGTGCCGGCGATCTACATCGAGCGACCGGAGATGCGCCCAAACGAGCTCGAGATGCTCTACCAGTCGGAGATGTTCACATCGACCAAAGGGGCCGATCGCATCTTGGTCAACGTCGGGAGCGTCGGCCAGCCACGCGACGAAGACCCCCGGGCCGCCTACGCGATCTATGACACCGAGCGGCAGGAGATCGCGATTCGTCGCGTGCCCTACGACATCCGCGCAACACAGGCGAAAATTCGGCAGCAAGGCCTCCCCGACGTGCTCGCCGACCGCCTGGCGCTCGGGGTGTAGCAGACGCCGGTCGCGGGCCAAGCCCGCGGGCGACCCTGGCAACGGCCTCGCGGCAGCGGGGCGCTACGTCCCCCAGAGCAGCAGGTGGCACGCGACGCTGAGCGCGTACCCCGCGGCGATGTAGCCAAACCAGCGGAGGTGGCTCGTGAACGTGTAGACGCCGTGCGCCGAGCCCATCAGCGCGACCCCGGCCGCCGAGCCCACCGACAGCAGTGACCCGCCAACTCCTGCGGTCAGCGTCACCAGGAGCCACTGGTTCAGGCTCATCTCGGGATCCATCCCGAGCACCGCGAACATCACTGGCACGTTGTCCAGGACGGCCGAGATTAGGCCCACGCTGATGTTCGCCCAGGTCGCGCCGACATCGTCGTATAGGAAGGTCGAGGCCCGCGCCAGGAACCCGAGCTCGGACAGGCCACCGACGCACATGATCACGCCGAAGAAGAACAGCAGGGTGTCCCACTCGACTTGCGCGACGTTGCGGAACACGTCCACGCCGCGGCCATTCTGGCTGCGACGGTCGGCCAGACTACGGAAGTAGCCATACGCGAAGAAGTAGGAGAGCCCGGTCGTCATGCCGAGGAACGGCGGCAGGTGGAGCACCGCGTGGAACGCCACCGCCGTGGCGATCGTCAGCAGGAAGAGCACCGTCACGACCCACCAACCCGGCTTCAGGGCAGCGTCCTGCTGCACGGGCTCTGGGTGCTCCTTCGGCACCGCGAAGTGCATGGCTGCGGCCGGAACCACCCAGTTGATGATCGATGCCGGGATCAACTTCAGGAACTCCTGGGTCGGCACCTTGCCGTCGGCCCACACCATCAGGGTCGTGATGTCGCCGAACGGCGAGAAAGCGCCGCCGGCGTTCGCCGCGATGACGACGTTGGCGCAGGCCGCAGAGATGAAGCGGGGGCGGCCCCGTCCCACCGTGACGACCACGGCGCCCATGAGCAGCGCTGTCGTGAGGTTGTCGGCGATCGGCGAAATCACGAACGCCAACAGCCCGGTGGTCCAAAACACGGTCCGCAGACCAAAGCCAGCGGACACGAGCCAGGCGTTGATCCGCAGAAAGACGTTCCGCTCGGCGATCGCGCTGATGTAGGTCATCGCGACCGTCAGGAAGAGGAACAGCTCCGCGAAGTCCTTGACGTGGTGCCCGACCAACGCGCCGACGATCTCGCCGACGTCACGTGCGTCGGGGACGTGCGCGTGCTCGCGCAAGCGGGCCAGGTCGAAGCCGTCCGCGAGGCTCCAGGCGTGGTAGGTCATCGCCACGCAGACCCAGATGATCCCAGCCGCTAGGATGACGGGCTTGGATTTGCGCAGGTGGATCAAGTCCTCGGAGACCACCATCGCGTAGGCGACGATGAACACGCCCAGGGCGACCATCCCCAGAGTCGTCCCGGTGAAGTCCATCCCGGGTGAGCCAAACAGTGCCGTCACGGGTGCACGTTGTTCGATTGAACTGGGTTGGGCGGACCGTCTACCGGGCCCAGTGGGGCTCCACTCGTGTGGTGCACAGATTCCTGACGCACACCACTAGGCTTGATCGGCGGTCCGATACTGGTCGAGGGCGACGCGGAACGCGTCGAACACACCCGGCGGAGACGCACCCGCCAGAGAGCGAATCTGCCCTTCACTGAGGGCGAAATCGAGATCGCCGTCCTCCCCTTCGGGAAACAGCACCGGTTCCTCGCTTGCGCCGAACGCGAGCGGAGGCAAGTCGGGGTCCGGTTCGGTGCGACTTGCCCGCGCCAGCAAGTCCTGCAGGCTCACGCCCCGCAGCTCGAGCAGCTCCCACGGGCGGTCGCCGAGTCGGCGCGCAAACAGCTCGTGCAGCGCCAGAATGTGGCGGCAAGGCGACTCTGGCGAGCCACAGGTGCACGCGGCGGTGATGCGTCGCGCCTCGGGAAACAGCGATTCACCCGCAATCCGAGCCACCAACCGGTCCAACGACCGGGGTACTTTGCCACTCTTCAGCGCGGCGAGCATCGTCGCCGAGCGGCGCAGCACGCGCGCGACCTGCGGCCAGATCCGGCCGGGAAGCGTGGGGGCGTGGATGCTGACCTCGTTGATCGAGCCCATGGCGCCCTCGAGCTCGGTGCGGATCGAGCCGGGCCGAACCCGAACGTTCGGATTCCTGATCGACGGCAGCATGGCCAACGCTTGGTCCAGCTGCTCACCATCGACGCCCCGGTGGGCTTCGCGACGCCACCGCTCGTCGAGACCGATCGGCCGACGCTCCTTCACGTCAATGCCTCCGACCGGTCGAGCAGCAGCAGCTTGCGCAACTCATCGTTGCTGAGCTCCGTGAGCCAGCCCTCGCCGGTGCCGAGCAGGTTCTCGGCAACCTCGCGCTTGCGCTCCAGCATCACCTGGATGCGCTCCTCCAGCGTGCCGGTGCAAACGAACTTGTGGACGAAGACGTTGCGCTGCTGGCCAATGCGGAACGCGCGGTCCGTGGCCTGATCTTCGACGGCCGGATTCCACCAGCGATCGAAGTGGAACACGCGGTTGGCGCGGGTCAGGTTCAGGCCTGTGCCACCTGCCTTGAGCGAGAGAACAAAGATGCGCGGCGCGTCGTCGCCGGGCGCCTGGAACTCGGCGACCATCGACTCGCGCTCTTTCTGCGGCACGCTGCCGTGAAGGAACAAGATCCTCTCCTGCACGACGCCCTCGATGTGCGTCTTGAGTAGGGCACCCATCTCCTTGAATTGCGTGAACACCAAGCAGCGGTCGCCCTCGGCCAGCGCCTCCTCGAGCATCTCGGTGAGCAGGTCGAGCTTGCCGGAACGGCCGGGCAGCGCCGAACCATCCATGAGGTAGTGGGCCGGGTGGTTGCAGACCTGCTTGAGCCGCAGCAGCGTCGTCAGGATCGCACCGCGCCGCTGGATGTTCTCGTCGGCGCCCTCGACGTCGGCCAGGCCCCTCCGCACGGTGTTCTCGTAGAGCATGACCTGCTCGCGAGTGAGGCTTGCAGCGACCACCTGTTCGGACTTCTCCGGCAGGTCGTGCACGATCTCGGGGTCGGTCTTGAGGCGCCGCAGCACGAAGGGGCGAACCAGCCGCGCCAACGTCGACATCGTCGTCTGGTTGCGCTGCTTGACGATCGGATGCTCGAGGCTCTGCAGGAACTGTGATCGATTGCCCAGCAGGCCCTCGTTCAGGAAGTCCATGATCGACCACAGGTCGAGCGGTCGGTTCTCCAGCGGCGTGCCGGTCAGCGCGATCCGAAAACGTCCGCGTAGCTTGCGCGCCGCGCGAGACTGCCGAGTCCGCGGGTTCTTGATGTTGTGCGCCTCGTCGAGGATGACCCCGCCGAACTCGGTCCCCAGGATGAGGGCCTCGTCGCGCTGCAGCAGGTGGTAGCTCGTCAGAATGACGTTGTGCTCCTTGAGCAGCTGGGCGAAGCCCTCCTCGGTCCGCGGGCGCGTCTTGCCGTGGTGCATGGCAACCCCGAGCTCGGGCCCAAACCGCTGCAGCTCACGCCGCCAGTTGCCCAGCACCGACACCGGGCAAACCAACAGAATCGGCTCGCGCCGGGTCTCGTCGCGGCGCCAGTCCAGGATGACGGCAATCGCTTGGATCGTCTTGCCGAGCCCCATGTCGTCGGCGAGACAAGCGCCGAACCCCTGGTCGATCAGGTAGTAGACCCAGGCGTGGCCGCGCCGCTGGTAGGGACGCAACTCGCCGATGAACCCCGCCGGCTGCGGCCGATCCTCGATCGATCGTGCCAGCTCGAGGTTGCTGGCCAGCTCCTCGAGGCGAGGCCCTGCATCGATGGCCTCGAGCGCGAGCCCGTGCAGATGCGTGGCGCCACCCAGCTTGAGGCGCAGGGCCTCGAAGAAGCCAATCTTGCGCCCCTCCGTCTGTGCCCGCTTCTCGAACTCCGCCAGCGCGTCGCGGTCCTTGGGCGACAAGAGCACCGACGCCTTCCCGACCTTCACCAATGGGCTCACCGAAGTGACCATCGAGCGAAACTCTTCGTCGCTCAGCTCGCGATCGCCCAACGCGAGGCGCCAGTTGAACTCAAACCACGGCCGGCCGTCCTCGGCGCCGACCTCTTGCAGTGACACCCGCGCCGCGAGCCGATCGAGCTGCTCGACGCCGGGGACGGCGACGCGCACCCCTTCGCCCTCGAGCAAGGGCAGATGTTCAAGGATCTGATCGAGCTCGGTGCGATTCAGTGAAGCGCGCCCGTCGCTCATGTTGAGCGCCCGGCGCAGAGCCGGCATCCGCCGCGCCAGCTCTTCCATGCGCACCTCGACCTCGCGGAGTGAATCCGTCGTCAGGGCATCGGGAAAGAGCCGCTGCTTCTGCCGTTCCTCCAGGGTGTCAAAGCTGTAGCTCAGACTCAGACCGGGCACCGGGCAGAAGCGCAGCTGCACCGCCCAAGGCATGCCCTCCTCCAGCTCTTGGTCCGGTTGAATGACGTCCAGCACCGGCGTCGGCCGCGTCTGCCAGAACGACTTGGGCAACCGCTCGGCCTCTTCGAAGCGCGCCGTGAACCCCGCTCCAAGGGAGTCCAAGACGTGCCCGACGAAGCTCACCGCGAGGTTCCGCGGCGTGACCGCGTACACCGGCTCGTCGGGACGGGCGAAGCGCGACGTCAGCAGACTCTCGGGGACGGCCTCGGCCAGCACCCCGAGACAGCGCATCGACTGCAAGTTCCAGTGTGGCACCCACTTGAGCAAGCCACTACCCGAGGACGCGGCAGCAAAATCCCCCTGCCGCAGCATGGCGATTGCCAGCTGCGATGCACACGCCAGGAACGACAGGCTGGATCGCTGTGGGTCCGGGGCGAGCGAGGCGAGCCAGGGCGCGGCGCGGGGCAGGTCGAGGACCACGCCAGGGAGCTGCCACAGGCCGGGTGCCACGCGCGCGCCAGCGCTGCCTCGGCTCGAGCCGTCCGGCAGCAAGGGCTTCAGCGTGGACTCCTCGGTCGGCAGCAGAACCTCGAAATCAACCGCATCGGCCACCTCCCGCAGCTCCGCCGGGAGCTGCTGCCGCGCCGATTCAGCGCCATCCGGCCCGTAGAACGCGATCCTGGCGTCGGCCGGGTTGCGAGCGTGTAGGTACGCGGCGTCTAGGGTTGCTGGCGCCGGCTGGGTCGGCGGCTCGTCATCCGTGGCGCTCGGGCACTCGGACGCCTGCGTATCGCTATCGGTCAACCGGGTTTCTCGGTCCGCGCTAGGTGACGTTGGCGGCAGTAACCATGTGGTCTCGAGTGTGCGCCGTAGCCGCGGGCCACTGAGCCAGGATCCGCCGGATGGCGGGCTCCGGCACAATCTGGCTGCCGCGAAGCAAAGAGGGGTGCACGCTCATCGTCGTTCGTCCCGAGATCCTAGCAGAGCCTAGTGCTCCAGGAGTCCCCAACGCTCGCGGTAGTCCAGGACGGGGGCCACTTCGTTCAGGGCGGGGTCCGTCGCGCTGCGCGTGGAGATGTCGGCCAGCGTGAAGATGAAGAGCAGGGACAGGAAGAGGAACGAGCTGAGGATCGCGATGTTGTTGATCGGCGTGTCCCACTTCAGATGCATGAAGAAGGTCATCACCAGCGCCGCCTTGACCGACGCAATGCCCATCGCCACCAGCATGTTGGCCGAGCCGAAGTCCACGCGCGAGACCGCCACCGTGATGAAGGTGAGGAACAGCAACGCCACCAGCACCTTGAAGAAGAGCATGCTGGGCACCACGTGCGGCGCGTGGAAGCCGACGGCGTCGCCGCCGTGTCCGTGCGAATCGTGCGACATCAGGGCACCAAGTAGAGAAGCGGAAACAGGAAGATCCAGATCAAGTCGACCAAGTGCCAGTAGAGACCGGCGATGTCGACCGGCAGGTAGTGGCCGCTGTGGTAACGGCCCGCCGCGCCACGCTTGATCATCCAGAGGATCAACCCCGCGCCGATCAGCACGTGGAGCCCGTGGATGCCCGTCATCGTGAAGTAGAGGCCGAAGAAGATGTTGGCCCCGCTCAGACCGGCGAACGCATCGGCGTAGGCGCCGTGCGGGTTGAAGTAGGCACCGGGAAAGAGGCCGTGGCTGAACTTCGCGGTGTACTCAAAGTACTTGACCACCATGAACCCAGCCGCGCCGGCCACGGTCAGGATCATGTAGGTGAGCATCTTGCCCTTCTCGCTCGTTTGGGCCGCACGAACGCCCAAAGCCATCGTGAAGGAACTGCACAGCAGGATCGCCGTGTTCAGCGAGCCCATGCGCCAATCGAGCTGCTGACCGCCGACCCGGAACGTCTCCGGGTAGAGGTCGTGGTAGACGAAGTAGGCGGCGAACAACCCGCCGAACAACATGATCTCGGTCGCCAGGAACAGCCAGAACGCGAGCTTCCACGACTGGTACTCCTGAACGTGCGAGTTGTAGTGGTGCGCAACCTCGTGCGGGACGAAGCCCGCCGGGGTCGGCGTCGTCGGCAACGCGTGCCCGTCACTCATCGGGACATCTCCTCGGCTTTGAGGTGGCTGTAGTCGTAGACCTCGCCGACCCAAACCGGGTCTTCGTCGAAGTTCTCGAGCGGCGGCGGTGATGGGCTCTGCCACTCAAGCGTGACGCCACCCCACTGGTTGCGCGCCGCGGGTTTGCCGGCAAACAGCGAGTGCAGGAAGTAGCCCACCATGATCAGGATGCCGAGTCCCAGGACGAAGGCGCCGATCGTCGAGAGCTGGTGGTAGGGCTGATACTCCTCCATGTAGCTCGCGTAGCGTCGCGGCATCCCCTGCGCGCCCATGATGAACTGCGGGAAGAACGTGACGTTGAAGCCGATGAAGATCAGCGCGCAGGCCACGCGGGACCAGAAGCGCGAGTAGGTCTTGCCGAGGAACTTCGGCCACCAGTGGTGCACACCGGCGAACAGCCCCACCGCCGTCGAGCCCATCATCACGTAGTGGAAGTGGGCCACCACGAAGTAGGTGTCGTGGAGGTGGATGTCGAGGTTGAGGATCGCCAGGAAGATCCCGGTCAGACCACCGATCGTGAAGATGATCAGGAAGGCCAACGCGTAGAGCATCGGGTTCGACAGGATGATCGAGCCCTGCCAGATGGTCGCGACCCAACTGAACACCTTGATCGCGGTGGGCACCCCGACGAAGAACGTCAGGAAGGAGAACGCGAACATCGCGAACTCCGACTGCCCACTCGTGAACATGTGGTGCCCCCACACCAGGAAGCTGATCACGGCGATCGAGATCGACGAGAACGCGATCATCTTGTAGCCGAACAGCGGCTTGCGCGAGTGCACCGTGATCACGTCGCTGATCACACCCATCGCCGGCAGGATCATGATGTAGACCGCCGGGTGGGAGTAGAACCAGAACATGTGCTGGAACAGCACCGGGTCACCGCCGAGCTGCGGATCGAAGATGCCAATCCCGTAGACGTGCTCGAAGACGAGGAGCAGCAGCGTGATCCCGAGCACCGGCGTCGCCAACACCTGCAGCACCGACGTGGCGTAGATCGCCCAGATGAACAGCGGCAGCCGGAACCACGTCAGCCCCGGCGCGCGGAGCTTGTGCACGGTCACGATGAAGTTGAGACCGGTGAAGATCGAGCTGAAGCCGATCAGGAACACCGCCGCGCCCATCAAGATGACCGAACGGTCGTTGTAGATGCTGTAGGGCGTGTAGAACGTCCAGCCGGTGTCGACACCACCCCAGACGATCGCGCCCACGGCCAAGATCGTGCCGATCAACCAGAGATAGAAGCTCGACAGGTTGAGCCGGGGTAACGCCACATCCTTGGCGCCCAACTGCAGTGGCAACACGAGGTTGCCGAGCGCGCCGGGGATCGCCGGGATGATGAACATGAACACCATGAAGGCGCCATGCAGCGTGAAGATCTGGTTGTAGGTGTCCGGCTCGAACAGCCCGTCCGTGGGGTTGGTGTTCGGGTTCCACAGATGGAGCCGGATCATCAGCGCGAACACGCCACCCACGAGGAAGGCGATCGTCGTGCCGAGAGGTACATCAGCCCGATGCGCTTGTGGTCGAGGGTGCCAGCCCACGACCACAAGCCCGACGAGTGATTGAGATAGTTCTTGGGCGCCGCGACCGCCGACGTCTCGGTGGTCGCTGCGGGAATGTTGGTGGTCATGGTCGGATCACCTCACTTCAGCGATTCCAAAAACGCACAGATCGCATCGACCTGCTCGTCGGTCATGTCGGGATAGGCAGTCATGTTGTTGCCGGCATAGCCTGCCACGCGCTTCGCTTCGGGCATCCGAATGGACTCAGCGACATACTCACGGTCGACGAGCACGGTGGAGCCGTCCTCGAGGTTCTCCGTCTTGCCCCACAGGCCCTGGAAGGTAGGGCCGACGAGCTTGCTGCCGTCCAGGGTGTGGCAAGCCACGCACTGCCGCTCCCAAATCATCTGGCCATACTCGACCGGATCGTCGGGAATGACCTCCCAAGGACGCTGGTCGTACTCCTCCTGGGTCACGACGTACACATTGCCCAGCATGTAGGAGTGGTTGCGACCGCAGTACTCGGCGCACAGGATCGGGTAGGGCATCAGCTCGCCGGTCTCGGGATCGCGTTCGCTGAGCCGAGTCGCGTTGAACCAAACCATCTGGTAGCGGCCCGGCAGGACGTCGCGCTTGCAACGGAACGCCGGGATGTAGAACGAGTGCAGGACGTCCTCACTGTAGGTCGTGACCCGCACATTGGTGTTGACCGGCACGTACATGTCCCGCACCACCGGGCTGGTGCTACCGGGGTGCCAGATCTGCCACTCCCACTGCTTGCCCTTGACCTGGTACTGCAGGCAGTCGGCCGGCGCGACGGTCATGTCCATCCCGCCTTTCCAGCCCCAAGCAAATAGCACCATCATGATGATCAGCGGGATGACCGTCCAAACCACCTCCAGCGTCGTGTTGTGGGTGGTGTTGGAGGCCGCTGGTTGGTCCGGAGTCCGGCGCCGCCATTTGAAGACGGCGTAGGCGAGGAGCCCCGCAATCAGCACGAAGAAGAACACACATAGCCACCAGGTCAGAATCCAGACGCCGTCCACGCTTGGAGCGAAGGTCGACGCCGGCACGGGTAGCCAGCTCTGGGGGTCTTGGAGAATCACAGGAAGTACCGAGAGGGAAATCTCAGGGGGTCGTCGCCGCGGCGGCCGCAGGCGCAACGCGGCGCCGCTCCCTTCGCCACAGCACGATCAGCATGCTGGCGAGCCCGAGCACGGTCAGGCATCCGCCGATTTGGACAACGGTCCAGGCCATCCCGTAGGTGCCCGTCTCCGCGTCGTAGGTGTAGCAAGACAGCAGCACGCGATCCCACGCGCTGCCCACGGTGCCTTCGGACGCCTCAATCAGCGCAAAGCGCAGGTCGCGAGGCGTGTAACCGAGGCCAAAGAGGGTTTGGGTCAGCTTCCCGTCCGGTGACACGAGGAACAGTCCAGCCCCGTGATCCCAGACGCGCCGGAAGTTGTCCCAGCGGTGGCCAAAACCAACGGCTTCGGCCAGCGTCTTGATCGGCACCTCGTCGCCCGTAAGCAGGTGCCAGTGCTCCTCGATCGCCGGCTCATCCCAGAACTGGCCGTAGGCGCTCTTCTTGGAGCGCGCCAAGTCATGGCTTTCGGACGGGTCGATGGTCACCGAGACCACTTCGTAGTCCTCACCCAGTTGGAGGCGGCAGTCGCTCAGCGCGGTGACCATCGTCTGCATGACGGCGCCGCACAGGGTGGGGCAACCGTAGTAGCCAAGGTTGAGCACCACCGGCCGGCCGGTCGCGAAGTAGTCGCGCAGCTGGACCGCCTGGCCCGCTTCGTCCCGGAAGGTCAGATCGAGGGGCACGGTGACGCCGCGGCGGTCCTCGATCATGGCCCCTTCGTCGAAGACCTCGAGCTGCATGCCGGGCGTCTGCGCAGGCAGCAGCGCGGCGGTAACGCTCAAGGCCACGGCGGTGGGGCCTAGGATCGGGGCAAAGACTCGACGGCGCACGAGAGGAACAGCTCCAGGGTCAGGGGGTCTGGCAGGCTGCTACTTGTTGAGGTAGCCGCTGATGACTTGGTCGGTGGCCTGCTGGATGCGACGGTCCGCGTCCGACAGCCGCTGGTCGACCTCTGCGGTCGGCATCAGGGCCGCGGAGATCACCTCGTCGCCAGCCTTCTTGTCCAGCCAATCGGCCTCGTGGCTTCTGGTCTGCATCAGCTCCTTCCGCGGGGCACCGTCGATCTTGAGCGCGTGCTCGCCGCGGATGGTGAAGTCGAACGTCAGGCCCAGGACCCAGAGAGTCACAACGACGAACACAAGCGATGTGACGAGCCAAATGCTGGTGCTCTTGGCGTCGATGTCCCGCTCGGGATCGATCGCCTCGACCTGAGGCGCGGCAGCGTTGTGGTGCTCGACGGGCCGCGGTGGTGTGGCGGTTTCCATGATCGAACCTCGGGGTCAGTGGTTGACGAAGTGTAGCGATTCAGGGAGGCGCGGGTCGCGCTCCGGGATCAACGGGTGGCGCTGGAGATGACCCAGAACCATCCAGAAGAACAAAGCGACCATCCCGATCAGGGTCGAGAAGTCGAGCCACGACAGATGCAGGCCTTCGCGATGCAGCGTCGGCATCACGATCCAGTGCAGGTCGATCCAGTGCATGCCCAGGAGGAACACTGCCCCCATACCGAGCGTGAACCGACTGCGCTTGATGTGCCGCGACATCAGGAAGACGAACGGAATGCCGAAGTGGCCCAGCATCAGCCATTCACCGACCGCGCCCCAGCTGCCCTCCAGGTGGTGTTGATACCACCAGGTCTCTTCCGGCAAGTTCGCGTACCAGATCAGCATGTACTGGCTAAACGCGATGTAGGTCCAGAACACCACGAAGGCGAACATCAGCTTGCCCACGTCGTGGTAGTGCTCGGTGCTCACCGCGGCGGTCAGGAGGCCGCGGCCGCGCATCCACAACAGCAGCAGGGCCAGCGAGGCGTTGAGCGCCATGAACGAGCCCGCGAAGTAGTAGACGCCCCAGATGGTCGAGAACCAGTGGGGGTCCAGCGACATCATCCAGTCGACGGCCGCGAACGTCAGAGAGACCGCGAACAGAAACATGCAGGGCGCGCCGACGCGAGCCATGCGCTGCGTAATCGCCGGATCGCCGCTCTGGTCCTGCTTGAGCGACTGCCCGCGGAACCAAGCCGTGATGCCCAACCAGATCACAAAGTAGAGAACGACCCGGACGAAGAAGAAGGGCGTGTTCAGGTACTTGCGCTTGCCGTAGAGGATCTCGTCAAAACCGGCTTCGCCTGGGTTGATGTGCTCGGCGTGGACCCAGTGCTCGTAGAGCGTGGCGAAGCCGATCCCGATGGGAACGAACAGCAGCACCATGAGCGGCATCGCGCCCATCATGTTCTCCGCGACCCGGCGCACGACGACGCTCCAGCCGGCGCGCGTCAGATGCTGGATCAGCACGAAGAACATCGCGCCGAGCGCCAGGCTCAGCACGAACATGAACGACACCAGCCAGGAGAAGTAGAACTGCTTCTGGTCGGTGAACCAACCGACCGCGCTCGCCCCTAGGGCGACCACGCCGAGACCGAGCAGGATCGTCCGGGCACCGCCGAGAGCGCCGTCGGGCGCCCGCGTCTGGAGGCCGGGCGCGATCGTCTCAACCGGAGGAGCAACTGCACTCGTCGTCATTTCGATCCTCGCTCGATCAGTTGTAGTGCTCTTGGAGCGCCTTCAGGTAGTGCGCGATCGCCCAGCGGTCCGGCCACGTCACCTGGTGGGCATAGGAAGGCATGGTGCCCTTGCCATCCGTCATCGCGCCGACGATCTCGCCGTAGGGCAGACCGATCAAGCGCGCGCGGGTCGTCTCGTCTTCATGCGCGATCAGGTCCGGCAGCGGTACTGACCACCGGGGTGCGACGACGCCGCCCGTGCCCGACTTGCCGTGGCACACGGCGCAATTGATGTTGAAGCGTTGGCGGCCCCGCTGGAGCACCTCGTCGGTACGCGGGAGTGGGTTCTCGGCCACGAAGGTGCCGTCGGCGTTCTTGTAGACGAACAGCGAGCCGGCCCAGGTGAGCTCCTCGAGATCGAGGCTCGCGTCCTTGTTCCGGTCCACGGTCGCGAACATCTTGCCGACGCGCAGGCGGCTCGCCTCGTGGCGATCGAGCCGCCCGTTGCTGTCGATGTCGTAGGCCGCGAGCAGCTCGCCCGGGTCGCCCAAGTAGGCCGAGCGCGAGACGGTGCCCTCGACCGGCGTCCGCATGCCCCGGCCGTCCGCCCAACCGGAGAAACCGGACGCGGATTGAGCCTTCAGCTTCTGCTGAAAGTCCATGTCCAGGACGGCATGGATTGGCGGCGACTTCGACGTGCCACCGCGGCACGCGCCCAGCATGCCGACGAGCAAAGTCGCGCCGACGGAAACCAGAATGCGTTGCGTCGCCATGGTCACTCCTCGATCAGCTCGACGTGGGAGCCGCCCACGCTCTGCAGGAACGCGACCGTCGCCTTGGGATCGAACTTGGGGTCCTTGGCTTCGACCGAGAGAAAGAAGCGGTCGTCGGAAGCGCGGTGAATCGTGCTGTGCTTGAACAGCGGGTTGTAGAGCCGGGGCAGCTTGTTGAACGCCAGCATCGACAGCAGCGCACCGAAAGCTGCCAGGAGCACCATGCACTCGAAGGTGATGGGCACCGTAGGCGGCCAGTCGTAGGGCGGTTTGCCACTGACCCAGATCGGGTAGTCGACAGCATTCATCCACCACATCATCAGCTGCGCGCCGCCGATCCCGGTCGCGCCCGCCAACAGGCAGACCCAGCCGACGTGGCTGGGTCCCTGCTTGAGGACCGCATCGATCCCGTGGACCGGGAACGGGCTGTGGGAGTCGACGCGGCTGTAGCCGTCGGCGATGACTTTGCCCGCCGCGTGATACACATCGGCCGCCGACTCGAACTCGGCGACGGCGCCGTAGTACTTCGTCTCGCTCATCAGTGGTTCTCCTGCGCGGCGCCGTGGTGCCCGTTGTGCGGGTCCGCGACCTTCATCGTCCCCTTGATCTCGCTGATGGCGATGATCGGCAGGAACCGGCAGAACAAGAGGAACATGGTCATGAACAACCCAAAGCTGCCGATGAACGTGAGCACGTCGACCGCCGTCGGGCTGAAGTAGGCCCAGCTACTTGGCAAGAAGTCGCGATGCAGCGACGTGACCACGATCACGAACCGCTCAAACCACATCCCGATGTTCACGAAGATCGAGATGATGAAGAGCGCCATCGGGCTGCGACGCAGCTTGCGGAACCAGAACAGCTGCGGCGAGATCACGTTGCACGAGATCATCGTCCAGTAGGCCCACCAGTAGGGGCCCGTCGCCCGGTTCACGAACGCGTACTGCTCGTATTGCTCACCGCCATACCAAGCGATGAAGAACTCCATCCCGTACGCGTAGCCGACCATCGAGCCCGTGAGCAGGATGATCTTGGCCATGTTGTCCAGGGTGTTGAGCGTGACCAGATCGTGCAGGTTCAGCCACTTGCGGGCCGGCACCAGCAGAGTCAGCACCATGCCGAAGCCGGAGAAGATGGCGCCCGCCACGAAGTAGGGCGGGAAGATCGTGGTGTGCCAACCCGGCACCATCGAGACAGCAAAGTCGAAGGAGACGATGCTGTGCACCGAGAGCACCAGCGGCGTGCTCAGCGCGGCAAGGATCAGGTAGGCCTTCTCGTAGTTGATCCAGTGCCGGTTGCTGCCGTGCCAGCCCATCGCGAAGGTGCCGTAGACGCGCGCCGCGACGTTGCGGCCGGCCTTGAAGCACCGGTCGCGGTAGGTCGCCAGGTCCGGCACCAAGCCCACGTACCAGAACAGCAGTGAGACCGTGAAGTAGGTGCTCACCGCAAACACGTCCCACAGCAACGGGCTCTTGAAGTTGGGCCACATCGCCATCTGGTTGGGCACCGGGAACACCCAATAGATGACCCAGATGCGACCGACGTGGATGGCGGGGAAGATGCCCGCCGCCATGACCGCAAAGATGGTCATGGCCTCTGACCAGCGGTTGATCGCGGTGCGCCACTTCTGCCGGAAGAGGAACAGAATGGCCGAGATCAGCGTGCCGGCGTGGCCAATGCCGATCCAGAACACGAAGTTGACGATCGGCCAACCCCAGGCGACCGGGTTGTTGTTGCCCCAGACACCGACACCTGTCCAGACCAGGTAGCCGATCATCGCGAACAGGTTCAGGAAGCATGCGACCGAGATACCGAAGAGCAGGTACCAGCCCTTCGGAGTCTTCGCCTCGGAGACGCGCGCGATCTGCTCGGTGACCGTGCCGAGGGTGTTGTTGCCCTCGACGATCGGTGAGCGCTGCAGCGGGTTTTCAGGCTCGTCGAGGATCGTGATGGATGCGGTCATCTCAGGCGAGCTCCGGGTTGGGGTTCCGCACCTTGGCCAGGTAGGTCGTGCGCGGCTTCAGATTCCGTTCCGACAACATGCCGTAGCTCAGGCTCGACGCGCGCAACTTGGACACGGCGCTCTCTGGGTCGGTGATGTCACCAAAGGTGATGGCCTGACTTGGGCAAGACTGCCCGCACGCCGTCCTCACCTCACCGTCCAGGATGTCGCGCTGCTCGGTCTTGGCCCGTTGGCCGACGCCGCGGATCCGCTGGACGCAGTAGGTGCACTTCTCCATCACGCCGCGGCTGCGGATCGTGACGTCGGGGTTCTGCACCATCTGCAAGGTCGGCTCCTCCAGTGACTTGGTGAAGTCGAACCAGTTGAACTTGCGGACCTTGTAGGGGCAGTTGTTGCTGCAGTAGCGCGTGCCAATGCAGCGGTTGTAGACCATGTCGTTCAGCCCGTCGGGGCTATGCACCGTGGCCGCGACCGGACACACCGACTCGCAAGGAGCGTTCTCGCACTGCATGCAGGACACCGGCTGATGCGCGATCTCCGGCTCCTCCATGTCCTCCTCTTTGCCGGCGGTGAAGTAGCGATCCACGCGCAGCCAGTGCATCTCGCGACCCGCGCCCACCTCGTCCTTGCCGATACTCGGAATGTTGTTCTCGGCCTGACAGGCGACGACGCAGGCGCCACAGCCGTTGCAAGCATTCAGGTCGATGACCATGCCCCACTGGGGGCCCTTGCTGTAGTCGCGCTCGGTGAAGAGCGACTGCAACAGATCCTTCTCCGTGACCTTGTCACCGCCAGCGGCGTGGGCCGCTTCGCCGCCGGCGTGACCGTGATCGCCCTCATGACCATGCTCGCTCTGCAGCTTGGCCACCTTGGCGAGCGGCGACATGTCGGGCGCAAACGAAGGGTTCGCCTCGAAGGCTGCCTTGTCGGCCTGCCGGTAGAGCGGCCGCCCCTCCATCGCGCCGTGGTCCTGGGTGGACACCAGCTTGTGGGTGCGGCCAGTCTTGGCGATCCGAGCCCCCATCGCCATCGCCAGGTGCTGGCTGGTTCGGAGCGCGTAGGCATTGACCCCGACGCCCCGCGCGACCGTGAACCGCTCGTCGACGTCGCGGCCGTAGCCCAGCGCGACCTCGACGGTGAATGCAGCCAGGCCGGGAACAATCCAGACGGGGATCTCGATGTTCTGCCCCCCCACTTCCAGGCTAACGACGTCGTTGTTGCTGACCTGCAACGACTCGGCCGTGCCGGGATTCATCAGCAGCGCGTTGTCCCAGACCAGCTTGGTCAACGGGTCCGGGCATTCCTGCATCCAGGCGTTGTTGGCGTAGCGGCCGTCGTAGATGAACGGGTGGGGTGAAAAGATGATTTCGACACCATCGGGCCCCGGAGGCGGCGCCGAGCCCTCGTTGCGCACCGCAGCGGCCACAGCGTTGGCCGCGACGCCTGGCGGCGTCGTGCGCTGGTAGGCCGAATCGTGAATCACGCCATCGCGCAGCGCCCGACTCCACCAATCGCCAAAGTCGTCGGTGCGGGTGCGCTCTTCCCAGTAGTAGCGCACCAGGTCGTAGCCCTCGCGCTCCTCGAGGTCGGCCACCAACGCCAAGACCTCGTCGGCGCTGCGCCCGCCGAAGAGCGGCGCGATGAGGGGCTGCACAATCGACGTCGTGCCGTCGTAGCCGCGCAGGTCGCCCCAAGCCTCAAACTGGTGCGTGCCGTTCAAATGCCAGCTGCACGCGGTACCGGTCTCGTCCCGCCAAGGACCGACGTGAATGGTATTGGCGACCTTCTGCAGCTTGGCCCGCAGATCGAAGTCTGCCGGTGCGTCGTAGACTGGGTTGCCGCCCAGGACGAACAGTGTGTTGACCGTGCCGCCGTCGATCGCGTCGACGAGGGCCTTGAGCGAGCTCGTGCAGCTCTGGGCCATCAGCTCGGGCGGCTCCGCGTAGGCGACTGTCGTGCCCGCGTTGCCGAGCGCGGCGTTGATCGCGTGGGCCAACGCGTGCACCGAGGCTGGCTGGCGCGGGCCGGCGACCACCAGGCCCCGGCCGCGGTGCGCGAGCAAGTCCTTGGCGATGGCGGCGACCCAGTTCTTGCCGTTCTTGTTGGTGAAGCCGTGGTCGGCGAAGGCCTCGACCGCGGTGCCCAGATCGCCCTGCAGTACGCCCAACTCCGCAGCGAGACCAAAGGCGACCTTGGCCACCTCGTGCGCTCGCACCGCGAACCGGTGGTCGGCTTGCCCGCCGGTGACGGAGACGGTCGGTTCAATCGCGTACAGACGGTTGAGATTGCCAGCCCCACCGGCCTCGAAGGGCCGGCGCCGCGTGACGAAATCGCGCACGTTGCGCACGGCGTTGGGGCCCGTCTCCAGGAAGTCGCTGTCCAACGCCACGATCACGTCGGCAGTCGTCAGGTCGTACTGCGCATCAATGACCTTGCCGAAGGCGAGCCGCGCACCCTCGACCTCCGAGTCGCGATTCACCGGGGTCCAGACGTGGAAGGTCGCCTTGGGGAACCGGTCACGCACCTGCTTGACGAGGTCGGCCGTGGTCGGCGACGTGGTCGGCTCCATGAGGAACGCCAACCCACTGCCGTCGCCTAGCTGGCGCGCCATGCCCTTCCACGCCTCCTCAAAATCAGCGAACGTCAGCTGGTGGCTGTCACCTTCGGCTGCGACCTCGCCATGGCCGTCGTGGTAGCAGTGGCGCGACCGAGCCGGGTCATAGAGATTGAGCAGCTCGCCCTGCATGTGGCCGTTCGAGCCGCCCAAGCTGGCTGGGTGGAGCCGGTTGCCCTCGACCTTGGTCGGCCGGCCGTCGTTGCTCTTGACCAGCACGCCAGTGCCGTAGCCCGTCGTCTGCAGGGACGTCGCGTAGTACTCGGGGATTCCTGGGGTCACTTCCTCCGGTCGCACCGCGAACGGGAGGATCTTGCGCTTCGGTTTGCGGCAAGCCGTCGTGCTGGCCATGGCCACCGCGGCGGCGACGACACCGAGGAAGCCGCGTCGCGAGACAGCATCGGGGGTGAGCTCGGGACCCGCGGGGAATTCGTCGCGGGCAAACTGCTCGTACTCTTGGGAGCGCGCCAGCTGCTCCATGCTGCGCCAGTAGAGGCGGCCGTCGTCTTCGGTCCGCGCCGGGTTCTCGCCAATCGTCTGGTTCTTCATCGGTGGCATGCCGAGCAGTGCTGTGGGGGGTTGACCTCGCCGCGCTCCTTGAACTCGAGCGCCCACTGCGAGTCGTGTTCGTACGTCATATTCGTGAGCTCCTCGCGCGGCCGGAGGTGCGCCTCAGGCTCGCGGTGGCACTCGAGGCACCAGCCCATGTTGAGCGGCTGGTCCTGGCGAACGACCTCCATTTGGTCGATCCGGCCGTGGCAAGACACGCAACCGATCGCCCCCTCGCCTCGGATGTTCGTATGCACCGAGTGGTTGAAGTAGGCGTAGTCGGGGAGCATGTGGACCTTGACCCACGGGATCGGCTCACCGGTCGCCCCGCTGTCCCGCACCATCTGCAGCCGAGGGCTGTCCTTCTTGACCTCCTTGTGGCAGTTCAAGCAGGTCTGGGTCGCCGGAATCGCCGCGTGCGCGGCGTGCTCCACCGTGTTGTGGCAGTACCGACAGTCGAAGCCCAGCAAGCCGGCATGCAGCTTGTGGCTGTACTGCACCGGCTGCTCCGGCGCGTAGCCGACGTCGGTGAAGCGTGGCGAAAAATAGTAGTTGATGAACGAGACGACGAGGACCACACCCACGCCCGCGCCAGCCGCGACGAAGGTCGGGATGTGGTTCGTCCACTTCGGAAACATGACGGTCAACGCGAGTCCTCTCGTGCGGGGTCAGCCGCGCTCGGACAACGAAGCCAACCCAGCCTCCAGTCGAATCACGTCCACGACGCGACCGACCGCCGGAGCGCCAGGGTCAGCCAGCTAGGACAGTTAGGCGGCTCTCGGAGGGTCAGCCTGGCGGGCGAGCAGGGTAGTAAAAGATCACCCGGGCCCGGTCAATTTCACGTTCGCGAGAAACTCCGACGGCCTGGCCCGCCGAGCTCAGTGATCGTCCGGCCAGAAGCTCTCGACGAACCCCGCAATGGGGCCCACCGCCATCTGGTGCGCGTCCTCGTTGGCATGCATGTCGCACGGGTCGACCCAGAGAGAGGCCGAATCCGCGCCGAGGAACGTCGGCAACAGGTCGAGGCTGGGGATGTTCTCGTTGGTGCAAAACTCGACGATCACCCGGTGAAGCTCGCCGAAGGGGTAGTTCGTGGGGGACTCCAGACCCTGGAACAGCGGCCAGACCACGACCCCTAGTGCCACGCCACGTTCGGCGCACCAGCCGCGCATCGCCCGCAACGCACTCTGCGGGCCGCCGCCACGCCAGGACGCTTCTTCGGGCATCCCCTGTAGCTGGTAGAAAGAGCGGCCTTGGGGGTCGAGCGGCGCCGGCCAGCCCGACGGCATGTCGAGCAGCCAGCGGCCCCAGTCGACGCGCGGATCCAGGTCGAGCCGGGTCCGCAAATCGAGCGAGCCGAGGAGGACCGCCAGCAAGCGCGACCGGGAGGTCCATTTGTGGCGCGCATCCAGGCTACGCGCGCGATCGACGCAGTCGGCGCAGGTCCAATCCAGCCGGTAGCCATGCCGATCGCACCCCCGTAAGACGGTAGACCGAAACAAGCCCACCGTGTCCGGCATGGGCACGAGATCGTTGAGGCAGACCGACAGCAGCACGACGTCGGGGTCGAAGCGGCCGAAGCGATCCCGCAGGCCCCACCAATGCTCGTCGATCATCAACGCCCCGGCGGCGCCGCAGTTGATCGTGCGGACGTCACCTTGGGCGCCGAGGCGCCCCTCGAGCTGTCGAACCCACGTTCGCTCCACCGAAACACCCCAACCAAACGTGAAGGAGTCACCCAAGCAAAGGACTCGAGAGCGCCCCGTGGGCTTCTCGTAAGCCAAATCCCGGCGGTCTCTTATACCAAGAGAGTTGATATCCACCCGGGCGCAACCGCGGTCGTCGAAGGATGGGCGATCGCCGTCCCGGTAGCAGATATAGAAGGTGTGCTCCCGGGCCCACCGGGCCCGTCCGCGCGGCAGTTCGCCGACCACGACGTCACCGCGGGCCAAGGCGTCGGCAAAGTCCATCCGCTGGTGCTCGACGTCCTCAAACCAGGTCTCGTGGTCAAACGACTCGGTCCCCACGCCGAGTGCCCGGAGGCCCAGCTCGGCCGACGCCACGGCGACAACCAACGCCGCCAGGAACACCCCAAGTCGAGTCGCCAGCCGTCTCAACATCAGCACCTCATCGCCGAGCAGCGGGGTTTGGCGTCGCGGCAACGAGCAAAATCCAAGGGTGGCCTACCCTGCCCTGGCGACGGTTTTCGGTATTCTTCTCCGCCCATCCCTCGCCCGACGCGCGCCACTCCACCATGGCTACCCACATCCTCGGCATCTCGGCGTTTTACCACGACTCCGCCGCGGCACTGCTCCGCGACGGCGAGATCGTGGCCGCTGCCCAAGAGGAGCGGTTCACCCGCAAGAAGCACGACTCCGATTTTCCGCGGGAAGCGGTCGCCTACTGCCTCGGCCAGGCCGGCATCACCGCCGAGGACCTCGACTTCGTCGGGTTCTATGACAAGCCGCTGCTCAAGTTCGACCGGCTGATGGAGACCTACTTGGCGTACGCGCCAGCGGGTTTCTCCTCATTCCGCAAGGCGGTGCCGGTCTGGCTCAGCGAGAAATTGCACATCCCGCGCGTGCTGCGCAAGGAACTCGGCGCCAAGCCCAAGCACCCGTTCGTCTTCCCCGAGCACCACGAGAGCCACGCGGCGAGCGCGTTCTACCCGTCGCCTTTCGAGGAGGCTGCCATCGTGACGATGGACGGCGTCGGCGAATGGGCAACGACGTCGATCGCGGTGGGTGAGGGCAACAAGATGCGCATGGTGCGGGAGATCCGCTTCCCGCACTCGCTCGGCCTGCTGTATTCCGCGTTCACCTACTACTGCGGCTTCCGCGTCAACTCCGGCGAATACAAGCTGATGGGGCTCGCGCCCTACGGCGAGCCACACCACAAGGACCTAATCCTCAAGCATCTGATCGATCTGCGTGACGACGGAAGCTACCGGCTCGACATGAGCTACTTCGACTACGCAGCTGGCCTGCGCATGACGTCGAAGAAGTTCCACGAGCTCTTCGGCCAACCACCCCGCCGGCCCGAGACCGAGCTCACCCAGTGGCATATGGACGTCGCCGCGTCGATCCAAGCGGTGACCGAGGAGGTCATGCTGCGCACCACGCGCTACGCGCGCGAGGTGTCGGGCAAGCCCAACCTATGCCTCGCCGGCGGTGTCGCGCTCAACTGCGTCGGCAACGGCCGCATCTTGCGAGAGGGCGCCTTCGACCAGGTCTGGATCCAACCGGCCGCCGGTGACGCCGGTGGCGCGCTCGGCGCCGCCCAGTTGATCTGGCACAAGCTGCTCGACAAGCCGCGCACGGTCAACCCCGAGGACAGCCAGAGCGGTAGCTTGCTCGGCCCGAGCTTCGGCAGCGACGAGATCCGCAAGATGCTCGATGAGAACGACGTGCAGTACGAGGAGTACGCGCATGAGTTCGAGCTCGCCGATCGCGTCAGCGACCTGATCAAGAGCGAGCACGTGATCGGCTGGTTTCAGGGGCCCATGGAGTTCGGCCCGCGCGCGCTGGGCGCACGCAGCATCATCGGCGACGCGCGGTCGCCCAAGATGCAGAGCGTGATGAACTTGAAGATCAAGTTCCGCGAGTCGTTCCGGCCCTTCGCGCCGATCGTGCTCGAGGAGGACGCGCACGAGTACTTCGGCATCCGCAAGGATCAAAGCAGCCCCTACATGCTCATCGTCGCGCCGGTCAACGACGACAAGCGCAAGCCCATCGACGGATCCAAACACGGCCTGGAGAAGCTGCACCAGATCCGCTCCGTCGTCCCGGCGATCACGCACGTGGACTTCTCGGCGCGGCTCCAAACCGTGGATGGCAAACGCAACCCGCGGCTCGCGCAGCTAATGCAGAAGTTCAAGGAAAAGACCGGCTGCCCGGTCCTGATCAACACCAGCTTCAACATCCGCGGCGAGCCGATCGTGTGCCAGCCGATGGACGCGTTGAAGTGCTTCTGGGGCACCGAGATGGACGTCCTGGTGCTTGAGAACTTCGTGATCTGTCGCACGGCGCAGAAGAACGCGCCCGTCATCGATCGCGAGAAGTACCTGTCGTCCTTCGTGCTCGACTAACCGGCCATGCTCAAGCTCGACCTCAACCCGCCCACCAGCCAGCTGCGTCAGTTCGGCTGGATCGCGCTCATCGGCTTCCCCGCCGTGGGCGCCATGTTCACCTGGGGGTTCAGTTGGACCCCGGTATGGCTGTTCTGGGTGCTGTGCGGCCTTGGCGTCGTCATGGGCCTTTGCGCCCTTGCGAAGGCCGACGCCATCATCAAGCCGGTCTTCATCGCGCTCATGGTGGTGTCGTTGCCCATCGGCTGGGTGATCTCCAACGTCCTGCTGGGCGCGATCTACTTCGGCATGTTCATGCCGGTGGGACTGCTGTTTCGGGCCACTGGCCGGGACAAGCTCAACCGCCAGCCCGACCCAAGCGTCGACTCGTACTGGCACGTGCGCGACAAGCCCCGCGCCCCGGCCAGTTATCTGCGGCTATACTGACCGAGACACCGCACCCAACGCACCTTGTTGACCCTGTCATGACCAAGACCACCGAGACCGGCACCGAGCAGAGCTTCCTGGAAGCCTCGTCGAGTTCCGGCAACGCATCCATCTTCGGCGAGTTCATCGGTTTCATGCGCGATAACGCGAAGTGGTGGCTGCTGCCCTTCCTCATCGTGTTCCTGCTCCTCGGCGCAGCCCTAATTCTGGGCTCGACCGGCGCCGCTCCGTTCATCTACACGATGTTCTGAGTTGCCCCCGCCGGCGGCTTCATGGAGCCGCCGGCGCGTTGCGAGCGTTGGTTTGCCCGACGCTTCAGCGCGCGCCTGTCGGAATCCGCGACGGTTCCGTCAAGTCGTCAGCGCGCCCTGCCCGATATCCCGACGGGTTCCGCAAGCACACCGCGGGCCACCCTTGGGGAACGGGATGAGAGACATCGGACTGGATACCTACCTCGCTGACATCAACGAGGTGCCGCTGCTGACGGCTGAAGAGGAGATTGCGCTCGCGTACAGGATCGCCGAAGGCGATCTCGAGGCGCGCGAGCACATGATCCGCGCCAATCTTCGCTTGGTCGTGTCGATCGCCAAGAACTACGTCAACCGCGGTCTCGCCTTCATGGACCTGATCGAGGAAGGCAACATTGGGCTGATGAAGGCGGTCGAGAAGTTCGACCCTGAGGCTGGTTGTCGCTTCTCAACCTACGCGACGTGGTGGATCAAGCAGGGCATTCGAAGGGCGCTGGTGAACACGGTGAAAACCGTTCGAGTGCCCTCGTACATGTCCGAGATCGTGTCGCGGTGGAAGGCGATGTCGATGGAGCTCACGTACATGTTGGGGCGCGCACCAACCTCCGCCGAGATCGCCGAGGAGCTGGAGCTGCCGCCAACCAACTGGGACGTGGTCCGCGACACGGTCCTCGCCAACTCGCAGCCCACGCACTCGATGAACGAGGACTCGTCTTCGGTGTTCGCCGATTCCCTGGAGGACACGCGGGTCCAGGCGCCGGACGACGAGATCCTGCGCAGCACGGAGATCCAGCGGATGCTGGAGTTGCTGGACGCGATCGACGCCCGCGAGGCGAAGATCCTGCGCATGCGCTACGGGATCGGCGCCGACAACGCCCAGCCGATGACGCTTAAGGCCATTGGCGAGCGCATCGGCGTGACGCGCGAGCGGGTCCGGCAGATGGAGCAGGAAGCCATCCGCAAGCTCTACGCGGTCCTTGCGCGCGAGCTCGGCGAAGAGGAGCCTGAGCGAGCCCGGTAGACCGCCGGCCAGCGGACCCGCGCCGCGGTAGGGTCGCCGGACGCCGAACCCCGCCATGCCCGCGCCCCCGACTGCGCCGCCGACGTCGCTCTACGTCCACGTGCCGTTCTGCGTGGTGAAGTGCGGCTACTGCGACTTCACCTCCTACGTGCCGGACGGAGATGCAGCGCTCGATCTGTTCCTGGAGGGTCTACGGCGGGAGCTCGAGCTGGTCGCGCTGCCGGCCGCGCCGACTTCAGTATTCATCGGTGGCGGCACGCCGAGCTTCCTCGACCTGGGCCGCTTGCGGCGCCTGTTCGCGACGCTGGGCGAGCACGTCGACCTGGCCCGCTGCCGCGAGGTCACCATGGAGGCCAACCCGGAGAGCATGACCGCCGCTAAAGCTGCGGTGGCTCGGGAGGCGGGCGTGAACCGTCTCAGCATTGGCGTGCAAAGCTTCGCCGCGCACCGGCTGGCGTTCCTCGACCGCGCCCACGACGCAGCGGGGACCCGCGCGGCGTACGCGGCCGCTCGCGAGGGAGGCTTCGCCAACGTCAGCCTCGACCTCATGTTCGGGCTGCCCGGTCAAGACGCGCCGGAATGGGAGCGCGACCTCGACGAGGCGCTGGCGCTCGATCCCGACCATCTCTCTTGCTACGGGCTCACCTTCGAACCAGGGACGCGGCTCACCCGCGACCTGCGGCAAGGGATCGTGACCGCCAACGACGCCGACATCGACCGCGACCTGCTGCTGCGCACGCGAGCTCGGCTCGCACGCGAGGGCTTCCACGCCTACGAGATCAGCAACTTCGCCGGCCGCGGCGGCCCGTGCGAGCACAACGATCACTACTGGCTGCAGGGCGACTACGCCGGCGTGGGCCCGGGCGCCGCGAGTCACCGGCAAGGGGTCCGTTGGACCAACCTCAAGGCCCTCGACGCTTGGGGCGAAGCACTGCGCCGCGGTCTACCGCCCGTCGCCGAGGCAGAGACCCTAACGCGCGAACAGCGCCTACGTGAAGCCCTCTGGCTCGGTATCCGCCGCGCCGACGGGGTCGATCTCGATGGAGCCGCACAACGCCTCGGTCTCGCGGTCCCCGCAGCCGTGGCACAAGCGCTGGCCGCGTCGACCGACGAGGGGCTCGTGAACGTCGACGCGGGTCAGGTGCGGCTGACCGAGGCTGGCCTGCCGCTCGCCGACCGCGTCGGCGAGCGCTTCCTCTGCGCGAGCGACGACCCTTAGCCCGGATCATGCACGAGGGTTGGCGTCCAGTGCGTGAGAGGACCGCTGTGGCAAGGAAGACGAGCGACCGACCGCGGAGGCGGGGTGACGCCCCGTCGAGCAGTCTGTCGCTCGCCGGCATCAAGCCGGCAGGCGCCTCTGGCGCCTGTCTGACGCTGCCAGA